>NZ_MTAV01000125.1 GCF_002154695.1 Nostoc sp. T09
GGGGAACCCTTTCGGCAGTTCCTTCTGCGGGAAACCCGCAAGATCGGACTGCCTTACCAACGCAGTGGCTCCCCTATGTATCATTTCAAAAATCAAATCGGATTCCTGTATTCACCTCTACGAGTAATACCATTTCACTTTAATGTTGATCCTAATAGGTAGCAGGTGACTAGGGGCAGGGACACAAATATCAATAAAAGTTGATTTTACTTTTTCTATAAAAAAATCAAATATCAAACACAAATATCTTAAAAAGACATTACTAGATCCCTATTAAGCACAAAGGAATGCTATTATTTAATAACATACCAAAAATTTAACAAAGTAGTTTGAATCGAACTGTTCGGCTTTGTTAAAGGTCTATAATTTGGCATCAATTCAAAAATCAGTCGTAGATAAAAGCGACCAAGTTGCCGATTGAGTGATTGGGGATAAAAATGTCTCACTTTTATAAATGGTAAGTTTAAGTTCTCAGTCTACAACTCAAAATTTTATCGTTGAGTAGTGAGATCGATGTTTCTCCCCAATACATTACCCGGTAGATTTTAGTAGTAGCTAATTACATTTACCATATAGTTTTTTGGTTTCACTAAATCCTTTTAAATCTCTTTTTATAAATCAAGTATAAAATTATACAAAACTATATGTAAATATTATCTAAGTATATAAGAGCTTTTCGGCACAGCATATGAGAGTCTAGCTTTATCAGTATCCCATCCTTTTAAGCTGTGAATAGGAGCATAAGTGTAAATACTTGCAGTAATATTACGGTTATGTAGTAGATAAATTACAGCAAAAACACTTTTTTTGATATGTGTGCCAGAAATTACCCGGAAATTCATAATTTTGACTACCAACAACCTCATAGTTGAAGCATAATAAATAATCTGAAGTGAAAATATCGCCTTCAGTCGGGTGTATACTACTTACTTTCCTACGGTTAATAAATTTGTAAACGTGCTATTTAACTGTCTGTTATATGAGTAACGACATAGATCTGATCAAACGTCTCAGCCCCAGTGCGATGGATCAGATCATGCTTTATCTGGCTTTTAGTGCCATGCGGACCAGTGGGCACAGGCATGGGGCATTTTTAGATGCAGCGGCTACGGCTGCCAAATGTGCAATTTACATGACCTATCTAGAGCAAGGTCAAAACTTGCGAATGACAGGGCATTTGCACCACTTGGAGCCGAAACGGGTCAAAATCATTGTGGAGGAAGTCAGACAGGCCCTGACTGAAGGTAAATTGCTGAAAATGCTGGGTTCTCAGGAGCCTCGCTACTTGATTCAATTGCCTTATGTTTGGATGGAAAAATTTCCTTGGCGTCCGGGGAAATCGCGCATTCCTGGCACAAGTCTGACAAGCGAGGAAAAAAGGCAAATTGAGCAGAAACTACCAAGTAATCTGCCTGATGCCCAGTTAATTACATCTTTTGAGTTTTTAGAATTAATTGAATTTTTGCACAAGCGATCGCAGGAGGACATGCCAACCCAGCACCAGATGCCTTTAAGTGAAGCTTTAGCGGAGCATATCAAGCGCCGTCTACTCTACTCTGGCACGGTGACGCGCATTGATTCTCCGTGGGGTATGCCTTTCTACGCTCTTACCCGTCCTTTTTATGCGCCGGCAGACGATCAAGAGCGTACCTATATCATGGTGGAAGATACCGCTCGGTATTTTCGGCTGATGAAAGATTGGGCAGAACGGCGACCAAATTCCATGCGAGCCTTAGAGGAACTTGACATTCCTCCAGAGCGCTTAGACCAGGCTATGGAAGAGTTGGATGAAGTTATCCGCGCTTGGGCAGATAGATATCACCAAGAAGGTGGCATACCAATGATTTTACAGTTGGTGTTTGGCAAAAAAGAAGACTGATAACTCAGGTCAACACTCAAGGGTCAAGGGGAGCCACTGCGGCTTGGGGTCGCACGCCAGTCCGCTCAACGGGGAGGAACCCTCGCACGCGGCTGGGTCCCCAAGTAGAGCAAGTGGCGTTCAAGAGTCATAATTTAAAATTATGAATTGTTTATCTTCCTTGTCCCCCTTGTCTTTCTTCGGTGCAACAAAAATCCTAACGGCTATTGCCTCTATGAGCTTCAATTACTACCTGGTTGTGTAGGAATTGGGGCCGTTTCAAAAGTAGGGCGAAATTCTGTAGGTCCTTGAACTTGAGGTAGAGCCGAAGGTGTAAAGGTGCTAACTGTGTCACTGCCACTGATACAAGTATCTAATGCCTGAGCGAGAGCAAACTTAATTTCACTACGTAAACCTACCACACATTGACCAAAGCGGACAGGCAACAAACTCCGACCGCAGTAATTTAAAATTGCTGGGTTAGCTGCCTCTTTATTAGGATAGAGGCTAATCCCAATTACACAACTAGCTAAATCTTCAGGACGTCTTGCTTGTCGACAGGTAGTAAGAGCATCTACAGCGCTGATTTGTGTCTGCCTGCTAATTGAAACTACACAGGAAGACAAATCTCGTGGACGGAGTGCCCCTGCACAAGCTTGTGATGCAGAGTTCGCATTAACATTGACGCGCAATAGCTGACCAGCACAGGCACGGTAATCATTGCTGCTGTAGGAGGCGGTGATAGCCATACTGGGAACCATCGTTGCCAACCATCCTGCGATCGCTAAAACTGGCGCGGTCACCTTTACTGTTTTAGCCGACAACATTCTGTAGTCAGAACCGCCTTTTTTGCTCATCGATTTTTGCTCCTTAACATTGCCGTTCTCCAAACACCCAAGGCTATGCTAACTCAATAAGTGCAACCAATCTTCTCCATCTAGGGAATTTTAGTTGCATAGTCGAGGATAACTCAGCAATTCAAAATTCAACAAGGTTAACAGTCAATAGTCAATGGTCATTTGTCATTAGTTCTTTCTTCCTCTCCCTGCCCTCCTTTCTCCCCTGCTTTTTTCTCCTTGTCCCCTTTTCATGTAAAGTAATAAAAGTTTTTTAATTGCGATTGCCTATTGGCATTAGCACAAAATTCTGATGATGAAATCGATAATTTCTGGAAATTCTGTTTTCCAGGTATTTATAATGGAATGTCTGGGTAAAGTTGAAACAGGATTAGATTAAGGAAACACATGTCCCGATATAGAGGGCCTCGCCTCAGAATTGTCCGTCGCTTGGGCGACTTACCAGGATTAACTCGTAAAAGCGCTAGACGCGCTTATCCACCTGGTCAACATGGTCAGAACCGCAAAAAGCGTTCTGAGTATGCTATCCGTCTGGAAGAAAAGCAAAAGCTGCGCTTAAACTATGGTCTGACCGAAAAGCAACTGCTACGCTATGTCCGTAAAGCCAGACGTGTGACTGGTTCTACCGGACAAGTGCTGTTGCAACTGCTAGAAATGCGCCTAGATAATACAGTTTTCCGCTTGGGTTTAGCTCCGACTATTCCCGCAGCGCGGCAACTAGTGAATCATGGTCATATCACAGTGAATGGACGTGTAGTTAATATTGCTAGCTATCAGTGCCGTCCTGGTGAAGTCATCGCTGTCAAGGATAAAGAAGCATCGCGTAAGTTGGTAGAAGCCAACCTACAATATCCTGGACTAGCTAACCTACCCAGTCATCTGGAGTTTGA
Source organism: Nostoc sp. T09 (assembly GCF_002154695.1). Lineage (GTDB taxonomy): Bacteria > Cyanobacteriota > Cyanobacteriia > Cyanobacteriales > Nostocaceae > Aulosira. Next base: position 3,606 of record NZ_MTAV01000125.1, read on the forward strand.
TAAAACCAAGCTGGTTGGTAAAGTCAACGCTGTTATTGAGCGGGAATGGGTGGCTCTACAAGTTAACGAACTGCTCGTGGTGGAATACTACTCACGACAAGCGTAATAGTCATTAGTCCTTAGTCATTTGTCCTTAGTCATTTGCAAAGGACAAATGACAAATTACTATTGACTACCCGCCAATTTGCGACATAGTACGGGTATATGTACCCGCAGTGCCAGATTCACGCTGTTTAAAATTAATTTCTGGCTTCATTGCCAGCAAAGATCTCACCTGCTCTTGCAATTGTGCGGTGCTGATACCAGCCCTAAGAGCAGTTTTTAAATCAATTTGACCAGTTTCATTCAATAGACAAGGACGTAGCCAACCGTCTGCACTCAAACGCATCCGGTTACAGCGATCGCAAAAACACTCCGACATCTGACTGATGAATCCCAGTGTTCCCTTGGCTCCCGGAATCTGAAACACATCTGCGGGACCAGCACCACGAACTTGGGATTCTGTCAATCCCCAACGATCGCGGATTTGTTGACGTAATTGTGCTGAAGAAATCCAACCGCGATCGCCAAATAATTGTCCGTTACCAATCGGCATAAACTCAATAAATCGGATGTGCCAGTTGCGGTCAAGACTTAAAGCAGCCAAATCGAGCACTTCATGATCGTTCACCCCAGGAATCACCACTACATTCAGCTTCAGGGGGTCGAAGCCGACGCGATAGGCAGCTTGAATTCCATCCCAGACTTGCGTCCATCGCCCACGACCGCGATTACCGATAATTTGCTCAAATGTATCTGGTTCCAAAGAGTCCAGGCTAATATTGATGCGCCGCAACCCAGCATCGTAGAGATTTTGGGCGATGGGGGCTAGTAAAAACCCGTTGGTTGTCATTGACAAGTCTTGGGTTTGGGGAAAAGACGCGATCGCCCCGACTAATTCCACTACATGGGGACGCAGTAACGGTTCCCCACCAGTCAAACGAAACCGGGTAAAACCTACAGGGATAAATACCTCTTGAATCAGGGTGAGGAGTTCCTCATCACTCAGAAGTTGTTGCTTGAGAATATAGTCTACTTCTGCACCTTCCGGCATACAGTATTGACACCGGAAATTGCAGCGGTCGATCAAACTAATCCTGAGGTAATCTACCTGGTTCATTTTTTAGTGTTTATTTCTATTCTATTTCCGTAAGCGAGAAGCAAACTGATAGCCAGCGATCGCCCTGATTAAAAATGGGTATATCCAAAATTTCCGCAACCAACTAGAATGGGATATTCTTTTAGCGTCCTCAGCAATTACTACATGCCTTTGTTATTTCATTGTTTTGAATGCATACAGTCAATCTTTCTCCCTCAATCTCGTTCTTTAAGCAAGTTTTAAGTCTAGCGAATTTTTAATAATTATTTTGAGGGATGACTAGATGGTAGTAAAAGTACAACATAGAAAAAATATAAACCAATTTTCGGTTTCACGTTGTTTTTCTGTAATGCTGCTCTTGGGTCAGGTTTTGCTGCATTTACTCCAAGGAAAAACTTATCACCGTAAAATCCTGGAACACATGGTAACTGCTGGACCAGCTTCTCTGCCTCCAGTTCTTCTTGTCAGTGGTTTTGCTGGGATGATTTTCACTATTCAAACAGCCAGAGAATTAGTGCAATTTGGGGCTGAGAGTGCTGTAGGTGGGGCCTTTGCCTTAGCTTTTTGCAGAGAATTAGCCCCCATATTGTCGGCTAGCATTATTGCCGGCCAAGTAGGTTCAGCGTTTGCAGCCGAGATAGGTGCAATGCGAGTCACAGACCAGATTGATGCACTGCATATGCTCAGAACCGATCCTATTGATTATTTAGTACTTCCGAGAGTCATTGCTTGCTGCTTGATGACACCATTATTGACAATTTTTGGTTTAGTTACAGGCATCCTTGGTGGAATTTTTGCCGCCTCACAGTTTTATCAAATTACTCCAGAGGCATTTTTAGAGTCAGTCAGAAGTTTTTTAGAACCCTCAGATTTGTGGATTATTTTGCTGAAAGGGTTTATTTTTGGAGCTATAGTTGCTATCAATGGCTGTAGTTGGGGGCTAACTACCAGAGGTGGAGCCAAGGAAGTAGGAGAGTCAGCAACAACAGCAGTTGTGACTACCTGGGTGACAATTTTTATGATGGATTTCTTTTTGTCTTTGTTACTGTTTGGGAAACCCACGCTTTAAAAGTCTGCATAATATCTCAGCGCATATGCCGTTGCGATTGTGAATTGTTAAAGCTGATTGATCGAGTAAATCTTAAATTTGTAGTGGTACGGCACACTTACGTAATATACATAGCACTTAGAGTTTTGTTAGCCTTTTAAAGGGTTTTTAGCTAAAGTACGTTGCCATCGTTTGCTTTTCACACTGACTGGTTCGTTTGTGTAGAGATTGGCTTTTCTTGAGACTTAGACGGTGCAAGATATGCTCCAGCACCAAGTGCAACCATTCCCCCACCTATGGCATACATAACATTTTTATGAAAGTATTGGGAGCCGAGGTAGCCAAAAGCAATTGCCGCGACTGTTGTAACAATCATTTGAGGTAGTTTCATAAATAGGCCGTCCTTTGATTAACGCTCTATTGAGGCAGATAGTGAGCAATTTGTTGCCAGCGGTGTGTTGTTCTACTATGTAAATTCATCTCAGTGGTTACATAGTAAACTTTTGGTAGAGCTTGCACTACATTCTACAGAGAGGGAATCATACTTCTTTGGGTAGAAAAACAGGAGCGATCGCTTCTCAAACAAACATTATTTGAACTACCTTGTTGTCCATAAATAACCTCTAATCACCATCAGACTTAGGGATTTCCAGAAATTAAATTATCCAATTTTGAGACGCGAAGACGACGATCAGATTCTTTCTCCCCCAGCCTCCCCAGCTACCCCAGCTTCAAAAGCGATGGGATAATTATTTATTTGGAAGTCCCTTACCCAGCCGCTACCAACGGCTTTGGTGCTTCTTGTCTTTGCCGCACCGCTTGTCCTGTAAGGATTTCCACCACATCCATACCATTGCCAATTACACCAGGTACGCTGGGGTAGCCGGCACTCGCTCCCACCATGAAAAGATTGGGGAATTCCGTTGTATATCCTAGGCGATCTAAGCCCACCTGTTTGGGCACCAACTTCGCGCCGTAAATATTTCCTTGGGGTTGTCCCAGATAAAATTCACTGGTGGTCGGTGTGCCGTAAAGTTTCATCCGTGCATAATTGTCTACATCTGGAATCAAATCTCGCACACTGGTCATAATCTGCTGATAAACTTCCCGCTTTTTCGCTTTATAGGCTTTCGGGTCGTGTTTGTGCAGGTATTCAAATGGTTCGTAGGGACAGATGGTAGCAATCTCCAGAACATGATGCCCGCGTGGTCCTATTCCTGGTTCCTGAGTCTTCATGGTTGGACAAGAGAGGAAAATCCACGGGCGGCTAAAGTCTCCGGCTAATTGTTGTTGATATTCTCTGTTGAGGTCACCTGTGGGATAGTACCAAATATTCCAGTTACCAATACCGTAGCGTTCCGGCTCAAAGCGACTATCTAAACCCAGGTAAATATTGAAAGCACTAGCTGAGTATTCGTAGCCAGTTAAGCGCTGATGTTCCTTACGGCTCAAGGCTTCAGAATCATGCATCAACTCCACTGTTAATTTGGGGTCGAGGTCACTGATGTAAGCTTTACTAGCGCTATAAGTTTTACCATTGGCAATAACGCTGTGAATACTGTTGTGACTAACTTGAATATGTTCAACAGGCGTTGAGTATTTAATTACGCCTCCACCAGAGGTAATTGCTTCAGTAATCGTGTCAACAAAGTGTCTAAAGTGATATTTTGGATAGTACGCTCCTTCTGAGTAGTCCCAAACTAGGGAAGTGTGGGTGATGAGCGCAATTTCTTCGGGTGGTAGCGCATAGTCACCACTTTGCCCCGCCAGCACTGCTTGTAGTTTGGGCGACAATCCCACGTAGTTATACAAATCTTGTAGAGTCCAACTCCGCTTCCAAAATAGATTCCAATATTTTGGTAACTTCAACCAATCAGACCACTTGCGATCGAACCAACGCACTTCTCGCACCAAGCTCCGAATTTCTTGACGGAGTTGCTTAATCTCATCACAGTAGCGGTTGATCGCTTGCTGTTCTTCTGGAAAGCTAGAGAGCAAAGCTGTACGCAAATTTTCCCATCCCAAGGGAATTTGGAAATCCGCCTCTGGTGTAATAACGCGGTCGATGCAGCCTGGATCGAGGCTATTAAAGACTACATTCCGTTCAATGTAATTGAGAAATTGGTCTATGGTCTTACCAGGACCACATTGAGAAATATAATGCACATCAGCACAAAAGCTGTATTCACCATAATCAAAGGTGTGACAGCAGCCTCCCGGTAAGTAATGTTTCTCCAGAACTACTACCCGGTATCCTTGCTTAGTTAAACAGGCTGCGGCTGACAGTCCACCTAATCCAGCTCCTAAAATCACATAATCGAAGATTTCCATCACAAACTCCTCTGGCAATCTTGATATCTCTTGATTTCGGCAGTATGGTTGTTATTTTTGTGGTCGAATGGCAAAAATAATCAAAATATTGGCATATTTTCACCTAGCTTTTATGTTTTCAAATCATCTTAATTAGAGATGGGTAAAAACTAAATTAGCGAGGTCAACATTAGTTAGCAAACAAAATCTCTTTAACTACTCGGATAGCTATATAATCTGCAACCGAGCGTCAATCAATACAAAAGATTTATCTTAAATAACACAAACTCAATTAAACCAAACACTCTTGGTTTAAGCTTAAGCTATGGGAAGAGTAAAATATTTTTTCAAATTCAGGTTTTTAAGGCTAATTTGAAAAAATACACTAATCAATCTGTAGCTTGTATTGTATTCCAGGCAAGCGTTTGAAAAGTTTTACAGTACGGTATTTATACTTGATGTCTTCAGCTTATCAAAGACAAAAAGATTTGTTTGTTAAGCTTGAAAAATTGTAGTTTTTCTTAATAAAAGTAATTATATAGAGGCAGAAGACGGAAGGCAGAGGGCAGAAAAAATATTTAATAAGACTGAACAAAAGAGATTATTTCTAATAGCTGAAAATCTCAAAATTACTATACAGTTGTAAAAAGTTATGGTAATATATAGTTGGAATCACAAAGAACTTCTCAAATAGGAGGAAGTGGCGACACCCTTAACACAAGTGTTTGGTTAAGAGTCATGCCAAACCAGGATCTTAGGAAGAAACGACTATGAGAGGTTCTGGCTAAGAGAGCGAGACCAATAAACTCACATTCGTCATGGAGGAAAAATTGGATCAAATTGAATCGCAGACCTGAGGGGTTTAGTTGCTAGCAACTAGACCCCTCGGCTTATGGGTGAGTATCATCCTTTGATCACAGCTACAGGTCTAAGCCGAGCCACCTTACGGGCAATACCAGCATTGTGGACAACATTAACAACACGGCTAACATCTTTGTAAGCCTGTGGTGCTTCCTCAGCTAAACCAGACATCGAACCAGCCCGGATATTGATGCCTTCTTGTTCAAGTTCTCCACGCAAGCGATCGCCTTTGAGTTCCCGCTTCGCCTTAGCGCGACTCATAACTCGCCCCGCGCCGTGACAACTAGAGCCAAAAGAAAGGCGATCGCTTCTTTCAGTTCCAAGCAAAATCCAGCTTTGCGTACCCATCGAACCAGGAACCAAGACAGGTTGACCCAAAGCACGATAGTCAGCAGGTAAATCAGCAAACCCAGGCCCAAAGGCTCTAGTCGCTCCTTTGCGGTGAACACATACTGTCATCTGTTCGCCTTCAATTTCGTGAGTTTCAATTTTGCCCATATTGTGAGCGATGTCATAGACTTGGCGCAAATTCGAGTTTTGTTTACCAAATACTTCCTGAAAGCTGCGGCGTGTATGCGATGCTAAAACCTGACGGTTAGTAAAGGCATAGTTAGCAGCTGACTTCATCGCCGCCAGATAAGCTTGTCCTTCAGGAGATTCAATAGGGGCGCAAACTAGTTCTCGATCTGGCAAATCTATTCCATAGCTGATGACTGCAAATTGAAAATCTTGCACATAATCTGTGCAAATTTGATGCCCAAAACCGCGCGAACCACTATGAATCTGCACAGCCAGACAACCTTCATGTAAGCCCATGACATCGCCTGCTTCTGAGTCGTAAACTTGTTCTACTACATCCACTTCGAGAAAATGATTACCGGCACCCAAAGTACCTAGCTGTCCTCTGGCTCGCTCTTTAGCTCGTTTGCTGACACGTTCTGGATCTGCGCCTTTCAAACAACCAAATTCTTCTGTATATTCCAAATCTTCTGGTTCGGCATAACTTTCAGCCAGTGCCCAACCTGCACCTTCACGACAAACTTGATCTAATTCTGCTGTAGTTAATCGGACATTGCCCTTTTCTCCTACACCACTAGGACAGTTACGGTACAGGGTAGTTGCTAAATTACTCAGTTGGGATTTAGCAGTCTTATACTCAAGTGTCGATGCTAAAACGCGTACACCACAGTTGATGTCATAGCCAATTGCTCCCGGGGAGATAATGCCACCAGGTACTTTGGCTGCCATCACCCCACCGATAGGCATTCCATAGCCTTGGTGGACATCGGGCATGACAACTACATGACCCACTAAACCAGGTAACATGGCAACATTAATCGCCTGTTGAACCGATAAATCTCCCAAGGCATCCTCTAGGAGCTTTTGATCGGCAAAAATCCAGACAGGAACTTTCATATTTGGATGGTAGGAAGTAGGAATTTCCCACAAATAATCCTCAATCCGCCGGAAATCTCTTTTATTAAACATAGACTCCTCTGGCTTTAGAAATTGCTAATTGTCTGATGTCTTAAGGGGCAAAAAGCTCTTAAGTTGTGACGCATTTAGACTGTATATTGACTCGTCAAGGCTGTCCTTTGTCATTGGTCATTTGTGTTTATAAAGGACTAATGATTAATGACAGTTTTATATACGTATTAGCTTAGTTAGTTATCAAACATCCAACACTAAAGTAGCTTCCAGACCTTTTTCTGTAGTCTGAATTGCCAGATTGTTATAAGTTACTGCCTTGATTAACTTATTCCAGTTTTTAACTGGTGCACCACTAACTTTTGCTTGTAAATTGTGCCGATCCAGATGCAGGATTTCAAATTGGTTAAACCCCAAGCCTTCGCTTTCGTGCAGATACAAAAGTTCATTTAACCAAGCAACTAGTAGACTTTCGTAGTCTACGCCGTGGAGTTGAATATTACGGCTAACTGGAGAATTGGCTCCTCGCTGGACAGATGCGATCGCATAAAGTCCATTTGCCGCCTGGATAAATAACTCTGCTAGATTTTGTCCCCATACACGATAAGCCCAATCAGCTGTATGTTCAACCTCCTCAAACCCTGCTAGTGAATTGAGGAAGTCTGGACTTTGCATAAAAACCTCCAAGATTTTTCCATACTATCAACTGGAGGTTACTGATATTTCAATCTTTAGTTAGATTCAGGCGTAACTATCGGTTGAGTTAAAAGTAAAACTAAATAAACTGAAGCATTGCCTCAAGTAGATATTTTTGATATCAAACCATATATGTACACACGAAGTGGCTTCCCGTATGGTACACAGATAAATATCGGTGTTTATCTGTGTTCATCTGTGGTTCCTTATATTTGATTTATATATAATTTCTAGTTACAAGAAATTTGTATCCCTAAGAAACTCAACAATCGCTGTATTTACATCTTTTGAAGAACCAGCTGCTGCATCGTGACAGCAGTTAGGCAAAATTTGCAATTTCGCATTGGGGATAGATTTATGCAATTTTTCTCCATGAGTTACAGGAAACCAACTATCTTGCGCACCCCATAAAATTAGTGTAGGGCATTGAATAGCGTTTAATTTATTTTGAATTTTACTAAGCAAATTTGGTTTCTGACTTTGCCAATGCTCAATTTCTCGTGCTGCTATTTGTAACTCTTCAGCAACTTTTACGAGAGTACCAGGAATTTCAATAAAAGGGTAAGTTATCCAATAGATATCTTCTTGGGTTAGCATTGATGGATCGAATAGCACCCGACGCCTTTCGATTGCCATAACTTCTCTAAATAGAGGTGCAAACAAATATGCCAAACGCAAAGAGTCAATTGTTCCGATTATTTCTAGCGGCGTTTGAGCAAGCACCCACATCGCCCAATGCGGTAATTTTTCAGCAAAAATCGGTACATTAACGACTACTAAACGCCCTACTAAGCCGGGATATTGTTGAGCAAGAGAAAGGGCAATTAATCCTCCTAAAGATTCTGCAACAATTACAGGCGGTTCATCACATAATTCCTGAATTATTCGTGCTAGTTCAACAATTTGATGACCGCTATCTTCTCGCCTTGTCAAAGGTTTTTCTGAAAATCCGTAGCCTTTGGCATCAAAAGAAATTACCCGGCAATATTTAGATAATGGAGCGATACTATGACGCCAATTGTAGCTCCAAGTACCCATGCCATGTAATAAAATTAGCGGTTTACCTGTACCTTTTTCACCATAAGCAATTTGTACAGGATAACCTTGAGTATCAGTAATAATTACACTTTGTCGCCCTTGAGGAAAAGTCGCTTGCCACCAATCTTTCATTCCATTATCAATCAATTATTTAACTACCACTTAAAGCTTGCCACAGCCATCTAATTATTATCATAGGCAATATAACTAAGACAATGGCAATAAGCAACAATCCAGCTACAAGCGCTAAGATAAACCACTTATCTGCTTTTTTAGTTGGGATGGGAGACTGTAAGTGATTTTCTAATAGTTGAATATTAAGAGTATTAGCTTTCCAAGCAAAATCAAACAAGTCTCCCAGCATGGGGATAGAGCCTACCAAACCATCAATGATGATATTAAATACCATTCTGCCGAGAGTAGCTCTAGATGCACCTAATCGCGCTGCTTCTACAACAATGTAACCAGAAAGGATGACTCCTACAACATCACCGCCTATAGGTAACAATCCTAAAATTGGATCTAGACCAACACTAACCTGGGTTCCGGGAACAGTAATCACATTATCCATCAGCCTACTGATCTGACGCAGCCGCTTTAAGGTAGGAGCCTTAGCATCAGGTTCAATAATGGGATATCGAGAAGGAGAATCAGGCATGAGTGCGATCGCTTTTTGAAGTTGAATAGTTAAGTATTTTACTGCTGTATATTAATTAATTTTGTTTAAGAAGATTTGGTTGCCTGCGGGAACGCATATCTTCACCGACTGTAACGTTTAATTGATCGCCCACGAGGAGAACAAAGGCACTCATCCACAGCCAAAGCATTAGCACAATCACAGCCCCCACAGCACCATATACTTTATTGTAGTTACCAAAATTAGCCACATAAAGGCGAAACAACCCAGACAAAATGGCCCAAAAAACAGCAGCTAAACTGGCTCCTGGCATCATTGGTGTACCTGAATTCCACACGCTTGGACCATAGCGATAAACAAAGCTAAAGGCAAGAGCAACAATACTTAAAGCTACAGGCCAGCGTAATAGTCGCCAAAGATCTAACAAGAATACCAAAGAATAATTTTCCAGCACCACTATTGCCAATATTAGGTCGCTGATAAACACTAAAAATGAAGCCAATACTAAAAGCAACATAGTACCGACTGTTAGTCCCAGAGAAACTAGTTTAGCTTTCCAAAAGGGACGCATGTTTTCGGGGGGAATTTGATGAATTTGATCTAGCGCTGTCATCGCAGTACTTACCGCACCCGAAGCAGTCCAAATTGCGATCGCAAAGCTCAGAGAAAACAAACCGCTATTTTTGGAATGAGCGATTTCTGTTGTGGCAAAATCCCGAATTATAACTAGTGCTGCTTCCGGTGCAATTTGACTGATCTGCGCCGCTAGTTGTTTAAAGGTGTATTGTAAGGATTCTGCAAATAAGCCAATGGCTGTGAAGAAAGCCAGAATTGCTGGAAATAAAGACAACATGGCGTTGAAAGCAATTTCTGAAGCAAGTCCCAAAAGTCGTCTTTCGATTGTCCTAGCAACAGTTTTCTTGAGGGTGCGCCAGTTGAGATGGCGAAAGAAGCGGACAAAACGAGGCTGGTACATGACTGTGGTGTTCTGAGTGCTGATTCAAATAATTTGCCAAATTTCCAGTACTCAGCACTTTATTTATTTTTACATTTTTTACCAAAATAATACTGATATGAGAGCAGCAAGGGAGTAGGAAGCAAGAGCAATGCCCAATGCCTATTGACTATTGACTATTGAGCAATGACTATTGACTATTAACTAACCAACAATCTCTATGAGTCAAGACTTAACAACACAATGGTTGACTGAAATCCAGTCCCTCAAACAGCAGATGATAGCAATTGGGCGCGATCGCGACGCAGCTTGGGAAAGCGCGGAGAAGTGGCGTAAACTCTATAACACAGAGGCAGAGCAACGCCGCACCGATACTCAGCTATCTCAACAAGCGATCGCATCTCTAAAAGCAGAATTGCAAAAAGTTCAAGGTTTGGATACACAGGCACTTCCTGATGCCACAGCAGTAACGGCTATCCAACAGGAAATTGAACAACTCCAGTCTGTGGAAGAGTTGAAAACTAAATTAGTTACAGCCATCAAAGAACGCGATCGCCTGTTACAAGCTTTGAAAACTGAGCAAGACAACCACGCCCAAACCCGCGACAACTTAACTACCGCTTTGGGTGATGCTATTGATGGCTGGACGCGGGAGCGAGTTGCTCTCGAACATGATACGCAACCGACTCTTTGAGAAGCCGCACCCGACGCGGGAACGTTTCAGAAGCCAGATACAGGAAGACGCGGAGGAAGATGTTGTTTAATCAATTTTCCCCGCGTCTTTGCCTCCCTATGTGTCTGTGTTGGTTTATCTAAGTACCTTCTTGTTGCAAAATTTTGAATTTTTAAAATCCCATCGCCTCGGCTACTGCTCCCAGTTCTGCCTCAATACCCTGTTTAAATTGACTGTGACTGTGTTTAATGGCTGTATCTGGGTCTTTTAGACCATTGCCAGTGAGGACGCAAACTACTGTTGCTCCTGTAGGAATTTGGTCTTTCACCTGCAACAGCCCTGCTACAGAAGCAGCACTGGCAGGCTCACAAAATATGCCTTCAGATGATGCCAATAATCGGTAAGCATCGAGAATTTCGGCATCGGTGACGGCGTGGAAGTTTCCTTGACTAGCTGATTTAACAGCGATCGCTTTTTCCCAACTCGCCGGATTGCCAATGCGAATAGCTGTTGCCAAGGTTTCTGGATGCTGTACTGGCTGACCGTGTACTAAGGGGGCCGCGCCTGCTGCTTGAAATCCCATCACCTTGGGTAAGCGATCGCATTTCCCGGCTTGATGATATTGGCAAAATCCCATCCAGTATGCTGAGATATTACCCGCGTTACCTACTGGGATACACAGCCAGTCTGGAGCATTACCCAACACATCAACAATTTCAAACGCAGCTGTTTTCTGCCCTTCTAAGCGGTAAGGATTTACCGAATTCACCAAAGTGATCGGATAGGTTTGCGCCATCTCGCGGACGATTTCTAAGGCGCGGTCAAAATTACCTTTTACAGCCAGTACCTCAGCCCCATAAAGTAAAGCCTGCGCCAACTTACCTAGCGCCACATAACCATCAGGAATTAGCACAAAGGCACTCATTCCCCCACGCCTAGCGTAAGCTGCTGCTGCTGCTGAGGTGTTGCCTGTACTGGCACAAATCACTGCCTTCGCCCCTGCTTCTTTAGCCTTGGAAATTGCCATTGTCATTCCCCGGTCTTTGAAGCTACCAGTGGGGTTAAGACCGTCGTATTTGACAAAAACACGCACTTGTCTGCCGATAATTTCAGCGAGCGCCGGCGCTGGGATTAGAGGCGTGTTACCCTCCAACAGGGTGACAACCGGCGTTTTTTCGCTGACAGGCAAGTACTCACGATAGGCTTCTATCAGTCCGGGCCAGGGTTGGCGATGAGATTTAGCAACAGACAGGCTTACAGTCACGGTTATTTATACAAATTTTTAGTACAAACAGAAAAATACCAGGGGTAGATATCTTGCACCACGAGACAGTCTCATTACAAGCAGAAAGAAATTTCTGATGGTGCAGGCGTTTTACCTATAACTTTTATTTACCATTTTCCCAGGCAGCTTTGCCAGAAGTTTTGTCACAAAAGGATCGCAGGTGTGATGTTTTCTCTGGAACACAGTCATCACAATTTGAGTCTCTTATCACAAATCTAAAAACCTATTAGAGTAAATGATGTAAAATATACAATCTTTTAACAAAGCTTAAAACTACATTATTATAATATCTCTAATGGTGTGAGTTGAGTTGTGGATCTAGTTAACTATGTCTACCTGTTCATCTAGTGTTTCCGATCGCGTGTCCCAAGCTGCCTGGGCAAGCAAGTTAAACAAGTCTTATTACCAAGACGATCAGCAAGTTAAATTTATGCACTTGCAAGCAGAGATAGACTCTTTGCTCATGCAGTTGCAGAATCTCAAGCAGCAACGCCTGTCTAGCAATAGTCAAGAACAAGAAGTCTAGAAATTTTGTTAGGGTTTTGGATTGTTAAATTTGTCCCTTGTCTATGCTGCTAGTAGTAGCTAATTGGGGCAATACACCAAACACAATCGAAAACCCAAACCACAGAGCGATCGCCATAGTTAAGAAACTGCTATTCAAAGCGCTGATTTTTTTGTGACCAACGCTTGAGGCTATACTTATCGCCATTCTCTACTAACAAAGCTAGAGACTGTCCATCTGAAAGCTTGGCGATCGCTGTCAGTGCTTGCTCGGAATTTCTTTGAAAATCAGTATAAAGTACTTTACCGCTATCAGACAAGATCAGGGTACGGGGACGGAATAAATTTTCTTCCTGCTTCTGTTCTCCATAAAGCGATTGCTTCAAAGATGCTATTGCTTCTGCTGAGATAGTTAGTACAGTTTCTGTTTGAGAATTATTTGTTAAATTCATTACTTGTACAGGCCAATAGCCTAGTGCTTGTAGCATCTGTGCCAAGTTAGGCCTAGCGCCATTGGGAATGTGACCAGATTGTTGTAAAGTCTGCCACACAGTCGGCAGCATTGCCGTTACTCTGGCTGGATCTTGTTGATATAGTTCTTCCAGAGTGATGGGAGAAGGTTGTACCCATTCTAAGGCAGCATCTGTCAAGGCTAAAGGCTGGGGTTGGAGAAGATTATTTTGATTATTAGCAATTTTTTGTCCGGCAACTAGTAACCGCAAACCCCCCCCTTGTAATTTCACCCCTTTAATTGTGGCGGTAGTTATTTGTTGTTCTCCATTTGGCAACCAAACCACAAGTAAAATTCCTGGGTCAGAATTGATGCCCAATGTTTCCCAGATAAATTTGGCAGGAGAAGTGTTAGGTAGCTGCAAACTTCCAAAAGGGAAATTGAGCCAGCGTTTACCGTCATTAAATGCACTCACCTCTACCTGATACCAAATTTCGTTATCCATCAGTTGGAAGTCTGCTTTTGGGTTTGGTCTGAGCCAATCACTGCTGATTACTTGAGTGAGGGGTTGCACTGAACCTAAAATTCGGCTTGGGTGACCAGAAATGATTTTAGGTCTGACTCCTTCATTACTAAGGCGTACTAATAGATCCTGAATCCGGGTAAGAGTATCTGGCGTAATTTTTGGTTGTGCCTCCAACCAAGAAATTGCCCGTTCTTCCCCTCGTTGAACAGCTAAAATCAATGCTCCCCAAGCTTGTACCTCCGGTCTATTTGGGTTAACTCGCAATGCTGTTGTGGTACGATTCCACAACCGTCCCCCATCCATTTGTAGTAGAGTGGCAATTTCTAGGACATTCTCCGAAGAAGCTTCAAATACCTCTAAAGCTTTCGCCCAGCGACCATCAATCAAATCTGCTAGTACCTGTTGACTTGGAATTGCCCAAACCTTATCAGCTTGGGTTTTGGTTAGTTGGGAGTGTAAGCCAATCAAATCAATTTGCGCCTGTGCCGCTTCCGGAAGCACCTCTTTTCGTTGTTTCTGAAAAGATTTCAACCACTCGAAGGCTGGTGTCCACAGTCCACTACGGGCAAGTAACAAAGCATTTTGGTAAGCAGTATCTTTGAGGACTGGTGTTTTCAGAGAAATTTCTTCTAGTTGAATCGGGTTGAGGAATAACTTAATAGCTTTGACTTGGTAAATGCGTAACTGTGGTTCTAAACCTACTGTTTGATCGATGACTAATTCTTTAACAGTACTACCAGTTACCTGCTGCCATTTAGGCACTTGTCCATTGGGACTTTTCCACGACAACATCTGTTGGAGTTTACTGCGTTGTGGATTGTAGTAGACAATGTGACCGTAGGCGATCGCACCAGTTCCTTGTTGGAGTTTACCTTGTAAATCAAACCAAAAACCTGATGATGGTGTCTCACCATCAAAGCGCTTGACTTCATCTAATGGTAAAGGAATGCTGTTTTCTGAGTTTTCTAGTTTAGTCTCATCAGAAGCAGCCAACACAAAGGATTCTTCTGGCCCGGTGATGGGTAATTGCGCCACAAGACGGTAATATTTTTCTGTCTGGGATTGGAATTCCAAGTCTTTGGCTTGCTGATAAACCCTTAGTTCTACAACTACTTGACAATCAAACTGACAATTAGGTCGCTGTTGCAAAACTGGCAGTAAAAAAGAGTTTTCTTTATCTTGCTCCAAAGCTAGGGTTTTCCCAGCTATACGTTTTTGTTTACTGAGGCTGTTTTGTATTTGTTTAAAGGTCTGAGGACGCTCACCGTAATTACCGACGGAAATTTGTGCCCATTCTGGTAAAAATTTATTTAGCCAAATAATTTGTTCTGGATTGAATATAAATAGAATGCTGATCCAGGCAAAAGTTATAAGTAAACCCACACTGCTCAACAATGCCGCGATCGCTAGCGTTGATGTTAGCAAATTTCCCAGTTGAGTATTGTTCTGGGGTTTTTTAAAGAGATGTTTGATCCTACTTGCACGAGGCTGATTTTGCCCTAAGGGCTTTGCCGTCAGCTTTCGCAACCGATTTGCCATGCTAATTTTCACTCTATCCAGAGAGTATATTTGGGCTAGTTAATTTATCTTTTATACTCGCGCTTGTTAGATATTGCCCAGATTTTTTTTAATCTAGTTTATTATAAAATACGTAATTATACTAATGCTATTAATAGATAATTTTACATACACTCATGGCTTATATATATGATATTGAGTAAAATAAATTGAAAATTAAAATAATTAACCACAGTAAGAGTAGAGCTTGGATGCTCGGATGGTTAATCATTGCGAGCGTCAACGGATTTGTACAAAAAGCAACCGCACAAAACTATAGCTTTCCATCCTCTACAAATCAATCTTACTTAGAAGAAGCCGAACCGATGTCACAAGTCACATCGGTATCTCAATTAAAAGACGTGCAGCCTACAGATTGGGCGTTTCAAGCCTTGCAATCTTTAGTAGAACGCTATGGTTGCATAGCAGGTTATCCAGATAACAGCTATCGTGGTAATCGCGCCTTGACTCGCTATGAATTCGCCGCAGGTGTCAATGCTTGCCTAGATAGAGTCAATGAGTTAATCGCTACAGCTACAAGTGATTTAGTTAGCCGCGAAGATTTAGCGAAGTTACAAAAATTACAATCAGAATTTGCTTCAGAATTAGCAACATTGCGGGGTCGAGTTGATAGCTTAGAAGCTCGCACTACCGAACTTGAAGCTAAGCAATTCTCTACAACAACTAAACTCAGTGGATTAGTAATAGTTGGTGTGCAAGGACGGAATAGCAATAGTGGTGATGTTAATCCCAGAGATGGTATCAAAGACACAAATGATGGTGGTACCAACATTGGTTTAATGTCCCTAACCCAGCTATCTTTAACTACGCAATTTACCCCTCGTAGTTACTTATTTACAGCTCTTTTAAATGGAATTGGTAGCTCTGGTCCTCGATTTACCAATAGCGTGTCTCGCAATGATATAAATCTCGGCTATGAATATCCTACAGATAACCAGTTTATTATCAGTGATCTCAATTATCATTGGTTAATTGCTGACAACTTAGCGCTGATGGTAGGAACCGAAGGCGTGAGTATGGCAAGTGCTTTCCGAGGACCAAACCGTGTAGAAAGTGCTGCTACCGGACCATTATCTTTCTTTGCCCAACGAAATCCGATTTTAGATATAGGATTTGGTCATGGTGGTATAGCTATAGATTGGCAGTTTGCTAAACGTGCTAGCTTACAGGCAATTTATTCTAGTTACATCCCCGGTAATCCTGGTAAACGCACAGGTTTATTTGATGGTACTACTACTACAGGTGTGCAATTACTGTTAACACCAACTGATTCAGTAGATTTAAGTTTGTATTACGTCAATAATTATGCTTCAGATGGCTGTTTAAAGACTTACGTGGGTGATGAATGCTTAACTGCGAAATCAGAACCCCTAGAAACTAATGCTGTTGGTGCCACTATCAGCTGGCAAATTTCGCCTCGTATGACTATTGGTGCATGGGGTGGCTATACTAATTCTTATATTCCTGGGCAACCAGGAAATGTGGAAACAACAAATTACATGGCATTTCTCAACTTCCCAGATTTATTTGCCAAAGGTAATTTAGGCGGAATTTATGTTGGGCAACCTCCTAGAATTACAAGTAGTAACTTACCCGTAGGAAGCAATGTTCCTGACTCAGTTAATACAGGCTTAGGACGTGCTGGAGGCCAACCAGGAACGACTACTCATATCGAAGCATTTTATCGTTTCCAACTGACAGATAATATTAGTATCACACCAGGAATAATTCATATTTTGGAACCTGGACATACACCAAATAACGAGCCAGTTACTATCGGCATTCTAAGAAGTACTTTTCTTTTTTAATTTGTTGATATAGCCTTTTCTGACTCAGTGAGGTACAGGAAGAAGTAATTAATCACAGATTAACAGTTCCTACCCTAAACTTCTCTATAGCTTGCTTCCCCTTGAGGCAAAGGCTACGTCTGATGGGGAACGGGTTCTGTTTTGGAGTACAAGTCTGGCGACCAAACGCAGTGTGCTCCGCAATGTGCTGGCTCCTTTTAGCTTAGTAAATAAACGTGTGAGCGATCGCTTTGGTTCATGGTTGAGCCAAGTAGAAGATTTGTAGCAAATTGTTTGCGTAATTACCCTTAAGCTCCTGCAAATACTTAATAGTATTTTTACTGAGGCATTATGTCTGCTTTACAAAATACTCTAAATGGTCTCTTCCTCACGATTTCAATGAAGAGTCTTACTTTTGCTATCCATCTTGGGATCTAAACAGAAACAGGTGTGAGGAAGCCAAAACACTTTTAATTAGAACAATCATGAGCCTATCATTTACAAGTGCTAACAACTTTCCAGTGAGTTCAAATCCCTCTTCAGATCCCGCTTATGTCGTAATCAAAGACTTAGACGGTGATGCCAAACTTGACTTGGCGGTAGCGAACTTGACTTCCAACGATGTCTCAGTGCTTTTGAATGATGGTAATGATGGCTTTGGCACTCCCACCAACTTTCAAGTCGGAACCAATCCAGTTTTCCTGACCGCAGAAGACTTAAATGGTGACAACAAACCTGACTTGGCGGTGGTGAACGTTAATGATAATAACATCTCAGTGCTGTGGAACGATGGCAGTGGCGGCTTTGGCACTCCTACCAACTTCACAGTTGGGATAACTCCTACTTCCATCGCTGCGGGAGACATAGACGGTGATGGCAAACTTGATTTGGTGGTGGCAAACGCTGATGACTACAACGTCTCAGTGTTATGGAACGGTGGCAATGGTAGTTTTAGCACTCCGACTAACATCCCACTTGGGACGAGACCTTCTACCGCCCTAGTGGGAGATATAGACGGTGATGGCAAACTTGACTTAATTGTGGCGAATGCTAATAACCAAAATGTCTCAGTGCTGTTAAACGATGGTAGTGGCGGCTTTGGCACTCCTACCAACTTCACAGTTGGGATGATACCTTATCACATCGTATTGGGAGACATAAATACTGATGGCAAACTTGACTTGGTGGTAGCAAGCTATCTTTCTAACGATGTCTCAGTGCTGTTAAACAATGGTAGTGGTGGTTTTGGCACTCCCACTAATTTCACAGTTGGGACAAGTTCTAGTTCCGCCGTCTTGGAAGATATAGATGGTGACGGCAAACTTGACTTGGTATTGGCAAACGCTAACAACAAAAACCTTTCAGTGCTGTTAAACAATGGTAGTGGTGGCTTTGGCACTCCCACTAATTTCCCAGTTGAAACATCTTTAGCTGACGTTGCTGTGGGCGACATAGATGGTGACGGCAAACCTGACTTAGTAGCTACGAATCGTAATCTAGATAGCATCTCGTTACTGCTTTATAATTCTGCGCCTACAGACTTAATATTTAGCGCTATCAGTGGTGATGGTAATGATGGCTTTGAGAAGGAATTGGCTATTAATGCCAGCGAACTGGGATTGGCTGCAAATAACCAAATCACAACGATGGTTGAGTTCACAAATATTACTGAGAATATTTTTACTGTCAAAAGTAAAGTTAAAGGTGATAAAGCAAAACTCTCAATCAAAATTGAAGGTAGCACTTCTAAAGTAGTCAATGAAATAGGTGTATTTATTGTTGACGATGCCCAAGGTACAATTGATGGTATTGCTCCTGGTGCAGCAGATTATGCAGAAGTAGCGCTCAAGCGAGCAAAGGTAGTTTGCTCTGCTATTGCCAATGCACCCGATGGTTTTAATGCAGGTGACCTACCAAGGTTATTAGAATTCGACTCAGGTGCAAACTTAAGATTCTATATGATACGCAACAGCACCACTGATGCAGTGCTATCTGGACAAACTTCTTTGTCGGAGGTAGTCTTTTCATCTGCTACAAATGTCAAAGTGGAAAGCACTGAAACTGAAGGGTTCTCTCTTAATTGGAAGGGTTTAGCTAGTGGCAGCAGCGATTTAGTGGTGAAGATTAAGGAAACTAATCAAGACATACCTTTAGGTATAGCCCTCCAAGGAAAGCATCAAGGTGAACTCATTGATTTACGGGAAGCCAAAACTAAGGTAAAAGCAGAGTTCATCATTAACAGAGAAGCTGCTTATGACAACTTAGTTGGCTTCTGTAGAGTAAATGATGAGAATGGAGGTATTGATAGCGATCGCGATGGTAAGATTGATTTCCGTCCAGGGGATGCAGGCTACATTAAAGCTATGCTTCGCTCTCGTGTTGAGGGTATTGACTTGAAGGTGAACAATCAAGGTAAAGCCACTTTCACTGGCAGTTTTGAATCAGGTTCGCTTTTTGTACCTTTTATTATTGCAAGTAATACTATAGAAGCAATTTTAAGTAGTAATTCTAACGACTTAGCAGTTTACAGTCCATTTTTAGGCGCAAATTCTGACAAAAACAATCATGTCCGCTTACTAGGCAATAATATATTTGGCTTTGAGGATCAAGCAGGAGCAGGCAGCGATTGGGATTACAACGATCTAATTGTTCAAGTCAAATTGACTCTAGATGGTTGAATCTTATTTAAGTTGTGAGATTTTTCATGTTCATACAGCGTTTTTGACAAGAGAAGACTATCCTTTGCCAGCAGTTATACCAAGTTGAAATGTAGGGGCGGGGTTTTCCCGCCCTTTAGTTTAGAAAGTGAAAGTAGTTCTCAATGTCCCAATTACGGCATTATCGCTATTAACAGCTTGGCCAGGATTAGTTAACCAAATCACACCAGGAGTAATAGAAATGTTGTCGCTGACGCGATACCTATAGAAACCTTCAATATGGTAAGGGCGATCGCCACCTACACTACCTAAGTAGGGTTGGGCACCTGCAAAAATTCCTAAAAGGTTGCCTTTTTTACCTAAATCTGGCAAAGCTACCCCAACTCCGTAACTCCAAACTTCACCATCATTATTAGCAACTAAGTCTGTAATGTCGCTGTAAAGCACAAAGCCACTAATTGAGAGTTTATCGCTAGGTTTGAAAGCCGCCTCCAAACCGTAAGAGTTACTCTGATATGGACTTCCACCACCGACAAAGTTGGCTTGAGAAGTACCGACTACAGGAAGGTTATATGTGCCGAAATCGAATAAAGCACTATTTGCGCCATGATATCCATGAACGTAGGTTGCAGCTAAGGTCAGGCGATCGCCAACGTTCAGGTTTAATTGTGCTAAAGCTGCATAGTTACCTTCAAATAAACCTGCATTTGCTGCTGGGCTATTCGCTTGGGAGGCCAAGTAACCCAAGGTTACTGAAGGTTTGAAAGTACTGTTAGCACTACCAAATACTAAGTTAACGCCTGCGCCTGCACCACCACCAATTCGGTAAATTGGGCTTTCAGATGCAAAGGTAGATAAAGCACCGTTACCGCCATCAAAATCTTCAAAGTATGGGTTGACGGTAGGTACATAATCGCTGTGAATACCACCACTAGCTGCTAGGTATACTTGGGAGTTGCCAATTGGAAAGTAGTATGACAACCAGTCAATGAAAACACTGTTATTGGTACTAGGGGTAATGTTAAAGCTTTGAGTACCCTCAAATGTGCCATTTGGTAAAGTTAATCCAACTGCATTACTAGTAGCAAGCCTAGTGTGCAATATATCTTTACCTGTGAAGCTGGTTTGTAAGTCTAAACGTACCCTGTTTTGGAAGACAGTGTTGTTGTTGTCGTTGCTGCCAAAGTTATCGGTAACAGCAAAAATTGCCTCACCAACTAGCTTGGTTGTAGTAGAAAATTGATTTGCTTCTAGTTCAGCAGTACGCGCCTCTAGAGAATCTACTCGACCACGTAATGTTGCTAGTTCTGCGGAGAATTCTTCTTGCAAACGCTGGAGGGTGGCTAAATCTTGTTTTGTCACCAAGTCAGCAGTTGCTGTAGCAATCAGTTCATTAACTCTATCTAAACAAGCATTCAAACCTGCGGCAAATTCATAACGGGTTAAAGC
The DNA here is from genome assembly GCF_002154695.1 of Nostoc sp. T09. Classification (GTDB taxonomy): domain Bacteria; phylum Cyanobacteriota; class Cyanobacteriia; order Cyanobacteriales; family Nostocaceae; genus Aulosira. The sequence continues at coordinate 24,627 of NZ_MTAV01000125.1, forward strand.
ACGGTTCCCACGATAAGTACCGTTGGGATAACCGGCGATACAACCATACCGCTCAACTAGAGACTGCAATGCTTGAAATGCCCAATCAGTTGGCTGTACATCAGAAAACTGCGAAACTGACGTAACCTGAGACATTGAATTTTGGTTATCAGCTTCAGTTTCTAAAACTTTATTATCATCAGTCTTGACTTGAGCAATTAACTGCTGATTAATTTTTGCTTGGTCTGTTGCAATAGCAGCAGCACTAGCCTTTCTTGGTGCTTGACTTTGAGAATTATCTAACTTTTCAGCAGCCATGACATTGGCTGAAAGCAACACATTTGCACCCAAAATAACTGGAAATAGCGCCAGATTTGTCCAAAATATACGAGACATATTTTCCGTTTTCTCCTCCAAGAAATACCCAGAGTTAATAGTTGCAAACAACAAATAAATCGGGTAGTTTCTGCACACCTTTAAAGTTAAATAGATTATATTGTTTAGCGGTATAAAGTCAAGCAGTGGTTTATGAAGCTATCACAAAAAACTTCATATTGAAAGCTCTTATTTAGTTCTGTTTAGCCGTAATCACAACACAATTTACCCAAATACAACTTTGGTAAAGGGATGTTACTAGCTGTTTTTACACAAAGTCACGAAGTTGACGACTTTGTGTTGAGTACCTAATGCAGAACAAATATCTTTCTATCGTATGGTATTTGTCTTTGTTCTCATAAATTAATTTTTAATATGCAGAGTATTTACAATTTTCATGTGCAAAATTCATTATTTTTATGCAAAATTATCAAAAAAATATTTCTGTATCAAAAATAACAAAAAAGCAAAAAAACAAATAAATATATGAAAAATTAAAATAACACTTATAGCAATCCGATTTGATTCCTGAACTTACAAACTAGAGGTAGGGAACAGGGAACAGGAAAGAATAGAGGTGGAGTCTACCTAGCTTCGCAAAAATCAAATACGATTCCTATATATAAACCGTCTTGATCAATAGAAGCAGCAGAATCCTTTGATGTTTTCCTAGTTGGTTCTCGGAACTCAATGAATCTATTACAAGATAAGGGATTGATCAAATCTTGTTGGTACACAGGTTGCTTTAATAGTGCTTGGCAATTCTACGCTAGCGATCGCCGAGTTTAAGAATTTGATGCGCAATCATATCAAAATAGTAGTAATAGGAAGCGATCGCACTTCTACCCCCCTGAACGGGTACTACAAAGGTCTAAAACAAGGTGGGAAGAAATTGTTACTGTAAACGATGTGCCAATGCCGACTTTACTTTCAACGGTAATGTTTCCTTGATGAGCATCCACACACTTTTTCACAATGGATAACCCTAATCCCGTACCGGGAATGTTGCTGACATTAATTCCTCTATGGAAGGGTGTAAATAGTTTTGCCAAATCTTGATTTGTTAGCCCAATTCCTTGGTCTTGAATGTGGAATTGAACATAATCTAACTCACACCGTAACTCGAATGTCACTCTACTACCTTCTGGAGAGTATTTTATGGCATTCTCCAGTAAGTTGGTCAGGATGTGTTGCAATAACTTGGGATCAAGCTCATAAAAAAGCTGTGCTGTTTCTTCGCATCCCGAAACGGTCAAAACCAATCTATCTCTAGTTTTAGAATGGGATTGGAGATCTTCTACCAGGCTGGAGCAGAACTGGTAAATATTGATGAGTGTTGGTTGGCATTGAAACTGCTCTTGTTCCACTTGGCCCAGAACTAAAACATCTGTAATCAGTTGCGCCATGTGCTTGATAGCTGCTTTACCCCGTTGTATATGAGCCAGTCGCTTTTGGGGAGTTAGTGAATCCGGCTGTTCAAAGAGTTCTAGTGTCACGAGTAGGGAACTTAACGGATTGCGAAATTCATGGGAAACAATGGAGACGAATTGAGATTTGAGTTCGTTAAGCTGTTTTTCTTTCTCCAGTGCTTGTCGTACAGCTTGCTCTGCTAGATGGTTAGCCAAGGCTACCTGGATAGCAATTATGAGATCCTGTTCCTCAAAGGGTTTAACGATGTAGCCGTAAGGGTGCGTAGCGATCGCCTCCTTTAATGTTGCCTCATCAGCATGGGCAGTCAGAAACACAACAGGTAGATGAAACTGTTGATGAATTTGATCTGCTGCTTCAATCCCGCTTTTGTCGCCTTGAAGGTAAATATCCATTAACACTAGATCGGGTTTGGTTGCTGCAACGAGCTCCAAAGCTTTTTCGGCAGAATTAGCTGTTCCAGACACGCTGTAGCCTAACTTTTTCAGATGTTGTTTGATATCTAGAGCAATCACCCACTCATCCTCGACAATTAGGATAGTGGGGCTAGAAGAGTGTTGCGCCATATTACAACCTTTTTCGCAAGAGAATCTTGAACTGAGTGCCTCTTTGCCTATCTAGTTGCAGCGTACCTCCAAGTTGTTCTGTTAATCCATGTATAAGTTGCATTCCCAGTGAAGTAGTATACTGAGGATCAATATGGGTAGGTATTCCAATTCCATTATCTTTGACAATTAGACAATAATACTCAGGATCATCCAGCCAGAATTGCAAGATAATTTCGCCTTGTTGGTTGGGAAAAGCATACTTCAAGGCATTAGAAATTAGCTCATTGATGATTAAACCGCAAGGAACAGCTGTATCTAGATCTAGTTCCAGATCTGCTACTTCTAGGAAAACACGGATAAATGATTTATTACAGGTATAGGAGCGGACTAAATCATTGACGAGGTGTTGAACATAGGTTGCGAAGTTAATTCGGGCAAGGTTTTCAGAACGATAGAGCCGTTCGTGAACGAGTGCCATAGTTTTGACTCGACGCTGGCTTTCGCTGAGTAACTTCAGTACAGCAGGGTCGTCAATGCTCCCAGCTTGCAGACTTAACAAGCTAGAAACCATTTGCATGTTGTTCTTGACCCGGTGATAGACCTCGCGCAATAAAACTTCTTTTTCTTTGAGAGATGCTCGGATTTGTTCTTCAATTTGTTGGCGTTCTTGCAGTTCAATTTGAAGCTGCCTGTAAAGTTCAGACTGCTGGATAGCGATCGCCAATTGGTTTGATATCTGCTGCAACAGTTCCATCTCCCAAGACTGCCAATGGCGAGGAGATGCATTTTGGTAAACCGCTAACAGACCCCAAAGATGATCTCCATAGAAAATAGGAGCGATCGCATAGGCTCTGGCTTGAAACTGTTCTAGAAGCGCAATATGACAATGCTGGTGGCCAACAGTATAGATATCCTCAACAGCAAAGGTTTCATGATTTTTGTAGCGTCCTCCTCGAGTTGCTTGCAAATGAGTATCTTCCCAAACTTTTTGAATGTCGGGTTTAACCAGTTTGACCCAATCTGGAGCGACTGACTCCACGATAAAACTGCCACTCCAATCGGAATTAAAGCGATACACAGCAACCCGATCGGCTTGCAATGTTTGCCTAATCTCTGTTACGGCAGTTGTGAGGATGGCATCTAAATCTAGAGACTGACGTATTTCTTGGGTAACGAGCCGGAGCAAATGCTCAAGTCTTGCTTGCTGGCGTAGGGCTGCTTCTGCTTGTTTGCGTTGCGTAGCTTGCCGATAGGCCTCGCTCACGTCTTGCAAAACTCCATGCCAGGCAAAAGCTCCATTTTCCCGTGGTTCAACTTGAGAATTGATTTGCACCCATTTAAGTTTGCCCGAGGGCGTAATCATGCGATATTCCATGAAAAAAGGTTCTAGGTTCTGGATGCAACGGGCCATGATGGCAGCGCGAGTGGGTAAATCTTCAGGATGAATCAGCTTGAGTATAGAGGTAGCATCTTGCATTGCTTGCTCTGCTGTTACCTCGATGATAGATTTACAGGCTGGACTGATGTATTCAAACCAAATGTAGCCATTGGCTTCCTGAACCATCGTGTAGACCACTGCGGAAATCTTGCTAAAATTCTGCAACCACCTTTCGCTGCGTCGCAAAGCGGCTTCTGCCTGTTTGCGATTGGTAATATCCATAGCAATTCCTGTTAGCCTCACAGGTTGTCCCTGCTTGTCCAGCACACAAGCACCTCGTGAGTACACCCAACGAATATTGCCATCCCTTCGTATCTGCCTATACTCTACTTCATAAGAAGAACCTTGTTCTATCACTTGCCTTGTTTGTTGCACAACATAGTCCCGATCATCAGGATGAACGCAACTCAAGAACAACTGGAAGTTTGGGTAAGGACTGAGTACTTCTCCGTTTTGATCGAGAACACGTCCTTGAGCATCCGTTTGAAAGCCAAATAGCTCATATTCTTCAGGCGACCAGTGGACGATTTTCGTCTGTATATTCAAGTTCCAAGTTCCCATCTTGGCAGCAGAGAGTGCCATTTTGAGTTGGGCAGTACGTTCCTGAACTCGCTGTTCTAACTCCAGGTTGAGTTGTTGCAATGCCGCTTCGGCGCGCTGGCGATCGCTGAGTTCTTGCTGCACCTGTTGATAGAGTTGTGCTTGTTGAATAGCGATCGCTAACTGATCTGCTACTTTACGAGCGAGTTCTACCTCTTCTTCTTTCCAAGGAGCTTCTTCAACAGGCTTTGATAGCGATAAGCTACCCCAAATTGTATCGTTAACGACGATAGGTGTTAACAACCAGGCAGGAGGACGAATCTGGGCAATTTTTTGGTTAATTGGATCGTTAATGCTATCCATTCCATCTATCCGCACTACCTGGAGTTGCTTCAGCTGTGCAGCGAAGGGATTACCCCGATCGGGAATTTCTAAACCTGTTATATCTGTTAGCGATGCATCTTTGCAATCAGATGCTAGAGTTTGCCAGCATTGGCGTTCTGGAAAATACTGCACAATAGAAGTCCGATGAACTCCTAATAATTCAGTGACTTCAGCTATGGCTGTGGAGAAGATCGTCGATAAATCCAGGGAACTGCGAATGCTTTGAACTACCCGATTTAAGGTTTGCTCTTGCTTTGCCTGACGCTTTAAGGCAATTTCGGCTGCTTTGCGATCGGTAACATCCCGCGAAATACACAGTATCGACTCAATCACGTTATCACGAGTCAGTTCAGGTGCGATCGCCATTTCAAAGGAACGCACTCCGTTAAGTGTCAGAGTTTCAAATTCAATGATCTGTTTTTGACCCGTTGTCAGTAGTGCTTGGGCAGCCGCTTCCCAGGTGTTAATCATTGCCAGAGGCAATCCCAATTCGCGACAGGTTTTGCCCAAAAACACTTCTGCCGGAATTCCTGTGAGTTGTGTCAGGGCTGGACTAGTGTAAAGATGCCGCAGCTGGGTATCGAAGCGTTCGATAATATCAGGAGAATTTTCCACCAGGGTTTGGTACAGCCGTTGCGACTCTTGCAAAGCAGTTTCGGTAGGTTTGCGATACCTGCGGCAAGTTCTGCGGTCTATGCTTTTAGCTGCTTGACAACGAGTTTGGGTGTTTTGCCAAACATTACGAACTGCTTGAACCAATTGAGTCAGATGTTTGGGCGACTTGATGACATAATCATTCAACCCCGCTTTCATGGCTGCGACCGCAACTTCTTCGCTACCACAACTTGTAAACATAATCACGGGACAATCGCTAATCTGCGCTTTGAGAGTCCGCAAAACATCCAGTCCAGTTGTCCAGGGCAACTTATAATCGACGATCGCCAGATCAAAGTCTGGAGCGATCATCGCCTGCGCTAACTCATCAGCATTAACAATTTCCTCAATGTGAAGCCCTAGTAAGTTCTGAGTCAGTGCTTGGACAATGAGAGCACGATCAACTGGATTACCATCGATTAGCAGAATTCGTTGCAACAACTGCTCTCGGCTCATGAGGTTCCAACAGCTTTAAAAAAGATATATATATTTGGATGCTGATCTACATCCAATTTAAGCCACATTGGGTAAATATGCCGAAGTAAATATTTACCCTGGGGATAAGGTAGACGAGAAGAGAATTTTAGCCTTATTTATTTTTCTTCACCTAAGCTATATCGATTTTTACCTTTCTATTTCATGTAACTATAAATAGTATGTTAATAGCCAGACTGTGCCAAAACTGCAAATTTGACGCTTGTATATTTAAATAAGTGTAGTGAATCAAATACACGGTGGTTTTGAGAAACCGAGCTTACGAGCGATCGCCTACACTCTCAAAAGTCAAAGAAAAAGAATTCAGAATTCAGAAATCAGTATGCAATTAGTGGGGGCTTGTGACCCGCCGCTAATTGAAGACCACCAAATTGAAAATTTGGTGGGGGCTTGATACCCCTAAGTCATCCACCACTCGCACACTCGTCATTCTGACTCCTGGCTCCTGACTCCTGACTACTTCTTGGTAAACTTTTACTAAGTAGATTACAGTTTCAGCAACGGCAGTATGACAGTAAAGGTCGTACCTATGCCAACTTTGCTATCGAGTAAAATCTCGCCTCCATGTGCATCAACACACTTTTTGACAATTGCTAAACCTAAGCCTGTACCAGGAATAGAACCGACATTTTCTGCACGTTGGAAAGGCTGAAATAATCGTTTTTGGTCTGGTTCGGGAATGCCAATCCCCCAATCTTGAATTCGGAAAGCGATCGCATTCTTTTGACCCATTAGTTCAAAGTTTACTGTACCGCCTGGTAGGGAATACTTAATCGCATTAGTCAGCAAATTTCCTAAAATATGCCGCAGAAGACTCTCATCCCAAACTGCATCTCTAAATTCTCCAACACTTGTAAACTCAAGCTTGAGATGCTTGTCCTTGGCAGTTATTTGAGCTTCTTCAATTAGTTGACGGCAGAAGATTTGTAAATCGAGGGAGACGAGTTCACACTGGAGTTTACCTGAATCCGCTTGACCGATTAATGAAACCTCATCCAATAGCTGCGCCATATTTTTGATTGCCGAGCGAATAATTTTAAAGTGAGAACTTTTCTTCTCTTTGGTTAATTTTTCATCGCTATTTTGTAGCAATCCAGCAGCTAGGAGGATCGTATTTAAGGGATTGCGGATGTCATGAGAGATCATTGATACAAATTCGGATTTAAACTGGTTAATTTCTTGAGCTTTTACCAGTTCGGCTGTGCGTTCTTCAACCCGGTTTTCTAATGTTTTATTAGTTGTCCGTAATGATTCCAAAACTTGTTTGCGCTCGATCGCATAATGTATAGAGCGAACCAACACCTCGACATTTACCTGTCGTTTGAGTAAATAATCTTGTGCCCCTTGCCGCACTGCTTCAATCGCTAGGGCTTCGTCATTGGTATTTGTGAGGACAACAATCGGTAGCCAAGGGGCATAATCAATCAGTGTTGGCAAGGATGACAATCCTTCGCTATCAGGTAGGGTAAGATCCAACAAAATGACATCATAGGAGCATAATACCCTGTCCTTAGTTAATTCCTGGAGCGCATTCTGCAAGCGCTGAACATGAACCACACTAAAGTCTTTGGATTGGGCTTGCTTCAGAAACTCTTGTAACAATCTCGCTTCTGCTAGGTTGTCCTCAATCAACAAGATTTTTACTGAGCCTGTAGCCATCATTTCCTGGTTCTACCTCCTCTATCTAGAAAGAGTGCTGAGTGCTGAGTCAAGGGTCAAAAGGCAATACGGTTCAGTTAAGAAAATTCCTCTGTGGAGGCAAGGGAACAGGGAACGGGGAACAGGGGCAGACAAAACAGGCTTATCTGAACTGTATTGGGTCAAAAGGCAATAGGCAATGGTCATTAGTGATTTCCCCCTTGTCCCATTTCTCCCCACCCTCTCCCACACTCCCCACCCTCTCCCACACTCCCCACACTCCCAGGGCCGTTTCATTCGTAATGGTATGTATTTTGTCAATATGATTGGCGATAAATATCAGAGCAAAAGTCATAAATTGTTGACCATCTTGATGCCTAAGATTGAATACCAAGCTCGTTTTTTATCTCCTGAATCCTTGCATTTTCAAGCCTTTTAGGGAATGAAACAGCCCTGCCCACACTCCCCACACTCCCCACACTCCCTGCTCCCCTGCTCCCCTGCTCTTACTCCGATGGCAATGTGGCAGTAGAGAGCCAAAACTCTTCAATACCTTTGACGATTTGAAAGAGCTGGCTAAGGTTACGAGATTTAGTGATATAGCAATTCACGTGCAAATCGTAACTATGAAAAATATCATCCTCGTTTCTGGAGGTTGTGAGCACAACTACCGGAATGCGTTTCAGTGTGGGGTCGGCTTTAATTTCCGCCAACACCTCACGGCCATCCTTTTTAGGTAGGTTTAAATCCAAGAGAATGAGGTCAGGGCGTGAAGCATCAGCATATTCACCTTCTTGGCGTAAATAAGCCATAGCGTCCATGCCATCCCTGACTGTTACCACTCGGTGTGGTACTGTGCTATTTTTTAGCGCTTCTTGGATTAGACGGATATCGGCTTTATTATCCTCGACCAAAAAGATCGTTTTGTGTTTTTCTTCCGTTTCTACGCTCACGCTCGCGGCCTCCAACTGGAATCGTAAAGTAGAAGGTTGCACCCTCATCTAGCTGTGACTCTACCCAGATTCGTCCCCGATGACATTCAATAATTTTCTTACAGATTGCCAGGCCCATGCCAGTGCCGGGATACTCTTCTCTTGTGTGTAGACGCTGAAAGATGACGAAAATGCGCTCGCTAAATCGCGGATCGAGGCCAATACCGTTATCCCGCACAGAGAACAACCACTCATCTTCTAATCTTTCTGCTCCGATATGAATTTGTGGCGGTTTGTCACTGCGGAATTTGATGGCGTTGGCAATCAGGTTTTGAAATAGCTGCATTAATTGTGTACTATCAGCCATCACAGTAGGTAGGGGATCGTGGGTAATCACTGCCCCAGTTTCATGAATGCGTCCTCGCAAATTGCTGAGGCTGCGATTTAAAGGCTTTTCTACCTCAGTTAGCCCAAAGGCGATCGCTTGCATATCTACTTTAGAGTATGCTAGTACGTCATCAATGAGCGTTTGCATTAGACTAACTCCCTCAACGGCAAAGTTAATAAATTCCTTTGCGTCTTCGTCGAGTTCTTCTTCGTAGCGCATCTCTAATAGCTGCACATAGTTTGCCACTTGATTTAACGGTTCTTGTAAATCATGGGAAGCGACATAGGCAAACTTTTTCAGTTCAGCATTAGAACGTTCTAAATCTTGCGCTAACTGCGCCAGTTCATCGGCTTGACGCAAAACAATATTGATGATGGCTTTGCGCAGTTCCAAAGCTGCTTTGATTTCGACAAATTGCCAAGGTAAAGATGTTAGACGAACTGTTTCTTTCCACAGTTCAAATGATTTTCGGGGAACGAGGCGCAAATTTCCTTGTGATTGGTTGACTTCAAACGCTTCATTGGGATTACCTCCCCAATTTACTGTTTGAATGACTTCTGGTCGAAACCACAACACATAATTGCGCTTGGAAATTGGAATTGCTAACAAACCGCTGGCGACATTTTTAAATCTTTCAGCATCAGGATAAATGCGCGGTAGAGAATCTGTATAGAATACTTCTTCATCGACATTATTCTTGAGCCATTGGACTAAAAAATTCAAGTCTTCTTCTTTGGGAGTCTCGCCAATAACTGTGCAATTATCCCCAAAACATACAGCTGCGCCTTGAGCACTCGTTAAATCTAGGAGATTCGGCTGGTGTTTAACTAAACCATCGATAAAATTCTCCTCTTGGGACATATATTCCATCAAAACTGACTGAATATATGCCAAATTCATCCGGTAATCGTAATCTTCTGTTTCTTCTCTGGCTGAGATTTCTGTAAATATCACTCTTCCCAAAAATTCGCAGGCTTTACGCAATTCATAGGAAACATATTTAGGCGTCTGATGGTGACAAGCAATTAAACCCCAGAGTTTGCCATCTTTAATTAAAGAAATAGTCAAAGAAGCACCTACACCCATGTTGTGCAAGTACTCTAAATGACAAGCAGCAGCAGTTCGCAAAATTGAATTAGTTAAATCAATTGGACGTTGGCTTGTCGGATTATTCACCGGAATAATTTGTACAGGCTCAGAATATGAATCTGGTATTAATCTGATGAAATTGGAAGCGAATAATTTTCTTGCTGGTTTAGGAATATCTGACTCTGGGTAGTGTAAGCCCAAGTAAGGTTCCATGCTGTCCAACTTTTCTTCAGCAATTACAGAGCCATGCCCATCTTCATCAAATTTATATAGCATTACTCTGTCAAATCCAGTTACTTTTCGTACTTCCTGGACAATTATTTGACAGAAATCGCGGAGATTAGTTGTTTTTTCTAGCTGGTTAATAGAGGCTCTAGCTAGATGATAAAAACTTAAAAATGGGATGCTTTCTTGAGAAATAGCTGGCTCTAATTCTAAAATCAAAATGCCTTCGGGATTGCGATGAAAAATGGCATCAAATACTACGTAATCATCACCTTTTTTTCTCACCCAAACTTTAGTCGGATTAATATAATCGAGATTTCCTTCTAATATTCCGGCTTTAATTCTTTCTATTTGGAAAGGATCGAGTAACTCTTCTAGTTTTTTTTGCAATACATTTTCGGGCAAGATTCCGAAAACATTCCATGTATTATTACTAACTTGGATAATTTTTAGCTCAGGCTCCTCCAATACCAAAAGGACGCCATGAGACTGAACTCGACTAGAAATATGAATCGGTGCTTCTTTCAAGCTACTAACATTAATACCTTGCACTTCTAATTCTGTCGCCATTAAGATTCTCCTCTATTGGACGGGAGCATCAAAAGTAATGTATCAATAAGTGTTAATTACTTATTGAACTTTGCATACTACTTTAGATGTTTAAAATTTAGTTGCAGATAGCGAGATGAATGCCTAGGCTGGAATCATTTTCTTGAGTAATATATCGTTCAAAATGTCCCGATTGCCAGAGGCAGGAAATCAACAATGCGAATGCGAAAAAACTTGATAATCACCTACTATATATCATTTTTTACTATATATTTAATTCCCTAATTCACTGCGCTAGCTTGATTATTTTTATGCTAATACTTTTAATTTTTCAGTAGCATCACGCAGTGTCTCCCTTGTCTGCAATTCACAGTTTAACAGTCAGAAAACTTATGTAGGGATAAGAAATATGAAAAACATGTGATTAAATCAACTACCAAATGTGTAGTTGTGTTAAATCAAACTTGCAGTTAGCCATTCAAAAAATATTTAAACCTCGTCTATGTAGAAACCCGTTTTTATTAAATTAGTTAGCTTATTCGTGCGTCATAGGTTGCGCCTCAATAGCTTGGCGATCGCCCGCACTAATGTGTCTGGCTCCACAGGTTTGGCTAAATGCTGTTGAAACCCAGTGTGCAAGGCTTGCTGTTGGTCGCCTTCTCCAGCGTAAGCCGTAAGCGCGATCGCCTTCACCTGTCCTCCCTGCTCTAGTGGTAATCTCCTGACTTGTCGCATCAACATATAGCCATCCATATCTGGCATCCCAATGTCGCTAATCAGCACATCGGGCGGAGATTGCGTGAACGCCAAAAATCCTGCGCTTGCGGTTGCGGCAGTCGTAACGCTTGCACCTGCTTGCTCTAAGACAAACGCCACAAATTCGCGTGAATCGGTTTCATCGTCAATCACCAGAATTTGTAAACCTTCTAAAGGTCTGAGTGCTGAGTACTGAGTGCTGGGTGCTAAATTCTCAGTCCTCAGTTCTCGGTTCTCAGTCCTTAGCAACGGCAGTTTGACCGTAAACATCGCTCCCAATCCTTCGCCTGCACTGGCGACTTCGACTGTACCGCCGTGCAACTCGACTAAGTGACGGACGATCGCCAACCCTAACCCCAATCCGCCAAACTTGCGCGTGGTTGCGCCGTCCTCCTGCCGGAAATGGTCAAAGACATGGGGCAGGAAAGTTGCCGAAATGCCTTTGCCGTTGTCGCTGACGGTAATCTGCGCTTGCCCATTAACCTGTTCTAATCGCACCTCCACTCGTCCTCCTACGGGCGTAAACTTCACGGCATTGGAGAGTAAGTTCCACACGACTTGCTGTAAACGGGTTGCATCACCGGAGACTTGTCCGACTTCAGAATCCAACTTGGCTTCTACCGCAACGGATTTAGCGTCTGCGGCAAGCCGCACGGTTTCGATCGCGCCTCGAATCGTAGCGGCTAAATGAACTGGACTGACATTTAGACTAAGTTTTCCTTGCAGAATGCGGGAGACATCCAGCAAGTCTTCAATAAGTTCCGATTGCAACTTTGCGTTCCGTTCGATCGTTGTGAGGGCTTGAGCAGTTTTGGCTGCGTCCAGCTTGCCGTTTTGCAAAAGTCTTGACCAACCGAGAATTGGGTTGAGGGGCGATCGCAATTCGTGAGAGAGTACAGCTAAAAATTCGTCTTTAATACGATTCGTCTGTTCGGCTTCTGCCCGTGCCGCTTGTGCCTGTTGAAGCAATCGCTCGCGTTCGGCTTCCGTCTGCCGTTGTTCGATCAAATCGGCAGCTTGGCGAGCCAGTAAATCGAGAAATCGCAACTGGCGATCGCTTGGTCGATAGTGGGTACGCCAGTGGTTGGAAACCATGCCGATTAATCTACCAGAGCGGGTAATCAGCGGCGTGGACTGAGCCGAGAGATAGCCCGCCTCCATAAGCAGCCGCAGAGAACCATGCGAGTCTTCGCTTTCGGGTACATCAAAATCGACAAAGCTACGCTCGCCAACTCGCAGAGCAACGCCGCAGGAGGTATTAAAACTGGCATCGATGCGGCAGAAAGGCTCAGACATCTCTAGTGGTATGTTTTGCGAGGCAAGCATCACCAGTTCGTTGGTTGCAGCATCCAGCAGTTGCAGCGTCCCTGCCTGAGCCTGGGTAATGGTGATCGCGGCAGCAATAATCTCTTGGTACAGGATTTGAAAGTCGCCTTCTGTGACCAATCGCGCCCCCAGTTCCCGCAGCAGTTGCGTGTCTTGTAAATCGGCGGCAACAGCTTCCTCCGCACGGGCACGCTCCAGCCGGGGAAAGATATGGTTGGCTAACTCACGGAACAAGTCAATCTCATCCTCTTGCCACTGACGCGGGCGCGAATCATAGCCGTTGAAGAGAAACTTCCATTGCCCTTCACGCAGCAACGGTACGTGGATGAATGCCTGAATATTGAGGACGGCGCAGTTCTGTGCATGGGTACGCGCATCCGTGTTCGTATCGTTGACGATAATGATGTCTCCAGCCCGTACCGCCGTGTAGAATGCTTCGGTCACAAATTCAGAGATGCGATACGTGCCAATCAAGTTTGGTGCGTCTTCTCGATGCCAAGTGTGATGCACGATCGCCCGCTCTTGGGCTTCGTCCACATCGACAAAGGCACAGATGGAAAGATTCAAATACGAGCCGATTTTTGCACCGACGGTCTGCATTATTTCGTCAGCCGTGGTGAGACGGGCACAATCGTTTTGGATTTCAGCGAGAAAAGCGAGATTGGCTTCGCGGCGTTTGCGATCGGTGATATCGCTTGCTTCGCCAAACCATTCGACAATTTCACCCGTAGCATTGAGCAATGGAACGGCGCGTGAATACGTCCACCCAATCGTCCCGTCTGCCCGGATAACGCGATGCTCCAACTCAAATAAACCTTTAGCTTCAATGGCGGCATGAATGGCTGCTAGCACTTGCGCCCGATCGTCTGGGTGGATATAGTTTTGCAGCCAGTTCCGGCTCGGCTTTGGAGTGTCGGCAAGAAAATTTCCGCCCTGAAGCTCCTGCATCTCGCTCCAGTCGGCACTCATGCGATACAGGACATTTGAGCTGGCACTGATTAAAGTGCGGAATCGTTCCTCAGATTCGCGCAGCGTAGCTTCGGCTTCAACGGTGGCTGTTATGTCCGGCGTAGCTCCGACATGACCGAGATACGCACCGTCCGAGCCGAACAATGGCTGAGCGAACGATTCCACCCAACGCCATTCGCTGTCGTACCGCCGAGAGCGAACGCGCCCGTGCCAAGGTTGTCGCGTCCGAACCGCCTCCATAAAGCCTGCAACAAACTTTTCGGCATCATCGGGATGAAGCAGTTTCTCCCAACCTTTGCCGCTGATTTCCTCGGCAGTCTTACCCGCGAAGTTAATGAAATACTGGTTGACCCAGACGTTCTTGCCTTCTGCATCCTGCTGCCACATCAACACCGGAATAGTATTTGCGAACGTGCGAAATTTTTCTTCCGATTCGCGCAACCGTTCTTCAACGCGCTTGCGTTCGGTGATGTCATAGGACATTGCCAGCACCGCATAGACCTCACCTCGATCGTTCACCAGTGGAGTGCCGTGAGAAATGTAGTGGCGATCGTGGCTATTATGCTCCCAGCTAAACGGTTCACCCTTCAGGGCTTGACGGAAGTACGGCTCGTAAATTGCGGCGAGATCTGGAGCGAGTGCCTCCCAAATGGTTTTGCCCACCAGATTTTCAGAAGTCATGCCTACTTCTTCAAGCGCTTTGCCCTCTGCCAGTAGGTAACGTAAATTGCGATCGACAACGAACGCCGCCCCTTGAGGTAAGTTAGCCGCCACTGCACGCAAGCGAGCTTCGCTTTGCCGCAGTGCTTCCTTTGCTTGGCTGTCCCTAGCTTGCGCCGCTTCCTCACGCTCCATTGTTTCCTTGAGCGTCTGATAGTTGGCTCTGAAACGCTCTAAAGCCATACGTTGCGATCGAGTTAGGTAACTGACCAACCCTGCCGCGATCGCGAACAAACTCAATCGAACAACAGTTCCTATATTGATAATTTGTAAGGAATAGAGTGGCTCAATAAAGAAATAGTTAACAGCCAGCGTAGACAGAACAGTTGCTAGCAAGCCAGTCTCCCATCCGCCCAACCAGGCACTAATCATAACTGCCACAAAAAATAGGGGCGTAACGGTGGGATAAAGCCACGGTGTCAGCAGCAGCGTGAGTCCAAGTGCCACAGCCACACTGAGAACTACTAGCCCAAAGTCAAACAGGCGATCGCTCCGATTTCTCCTTTCAGCCCTCATACGTTTACTTCCCTTTTGAGAAAGTATTTTTCTCGAATGGCTCGGCTCCGTTCCCGCAACCTGGCATCGGGGGATTGAGACAATTGGTTTAGCAACGTGTCAATTTGCTTGAGTGCTAAAGCAGAAGGCGTAGCGCGTCCATTTTTCCATCGATTAATGGTAGCAAAGGTCATGCCTAATTCGTCGGCGAACTTTTCTTGGGATAGCTGCATCGTATGCCGCAGTTCCCGCACCAATTGGGCGAACAACATTCGTCGCGCTTGCGCGAACGCGGGTTGTTGCAGCCGATGTAGTTTGGGTTTGAGGAGCATCTCAAGGGACAAGTATATATAGCTACATATCACTTTCAATGTAGATCGTCTTGCTGTCTACTATCTAGAGCTAGAAGCCTTTTGCTGTTGGCATTTGATATGTGCAGCTTGTATACTTCTTACTCAAGCAATCTCAGAACATCTCAAGCAAGATAGTGTGGTGGGTGATGCCAAAAAGGCGATCGCTCTGCTGCAACGCCTAATCCCGCTGAAAACAGCAATTGATTAGACGATGAAAAGATTAAACCTCGTCTATGTTGAAACCGGTAGTTTTTCCTCATCAGGATCAAGATGATTTTTCACCCATAGGCGATCGCAAATCTCAAAGGGAGTGGAATTAATATCTTGTTCAAATAAGTGAACACGTTCAATGAGTTCAGCAGCGGATTGATAGCATGTGCGCTCAGTAACATCTTCACGCAATCATTTTTCAAATTGGTATCAGTCTCCAGAAAAAAGAATTGAATTCTGTCCACAGCAATTAATTCTATATTCTGAATACTTATTTAATTTTTGTATTTCTGCATTCAAATCCAAGAATTAAACAACATCCGGAGTTTATAGCCGTTAGATGTGAGAGGTAAGCCCAAATAAATCGGCATCCAGAAGATAAAAGCTGCCAAAATTAGAAAAGCAAGAGTAACACCGAATGCTCGTAGTTCCCGATAATAACTGCGAAGACATTGATCTACAAACCAAGCGATCGCTATAAATACAAACACTACAGCACATATATAGTGGTAAATAAAAACGCACCTAGTTACTTTTACCCAGGGCAATAAATTAGCGGCATAATTTAACACTATATACAAGGCAACCCAAGTATCAACAGAAAGATTTGCAGGTACAGACAAACGCTTATGCTTGATTATAGGAATTACCAGTTTCGACAGCAGCATTCCTACTAAAAACAACATAGCAGCCATACCAGACCACCATAAAAAAGGATTACCCATTGCATGGACATCATAAATTACCTGTCCATCAGCAGCAGGTAAATTAGGCCCCAGTACTGGTAAGGGATCGGTGAAACTATGAGCTGTTTGATAATAATAGGCCATTGGTCGAGTCATCAAAGGCCATTTGTACCAAGGAGCGCAGTAAGGATGCACTGTGGGACTATTACCACCCATATGCAGGTGAAACTGCAAAATTTGTTGGTGTACTTCTATAAAACCGTATTTTGTATCTAGTTGCAGGTGAGGAATCCAGATTAGGCTGTAGATTAAAGCTGGGATAATTCCTAAATAAAACACCATCTGGAAAATATTTAGCTGAGTCAACTTTTGTAGCGGTGTCTCAACTTTAGCTATTGGTGGTTCCTGAAATTTGGCATCTTTGCTAGGACTAAGATAAGAATGTAACCAATGAACTAGCCAAGCAGTAATCCAAATTAAATAAGTACCTAACAGAAACCATAAACCATTCCATTTAGTGCCAACTGATGCACCAAAACCAATACCAGCAGCAACTAACCATAAAGAACGCCGTTGATTTTGGTTATCTAATGCTAAAAATAAAAACCACTGCCCTAATAAACCAAAAATTACAATATAAATATTGCTGAGAGCATAGCGAGACTCAACAAGGAATAAACCATCACACGCTGTAAAAAATCCTGCAAGTAAAGCAAAGCTACGGCGATGACTAATTTGATAGGCTATAGCAGCGACAACTAAAGGAATAAATGAGCCAGTGAATGCATTTGCCCAACGATAACTCCAAGGAGATAGTAAAGAACCTACTAGTCCATTGATTGATTCTTGCCCAAAACTAAAATGGCTGCCAAGCCAAATTCCAATACCAATAATATATTGACTCAAGGGCGGATGAGCATTGAAAAATGGAGTATGGGTAAGATAGTTATTCCCAAATTTGGCAAAGTAAACTTCATCAAATACTAGGGTATTGAATCGATCAAGTCCCCAAAAACGCAAGGCGAGCGAGAAGAGGAATATAGCCGCCATTCCTATTCGGAACCAATTTTTAATCATTAGTCATTAGTCATTGGTCATTGGTCATTAGTCATTGGTATTTGGTTATTTGTGATTAGTTATTAATCATCTTATATATTTAGTTCTTATCGGCGGTTAATTAATCATTTGCTGTTGCCGAACTAATTCGACAACCATCGCCACCACTGCATCGGGAGCAACTGGTTTGACTAGATGTCTTTGAAAACCCGCTGCGATCGCTTTTTGCTGATTAATTTCTCCAGCATAAGCAGTTAAGGCTATGGCTGGAATAGATTTACCTTGTGGTGAGGCTCGAATATTTTGTATTAGCATATAGCCATCCATCTCAGGCATACCGATATCACTAATCAATAGGTCGGGAACTCTTTGGTTAAAAGCGTTGAGCGCCGCCAATCCCGATGACACAGATGTAACTGTTGCCTGTTGTTGTGTCAACACAAAGGTGAGAAAGTCGCGGGAATCTGGCTCGTCATCTACAATTAAAATGTAAATGCCGCTGAGATTTAACGATGGGTGATTTGATGATGGTGGTAAAGCAGCTTTAGGAATAATATCCAAGAATAGGGGAATTTGTACTGTAAAAGTTGCACCCTGTCCTTCCCCAAGACTTTCCACTCCCACAGTACCGCCATGCAGTTCCACGATCTGACGCGCGATCGCTAGCCCCAATCCCAAACCACCAAATTGCCTGGTTGTGGAGCCGTCTTCTTGCTGGAAATGGTCAAATACATAAGCTAGAAATTCTGGACGAATGCCTTTACCTGTGTCTTTGACTTGAATTTGAGCGTTGCTACCAACAGATGTTAAGTGAACTTCAACTTTTCCTCCTGGTGGAGTAAATTTTACAGCGTTGGATAAAATATTCCAAACCACTTGCTGCAATCGAGTAGCATCCCCGATCGCACTAACCATTGGGCTAATATTTGTGTATATTTCTAAAGACTTGGCTTCAGCAGCTAATTGCACAGTCTCCAGCGCCGAGTAAATTATCCTACCCAAATCTAGGGGTGTGGCATTTAAGACCAGTTTGCCCTGGAGAATTCGCGAAACATCAAGTAAATCTTCAATCAGTTGTACTTGTAACTTAGCGTTGCGTTCGATGGTGGCGAAAGCCTTGGCCGTTTGTGTAGCGTTAAGGTTACCATTTTGCAACAACCTCGACCAGCCAAGAATCGGATTAAGTGGGGAGCGCAATTCGTGGGAAAGGACGGCAAGGAACTCATCTTTGACCCGACTTGCCCGTTCGGCTTCTTCACGGGCGGCTCGTTCGCGTACAAGTAGTTCTTCTCGATCTTGCTCGGCTTGTTTACGATGGGTGATATCGCGAGCGACTGCATAAATCACGTTCTGTTTGGGGAAAGCAACACCATTCCACGCAATCCAGCGATATGACCCGGATTTTGTCAGGTAGCGGTTTTCAAACCCGATCATTTCGATTCCCTGTGCCAGCTTTTGGGCTGCAACTATTGTTGCAGCTTGGTCATCAGGATGGACAAACTCAATGTATGGCTTTGCGGTCAATTCTGTTTCCGTCCAACCAAGGGTTTTTTCCCAAGCGGGATTCACCTGTGTGAAATAACCATCGAGCTTACCGATCGCCATCATATCTGTGGACAAGTTGAAAAAGTGATCGCGTTCTTCTGTAACTTGTTTGAGTTCGGTTAGATCCAGAATAAAGGCAATAACTTCTTGAGACTGATTGTAAGGTTCTTGAAGCAATGCCGCAGCAATTAAAATCGGAATTCGCCGCCCATTTTTGTGGAGATATACTTTCTCGTAAGGCGCACAACTTCCTTGGGTACTCAATTGTTCGACTGCTTTGGCATCTAAATCCGCAAATTCTGGTGGGGTGAGTTGGCTCCATTGCACTTGCCCAGACTGCATTTCTGCTAAAGAGTAGCCTACCAGATTTAAGAGATAGTCATTGGCGTAGTGTAATCCACCAAAGCAATCGCCAAAAACGACACCAAATAAATTTGATTCCACCAATCGCCGCAACCGCCGTTCACTCTCGTGTTGGGCGGCTTCAATTTGCTTGCGATCGCTAATATCTTCGGCAACTCCAGCAATTCGATATGGTTGCCCATCCCGATCTCGAACTAAAAAGCCGCGATCGCGTATCCACCGAATTGCACCATCAGGACGCAAGATGCGATATTCTTCAGTATGATTGCCTTTGGCCAGACATTGTGCGCCAGCCATCTGCACCTGTTCTCTATCTTCGGGGTGAATCGTTTCTATCCAACTACTTTTATCAGCATACAAGCTCTCACAGGAACGTCCCCAAATTTTCGCGTAGGCAGGGCTGACATAAAGCATCTGTTGCGCTTGCGGATCTGATAACCAGAAGACGCTTTCAATTGTGTCTGCCATTTGCTGAAATAGTTCTTGGCTCTGACGCAATGCTGCTTCTGCCTGCTGGCGATCGCGTAGCGCTGCCTCTGCTTCCATCCTTAACGCTTGTTCTTGTTTGCGCGCCGCTTGCCGCAGTTGAGATAATTTCAGATTGTTTTCTACACGCGCCAGCAATTCTCGTGCCGAAAACGGCTTAACTATATAATCATCCGCGCCAGCCGCCAGTCCTTCAATCCGCGATTCTTCTCCAGCTCGTGCCGATAACAAAATAATGGGGATATCTTGAGTTTTGCGATCGCTACGTAGCGATCGCAGTAATTCAAAGCCATCAATTCCTGGCATCATCACATCTGTTAATACCAAGTCTGGTGGATGCTCCTGAACTGCATTTAACGCCGCCTTGCCATTTGCGACCGTCTCAACTGTATAGTGAGAACTCAACAATCGCTTGACATATTCACGCATATCTGCATTATCATCAGCCAAGAGAATGCGAGCAGACGAAGGTAACAGCTGAGAACTGACAGGTGATAAGTAAGATTCTTCCCTGTTCCCTGATTCTGGTAGCCAAAGTTGGGCTTCTTCCACATCAGGAATTGAACTTAAAGTAATTGCTGCTAATGTGCGACTGGCACGTAGTGATTCCCTTGGTAAATGACTAGCTCCCGTGGGAATGGCGACGATAAAGCAACTGCCCTCTCCCAAAGCACTGGTAACGCTAACCGTGCCACCATGAAGTTCCACAAATTCCTGCACGAGGGATAAGCCAATACCTGAGCCTTCAAAACTGCGTCCTTGGGCACCTTTTACTCGATGAAATCGCTTAAATAAATGCGGTATTTCCTCTTTTGGAATGCCAATGCCTGTATCTTCAACAATTAAATCAACGTAATTGTGAACATACTCTAATCGAACTGTAATTGTACCGGAGAATGTAAATTTAAAAGCATTTGATAGAAGATTAAAGACAATTTTTTCCCACATTTCGCGATCGACATAAATCGCTTCTGGTAAAGGAGGGCAATCAACAATCAGTTGGATTCCTGCCTGTTCAATTGTGGAGCGAAACACGCTGGCAAGTTCAGCCGTAAACCTGGCTAAATCTGTTGGCTCATAGGCTGCCTGAATGCGTCCGGCTTCAATGCGGGAAAAATCGAGCAAGGTGTTGACTAATTTTAGTAACCGCAGGGCATTGCGCTGCACAATTTCAATTCGTTCGCGTTGCACAGCAGGTAATGGAGTTGCAGTATCAGATAAGGCATCTTCCGTTGGCCCCAACATCAACGTTAATGGCGTGCGAAATTCGTGGGAGACGTTACTGAAAAACTGAGTTTTGGCGCGATCGAGTTCTGCGAGTGCTTCTGCCCGTAGCCGTTCTGCTTCGTAAGCGCGAGCATTGGCGATCGCAGTGGTAATCTGTCCGGCTACTAAATCCCAGAAGCCTTGATAATCATCGTCGAACTGGCGGCGCGGACTAATACCTGCAATCAAAAATCCGCTGAGTCGCGCCTGTCCGGGGGTAGTGAGGGGTAACACAAAAGCGCAGTTTGGTGACTCTGGCCAAGCACCACCAGGTAAATCCCCAAACTTTGATTTCACTTCATGTACTAACTGACTTTTGCCTTCTTTAAGGACGGCAGAAAGTGACCAGCGATCGCATATCTGTGATCCCATCTCAATTTCTGGGGGGCTGGCTGCTGTTCCGGGAGCTAATCTGGTTGTCCCCACCAGTCGCGCTTGCGATCCAGTATCATCCAGCAAATACAGCAGCGCAAACGGCACATCGTAGGGGTTATTGGCTAAAGTTTGAGCAGAAATTTCACAAGCATCTTCGACGGTCTTCGCTTTTGCTGTTTGGGCTGCAAGTTCTCGTAAAGTGTGCAGACGGCGATCGCCCAAAACGCGACGAGTTTCCTCAGTACAGGCACAGAAGATCCCACCCACACTTCCATCGTCTTGGGGAATGGGGCTGTAGGAAAAGGTAAAGTAGGTTTCTTCTGGATAGCCATTACGCTGCATAACTAAGAGCAATTCCTCATTCCACGAAGAATGCCCTTTTTGCAGTACGGCTTCAGCTTGGGGTCCTAGGGTGTCCCAAATCTCCGCCCATACTTGGGAAGCTGGCTGACCTAGTGCTTGGGGATGGCGTTGACCCAAAACCGGAATGTAAGCATCGTTATAAAAATTGGTCATCGACTCTCCCCACCAAACAAACATGGGGTAGCGCGACCCTAACATAATGCGAACGGCAGTTTTCAAGCTTTGTGGCCAAGTTTCCACAGCACCAAGGGCGGTAGTTGACCAGTCAAGCGTTCGCATGAGTGCCCCCATCTCACCTCCGCCTGCCACAATTTCTTCACATCTCGTCAATTTTTGCTCAGTGACCACAATCTTTACTCCGCTTCTGAAAAGTATTTCATAAAACCTCACCTTTAGAGGCAGGAGGAGACGAATACAGGTGCTTGAGTGTGCGAATTTGCTTCATTGGTAGAGGGGAGGGGTTGCCCGTCGATTCTCCCAGAAATTAATTCTGGGGGAAGTCAACCCCTATGGGTGATTCAAAATGCCAAATCAATCATATCCATAATAATTGTTAGGTAAAATTATTTCTCATGTCTATATATCTCCAGAAAGAATGGATTTAAGGCTGTTTATTCTCAACTTTTGCTACATTTAACATTGTTTTTAGAACTGAATCAGGATTTAAGCTAATAGAATCAATTCCCTGTTCAACTAAGAACTGGGCAAATTCTGGATAATCGCTAGGTGCTTGCCCGCAAATCCCAATTTTGCGATTATTTTGTTTTGCAGCTTCGATTGCCATTTTTACCATGCGTTTCACACCTTGACTGCGTTCATCAAATAATCGCGCTACCAATGCTGAATCTCTATCTAAGCCTAGTGTTAGCTGAGTTAGATCGTTAGAACCAATAGAAAATCCATCAAAAACCTCAGCAAACTCTTCAGCCATAATTACATTGTTGGGCAACTCGCACATGACGTAAACCTGTAAGTCATTGACGCCCTGCTGTAAACCATTCTTGGCCATTTCTGCTAATACTAAACGTCCCTCATCGGGAGTGCGACAGAAAGGAATCATTGGGATGACATTGGTTAAACCCATTTCTTCCCGTACTCGTTTAATGGCATAACATTCCAAAGCAAAAGCTTCTCTGTAACCTGGATCGTAGTAGCGTGCTGCTCCACGCCAGCCCAGCATCGGGTTTTCTTCATGGGGTTCAAACTGTTGACCACCTAAAAGATTGGCATATTCATTACTTTTAAAATCTGACATCCGCACAATCACTGGTTTGGGATAAAATGCCGCAGCAATTCTACCGATCCCTTGGGCTAATCTATCTACAAAATACTGGGTTTTATCCTCATATAGTGCGGTAATTTCCGCAATTTTAGCTTTGACAAATTCATCTTTTAAATTCTTATAGTGAATTAACGCCATTGGATGAATTTGGATTTGGTTGGCGATAATAAATTCTGTACGCGCTAAACCCACTCCATCATTAGGAATAGCAGCTAAACTAAATGCTTCTTGGGGATTACCCACATTCATTAAAATTTGCGTGCGGGTGCGGGGTACGTTTTCTAAGAGAACTTCTTGGACTTCAAAAGGTAATAAACCTGGATAAACTCGTCCTTCTTCTCCTTCCGCACAAGAAACTGTTACTTCTTGACCAGTTTTTAAGACTGCTGTAGCATTGCCACAACCCACGATCGCAGGTACGCCTAATTCTCGCGCAATAATCGCTGCGTGGCAGGTGCGACCCCCAGAGTTAGTAATAATTGCACTAGCCCGTTTCATAATCGGTTCCCAGTCGGGGTCAGTTCTATCTGTGACTAAAACTTCCCCAGGCTGAAACTGGTCGATTTTATTCACATCTAAAATTAGGCGTACTTTCCCTTGACTAATCGCTTCACCAATCGCGCGTCCGGTGACAAGAGGATGATGATCCGCGGCGGATTTCGCGCTTTTATCTTCATCACTTCTAATGAGGCGGTAACTCCGCAGCACATTTCCCCGTTTCTGCGACTGTACGGTTTCTGGACGTGCTTGGACAACAAACAGTTGATTGGTAATCCCATCTTTTGCCCACTCAATGTCCATTGGAGTGTAATGACCGTGAACTTGAGAATAATGATCTTCAATTACACAAGCCCAACGCGCTAGTTGTAAAATCTCGTCATCGCTCAGGACAAATTTAGCTCTTTCTTCGGTAGGAACTAGAATATTTTTGGTAAATTTTGAGCCATCATCATAGACCATTTTTAATTCTTTGCTGCCCAATTTTTTATCGACAATGGGGCTAAAACCTGCTTTTAAAGTCGGTTTAAAAACATAGTATTCATCTGGGTTTACCGTTCCCTGTACGACATTTTCGCCTAAACCGTAAGCAGCAGAAATTAATGCCGCATCCTTAAAACCAGTTTCCGTTTCAATTGAGAACATTACCCCAGAAGATGCTAAATCAGAACGCACCATTTTTTGCACACCTACAGCTAGGGCAATACTAAAGTGGTCAAATCCTTTAGTATGACGATACGAAATGGCGCGATCGGTAAATAATGAAGCAAAACATTTATGACAAGCGCCTAAAACTCCTGCAACACCCACAACGTTCAGATAAGTTTCCTGCTGTCCGGCAAAACTGGCATCGGGGAGGTCTTCCGCAGTGGCGCTAGAACGGACGGCGACATCTGTATCTGCATTGTATGGCTCACATAAACTTGTATATGCTGTAGCGATCGCCTGGCGCAGTTCCACAGGAAATGGTGTGTGCATCAGTAGCGATCGCGCTTTTTTTCCTCGTTCCTGTAAATTTTTTACATCCTCAACATCTAGGTCAGAAAATAGTTCCCTTAGCTTTGTTTCTAACCCAGCAGACTCAATAAAATAACGATAAGCATAAGCAGTAGTAGCAAACCCAGTCGGAACGTTAACGCCTTTGGGTGTCAACTGTTGAATCATTTCCCCTAGTGATGCATTTTTCCCCCCAACTAAGGGAATATCCGCAATACCCACCTCATCAAACCAAAGGATCAGCGATCGCTCTTTGGTATCAACAGACAAAGTATTTTTAGCTACTGTTACCATCAGTATTACCTCACAATTAAATGCTCTGGTTGTAAGTGCGAAATCGCTAGTACTATTACGCGGAATTCAACAATAGTCAAGGGTTAAGTTACAGGGATCAAGGAGAACAATGAGCGACCAAGGAATTCTCCTATTTTGAATAGAGTTTTGATTTCCGCTGTGGTGTGCTAGTATATTTTGCCTATGTTCAATTTTAAATAGTAAATTTGGAATTGTGCTACAAAATGCCGAAATATAGTCAAGAAAAATTAACAATAATTCGGGATAATAACAATATTGAGAATTATGGATACAATATAAGATGGCGCAATTAGAACAACTACTGAAAATGGCAGAAGACGAGCTAACTGAGTACAGTACTGATGCTCGCAAAATTGAAAAACTGCGCCGGAAAATTGGTTTATCGGTATCGTTAGTCGAGCAACGAGAAATCAAAGCAGCATTATTAGCTACGATGCAACCCAATGAAATTGCCCGAATTGTGGAAGAACAAAGACAAGTAGTAGCTTTACCATTTTGGGGAATTGCTGGATTAGGTTTATTATTAGGAATTTCTTTAAATCAACCCATAGGATTATTAGCAGCTATAGGTGGTTCTGTAGCAGCTTTTAGACTGCAAAAATGGGGTTGGCAATTACAAGCAAAACGTTTGTTACTCCAAACCTTCGAGGATATTGAAGCGCGAATTGCTCAACCCAATAAGTAAAAAATTTTGAGTAGTTAATACTAATGTGCGATCGCAAGTTTAAAGATGCGTGACAATTCGTTAACATTATGGCTAACGAGAGTCGCTGAGAATGCGATCGCCTGTTTCACAGTGAGCTTCAGATTTAGACTTTCTGCAATAATTGCAAACAGGGCTTACGCAAGCAAAATTTGTCATTGCGACCGGAACGTAGTGTAGGGAAGCAATCCCAGAATTTCA
>NZ_MTAV01000001.1 GCF_002154695.1 Nostoc sp. T09
CCTTTAACCTTTTCCCTTTCCCCCCTCTTGCAAAAATATATTTTTGCAAGAGGTCTAATAGATATTCCCAAATGCGTCGAATCTCTGCCTGGAAAGTTTCGCGGTCAGTCTCGGCATTTTGAATCACTTGAGTGAAGTAATCAGCGAGTAAGACAACATCTTCATTTAATGACCCTACAGACTCTGTAAGATTGTCCACCTTGAGGGTTAGCTGATCGAGACGCGCAGTAACCTGGGCGATTGCCTGAGTATTTGCCTGCTGCTGCCTTGCTGTATCACCCAGTGCGGTCGTCGTGAGCAATAGCATTTGCTCAATTCGGTCAAGTCTATTGGGTTGCTGATTAAATGCTTCAGTCATAGAAATTTTCGCTAAAAATTAACCTGGCAGATAGATTTCACAAGCTGAATTGCAAGCAGGATAGAGTTTGCAGTTGTCACACTTCAGTTACATTTCATAAAAATTTATGCTGGACACAGATAAAAAACAAGTGTTATAACTGGCTTTTTGAGTTTGGATCTGGGAATTATCAATATAAGCAATGATATCTTCCTGTTTCACAGACTGATTTTTTATGAGATTAATCCTAGCAGCTTGCACAATTCGGATATCACCTGAGGAGGGAACCACAGCAAGAATTGTCTGCTCACGTGAATGACACTCTATGCCTTATCAACTCATTCGTCAGCATAGCGAAGAAGATTGCGGAGCAGCTTGTCTAGCTACAATCGCCAAACATTACGGACGTATTTTTAGCCTTAACCGTGTTCGCGAAGCTGTAGGAACAGGGCAACTTGGTACTTCTCTCTTGGGGCTAAGACGTGGTGCGGAAGCCTTAGGGTTTAATGCTAGAGGAGTTAGAGTCGCACCAGAAATTTTAGATAAATTACAAGAAATCGCTCTACCTGCAATCATTCACTGGCAAGGTTATCACTGGGTAGTCTTGTATGGTTGTCGCGGTAAGAAGTATATCATTGGCGATCCGGCTGTTGGTCTTCGTTATCTCTTGAAGGATGAGCTAATGGCGGGTTGGGCAAATCGGCTCATGCTGATTTTAGAACCAGATACTGTTCGCTTTTTTGCTCAACAGAGCGATCGCATTAACAATTTTCGGCGCTTTATCCAACCAGTCTGGAATTATCGCGCTATCTTAGGCGAAGCATTGATCGTCAATATTTTTGTGGGACTGCTGTCTCTGATTTCTCCTTTTC
Source organism: Nostoc sp. T09 (assembly GCF_002154695.1). GTDB lineage: Bacteria > Cyanobacteriota > Cyanobacteriia > Cyanobacteriales > Nostocaceae > Aulosira. The sequence continues at coordinate 1,210 of NZ_MTAV01000001.1, forward strand.
TGCTACAAATTCTTACTGATGATGTCCTAGTTCGCGGAGATACTAGGCTGCTAGTAAATATTGTATTGGCAGCTATTGTGATGAATTTTTTTAGCAGCAGCCTCAGACTTGTTCAATCTAACCTGATTACTCATTTTGCTCAAAGACTTCAGTTAGGACTGGTATTAGAATTTGGTCGGCAAATTCTTCGCTTACCTCTGACATACTATGAATCTCATCGGAGTGGTGAAATTATTACTCGGCTGCGAGATATTCAAGAAATTAATCAGCTAGTTTCTCAGTCAATCATTGGACTGCCAAGCCAGTTTTTCATCGCGCTGATATCCTTATGTTTCATGTTGTTCTATAGCAGTAAGCTGACGTTAATTGCTCTAATTTTTTCAGTAGCGATGACATTATCAACCTTGATTTTCCTACCTATTCTGCAACAAAAAACGCAAAATTTATTGGTTTTAGAAGCTGAAAATCAAGGTATTTTAGTTGAAACTTTCAAAGGAGCAATAACGTTTAAAAGTCTAAGCGCTGCTCCGCAATTATGGGAAGAATTTCAGAGCCAATTTGGCCGAGTTGCCAATTTAGCATTCAAAACGATGCAGATTTCAGCTATTAATAATATCTTTTCTGGGTTAGTGTTTGGAATTAGCAGCATTCTCCTTTTATGGTTTGGTAGCAGCCTAGCGATCGCTAGAGAAATCACAATTGGACAATTGCTAGCTTTCAACAGCATGAATAGTAATTTTCTCGGTTTTATTAGTACATTAATTGGTTTTGCTAATGGACTTGTGCAGGCTAAAACTTCTATTCAACGATTAGCAGAAGTGCTCGACGTAACTCCAGAAAATCAAGGAGACGAACAAAAGCCTTGGGTAGAATTTTCTCCTAATTCCGACATCGTCTGTATTAATCTTAATTTTCACCATACAGGCAGAGTTGACCTCCTGAAAGATTTTTCACTGACAATTCCTGGTGGTAAGATAGTTGCTTTGGTGGGTCAATCAGGCTGTGGTAAAAGCACTTTGGCAAAACTAATTGCTGGATTTTACTCGCTACAATCTGGCAATATCCGGATTGGTGATTACAATTTGCAAGATATATCTCTTGATTCACTGCGTCAACAAATTGTCCTAATTCCTCAAGAAGCCCATTTTTGGAGCCGTTCAATTATTGAAAATTTCCGCTTAACTGCTCCTTATATCAGCTTTGAGACAATTGTTCATGCTTGTAAACTAACAGGTGCAGATGAATTTATTAGTCGGCTACCTGATAAGTATCAAACTGTTTTGGGTGAATTTGGTGCCAATATCTCAGGAGGTCAGCGTCAGCGTCTAGCTATAGCTAGAGCGATTATCTCCAATCCGCCAATTTTGCTCATGGATGAATCTACTGGTGCTTTAGATCCAGCTAGTGAATCACATTTACTAGATCAATTATTAAGCGATCGCTCTGGTAAAACTACAATTCTGATTAGTCACCGACCCCATGTTATTCAACACGCAGATTGGATCGTTGTCCTGAATGAGGGGCGATTAATTGCTCAAGGATGTTTCGAGGATTTGCAAGCTCAACCCGAAAACCCTCTGTTTTTCTTAAATTCTTAATTAGCAAGTTTAATTAGTAATCCTGGCAGGTATTAAGGGAATACTGAGAGAGAGACAAATAGCCAAAGTTGACTAATTTTAATTATATGAGTTGGCACTATATTCTCAGTATTGCTGGATTATTTACTATTTGCAATCTGGCATTTGCTAAACCCTGTGATGCTCAGGCGATCGCGGCAGATGGTACTCTCCCTACAAACGTTGCTTCTCCTGATAATCTCAATTTCACAATTACAGGTGGTAGCCAAGTAGGAGGTAATCTTTTTCATAGCTTTAGTCAATTTTCTGTACCAACTGGTGGTTCCGCCAACTTTAATAATCCTACCTTTATTCAAAATATTATTAGTCGAGTAACTGGAAGTTTATCTTCCTATATCGATGGCAAAATTCAAACCATTGGCAATGCCAATCTATTCTTAATTAATCCCAATGGAATTATCTTTGGTCCCAATGCCAAATTAGATATTGGTGGGTCATTTTTAGCTACTACCGCCAACAGTTTGAAGTTTACTGATGGTAAAGACTTTAATACATCCGCAGATGGAACTCCGCCTTTACTAAGTATAAATCTTCCTATCGGATTACAGTATGGCAGTAACTCAGCAGCTATCCAATTACAGGGAGCCAATCTTGCAGTAACGACAAACCAAACACTGGCGCTAATTGGTGGTGAAGTAACTATGAATGGTGGTCAGTTGAGTGCAGATAGTGGCCGTATTGAATTGGGTGGAGTAGCAGGTTCAGGTACGGTTAAACTTTCATTAATAGGGAGCCAGTTTCAATTAAGTTTTCCTAGCGATTTGGTTAGAGCCAATGTATTACTTACCAATGATGCTATGGTCACAACCAGTGGTGATGGAGGCGGTAGTATCCAACTTACAGGGAAGCAGTTAACAATTAATAACTCCCGTGTAGAAGCAGGGACACTAGGCGCTATTTTAGGAGCAAATTTGATATTAAATGCTTCAGATGCCGTCATCGTATTAAATAACAGCACGACTGGAATTTTTGATCGGGGATTATTTGCTGAAAATAGTGGTAGTGGAGCCAGCTTAGGAATCACAATAAATACTAGCAAACTTCAGGTTGAAGGTGAAGCTCGCATATCTACCGCCGCCTTACCTGGTTCCTCAGGAAAAGGAGGAGATTTAACCATCAATGCTACGGATGCAATTGAACTAAGTGGTGTAGATTCAGTAGATACTTCTTTATTTACTGGATTATTGACAGATACATACGGTAGTGGTTCAGGAGGAAACTTAACTGTAAATACGGAGCGATTATTTGTTCATCACGGAGCACAAATATCGGCTGCAACCTTCGCTGATGCAAAAGGTGGAACTCTCACAGTAAATGCTGCTAATAGTGTGGAATTAATTGGAGTCGCACCCTCAGATCTCCTAGTCAGTGGTTTGTTTACAGCAGTTCAACAAGGTAATGGACAAGCTGGAGATTTAATAGTTAACACAAGGGAGCTAATTATTAATGATGGAGCACAAATTTTCGCTGGTACTTTAGCAGCAGGAAATAGCGGCAACATGATTATTAATGCTAGCGATTCTGTCAATGTCAGGGGGGTTTCACCTATTTATCATTTTCCTGGTGGTCTTTTCAGTGGCACAAATCCAGATAGTACAGGTAATGCAGGCAATATAACAATTAATACTAAGCAATTAACAGTGCAGGATGGCGGTAATATTGCTGTTGAGACTCTCGGTTTGGGTAAGGGAGGAATACTCACCATCAATGCAACTGAATCTGTTCAATTATTAGGGCAAGGGCCTCTTAGGGAAGACCCATTAGACTCAACCCGCTTAATTCCCACCTTTAGCAGTTTATCTGCAAGTGTTTTAAACAAAAATAATATTAATAACGCTGGCAACTTAGAAATTTCTACGGGAAAATTATTATTGCAAGAGGGTGCGCGGTTAAGTGTTGATAATGAAGGCTTAGGTCAAGGTGGAAGTATTAATATACAAGCTAATTCAATAGTGCTTGATAATGCAGGCAATCCTCAACAAGACTCAGGAGGAATTCAAGCTACAACCAAATCAGGTGAAGGCGGTAATATCACCTTACAGGTTAAAGATATTTTATTAATGCGCAACGGCAGTAAAGTTACTACTGATGCTACAGGTGGTAATGGTAACGGTGGTGATATAAATATTAGTTCCAGTTTATTAGCTGCTGCTGAAAATAGTGATATTACAGCTAATGCAATTCAAGGTCGAGGTGGGAATGTTCAAATTACAACTCAAGGAATATTTGGGATTGAGTTTCGTCCTGAACTTACTTCTGAAAGTGATATTACAGCTAGCTCTCAGTTTGGATTAAATGGTGCTGTGGAAATTAAAACTCTGGCTATTGATCCAAGTAAAGGAATTGCTGTTTTACCAGTTCAGCCAAATGATGCTTCGACATTAATTACTCAAGGTTGTGGACAGTATAACCCAGAACAATACAGCCGTTTCATTGTGACTGGAAGGGGTGGGTTACCACAAAATCCAGAGGTAGTGTTGGGTAGTGACACAATTTTAGAAGATATCCAAACAGTCCCAATTTCCGCAAGTAGCGATCGCTCTAGAATAGCTGTTACTTCTGCAACTTTACCATTGCCTACCTCTGATGAGATTGTAGAAGCTCAGGGACTTGTAGTTGGCCCTCAGGGAGAGGTATTTTTAACAGCACAAGCACCAGTCATCACGCCTCATACTTCTGGACTGTCTCCAGCTAGTTGCTATACACATTAGATAAACCCAAAATAAATTCCCTAGGAGATAGATTGTAGAAAAATTATTAGAGATTGAATAAAGTTACCAAATTGATAAAACCGTATTATTACTGGCTTAAAAGTTCAATAAAATTTAAAAAATAAATTTATTTTAAAGAGTATACAGATGTTCATATATTTATGAATATCAACATAAATCTAGTAAGTTCGGTGCTGTAGCTCCTAATCTAAATTAATTCACTTTGGTAAATAAGGAAATTTACGTAAATCTTTTTAAAGATTGGATAAAGCAGACAAATGGCTATTCGCGTCCTCTTACCATGTCTTTTTTAAAGTTGATTTTACAATAGGGAATTTACATTGAGGCAGTTTACGCCAACAATGTGATTAAATGACAGTCTATTAATTAGGAGAGGATGCAGTCCCAACAAAAAATTATCAGCACAAGTAAATAACTTGTTGCGGATATAAATGCTCAACAACTAGTCAAATGTATTTTCAGATTTCTAACTTAGAGATAAACCTGGCTAGCCTTTACTGCTAATCACTCTACACACTAATGGTTAAATATATGCACTTGAATTCTAACAACTTGACAACTACAGAAAGTCTGATTGAAGATCTGAGCGATGAAGAATTAGCCGCTTGTGTTGGTGGTTGTGATATTCAGCTTACTGTTAGCAAACGAAAGGTTGCAGAAGTCCCACTAGTTGAATTGCCATTAGTGGGAGATGTCTCTGCCAATATCACTACTATAGGAATCACTTACGATCCTAATGGCTCAGGTCGCTTTAAGAGCGATCGCAATGTTAAAGAAGAAGTGGCTGAGGTTGATGTCCACGCCATTCTCAAAGGAATTGCCAGTTTACCCATCACCACCTGGAAGTATAAAAACCAGGATGAAACAATTCGTCATATTGGCCCAATGGCACAAGACTTTGCTGCAACATTCAACGTTGGTGAAAGCGATCGCTTTATCGAAGTTGTAGATGCCAACGGTGTAGCTTTGGCTGCAATTCAAGCACTGTACCAAGTGATGCAACAGAAAGACTCTCGAATCGATGAACTGCAAACACAGTTACTTCAGCTAAAGCAACAATTAGCTGAGAAGTAAACTTAAGTTTCAGCTGCTATGCCAGTACTTATCCAATTTTAAATAAAAATTAAACTTGAGTTATCGATCAATTACCATAGCTCTCTTTTAAATCTGTGCCAATTCGTGGAAGTCAGGGAAAAACTGCATCTACTTAACAAACAGATTGGTGCACTTATTGTACAAAATAAATTTAATTAAATCCGCATAAAGCTATATGTACACCAATGAGCAAAAACCTGTAACCACAGCAAGCCTAATTGAAGAATTATCGGATGATGAGTTAGCAAGTTGTGTTGGAGGTACTGGCTACATTAATCCTGGAGGACAGGAAGTTCCGGGAAATTCTGGAACACTAAAGGCTGCTGGACTAAAAAATAACCCAAATATGTATCTAGACCCCAATGGTTCAGCTCGTTTCACAAGCGATCGCAATGCTAAGGAAGCGCTGGCTGAGGTTGATGTCCACGCCATTCTCCAAGGTATTGCCGATTTACCCATCACTACCAGGAAATATAACAATCAGGATCAAACAATTCGCCATATCGGCCCAATAGCAAAAGATTTTGCCACAACTTTCAACGTTGGTGGAAGCGATCGCTTGATCAATGTTGTAGATGCCAATGGTGTAGTTTTAGCAGCAATTCAAGCACTTTATCAAAAGTTGCAAGCACAAGATAGCCAAATCAATAGTCTTAATCTCCAAATTAGTGAGATAAAGCAACAACTTCTGCTAAATTCGCAATAAATTATATCCATTGCAAAATAAGCTTCACTGCATCTATATTTAACTACCAGAGTTATGCTTATTCAGCCGAAGTTCAAAGAGCACTTTCATGTTGAGATATCTCCTCCTAGAACTGTATTTCTCTTGAGTGAAAGAGGGCATTTTGTCTTGAATGGGCGTCTATACTGCCTACTAGCACCTCTACTCAATGGACTTTACACTGTAGAGGAAATTGCTCAACAACTGCAAGGACAAGCTTCGGCTGATGAAACTATCTATGCATTAGAGCAGCTGGAACGTAAGGGATACATCACCAATGCTGATAACACATCACTTGCGGAATCGGCTTTTTGGGGACTGCTCAATAGGGATGCTAACCTTGTAAATCAACGTCTCCAAGAAGCTAAAGTTGCTGTCAGTACTTTTGGTAGCGTCAAATCTGAGCCATTAACTGCTATCTTAGAATCTCTCAACATTGATATTGGTGATTCTGGCAAGTTTGCTGTTGTGCTTACAGATGATTATCTCCAACCTGGTTTGGTAACATTTAACAGAGAAGCTTTACAAGAGAAGCGTTCTTGGTTGCTAGTTAAACCAGTGGGAGGCGTAATTTGGATTGGCCCCATCTTTCGACCTGGTTATACAGGCTGTTGGGAATGCCTAGCACAACGTCTGCGGATGAATCGTGAGGTTGAGTCTTTTCTGCAAGAGCAGAAACAAACCTTAAATCCGTTTCCAGTTTCTCGTGCTGCTTTAGCTTCAACTGTACAAACTGGGTTAAATTTGGCAGCGACTGAAATTGCTAAATGGTTAAGTAACCCACAACAGCATCCTCTAGAAGGAACTTTACTAACTTTTGATCTTGTCAATCTCAATCTGCAACGTCATACCTTAGTTCATCGTCCTCAATGCCATTGTTGTGGCGAACCTACCTATATAAGTCAAAGGCAACCTCAACCACTGGTGCTAAATAGCCAACCAAAGCAATTGAGTGATGATGGAGGGTATCGCAGTTGCTCACCTGAACAAGCTTTTCAAAATTACGAACATCACATTAGCCCGATTACTGGAGTGATCAGAAGTTTATTTCAACCGTTCCAGCAGAACGAGCTGATTCACGCCTATGTTGTTGAGCACAGTTTTCCTAAAGAAGGTAGACAGTTAGAGGATTTACGCAATAAAAGCAAAAGCTTTGGTAAAGGGAAAACAGCAGCCCAGGCCAAGATGAGTGCCTTGGGAGAAGCAATTGAGCGCTACTGTGGAAGCTTTACGGGAGAAGAACCAAGGGTGAAAGGTAGTTATGCCAATCTCAGAGAAGGGGCAATTCATCCCTATGAGTTCATGCACTATAGCGCAAATCAGTACCGCGATCGCCAGGCTTGGAATCAGCAACACCAGATGATTCAATGGATACCCGATCCCTTTGATGACAGCCAAGAAATTGAATGGACTCTCATCTGGTCACTTACCCACCAACAATTCAAGTATCTGCCAACAGCATATTGTTATTATGGGTATGCTTTGCCTGAAGGTCGTTGCTTTTGTTATGCAGACACCAATGGATCTGCGGCTGGAACTACTAAAGAAGAAGCTATTCTTCAAGGATTTCTGGAGTTGGTAGAACGGGATGCAGTAGCAATATGGTGGTACAACCGTTTACATAAACCTGCTGTCGATTTAAATAGCTTTGAAGAGCCTTATCTACATAACTTAAAAAAATACTATACATTTATCGAGCGTGATTTTTGGATATTAGACTTAACTACTGATTTAAATATTCCTACCTTTGCAGCAATTTCCCGACGCTTAAATCACCAGCCAGAAGATATTCTATTTGGGTTTGGTGCTCACTTCAATGCTAAAGTCGCCATATTGCGTGCTGTTACTGAAATGAACCAGATGATATTTCTTTCTAATGGGGGAAATCCTTGTTCACCAGCCAAGTTCACCCGTCAGGATATGCAAAGCTGGTGCAAAAATGCAACATTAGCAAACCAAGCTTACCTGGTTCCCGATGCCAATATAGTTCCTAAAGTGTTCGCAAACTATCCTTCTTACCACAATCATGACTTGCAGAAAGATGTACTTGCTTGTGTTGATGTAGCTACTAAACATGGGCTAGAAATGTTTGTTCTCGATCAAACACGTCCAGATATTGGTATGCATGTTGTTAAAGTTGTTGTTCCTGGCCTGCGTCACTTTTGGGCGCAGTTGGCACCAGGTCGGCTTTACGATGTACCTGTAAAAATGGAGTGGTTAAGAGAAGAATTAACAGAAGATCAGCTTAATCCAATTCCGATGTTTCTTTAGAGCTTTAATTCAGAATAGCTTAAGAATAACTAATATTTTTAGTGAATAGCGCTTAAAAATATTATGATTATCTGTTAATAACATATAGTTAACATATGAAACCTAGGAATACTAGTTGCAAAGCTGGTATATTTGATTCCAAAATAAATCAAATAACAAATGAATATTCTGAAGATGCCTTTGTAAAAGTTATTGATTATTTTCCTGATTTAATTTTAATAACAACATTAGGAAAAGGATATTGCGTAGAAATTAATCAAACATTCTTAAAGGTAACTGGATATAGTAGAGAGAATGTTATTGGTTACCCGATTACATTATTAGATATGGGATTTACCTTTGAAGGGTATTCACAAATCCAGAAAAGTTTAAAAACGCAAGAACATATTCACAATTTGGAAATTGAATTTTGTTTAAAAACTGGTGAGAAACGCACTGGTTTATTATCAGTGAAGCTTTTAGAATGGCAAAAAAAAACTTATTTACTTAATATCATTCGTGATATCACAGATCGTAAACAAATTGAGGAGGAATTACGTCATATTGCCATGCACGATCCACTAACAGGTTTACCAAATCGAGCTTATTTTATGCAGCAATTGGATTACGTGCGGGAATGTCAGCAGTATCATACCAGATATTTTTCTTCTATCTTGTTTCTCGATTTGGATGGATTTAAGGCAATTAATGACAATTTCGGACACGATACTGGAGATAAATTTCTGATTGAAATTAGCCAGAGGCTAAAATCTCTCCTCCGATGGGGAGATTTTATTGCACGACTTGGTGGAGATGAATTTGTAATTTTATTAGAAGATATAAAAGATTTTCGTTGTGCAGCTCGTATAGCTAATCAAGTTATTGCTGCACTCAAACAACCTTTTATCTTGAATGGTCAACAGATCTCTTGTTCAGTGAGCATTGGCATATCAACAATCTCAGCAGATACTAAATCACCTGAAGAAGTGTTACGCAAAGCAGATACTGCAATGTATCAGGCAAAAGCATTTGGTAAGAGCCGTTATCATATCAGTTAATAAGCGGTCATTTGTCATTGGTCTGAAATGCGATCGCTCAAAATTATTCGTTGCTGAAAACAACAAATCATCAATATCTTTCAATAAAAAAATCCCCTCTATGCCGTCAGCTTAGAGGGGGAGAAGTGCAAAAGGTCAGAGGATATCAAAAATTTTTAGCCAAATTTACCAGCGGTTGAAGAGATCAAGAATGCTGCAAAGGTAAGGATGTAGCCAACCGTGAAGTGAGTTAGACCAACTAACCAACCTTGGACAATAGAAAGGGCAACAGGCTTATCCTTCCAGCGAACTAGGTTAGCCAGTGGAGTGCGTTCATGTGCCCAGACTAGAGTTTCAATCAACTCTTGCCAGTAACCCCTCCAAGCGATGAGGAACATGAAACCGGTAGCCCAAACCAGGTGTCCGAAGAGGAACATCCAATCCCAGACAGACTGATTATTAACGCCGTAGGGGTTGTACCCGTTAATTACTTGAGCAGAGTTAGCCCAAAGGTAGTCTCGGAACCAGCCCATGAGGTAAGTAGAATTCTCATTGAACTGAGCTACATTACCTTGCCAAATACCTAGATGCTTCCAGTGCCAGTAGAAAGTCACCCAACCAAGGAGGTTCAACATCCAGAACGTAGCAAGGTAGAAAGACTGCTCCCAAGAGGAAGTTTGACAAGTACCGCCCCGACCAGGACCATCACAGGGGAAGGTAAAACCGAAGTCCTTTTTATCGGGCATCAGCTTGCTAGCACGGGCATCCAACGCACCCTTGACACAAATCAGGGTGGTGGTGTGCAAACCGAGAGCGATCGCATGGTGAACCAAGAAATCGCCTGGTCCGATGGTTAAGAATAGGGAGTTTGTGCCGGAGTTAATTCCATCTAGCCAACCTGATAACCAAACATTACCGTAGTTTGGCCAAGCCGTGTAAGCAATACTATCTGGGTTAGATAGCAGGGCGTTCATTCCATACAGCGCTTTACCGTGGGCAGATTGAATGAACTGAGCGAACACTGGCTCAATCAGAATTTGTTTTTCAGGAGTACCAAAGGCAACTACGACATCGTTGTGGACGTACAAACCAAGAGTATGGAAGCCCAAGAATAGCGATACCCAACTCAGGTGAGAGATAATCGCTTCTTTATGCTTGAGGACGCGATCGAGAACATTGCCCTTGTTTTGTTCTGGGTCGTAATCACGTATCCAGAAAATGCCAGCATGGGCAAAAGCACCGATCATCAAGAACCCAGCAATGTATTGGTGATGAGTGTACAGCGCTGCCTGTGTTGTATAATCCTTCCCTATAAAAGCGTAAGGAGGCATCGAGTACATATGCTGCGCCACCAAAGATGCCGCCGTACCTAGAGCTGCCAAGTGTATAGACAGCTGAAAGTGCAACGAGTTGTTGTAGGTGTCGTATAACCCGTGGTGTGGCAGGTTAAACTGACCTTCAGTTCGGGCACCAAAGAAGTTTCTGGCGTTGAGCATCTCTTTGATGCTGTGACCGATCCCAAAGTTAGTCCGGTACATATGACCGGCAATAATGAAAATCACAGCGATCGCCAAGTGGTGATGAGCCATATCAGTCAGCCACAGCGATTCTGTCTGCGGATGGAAGCCACCCAAAAAAGTCAGAATTGCGGTGCCTGCACCTTGGGATGTACCAAATATATGCCCAGGTGTATCCGGATTTTGAGCGTAGACACCCCAATCACCTCTCCAGAAGGGTCCTAAACCTGCTGGATGGGGTAAGGTGGTGAGGAAATTCTTCCAGCCAACATGAACACCGCGAGATTCAGGAATCGCAACGTGAATTAAGTGACCTGCCCAAGCCAAAGAACTGACACCAAACAAACCAGCCAAGTGGTGATTCAGGCGAGGTTCAGCACTTTTGAACCAAGAAAGGCTGGGACGATACTTGGGTTGTAAATGTAACCAACCAGCAAACAAAAACAACGCTGCCAACAGTAGGAGGAACACTGAACCCATATACAGGTCATTGTTTGTCCTCATCCCGATGGTATACCACCAATGGTAGACCCCAGAATAGGCAATGTTAACTGGATTGTTAGCGCCGCCTTGGGTAAACGCATCAATCGCAGGTTTACCAAAGTGGGGGTCCCAAATCGCATGGGCGATCGGGCGAATATGCAGGGGATCTTTAATCCACTGTTCAAAGTTACCTTGCCAGGCTACGTGGAACAGAAGGCTAGAAGCCCAGAGAAAGATGATTGCCACATGGCCGAAGTGAGTAGCGAAAATCTTTTGGTAAAGATTTTCCTCTGTCATGCCATCATGGCTTTCAAAGTCATTGCCCTGAGCCATCGCGTACCAGATCCGACGTGTAGTCGGATCTTGGGCGAGATCCTGGCTAAATTTAGGATATTTTCTTGCCATGTATTTTAATCAAATCCTCCCTAAACGCTATTTCAAGTTGCTACTTCTCCCGAGTCAGCAACACGAAAGCAATTGAATAAATACCCTTTCTGGCTTAAATCGGAGGTTAATCGAATAGCAAAAGCTGGTGAGCATCAGGATAAAACAGGCATAATTCCTAGGCGTATATACCTAGGCAATATGATGGTGCAACTCATGCATATAGGAGTAATCAAAAAATTATTAGCTACTATTTCCATCACACTTAAGATGTAGATTGATATTAAATAAGCTTGTAGTCCTGAATACAGCTAATCTGTTGCACTTCTTAATAGTTTATTTGCTCAAAAGAGAGTGCATAAGCATAAATTTGGCAAGGCTGTTGTTACAAATATTTAAGTGCAAGTGTAACTGTGCTATGTCATAGAAAGCTATTAACAATTAACAACCAAAGTCAGGGTGGTAACTCTCTGGCTTTGGTTGCTAAAACTACGGGTTGATAATGCCGTAGTAAATGGCGGCAACAAATAAGAAAATTGCCAATATCAATAGGGGCAAGCCATAGCGAACTCGACGGTCTGGTAAATCTTTATTAGTAATGACATTCTCTGCTTGAACCTGAGTCACAGGCTCAGATTTCCCTGGTTTTTGGGGATTCATATAGTCAGGTGTATTCTCGATAGCTGAATAATTATTCTCTGGCGTTCTTGGAGTTTCTTGGGATTTCATAAACTTTATTGCCATGACTTTGTGACTAAATCTGCTGTCATGGTTCCAAACATGTACCTAGATAGACATCATTCTTAAGAACTAGCTTTTTTTGATATTTAGTTATGCAAAAGGGCTGACATCATGTGAAGTTTAACTGTAATTTTAAATGCATTATTTTAGCTAAATTAGCTCTAAATAAACGATATCAAGCCGCATTATTTATTAGAGGATGTTTGGCAAGTTTAATTTCATATTTATTTTGGCGATTAGTAACATACTGTTGATTAGTTGATGATGTGCCTTACCCCTTCAGCTATAGACATTACCTATTCGCTAAGCTGTCAGCCCGCCCTGAAATAAAGTTCTTTATGAGAACGCTGCGCGAACTAGCTAATAGATTCATTCCTAGGCGTTGTTGAGACTGGTGTAAAATCTCAGTTTCAACGGACTGAATACAGAAGTTGCAAGGCGTTGGAAAAATCTGAGTCAGATGGTTACTAGGTAACATTAAATACAAGAACCTCACAAACCTGCATAACTTGGTAAATTACTCATGCCCAAAGAACTAAGCCACCGCAAAAGTAAAATAATAGTAGTCTTAGCCCTGATATTTCTGCTAACTATATGCTTTACGCTGGTAAGCGTGCGTTCATCTGGGCAAACAATTATGACATCAGCACCCCAATTGCTGACCGATCCATTTTTGCAACTGCCAACTGAAACCTCAGTGCGAGTAGTTTGGTTTACAGAATTTGACGGTATTAAACATGTAGTCGATTATGGGGAAAATCTAAGTCAGACTTCTTCGGCAAGCACAACTAAACTCAGCCGCACAAGGGAAGATCAACGATGCCTACGGCGGGCTACGCCTACGCGCTTCGGAAAACAAACCGAAAATGGACAAGTTGGTCAAAAACCTGTTTGGCGTAACATTTGGCGACACGAAGCTGAGGTAACTGGGTTAACACCTGGTGTGCGGGTGAATTATCGGATAACGAGTGTGCGGGAAGATGGTGAAACTGTGAGCAGCGATGTTTTTACCCTCGCGTCTAATCCCAAACCAGGTATACCATTGAAAATTTTACTGACCTCTGATCATCAACTTAAGCCGATGACAGCAGCAAATCTGCAAAAAGTCGTAGAGACAGTGGGACGAGTAGATGCAGTTTGGTTTGCTGGTGATTTGGTTAACGTTAGCGATCGCGCCTCAGAATGGTTTGACGATCATCGTGGTGGTGCGTTTTTTCCGGCTTTGCAAGGTCGCGCTAACTATAAAATGAACCACAACGGCGTGCAGACATCCTATACTGGCGGCCAAATAATTCAACATGCACCATTATTTAGTTGCATTGGCAATCATGAGGTAATGGGGAGATTTGCCAGGACTGAAAGCTTAGACGATGAATTTAATGATACGATGCCCCGTGCGATCGCCCAGAAGTTTTATAGTGGCAAATCCCTAAAAGATAATTCTTTTAATACTGATACCTATGAAGAGATTTTCAGCTTACCAAAAAGTAAAGAAGGTGGAAAAAGATATTATGCAGTCACCTTTGGTGATGTGCGTCTGGTGGTACTGTACATTACTAATATGTGGCGTACTCCCACATTAAATGCAGCGTATAAAGGCAGATATCAAGAAGTAGTAGAAGATTTAAATAATCCTGAAAATTGGGGTTATGGACAGTTAATTTATGAACCAATTGCTAAAGATAGCCAACAGTACAATTGGCTAGAACAAGAACTTAATAGTGATGAGTTTAAACAATCAAAGTACAAAGTTGTAATGTTTCATCATCCACCTCATACTTTGGGTGATAATATCGTCCCTGCGTACACAGATCCAGTTCAGATAATTGAACGAGATGATGTTGGTAACATTAAAGCAGTGCGTTATGAGTATCCTAAAAACGCGGATTACATAATCCGTGATGTTATCCCTTTACTAGAGGCGGCTAATGTGCAATTCGTCTTATATGGGCATTCTCATTTGTGGAATCGTTTTGTTAGTCCTAGCGGAATGCACTTTCTTGAAACATCTAACGTTGGTAACTCTTATGGTGCGGCTTGGGGTGATAGAAAGCGAGAAGTGCCAATTGGATATCAAGAAGAATATGTTGTACTGGGCGATCCAAATGGTTTAGAACCTGTAGTGCCGACAATTGCCCCATTATTAGGAGAAGATAGTAAACCAATGCCATATATTGCAAGTAATGACATTACAGTTTTTAGCATTTTTCACACTGAGACAGGTACAGTTAGCAGCTATTATTTTGATACTCGCAAGGTGGATTCTCAGGTAGTTAAGTTTGATGAATTTGAGTTGAAATAATCTAGTCAGCACTGAGAGCATCTCACTTTGGTAAAAATATTATTAGCCCTGGCGAATGGAATTCGCGCGCCACTTGCTTCAAGCCGGGAAACCCGTCCAATGCAGTGGCTTGGCTATACATACAAAACCCGCCTACGCGGGTTTCAAATTCCTTAAGTCCGCGCAGGCGGACTTCGTTTGTGTAGGCGCGATTTCTAATCGCCGGGTATATTTGCAAAGGTGAGATGCTCCCGTCAGCACTTCAGCGCTGGAAGGTGAATATTTAATTCTGTTTTGTCACTCTGGCAGTAGTATAGCTTTGTAATTCGTAATTACAAATTCCAACAAAATTTAGATTTCTAGATTTGAATCTGATGCTAAATTTTAAAGAATTGGTATTATTTGCCAATGCAGAACTTACTAAAAATTCGGTCAAGTACTGATTCTGTAACTTCCTCGCCAGTAATTTCTCCTAATGCATAAACTGCATCTCTTAAGTCAATCGTCCAAAAATCGAGGGGTAGTTGTTGAGCAATTGTAATCTGCACTTGCTCTAGAGAGATTTTAGCTTTTGTTAACGCTGCTGCTTGCCTTTGATTTATTGCTAAATCCATATCAGCAGCTTGAACTTTTCCGGCTTGAACTATCTCTAAAATAGCTGTTTCTAAATCTTCAATACCTTGGTTTTGTGCTGCTACTGTAAAGATTTGAGATTTAAAATTTGGAATTTTAGATTGAAGCGTGTTTTTTACACCTGCTTCTACTAAATCAATTTTATTAATTACTAAAATCAATGGACGGTGTTGGACGTGTTCGTAAATTTCTTGATCGCCTAATGTCCAACCTGCTGATGCGTCGATGGTCAACAACACTAAATCAGCTGCACTGGCCGCACGGCGCGATCGCTCGACGCCAATTTTTTCTACCTGGTCTGTTGTTTCGCGAATCCCCGCCGTATCTAGCACCTGTACGGGAATACCACCGACAACTAACTGGGATTCCACAACATCACGGGTTGTACCAGGTAAATCTGTGACAATGGCGCGATCGCTCCGGCTCCAAGCGTTCAGCAAGCTCGATTTACCTACATTCGGCCGCCCGACAATTGCTACTTTTAAACCTGTGCGTAGCAGTTCGCCTTTGTCTTTGGTTGCCAGTAATTTAGTAATTTCTGCGGCGATGTTCTCAATTGCTGATATCATCGCTTTATCATCCAGCGGAGCTAAGTCTTCCTCAAAATCGATCCGAGCTTCGATTTCTGCCAAAATATCTAAACAGTTAGCGCGTAACTGTCTAATTGGATGAGCTAATTTACCCTGTAAACCGACTAAGGCAGTTTGGGCAGCTTGGGGCGATCGCGCCCCCACCAAATCGGCAATACCCTCGGCTTGTGTTAGATCCAATCGCCCATTCAAAAAAGCGCGGAGAGTAAATTCTCCAGGCTGTGCGAGTCTTGCCCCATTTTCCAAACATAGTTGCAATACTTGCTGCACTGCCATAATTCCGCCGTGGCAATGAAATTCCACCACATCTTCACGGGTGTAAGAACGGGGTGCTTTCATAATCAACAACAAAGCTTCATCCACCAGCTTTTGTGTCTTGGGATGGCGGATGTAACCGTAGAGAATGCGGTGACTTTCCCAAACTTGACGCCCAGGTGCATAAAAAAGACTATGGGCGATCGCGATCGCTTGGGAACCAGACACCCGCACAATGCCAACGCTACCCTGTTGAGGGACAACAGCAGTTGCGATCGCGGCGATGGTTCCGGTAGTGGCAAATATTTCCGACATGAGCGCCCTTTTCAGCAAAACACTGCATTTATATTATGGTTAGCGTAACAGCCACTTTGCATGAGGCGGGGAAAGGTTTTAAGGGATTAAGTTTTCTGTTCTTCTTAACCTTTAGCTTTTCTCCTACTGTGGGCAGAAGTCTAAGGATCAAGGATCTCTATACTAAATTAAATGGTAAGTATTTAAACTAATAGGAGAGCAACTAGCAAGGTAAGATTTATCTGAAGAGTAGAGAAACGCTCTGGGAGAGAGGGATTGACTGTGGAGCAAAAGATTAACTGCGCTGAGGCCTGCGTTAACGGTTGTGTTTTAGGGGATAAATGCCCCAATGTTGAGTTTAGAGAAGCAGCAGCACAATTTATTGAGGATACTTCTCTAGATAAAATGCTGGAAATAGCAGAAGAACGAATGCGGCGAAGAATGACGGAACCGCCAAAATGGGTTTTTCCAGATGATCAATAGGATTTATCTCGGGGAATGAAAGAATAGCGTTGGTCGCAATTCCTAAATTTTCGCATTTTTGCCGCAAGCGATCGCCTGAGGTTGACATTCTGTTTGGACAGCTGATTGTGGTATTTCAATGAGCTGTTCTTTCACCATCTTTCGCTACCACTGTTGAGTGTAGGAGAAAGTGAAACTAGAGATTTGGTAGTTGTAGTGTTGTAGAACAGTTGGCGATTAATTTTGGGTTACCTTGGATAGAAATAGTGCATTTGTGGCAACTTTGCTGTCAAATTAACACAATTATCCGAAAAATAGTTAATGGTGATTGATGTTAATTGATGAGACCGCATTTGATGCAACCAATTTACCCATGAATCAACGAATAGTTTTAATTGTTGCAACCGCTACCCTGTTAATTTTAGGATTCCTATCTTTAGCTAGCTACATGGCTTGGTTCTGGCCGCTAGAACTACTCGCTCATTTTCGAGTTCATTATTTGGTTTTATCGTTAATAATTACTTTTATTTTAGGCATTCTTTGGCGAACACGGCATCTCAAGAGTAAAGTAATACTTCTTGCAGCTTTATTAATTGTGGGTTTGAATTTAATTGAGGTGCTTCCTTGGTATTTACCTCACTCGCAACAGTTAGCTGGGAATGCAACTAAACAAATTCGGCTTTTATCTTTTAACATTAACATTCAGAATAATGATGACAAAAGAGTGATTAATGTAGTGCGGGATAATCACCCTGATGTAGCGTTATTTATTGAAGTTAATCGCAGTGGTTTTGACAATCTAAAAACAGGTTTTAAAAACACTTTACCTTATACGTTTAGAAGTCCTGGTGGTGGACTGGCAATATTTAGCCGCTTACCAATTAAAGATGTAAAGGCAGATAATTTTAATGGCAAAGGAGGTCATAACCTCATAGCAACCTTAACAGTAGATCAACAATCTATTAAGTTAATTGGAACACATCCCATAGTACCTGTAACACGCAATAATTTTCATAGACGTAATCTTCAGCTAGCAGCACTTAGCGATTATATTAAAGAAGTTAATCAGCCATTAATTTTAATGGGAGATTTTAACTTAACACCTTGGTCGCCCTATTATCGAAGATTTATCAATAAAACAAAATTGCACAACTCTCGCTTAGGTTTTGGCATTTTACCAAGCTGGCCACGGCCAGCAACTCACGTAAATCTACCAAGCTGGGTAATCCCATTACTGAATATCCCTATTGATCATTGCTTTGTCAGCAAGCACTTTAGTGTGGCTCAAATTTCTACAGGAGCAAATGCTAATTCTGACCATGCACCCTTAATTACTGACTTAGTTTTACGTTAGTTACTATACAATTAAGATTACACAATAGTATCTGGATCAATTCCTAATTCTCGCAGTTTTGCTGCCAAGCGATCGCTTCTTTGCTTTTCTTGTTCAGCCACTTCTTCTGGTGTTGCAACCAATTGTCCTTCAGGAGTGAAAAAGCGTAACTTTTCCCGATCAACTCCCAAATATAACTCTAGCTGCTGGCTCCATAACCAGCCTTGAGAATTTGGTTCTATTGGTTGATAGTTACCTGCCAGTAAGACAAACCCAGCAAATTCTAGATTATGAGGGTCAAACCAAAAGTATTCTGGTGTGCGAAAGGTATCTTGATAAATTTGTTTCTTTAAGCCTTTATCAGTTAAAGCTGTAGAATCTGATAGCAGTTCGATGATCACATTGGGATACTTACCATCTTCTTCCCAAAGAACCCAACTTTTACGGGGTTTGCGTTCAGTTCCTAGCACTACAAAAAAATCTGGGCCGCGAAAATCTTCTGACTTGCGCTGGCGTGGGCTGTAGTAAATTGTAATATTGCCGGATGCATAGAAGTCATTGCGGTTTTGCCATAACCACTCAAGACATTGGATGAGCAACGTCATTTGTAGACGATGTAAGTCAGTTTCCAAAGGTGGTTCGTCACTGTATAAATCCCCAGGAGGAAATATAACATCTTCTGGGGTTGCTAAATCTGGGGCGACAGACATGGCGGCAAGTGTCTCATTGCTATAAGTTTAGCGTAGCAGTAATTTTAATGTTCACTCTATCAACCAAGTATTAATATTTAAAATGTAAAATTTAACAAATTCTTTAGCAAGCATTTTACTTATTTTAAATCAGATTTTGAAAGCTGTATAATAATTTATACTTCTACAAAAAAGTTTGGTTCAAACAAAGTATTCAATTCATCAGGATAACCGCGCGGATTGCAAATAACTCGGGTCGAACCAATTCTATAATCTAAATGGTTATGAATATGTCCATGAATCCATAAATTAGCGCCAGATTCAGAAACTAAATCATCTAAATTTGATGCATAAGCAGCACTTAAAATATCTTCTTGATGTTCTGAAGGTATAGATTTTTTACTTGGAGCATGGTGGCTGAGTACTACAATTTTTCCAGACAAGCTAGATAAAGTATTTTTTAACCAACTAACTGATTTTCTATAAATTTCTACTGTATCAACAGGTTTTAATTTTGAGTATTGAGGGCTTAATCTAATCTTTTTAAAATCCGTCATATTTTGACTAGCTTCGTAACTAGCAATATATGCATTATCAAAAAGTTTAAAATCAGTCCATAAAGTACAACCTAGAAAAGTTACATCTTCAATAGTTATCAAATCATTTTCTAAAATATAAATATTAGTGCCTGACGAATAATCTTTGAGTTTGTTAACTAGTTTAGGATAAGCACTACCATAATATTCATGATTACCTAATACATAGATAACAGGTTTATTATGGATATTTTCAATTGCCCATTTCACTCCTTTTTCCCTTAAATGGATATCTCCTACCAAGACAATAACATCAGCATTTGTATTAGGAATAGTAAAAGGCTGAAACTCAATGTGTAAATCACTCAATATTTGAATTTTCATTGTCAAATATTAAATTTTAAATATCTAAGCCAATAACTGTTAATTCGGGTGGATGCTCGACAGTAAATTGATAATATATCTCTCGTTTTTCTTGGGCTGGCAGAGTTAAGTCCCATTCCAAAATACCCATGTCCCCAAGTTGGATTTGAGGATTGCTGCGGGTGAGACGTACTTTAATTTGCTCGTTGCGGCTAACTGGCAATTGTTCAGTTAGCGTGAGATCAGTTTCTTGATTGAGCAAGTTAGTAATTGTCAACCGATAACCATAAGTAATACGGCGCTGGTTACTCATCAATTTTTTGTCAACTTGACGCTCAACTAAGTCACGCTCAATTTTTAAACCTTCGTCAATTCCTAAATTAATTTTAAATTCTTGTCCTGGTGCAATATTCTCTAAGTTGGTTGTACCGACAAATATATTGTCACGGAAAATATTCGCTTTGCCTGCTAACAAACTTGCACCGTTAAGGCTATTTTTCACTTTAGCTTGTAGATAAGCAAAACTGACTAAGCGTGGCATTGCTACATAATCGCAGCTACTAAGATAATCATCATTAAAAATTGTAGTTTTATGGGGTGCGCCATCACTGGGAATGTTACCCCCACCATTGAGTTTAAAGGTGACTACACTTCCTTCTTTCGATACTTCAGCAACAACAGTTTCAGCTTCTATAAAACTGTCTTGCGCACCTTCGTACTCGTCCTCTTGTTCATTCATTCCACCAGTAGCAGCTAATTGATTTGCCATCATGGGTATCTTTGGTGTACCTCTTCGCCTCATAAATTCCACTGGAGGAATGGGAGGAGTACTTATATACCAGGGTTGAGGCTTAGGTGGGAGCGTACCTAATCCGGGTTTAGCCGTGGAAAGAGTGAGATCTATACCTATCCAATCTTCGCCTGTGCTTTGGGTGACTTCTGCCAAGTAAGTGAGATTGACAATATTGCTCGTATTGCTAAAGCGTAAGTCATAAAGCGGAGTCCAACTAGCGCGATTCACAACATAAGAAAGCTCTAGCTCAAAGTCGCCTTCACCAGCAACTTCCACTGCCACAATTAAACTCAAACTTTCTTTGGGGTGGGGTGTTTGAATTTTTTGCAGTGAAGCGCGGAGTACTTGTAACTGCTTTTCTAGTTCATACTGCTGGCTTTTGCATTCCCCAGAAGCGATCGCATATTCGCTATACTGGCTTCCCAGAAAGTTGAGAAAATCTAGAGTTTCGCTGAGGCTGAGGTTTTTCCGCGCCAAACTATGGGAAAAAGGTTCCTCTGTCTTTTCCCGTAACCCAGCGATAAAGCTAGACTGCAATGCTAAAGCATCGATTTGGGCTTGCAGATGGCGTTGTTCTGCTTCTAACTGCTGAATCTGCCTCGTTAGTTGTGCCACACGTTCTGCAACTGGTTCTGTAGTATAAGTGCGATCGCTGCTGACTCCCAGCAACCGTACCCCGACTCTACCTGTACCGCCAACCCTCACGGAATCAGTTTCTAGAGTCATCGGCAGTGAGGTAATGACTAATTCCTGTTCCCGTCCCGTTAAGGAAACTATACCCCGTCTTGTAACTAGGGCTTTATCACTGTATACCGTCACGGCTACAATCTGGCTTTGTACTGTCTTGCGTAAAAATGGTATTTCCGGGTTAACCACTGCCAGTTTTCCCCCATTTTAAATGGTTCTGCTGGTTAATTGTTAATGCTTGCAAGCATAACCGTCAAGCTTTTGGGCATAGATTCGCTTACTTTGTAGCGTCTGTGGCAGAAGAAAAGTAGAGTACGTCAATAAAAGCTGATCAAAATCTGTCTTTCTCTAGCCCTTAGCCCCTTCTTCATCCTTGACTTTTCTCAAATGTACCCCAGGAGAAAGAAGTATTTTGCTCAATGAAATTCTTTGCCGCATCGATCAGGTAATCATAATAGGTACGAGCAACAATCGATAGCTGCTTACCAGAAGGGTAAACCATATACCAAGTTCGCTTAATTGGAAAATGCTGTACATCCAGAATACTCAATTCAGACGAATCCGCAATTAATGTGTGACGAGATAAAACAGAGATTCCTAAACCACCTGCGATCGCTTGTTTAATTGCCTCATTACTCCCCAATTCCAGCTTCACGTTCACTGTGATTTCATGTTCGTCAAACAGGCTTTGAACAGCGCGGCGTGTTCCTGAACCTGGTTCCCGCATGATAAAAGGTTCTTGGGCAAGACGTTGGATGGGAATATTTTTCTCTTTCGCTAGTGGATGATTATGAGGAGCAAAGACAACCAAGGGATTATCTAAAAATGGCTGGCAAGTCACATCAATATTTTCTGGGACTTGGCTCATAATATACAAGTCGTCCAAATTATTAACCATTCTCTCTAAAATTCGTTCATGGTTTGTGACTTGCAGCGAGATATCTATTCCTGGATAAAGCTGGCAAAATGGCCCCAACAAACGCGGTACAAAATATTTTGCGGTTGTAATTGCTGCTAATTTTAATTGACCTTGTTTTAGCCCTTTTAAATCTGCTACTTTCATTTCAAATTGGGCCATAGTTTCAAAAATTTGCCGACAAGTAGCAAATAGTTCCCGTCCAGCCTCTGTCAAATAGAGGCGCTTACCCACCTGCTCAAATAAAGGCAAACCGACCGATTTTGTTAATTGCTTAATCTGCATGGAAACGGTGGGTTGGGTGAGAAACAATTCCTCGGCTGCACGAGTAAAGCTCCCGTGCCGTGCTGCCGCCTCGAACACCTTCAACTGGTGTAGCGTCGCTTGGTTCAAGGGTGATTCTCCTCTAATAGCGATTCATAGATATAAATCTAGTATCACTGAACACTTGCATTAGAGATACCACTGCTCATACAAAAGTTATGATTCATAAGTATAGATATAACTCTATGAACCCTATTACAAGTTAGATATTTTACTTATAGGATTGAACAGTTATTATGAGAACAATAAAGCAAAGCGTAAGATGCCTTCCAGTTTAAGATGAATGCTGAATATTGAATCCTGAATGCGGATTGCCTACAATCCATCATTCACCATTCATCATTCATCATTCATCATTCTTCTAAAATTTTGACAGGTAATTGAGTTAAATCTGGCAACTGAAGCATCTCGATTTCGGCAACTTGTTCCCGTTCCCTGATATTAACTGGTAAATTTAATGGTTGACGTTGTTCTATCCAACAACTTGCTAATGGCAATGTCTGCTCTAATTCATCCAACGGTCGCGGAATCACCATTACTGCGTTCAACTCCCCAATGCGTTCTGCCTCAAACATCCCTGCTTCCACTGCTACCGCAACATTAGCCACCGAGCCACGAATAATGGCTGTACACAAACCTGCACCAATTTTTTCATAGGCTGCCAAATGCACATCAGCCGCTTTGAGCATGGCATCACAGGCTCCTACCATCGCCGGAAATCCTCGCGTTTCCACCAAACCAACTGCTTGATTACTCAAACGACTGTAATTTCCTTCTTCCATCAGTTTGCTGAAACGATTAGCGATCGGCAGCACTATCTCCAAATTGGGATAAGGACGGGGAATCACCAAGCTAGAAACCAATTGACCAAACTGTTCAGCAGTTTGTACGCCAGCTTCTACGGCTAGACGCACATCCGCAATCCCACCCCGCACAATTGCTGTACAATGACCACCACCAATTTTTTCATACCCAACTAAATGAACTCCTGCCGATTTCAGCATCATGTCCGCTGTCCCAACGATCGCTGGAAAACTGAGGGTAGATACTAAACCTAAAGCAGTGTCCTTGAGGTTATCTCGATGGTGGGATGACTGAACAGTGTTAATGGCCCGTTGATTTGATGTTTCCATGTAGAGTCTCCAAGATACTCACGAAACTAACAACTTACAATTAACACTTATTCAGACTGATCGTCAGAGATTGGTTCATTAAGTGATTGGCGATGGGGAAACAAGGTGACTAACAGCCTTTGGATGCTTCCTGTACCATAAATCTGAGTACCAATCCCGTTGGGTGATTCAGCGGCATTGAGATTGGTTTCTGAGTCTTGGCTCAGTTCATTTGTGGCTGCTGCGGTTTCCTCTAGGTTGGAACCAGCCAACGTGGGGTTTTCTGCAACTGAAGGAGATTCGTCTACCGGATTACTAGCAGGCTGAGGTTGGGAAGTAGATTTGTGTTGTAACTCTAGGGAAACTCCAGCAGAGAGGCTTGTTGAGAAAATATTTTTATCTCTATTGATCCCGTTGTTCCTTTGTCTGCCGATCAAATTTTTTCCTTCCTTTGCCGCCTGCGTAGCTGTAGAAACATTAGTTTTTGGTGGTTCCGATTCTGTAACACCAATATGCCGACTGGTGTCTCCCAAAATTGAACCAGGTGGAACTACTTGTCCCGGTGCAACCGAACAGCGAAACACTGTAGTCGCTGAACCAATACAAGCATTTGTTCCTATTTTACCTTGACCAATCATGAGAAAACCGGCTCCCAAGTTTGCTCCTGCTTCTACTTCTAGGGTTCCTTGATCGACTTGGAGAATTGACCCCATACCAATACAAACCCCTGGCCCGATGATGATCTTGCCGTTTAAAGCCGCTTGGAGTATCACCCCTGGTGCGAGTACCGCACTTGGATGAATAGTCACCTCGCCACTAATATAAGAATCAAAGTTATTGCTGAGGCGCAGTGGCGGCACAGACATGAGAATTGTCACCTCGGAAGCCGGAAAATGAGAGTAGTTTTGAGTGCTGAGTAATAGTCATAGTATGGCTGGCGTCCACAACCGACTCAACTTAGCAACGCTAGTTGATTCAATTCGGAAAACTCTTTCGCCAATCCTATGCAGTACTGGCTCCTCAGCACTTATCACTCGTACTGCTATGGGCGTTGGATAATAGTTTCTAGTACCCGACGTTTAGCTTTGGGGTCAATCCCGATTAAGCGCACATATTCTCCTTGGTATTCAGCAACTTGTGCTTCTAAGGCAGAGATCGCTTCTCTTTCAGAATTTGCTTGAATAGGACCGCTACTCGTCCAAGAACCTGTACGGAATCTTCTTTGGTCTACGTGCTCAACGCTAATTTTATACCCACCACGAAGTAATTGCCGTAGCTGTTCTACTACTTCTCCACTTAAGCGGGTGCTAGTTGCTTGTGCTGTTGCTGTTGGCGCACTGGCAAATGATTTCTGGCTGCTAGATGGTGGATTAACCTGACCATTTGGACGTTGGATAATGCTTTCCAATACCCGTCGTTTGGCTTTCGAGTCAATACCAATCAAGCGCACGTATTCACCTTGATGGTTATTGATACAATCTTCCAAGGCAGCAATTACGTCATTGGTAGAATTAGCGTTAATCGGCTCGCAGCTTTGCCAGGAACCTGTGCGGAAGCGTCGCTCATCTACATGTTCTGTGCCGATTTTGTAACCACCTGCCAAGAGTTGGCGGATTTGTTCCACAGTTTCAGCACTGAGTTGCCCGTTGCCAGCACTGTTACCGTTACCGTTACTGTTAGTATTAGCTCTGTAGCTGCCATTAGACTGAGCAGCAGGATCTCTAAAGTTGGTAGGTGCTGAAACTGTACCATCTGGTCGTTGAATGATGGTTTCTAACACGCGCCGTCTATTTTTGTCGATACCAAACAACCGCACATACTCGCCGCTGTGGTCTCTTACGCAACTTTCTAAAGCTGCGATCGCTTCACCAATAGATCTGGCATCCAATGGTTTGCAACTAGTCCAAGAACCAGTGCGAAACCGTCTTTCGTCTACGTGTTCCGTGCCAATTTTATACCCTTGCTCTAACAAATAGCGCACCTGCTCTATTGTTTCCGCACCCAAGCTCTTACTCGCCACTTCACTACTCCTTTCTAGCTCTAAAACAGTAATACCATTACTTCTAGAAGATTTTTTTAATTCATCCCGGATGGGTGTAATACATTTACTATCAGCAACACAGAGATAACCCGCTCGCAGTGACTGATTAATTCCCACTACATGATGGGTAAATTCCTGGTCCTGCGCTTGTACATCTGGTAGACGGTCAGCTTGCTGTTGATTAGTAATGATCGCTCCTGAAGGTACATACTTACCAGGGGGAATTTCGACGTCTTGAATCAAAGCGTGCATCATTACAATGCAACCTGCACCCACTCTGGCATTAAATACTGTAGAGCGAAAGCCAATAAACGAATTAGCCCCAACATAAGCTGGCCCGTGAATCAAGGCCATGTGGGTAATGGAAGCATTTTTACCAATCCATACCGAGTATTGCTCTTGGTCATCACCAATTACTCGACCTTGCTCCAAGCCATGAATTACTACACCATCTTGAATATTAGTGTTTTCACCTATAAAAAAAGGTGTACCTTCATCGGCTCTAATTGAAGTTCCCGGAGCAACGATTACATTTGCACCTATGCGCACGTCTCCAATCACGTTGGAAAACGAATGTACAAATGTGGTTTCATGGATTTTTGGCTCAGCCAAGCTCCTCGACCACGGGGTTGGGGGTGCCACCGTGTTGCTGACTGCCATCGCGAGATTCCTCCTAAATTAAGCTTTTGCCAATGGTCAATAGTCCATAGTCAATAGTCCATAGTAAAAACTATTGAACCTTGACCTTTTACTCTTGACTCTTGACTATCTATATTGGTCTTTCTTGCTGTAAATGAGACGATCTTCAACATGAATAGTATCAATAATCGCCACCACTGCTGCATCTAACGGACGATGTTCGTTTCCAGGAACTTGACGAGCGGCACTACCACGACTGAAAAGCACCCACTCATCTACTCCTGCACCGACTGTATCTGCTGCTACTTCATATTTTTGCAGGAGGTTTCCTTCTTCGTCTACTAATTGCAACAACAGTAGTTTCACACCTCTAAGACTTGGATCTTTTTGTGTGCTAACTACTGTGCCACGAACTTTGGCAATTTGCATTACAAATTATGGTCTTCTGCCGAAAGGACGAATGGCGTTGACATTTTCCCGGAATTGCTCTACATCTTCTGTATAACGAATTGGCAGGACGTATTCCAAGTTTTCGTGAGGACGAGCAATGATGTGAGTAGACAGCACTTGTCCGCCATTGACTCGCTTCACTGATTCCACGCCTGCGGCTACGGAAGCTTGTACTTCCGAAACATCTCCCCTAACGATAACTGTAACCCGACCACTCCCAATTTTCTCGTAGCCTACCAAAGTGACGCGAGCAGCTTTCACCATTGCGTCTGCTGCTTCTACTACTGCTGGAAAGCCTAGCGTTTCTACCATTCCTACTGCGATCGACATTAGTTCTAACCCTTATTTAAAGTTTTTAGATTTGGAAAACAAAAGCACTCAATAAGGCAACCCCGTTAACTACTTTGTTTAAACGGTTTTTAAGTGCGGAACTGTTCTACGGCTTCGGTGTAACGAATCGGCAGGACATATTCCAGGTTTTCATGGGGACGAGCAATGATGTGGGTGGATACCACTTCACCACCATTTACTCTTCTGGCTGCTTCGACCCCAGCTGCTACTGAGGCTTGCACTTCCGATACATCACCCCGCACAATCACTGTGACTCGCGCACTACCAATTTTTTCATATCCAACTAATGTTACACGAGCGGCTTTCACCATCGCATCAGCAGCTTCTACTACTGCTGGAAAGCCTTTAGTCTCAATCATTCCAACTGCAATTGGCATCGCAGAACTCCTACAAAATTAATCCAATCAGTACTGAGGTTTGAAATTGTTGACGGGGAAGCTCATCTTGAGCTAAGAAAACACTTCCAAATTAAGCATAGGAAAGCTTGGCGTTCCTGGCAATATAAATCACTATAATAGTTTATGATAATAACGTTTAAGAAAACTTAACATAAATTAATGCTGTCATTTGGTTAATGAAATTTCACGGATTGCTAGAGCGGCCAACTAAGCTTTATAATTTTTTAATTACATTTGTCAAACCCAGATTAATAAACTCTGTAATTTAATCTCAAGCGGAAGAAGAGAAGCTTAGATACTTTATCTGAACTGCTTTTCCTGAAATTTTCTTGTTTATACAAGCACAGTCTAAAAGATATATAAGTTTTTATAATAAGCTATATAAATTGGCAATGTAGAAGTAGGAATTCCAATGCTATAAGTAAAGTATAGAGTAAGAATTAAATATTTTTATTGTGTCATTACAGTTTTTATCACTATGTAATGTCAAGCTAATTATATAGAGAATATTTTTTATAAAAGCTGATTTTAAACAAGGCATTCCATCCTGAGTAGTCCAAGGGAATTTAAATGAATCAATTTTTCTACATCACAAGTTGGTTTGTGCCTGTTTATGGTCTAATAGGTGCTGTTTTAACCTTGCCGTGGGCAATGGGAATTATTCGGCGAACAGGACCAAGACCTGCGGCATATTTCAACTTGTTGACCACTATTGTGGCTTTTTTCCATAGCCTATTCATATTTCAACATATCTGGGATAAAGAGCCAGAAAATTTGTTGATTAACTGGTTCAAAGTAGCAGATTTAGATTTATCCTTCGCTTTAGATATTTCACCAGTTAGTGTTGGAGCAACAGTTTTAATTACCGGATTAAGTGTCCTAGCACAAATTTACGCGCTAGGTTATATGGAAAAGGACTGGGCGTTAGCGCGTTTTTTTGCGCTGATTGGATTTTTTGAAGCAGCGCTCTGTGGTTTAGCCATCAGTGACTCCTTGTTTCTCAGCTATGCCCTTTTGGAAGTCCTGACGCTTTCCACTTACTTATTAGTAGGATTCTGGTATGCACAGCCCTTAGTTGTGACAGCAGCACGGGATGCATTTTGGACGAAACGGGTAGGAGACCTGTTGCTGCTAATGGGTGTAGTGGTACTTTCTAGCTTGGCAGGTAGTCTGAACTTTTCCGATTTATATGAGTGGGCGCAAACAGCTAACTTAGATTCGGTTACTTCAACGTTACTAGGATTAGCATTGATTGCTGGTCCAGCAGGTAAATGTGCTCAGTTTCCGCTGCATTTATGGTTGGATGAAGCGATGGAAGGGCCAAACCCTGCCTCCGTGTTGCGAAACTCACTGGTGGTAGCTGGTGGTGCTTATTTGCTATATAAAATGCAACCTTTGTTGGCTCTGTCCCCAGTAGCGTTGAACGCCTTAGTAATCATGGGTACGGTGACAGCAATTGGTGCAACTTTAGTGTCCTTAGCGCAAATTGATATTAAGCGGGCGCTATCTCATTCCACTAGTGCATACATGGGGCTAGTCTTTTTGGCAATGGGTTTGCAGCAAGGGGGTGTAGCCTTAATGTTGCTATTAACTCATGCGATCGCCAAAGCTCTATTATTTATGAGTTCTGGTTCCATAATTTATACGACCCACACTCAAAACCTCACAGAAATGGGTGGTCTGTGGTCGCGGATGCCAGCCACTACCACTGCCTTTGTTGTCGGTTCTGCGGGGATGGTAACACTGCTGCCACTAGGAAGCTTCTGGGCAATGCTGTCTTGGGCTGATGGCTTTGTGAATATTAGCCCTTGGGTAATCGGCGTATTAGTAATAGTCAATGGTTTGACAGCATTAAACTTAACGCGGGTGTTCAGATACATATTTTGGGATACACCGCAACAAAAGACCAGACGGGCCCCAGAAGTGGGTTGGCAGATGGCATTTCCAATGGTGACTTTGACCATCCTGACGCTGTTATTACCCCTGATGCTACAGCAATGGTACTTACTACCAGATTGGGAAAGTATTAATTGGTATGTTGTGGCAATATTACTGTCTTCTACGCTGGTGGGTGTCGGTATAGGCTCTACTATGTATCTGCATAAAGCATGGTCGAGGTCAAGAATTCTGGCATGGAGATTTATGCAGGACTTGTTGGGTTATGATTTCTACATCGACCAAGTTTATAAAGTGACCGTGGTCGGTGCAGTAGCAATACTTTCCAAGATTTCTGCGTGGAGCGATCGCTATTTAGTTGATGGTCTTGTTAACTTGGTTGGGTTTGCAGCTATTCTCAGCGGACAAGGTTTAAAGTACAGCATTTCTGGGCAATCCCAAGGTTATATGTTGACCATCCTCGCAGTCGTCAGCGTACTGGGCTTTTTCATCAGTTGGTCATTAGGACTATTAGATAAGCTGCCTTTCTAGGAGCCATTTGTCATTTGTCCTCCTCATCTCCCTTCCCTATCCTTAACTAGTTCTGTGTATGCTAAGTGCGTTGATTTTAGTGCCATTATTTGGTGCGGCTTTGATCGGTTTTTGGCCCACTGGCATGAATGGTAAACTTTCCCGTGGGATAGCTTTACTCGTTGCTAGTATCGCCTTTGTGTGGTCGGTCGTTTTAGCTATTCAATTTAACCCTGGGCAAGTTAGTCAACAGTTTAGTGAGTTCATACCGTGGGTAGATACCTTAGGTTTGAACTATAATCTGGGAGTAGATGGTTTATCTTTGCCTTTGCTGGTTTTAAACGGATTATTGACCTGCATTGCTATTTACAGCAGCGATGAATCTCTGCAACGTCCTAGATTTTATTACTCATTGATACTGCTGTTAAGTGCTGGGGTAACTGGAGCATTTCTTGCTCAGGATTTGTTGCTATTTTTCTTGTTTTATGAATTGGAACTAATTCCCCTGTATCTGTTGATTGCAATTTGGGGTGGTGAAAGACGGGGTTACGCAGCTACGAAATTCCTAATTTATACTGCTCTTTCGGGAATTCTGATTTTAGCAAGTTTCCTTGGTCTGATATGGCTGAGTGGTGCGCCTAACTTTGCGCTAGCAACCTTAAATGCCAAGTCTCTACCGTTGGCAACGCAACTTTTGTTACTGGCAGGAATTTTAGTCGGTTTTGGCATTAAGATTCCTTTGGTTCCTTTCCATACTTGGTTACCAGATGCTCACGTGGAAGCTTCCACGCCAATTTCAGTTTTATTAGCTGGGGTATTGTTGAAATTGGGAACTTATGGCTTACTGCGATTTGGTATGAACTTGTTACCAGAAGCTTGGAGTTATTTAGCTCCTTGGTTGGCGACTTGGGCAGTAGTAAGTGTAGTGTATGGTGCATCTTGCGCGATCGCCCAAAAAGATATGAAAAAAATGGTGGCATACAGTTCCATTGGACACATGGGCTATATACTTTTAGGGGCAGCGGCGGCGACACAGTTAAGCGTCTTAGGTACTGTCATGCAAATGATTAGCCACGGCTTAATTTCGGCCCTACTGTTTCTACTTGTAGGTGTTGTCTATAAAAAGGCTGGGAGTCGCGATTTAGATGTCGTCCGAGGACTGCTAAATCCAGAACGCGGGATGCCAGTCATTGGTAGCTTGATGGTTTTGGGAGTCATGGCCAGTGCTGGTATACCTGGAATGTTAGGATTTATTTCCGAATTCGTAATTTTTCGGGGCAGCTTTCCAGTTTTTCCAGTCCAAACCTTGCTATGTATGATTGGTACAGGGTTAACTGCTGTTTACTTCTTGATTCTGGTTAACCAAGCCTTTTTTGGGCGTCTATCTGCACAAGTTACCAACTTACCGCGCGTGTATTGGAGCGATCGGATTCCATCTATAGTTTTAGCTGTGCTGATTGTGATTTTTGGTATCCAACCCGCTTGGTTAGCGCGTTGGACAGAACCAACAATAACAGCAATGGTAAATACACAAAACGTAGTGGCAACGGTTGCCTTGGATAAAGCAAGTAAAAATTAAAATATGGAGATTGGGTTTGTAGTAATGCATCATCCTTACTACAAACATAATCTCCAAGCTGGTAATTAATAACTAATTAATCGCCGATAATAAGCAATTACAAATAAATAATATTTTTACTGTTTTGGAGAAAAAATAATGGTAACGATACAAAATAAGCCGTATAACAATCCCTTAGCTGAGTATATCAAACGCCTACAAACAGGTGAAGCACTACTTGCTGATAGCTCACAGAATGTTTTAGAAGTAGTTGGCATTCTCAAAAGCTATGGTGTAGTTCTAGATGCATATTCAAACAATCTTATCTACATTGCCGATCATCAATTCTTAGTATTTTTTCCCTTTTTTAAATACTTTAATGGTAAATTTTCTTGGCAGAAATTATTCCGTCACTGGTGGCATGACAGAATTAATTTTGAATATGCCGAGTATTGCATGAAGTCCATGATGTGGCATGGTGGCGGTGGACTAGATACATATTTAGATACTAAAGAATTTCAAGCAGCAGCCCAAGCTGTAATTGCAGCCAAATTTAAAAATAATCCCTTAGTGCAGGTAGTAAATAAACTGTTTCCCGATTTCTTAATTGAACAGTTGCGTGTTTCTGCATACTACAGTGGTTTGGGGCAATTCTGGCGTGTTATGGCTGATATCTTTCTAAACCTATCAGACCGCTATGACCGAGGCGAAATTCAAACAATTCCCCAAGTTGTAGATCATATAAAAGCAGGGTTAGTAGCAGATGCAGCCAAGCCAATTACTTACGAAGTAAAAATTGATAACAAAGTTTATGAAATCCTGCCTAAAAAACTTGGTCTAACCTTCTTAGCAGATACAGCAATACCTTATGTAGAAGCAGTTTTCTTTCGGGGAACTCCTTTCTCTGGGACAGTTACCTACAACGCTCAAGCATATCAAATTCCCCCCGATCAAGCTCGCTTTCAATATGGTGCATTATATGCAGATCCTTTACCCATTGGTAGCGCTGGTATTCCTCCCACCTTATTAATGCAGGATATGCGGCATTATCTGCCAGAGTATTTGCATGAAGTTTATCGTCGCACTCCTCGCGGTGAAGATGATTTACGAGTGCAAATTTGTATAACTTTCCAAAAATCGATGTT
The DNA here is from genome assembly GCF_002154695.1 of Nostoc sp. T09. Taxonomy (GTDB): domain Bacteria; phylum Cyanobacteriota; class Cyanobacteriia; order Cyanobacteriales; family Nostocaceae; genus Aulosira. The sequence goes on from NZ_MTAV01000001.1 coordinate 34,066, forward strand.
CTGTGTAACTACAGCCGCGATTTTGGGATTGATGCCTTATCCTTTAGATAGTGAAGATCCATCTGAACAACAAGCGAATCAAGTTTATTTAGAAAAATGGATGGAACGTTTCCAAACTTCGCGTTTGCTGGATGTTAATCAGTAAATCAGCACATTTTTTCAGATAAACGACAGAATATGCTAATCTACGAAAGTAAGTTTTTAGGCGTCTATCCCTAACTTTACTTTCGTTTTTTTTGCTGACGCTGTCTGTAATTAATAAACCTTGCCTAATTGCAGGATCAATCTCAGATGTATCTCAATCGCTACAAAAATCTCCATCTGATTCAGCAACTCGATCCTGTGATAGATCATTGCCAAATTTATCGCATAATGATTGGCTACGAATTTCCTTGGGAAATGACAAGAGCGCTGGAAGTGTCTTTAATGCGAACTTACTGTATTCCCAGCATTTCTAAATTATTGGATAAAACAGGGGAATTTTATCACCGTCCGCAAAAACGGTATGACGATACAGGCATAATTGTAGGGGAAATTGGCAAGTGGGGTTACGATAGCGATCGCGGCAAACAAGCCATGCAACGTATGAATGCAATCCACGCCCGCTTCAAGATTGACAATGCCGATTTTTTGTATGTACTTTCGACATTCATTTACGATCCAATTCGCTGGAATGCCAGTTTTGGTTGGCGGTTGATGTGCGAACAAGAGAAATTAGCAGCTTTTTACTTCTGGCGGGAAGTAGGGAAGCGGATGCATATTCAAAATATCCCCGAAACCTACGAAGAATTTGAACGCTATAACCGCGACTACGAACAGGAAAACTTTCGTTATTCTGATACAAATCGCCGAGTAGGAGAAGCAACCCGCGATTTGTTTTTGAGTTGGTTTCCTGGTTGGATGGGTTCAGGTTTAAAACCTTTAGTATATGCTTTACTTGATGATACAATGCTCAATGCCTTTGGGTTTGAACATCCTTCCCCATTCCTGCGATCGCTGCTTGCAAATATACTCAAACTCCGAGCTAGATTATTGCGTTTCTTCCCACCGCGAAATCAGCCACACTTCTTTATTGATTATCCTATTCGTAGTTATCCAAATGGTTATGAAATAACTAATTTAGGTCCAGCAGAAAATGGTAAAAGATGAATTTTTGACAATTGGAGAAAAAGTGCGTAGACGCAAAGCAGTGAGGGGGTCGCAGTCTTGGATGCCACTTGCTTCAAGCCGGGGAACCCGTCCAAGGCAGTGGCTCCGCTTTCCGTCGATTGCGTTAGCGCAGCGGTAGCGACGCAGGAGCGTCACCCCCGAACCCGGAGGGCTTGTCCTTGGACATCACTAATTCCAAGAAATTAGACAGAACTCTTGCATTCTCCTCTGCGCCTCTGCGTGAGAAAAAAATCCTTATAACCCTAAAGATTCAAATTTAATAGCTTAGATATTGCAGGCAATAATTGATTAGCAGTTCTGACTAATGTTGCAGAACTTGGTAAACCTGCAAGTGTACCTATCAAAATCTTCAGCGAAGTTCTTGCTAACCTCCGCATACGCCCTTCTTCAGGATTTTTGCCAGCTTCAGCTAAGGCAATTACCTGCTCCAAAGCTTCTGCTTTATCTTCAGGATTTAATTCTCTATTGGTGACAATTTCTGTTTGCAACTGTTGGAGTAAATTTGCCAATCTTGCTGCTTCCGGATCGTCTAAATTTTGCAGTTGAGCAATACTACTATTAACTAAATGAGTAGCATCACTAACTGTCACATCGCCTAAATCGATGCCTTGATTTATATTTATGCTTTGCTCACCTAGATTAATTGGGTAACTGATAATTATTGAGTCACTCAGTTTTTCAACATATTTGCCGTTCGTAATTACAACTCTCTCACCGCTTCTAAAAATCTGTGTCTCATGTTGGGCAGCAACTAAAGCTGCCTGTATAACTTTATTATCAGGCTGAAGTATTAATGCTTGTCTAAATTGTTCTTTTGCCGCTTCAAATCTATTTTGCTCCATTAGTTCTTGTCCATAACTGAGCAAAGCTTGAACAAATCCTTCCTTATTGCGGATTGGATCAACTTTATAGGCTCGGGCATACAGTTCTACTGCTTCGTCAAAATCTTTGACATCTATGCATACCTCAGCTAGCCTAAACAGAGCATCAAAGTGGTTGGGATTAATTTGTAATACTTGTTCATATAGCTTGAGTGAGTTTTGGATATCATTATGTTGATATAGCTTTGTTGCTTGTTGATATATGCGATCGGCTTGCCGATCAAGTTTCTCTAGTTCCCAAATTTCTCTTCGCAAAGGATACCGCTTAATTAGCCAGCGACGCACTAACTCAACTGTAATTTTGTAAGTATTCAGGTAATATAACTCTGGGATCTCAGAAACCCCTAATTGCTTGAAGAAGCCCCATTCTAGCAATCTCTCCTCTGCCGTATGAAATGGCTCAGTCAAAACAACCCCGCACTGCACAAGCTGTGTTAAGGGTTCTCCTTTAACTACTGAGTTTTTCTGCTGTTGGGCTTGTGCTGCTGTTGAGAAAACTACTCGTTCAGGAATTGGCAATCCATCCCGGAACCATGCTAAACCAGCCTCGCCAATCTCGATCGCCTGCTCTACAATATTTTCTACATCTTGGCGGTTCACTTGCCAGCGTTGCTCATCCCTAGCCTCTGAGAAAAGCGCAAAGCAGATCACTTGCGTAAAATAGGGATGTCCTGCTGAAAGTTCCCAAATTGCCTCTATAGCATCAGGTTCATATCTAAGAATTCCTTCAGCAGGTTTAACAATTAGCCGTTCTGTACTGTGTCTATCCAACAGACCAATTTCCCGATGGGGAGCCTGCCTAAATAAACTCAGTAAATTAGGCATATCATCTAATTGCCGCCCCACAACTGGAATAATAAAAAGTTCCTTGTGCCAATAGACAATCGACTGGAGACAAGGAAAGAAGTGAGAAACAGCTGAATCTTCGTTAGAATCACCCAAAACATCAAACTCATCCAGCAATAGTACTAAATTCTTCCCGTCTATTACTTGATAAATTTGGGGCAAGAAATTATTGAAAAATATTTGTGCATCTTCCTCCAAATCTCTTTTTGAAGGTAAGGCAACTTGGAGGTAGGACAATTCGAGGTAATCAATAATATCTCTTGCCAACTCATGGAGAACTTCACTTAGGGACTTCTGACTTTTACCTTCTAGGGACAAAGGCACGAACAAGAATTGCTCTAGAGTGATAAAGTTAGGAATTTGGGATAGTACAGACGACTTGCCAATCCGTCGCTGACCATGCAGCAAAATCACCTGTGCCCTTTTATTGAGATTGTCTTGGACAAAATTGAATAGATCTTCACGGCCAAAAAATAGCTCTGGTTCGTAAATTGGGCGACCAATAATGTAAGGATTATCTTCCCAATCGGTTGAAGAAACCATTCTTGCCAAGCCCTCCCCGGAGGAAGTAGATCCATCTATACCTTAAGCATAAGGCAGGTGACAATTACTTCTCAAGTAGGGTCGCCCCCAAGTTTACGCACAATCCATACTAAAGACTGGACTACATCTCGATGTTGCCAGACCCAACGTATTGCTTTTTTGACTGTTCCTGCTTGCTCACGGCTCATCAAATTGAGAAAAACTTTCTCCCGTCCTTCCAGTTGCGTCTCATTAGTGTTGTAGATTTCTTGAATCACCCACCACTCCATCATCGATGAATTAAAAGTGTAGACGATTTTCCCTTCATCTAATGTGCGCAGAATAACTCCTCTTTCCTCCAAATCAATCAGTTCTCGACTCCGTTGGCTGAAAACTAGGTCAATGTCACCTAAAGCGTAGCGAGTGTTTCTATTTAAGCGACCTTGGAGGCGCACAAGGGCAATCAACATCAACAGAATCTGCTCTTCCTCAGTAGAAAATCTCCATGTATCTCGAAAGTATTGCTCGGTAGCGCTTTCAAAATCCCGTGTGAAAGACTGAATATCAGGGATTTGTCCTGCTTGGATAGTGTCATAGAGCAGATAACCTGCATTTTGCAGCAGTGCTGGGTGTCCGTCAATGATGTCTAAAACTCCTGCTCTCAAATTACCAGGAATAGGAATGTTAAGTCGGGCATTCACTTCATTAGGGGGTAATGGTCTGAGGAGTCGGAAGAGATAATGGTTATACCACGGCGAACCACCTGGTGTGATTGTCGGACCAAGTTCGTTGAGGCGGCGAAAAGTGGTAACAATAGTTGAGAGATATTTACCTTCATTGCTGTGAACTGCTAAATCGCGGAATTCACTTAAGAAGGTGAGCATTTGGGCTTCAGTGTATTGGTCATTTGGATGCAGAGCTGCATCATAATCATCTAGCAACAACAACAAGAACTTATCACGCTGCCCAATTTTCCGCAGCATCCGACGCAAGTCTCCTTTCTCTACTCTTTCTTCCTGCAACAACTGCTTAATATCAGCTTCTAGTGATTCATCACCTTCAGCTTCATCTTGCAGTAGGCTGAGGATTTCTCGCCAAAAACCCGAGGGAGTGAAAGGACTTATACCTGTACAGTTGATGGAAATAATCAATGCTTTTGTTGCATCTCGTCCTCGTGCTTGCCAGACTATCGGTGAAGCTAAGTACCTCAACAGAGAAGACTTGCCCATGCCAGGACTGCCATAGATAGCCAAGTGAGCACGTCTGGAAATTTGATCGAAAGCGATTCTAACTTCAGAATTGCGGCCAAAAAAGTAATCTGGAGGTACTGCACCACCAACGAAGAAGGGATTTTGTGACATCTGCTGAGAATCCAGAGGCAATGTAATCAGGTCAAGAATCAAGAGCCAAAGAATAAAACCCAGCTTTTGGTAGAATTTTGGCTCTATAGTTACAGCTTAATTACATTATTAACTTGTTGACGCGATCGCATCTTCCTAACGCTACACTCAGCGATCGCAGAAATCAGATTACGCTTCCGGTTCAATACCAAGCGATCGCAATTGAGCAGCTAGGCGATCGGCTCTTTGTCGTTCCTGTTCAGCCCGTTGGGATTCTTGTTCGGCTCTTTCTTCACTAGTCAACAACAAATTACCTTGCTCATCCCACCAGCGCAACCAAGGTAATTCCGCATTTTGATATTGTCCCTGCCAAATACCTAACTCAACTCCCAATGGAGTAATGGGGTAATGTCCCCGTTCATTTGCTGCTTGCTAATAACTGATATTGTCCACCAATGAATTTATAAACTTCGACGCTGGCTTTATTTACTTCATAAATGCCATAAAAGGGAGGACGAATCACCTGCTCATAAATCCAAAATTTTCCTTTCCAAGGAGTTGTGTCTCGTTCTTCACTACCATCCCCAGAGACAAATTCTAAGACAACTAATGGGGCAATAAACTCTCGCCACAGTACATAAGACCTTCGTGTTTTCCCGTCAAGCAAAGGCGGTACATTGCCTACATAAAACCAATCCGGTGCTTCTGCTCCTTTCTCGGGGGGATCTGTCAAGCGCCAGTAAATGCCTAAGTCCTGACCAATACAATATTGACCATCAGGATGTAATTGTTTGAGAACGGGTGTAATCGAATCAGTTAGTAAGATGCTTTGGGGATGCTCTTGCCAATTTTTCACGAAAGTACCGTCCGACTCTGGTAGCTGCGTATGGTCGGGGAAAGGAGTGAGTTCGGTTTCAGGGTTTGTTGCAGAGGTCATAAGGCTACCTTTGCAGGGGTAAGGGTTGTTGTTTAGTTTAGCAATTCAAGGATAGGAGAGGCGCTCGCACTTCCTCTGCTTTGTAATCAGGTAAAAAATGCGATCGCCTCTTTTATTTACTTAGTTAATACCAAATTAACTGGCGCTACTCCCGCCAAATCTAAAATTTCGGGAATCAAATCTTCTCGCTTCACTGCCATCATGTGGACACCATGACACAATTGCCGTGCAATTTGCACTTGTTCGGCAGCGATTTTCACTCCTTCTTCAAGTGGATGTTTTGCTTTTGCTAACCGATCAATAATGTGTTGGGGAATATTTACTCCCGGAACACATTTATTAATAAACTGGGCATTTTTTGCCGATTTAAACAGAAAAATTCCTGCCAAAATTGGTTTTTTATAACCAGCAGCGATGGTGTCCATGAATTTTTCTAAGCGCTCAAAATCTGTGATTAATTGACTTTGAAAAAATTGCGCTCCGGCTTCAATTTTGCGTTCAAATCGACTTTGTAAGCCTGATAAACTCGCACATTGCGGATCGACTGCTGCACCAGTAAATAAATCTAGTGAACCATCTGTTAGCGGTTTTTCATTACAGTCAAACCCTTGATTCATTTTTCTAATTAGTTGCAGCAGCCGCACAGCTTCTAAATCAAAGACAGCTTTAGCATCAGGGTGATCGCCTGCTTTTACTGGGTCGCCAGTCAAAGCTAAAATGTTACGGATACCCAAAGCATGAGCACCCATTAAGTCACTTTGTAAACCAATTCGGTTGCGATCGCGGCAAGCAATCTGACAAATCGGTTCAATTCCATGTTGTAATAAAATTGCCGAAGCCACTAACGAAGACATCCGCAATACTGCTCGGCTACCATCGGTAATATTGACGGCATGAACTCTCCCCTTAAGAGTCGCCGCCATTTGGAGCATGTGTGTTGGATCTCCGCCTTTAGGAGGTGCTACCTCGGCCGTAACTAAAAATTCGCCTGCTTGCGCGGCTCTGCGAAAGGCATTCAAGACTGTCGTACTCTGGGTATCAGACATAACATTCAAGATTTCAATTTTCTTACAGGGTAAAACAAATTACCCATAAAAGCGAAATCTTTAAAGAGGCATAGAGTAACCCAAAGCTGCTTTCACTTCTGCTAGAGTTTGGTTGGCAACTGCTTGAGCTTTTTGCCGTCCCTCCCGCAACACCTTGTCTAGATAGCCTTTGTCATCCATCACAGCCTGATATTTCTCTTGAATCGGTTTTAAGGCTGCGATCGCTGTTTCTGTCAATAATGGCTTGAATTGCCCCCAACCCATATCCTGACACTCAGCTGCTACTTCTTCCTTCTTTTTGCCAGACAACAGCATATATAGTGTTAACAAGTTGTTACACTCTGGACGCTCTGGATAGTCGAAAGTTAAACCACGAATCGGATCGGTTTTACAGCGCTTAATTTTATTAGTAATCTGTTCTGGTGTGTCTAACAAATTAATTCGGCTTAATTCCGAAGGGTCGGACTTAGACATTTTGCGCGTACCATCAGTCAAACTCATCACCCTTGCGCCTTCCTTGCGAATCAAAGGCGCTGGTAGTTTCAGCACTGGTTGATCTGGTTTAGCAAATAAGTGATTAAATCGATTAACAATATCCCGCGTTAATTCCAAGTGTTGCTTTTGGTCTTCACCCACCGGGACAAAATCTGCCTTGTATAGCAAAATATCAGAGGACATCAGCACTGGGTAGTCCAATAAACCCACACCGACATTTTCACCTTGTTTAACAGCCTTTTCCTTAAACTGGATCATGTCTTGCAGCCAGTTGAGGGGTGTAATACAGTTGAGCAACCAGGTGAGTTCGCTGTGTGCCGAGACGTGAGATTGTACAAAAATGGTGGAATAATTTAAATCTAGACCACAAGCTAGATAGAGAGCAACGAGGGTATAGGTATTAGATGCCAACTCTTTAGGGTCGTGTGGCACCGTAATCGCGTGCAAATCCGCGACGAAAAGGTAATTTTCGTATTCACTCTGGGCTTCTACCCAGTTACGAATTGCTCCTAAGTAGTTGCCTAAATGTAAATTTCCAGTTGGTTGAACTCCCGACAGAACGCGCTGCTTGCCCATATATTTCAAGTTAGTTATCTCAAATCCGCGCTATGTAAAGCAGCGGTTACAAAACACATTTAATTTTGACATTTTCTTGGGCAAGTGGGCATTGGACATTGGTCTCCCTTGTCCCCCTCATCTTCATTGTCCTTTTTGTCACCCTCATCCTTAGCCCCTAGCCCCTGTTTCATTGGGACTGCCTAGGCTAAAATGCCCTATGCACTTTGCTCATGTTCTATTGGAGCAAGCTGAATCACTAACCGTTGATTGAGAGCATGAGCGATTTTTTGCAGCATTGAAAGGGAGTGTCCTTCGTAATCAGCATCTTCAAGTCGTGCAATCACAGGCTGTTTTGTACCAACAAGTTCAGCCAGATGTTTTTGTGTTAACCCGGCTTTTGTTCTGGCTTCATAAATCAGTTGTGCTACTTCTGCATTAATGGAGGCTTCTTCCACTAATGCCTCAAGCTCAGGGTCGCTGCTAGTCATTTTCTCAATGATTTTTATCGCATCGCTAGTCTTGACCATCCTCTTGTTCCTCTACGTAGGTGTGAACTTCTGGGTTTTCTTCAAATAAAAGCTTTCGTGCGATCGCCCGTTCAATATCAATTGGAGGTACATCTGCTTCTTCCTTTGTAATGGCGTGTGCGAGAATCGCCACATTTTGCCCATGAAAGAAGTACAGGATGCGGTATTGCATATGAATATGCTTTGCTCGCAGCTCATATATACCGTCACGCAAGTAGTCTGCCGCCGGGCGACGGAGTTGGTATCCTGATGCCACAAGTTGTTTGATTCGAGCAACACAGTTTGCATAACCTTTGCGGTCTTCTTTCAAAAGTCGCGTCAGCCATTCAAGAACAGGAACGTCCCCTTCCGCTTCCTGGTAGAAAACAACACGGGTTTCAGGCACAGAAGCCCCTCTGAATATATCAATATTGTTATATTAGGGCAAGGGAGGAGACGAGACAAACAAACTGTTATCCATTACGATACCTGCCGAGATAATTTTTGGTGCGACTACACCGCTCCTAGTCACCAATCCTCAAATTTATGTACCTTTAGTTAACAAAAGTCGATAAAAGTTAAATTCCTGTCAGATCGAGTAGCAGTAACCTGGGAATAAGTAACTTTTCTCCTCCGGGGTATGTGCTGATGAGAGCCTTACTACTCTGGCCGATAATGCCTAATTCTTTTTGGTCTTACCAAGAGACACTTGATTTGGCAGGTTTACGTTCTACCAATCCACCACTGGGCTTAATAACTATAGCAGCAATGCTGCCTAGTGATTGGGAAATTAGATTTGCCGATCGCAATGTATCTCTAGAAAAAGACGAAGATTGGGATTGGTGTGATATGGTAATCATCTCTGCGATGATTATCCAAAAACAGGATTTTAGAGAGTTAATTCAAAAAGGAGTTGCGTTAGGTAAAAAGGTGGCAGTTGGTGGCCCCTACCCTACCTCAGTACCCGAATTTGCTTTAGAAGCAGGAGCAGAATATCTAATTTTAGATGAAGGGGAATGCACTATTCCCCTGTTTTTAGAAGCTTTGGCACGGGGAGATGAACGGGGAATTTTCCGTTCTCCAGAAAAACCCGATGTCACCCAAACGCCAATTGCACGGTTTGATTTACTCAATCTCGATGCATACTTGGCAATTACATTACAATTCTCCCGTGGTTGTCCGTTTCAATGCGAGTTTTGCGACATTATCAACTTGTATGGACGTAAGCCCCGCACAAAGACACCAGAACAGATGTTGCGGGAATTTCAAACTATCTACGATTTAGGCTGGCGGCGGTATGTGTTTGTTGTGGATGACAACTTTATCGGCAATAAACGCAATGCCAAGATCTTTTTACAAGCCCTCATCCCCTGGATGGAAGCCCACGATTACCCATTTATTTTGATAACAGAAGCTTCACTCAATTTAGCTGAGGATGAAGAATTAGTTGAGTTGATGGTGAAAGCTGGTTTCACCCTGGTCTTTATGGGTATTGAAACCCCAGACACAGAAAGTCTTTTGGGGATTCACAAAGTCCAGAATACACGCAAGGACTTAATCGAATCTTGCCACAAAATTACCCGAGCAGGATTGCAGATTATGTCTGGTTTTATCATTGGCTTTGACAACGAACGTCCTGGTGCGGGAGAGCGAATTCGAGAATTTATTGAGGAGACTGGCATTCCCCAAGGGCAGTTTAGTATGCTGCAAGCATTGCAAAATACGGCAATGTGGAATCGCCTTCAGCAAGAAGGACGATTGGTTGATGGTTTGGGAACCTTCCACCAAGGTGCAATCATGAACTTTAAACCAACACGCCCAGTGGAGGAAATTACAGAGGAATACATCCAAGCATTTTGGAATATCTATGAACCAATGCCTTTCTTGAAACGCACTTTCCGCCACTTTAGGATGATGAACGGGTGGCGGGGAAAAACTCAGCGTAAAATAACTTCGACTGAGATGCGTCTGTTTGCCGCAATTTGCTGGCGACAGGGTGTGGTGCGTTCAACAAGGTGGCGGTTCTGGTGGCAATTAGTAGCAATCGCCTTAACTAAGCCCCGTTTGCTATATGATTACCTAACGACCTTGGGTGTTGGCGAACATTTCTTTAACTTCCGCTATGAAGTTAGAGCGCAGTTGCGAGCTAAACTGGCAGATCTCAAGCAAAATCAACAAGCAGAAAAGGCTACTTATCAGCTAGAGCCTGTTAGTTAAATCAGCTATTTTTGAGGCGATCGCCCTTGAGATGTAAGATGAGAGCGATCGCTTCCTTTTGCTGTACCTGTTCTGTCTGGTTAATACCGCAGATAGCGAAAGAGTTTTCAGGATATTCCACCGAGGCGGAAGACTTAACTTCAACCACACTTGAGAGCCGATTTTTAGTTTACAGAAAAGTTGCGGTTGAGTATTAAGCTTTAGAGATAATCTCTACGATTTTCACTAACAAAGTACAGCAGAAATCCACTTATTTACATTATTATCTTTATACTTGTTGCAAAAGCAGCGTCCGCTACGTACCAAGATTGATATTAGTTTTGAATGCTGCAAAGTAGTACTAAATGTACGAAGTTTAATTTTTTCCATTAGAGATAATAGGCAAAGAGCAGTCTTTCTCTTTTGCTATAACCACTCAGTAATATGTTCCAGAAGTTAACCTTATTAAGCTAGTTTACATCTTAAATATTTTCTTTTTTGAAATTTTATACCAAAGCTTGATTTAGTTTCTAGTTTCCCCAAGCTATGCCTTGTAGGAGTCTTCGCCAAACCTAAACTCTTACCCTAGATACATATTTTTTTTATTGACGTGCTTTAAATTACATGATATGTTTCTAAAAAGAATTTTACTAAAATTTAGATTTATTCCTAAAAAAGCATATCAATATAATTAGCAAAATGCTAATTATCTCGGATCTGCTAACAACTTCTTCGTTTAAAAAATTAGTAAAAATTCCTATCACTAAGCAAGTAATCAGAAATTAGATAAAGTTTATATTGGCTTATTTAAATTTCTGTAAATTCTTGCCGAAACTTTTCTTTTTTGAATAAAAATTTATTGGCATTTTTGTAGTATTTAATAATACTTTTAAAGGTGTTTTTCATTAAATGCGAAACTTATCTAACAAGGCTCATTTAAGTATGAGCGATGACCTTAGAAGAAGTCACATAGAGACAGATGCAAATGATGACCCAGTATCACCCGACTGGATACTAAACAATTTAGATTTTGGCAGTCTCTGGGACTTAAATAAAATTAATGCAACAGTAAAATCGGACTATATTAGAGGCAGCAGTCCTTTAGTCGTGGCAGATGTTGATGATAATCAACCTAATTTAGCTGCCCACATCTGGACAAATTTCAGAGAAAAAACTGGAAAAGAAATTGATGGTGTTCACAGTTGGGACTTTGGCAATAGAGATGATTATCCAATAGGCGATCGCTCACTTAGAGGACATGGAATTCACGTTTCAGGTAGCCTAAGTCTGGTAGGAGTAAACACAAATGACTCAATCATTGCTAAAAATGACTTCCAAGCAAATCATCTAAAGACCGATGCAAACAATAACCCAGTAGCACCTGACAGGATACCCAACGATTCAGATTTTGCCAATCTCTGGGGTTTAAACAAGATTAAGGCACCAGCGGCATGGCACTATACCAGAGGCAGCAAGAATGTAGTCGTGGCTGTCGTTGATACTGGTGTTGATTATAATCACCCTGACTTAGCTGCTAACATTTGGACTAATTCCAGAGAAATAGCTGGAAATGGAATTGATGATGATGGTAATAAGTATATTGACGATATCCACGGTTGGGACTTTGGCGATGGAGATAACAATCCCACAGAAGATCACCCACTAGGAGGTCATGGAACTCATGTTTCAGGTATCCTTGGTGCTTCAGGTAACAATAGACTAGGCGTGATAGGTGTCAGCCCAAATGTCTCAATCATGCCTACGAAGCATTTTAGCTCAAGTGACACAGAAGGGTATTTGTGGGATGTTCCGCAAGGTATCTATTATGCAATAGATAACGGAGCCAAAGTCATCAACCTCAGTTTTGGCTCAAGCTATTTTGACCAAGCTCAATATGATGCTTTGAAATATGCATACGATCGCGGTGTTTTAGTGATAGCAGCAGCAGGTAATAGCAATCAAAATACTGATACCACTCCTCACTATCCAGCAAACTATGATCTTCCTAATATAATTTCCGTTACAGCTACAGATAAAAATGACCAGCTGGCCTATTTTTCCAACTTTGGTGTTAATTCCGTAGATCTAGCCGCACCTGGGGTAAATATCAAAAGTACTCTTCCTAATAATCAATACGCTGAGTGGAACGGCACATCAATGGCTGTTCCCTATGTAAGTGGTGCTGCGGCATTACTTTTAGCTACTAACCCCAATCTTAGTGTTTTAGATCTTAGATATGCCTTACTTTCAAGTGTTGACCAGCTTAATTCTTTGCAAGGCAAAACTAACACTGGCGGTCGCTTGAATGTGCTCAAAGCCTATCAACAGGTTGCTGGCAATAATAACCCGCAGCCTGATATTTTAACAAGCACTACTGTTGTTGCATCTGACGCATCTAAAATTCACATTGAAGCAGAGAACTACAACAATGCCTACGACATAACATCAGGCAATGCAGGTGGAAAATATCGCAGAGATTTAAATGTAGATATCGAGAATACCAGTGATGTTGGAGGAGGCTATGATGTAACTGCGATCCAAACTGGGGAATGGCTAACCTACAATGTGAACGTACTTGAAAATGGATTCTATGACATTCAAGCTCGGGTCGCTACTGGGGATATTGGTCAAAAACAAATTAAAGCTTTAATTGATAATAGCCAAGAGCAAACCCTCACCTTTGGTTATACGGGAGGCTATCAATCTTGGACTAATGCGATCGCACAAGGACTGAATCTGAGCGCAGGTAGTCATGAACTACGCTTAGATATCCTCACAGGTGATTTTAATATCAACTACATTGATTTGATTCCCACAAACATAGCTTAGGGAATACATACCGATCTCTCTAGTAATGCTGATCATCGCCTATTTATAATGGTGTCACTAATCGCACCCTAATAGGTGATTTTAATCATCATATCCTTAAAGGATGTTTCGGTCAGGACATCCTTTAAGATAGTTTGGGAATAGATACCTTTGTCTTCAATTGTGTATCGGAAGGAATTGATGCGATCGCAGACTTCTCTCATCAAGCTCGAGATAAAATTCAGATGATCGACTCTAGCTTTGGTGTAACTTCCACAGACATGAACAAGTTCAGCTACCAAACCGACACAGGAGTTTTAAGCTTTAATAATGGGACAGGAAACATTAAATTTGCTAGCAACTGCTTCAGCTGTTGCCTACTTCTACTGATAAGTTCACAAATCGGATAAGATGGCTAGAGTAAATTTATTTATAAATTTAATATTTATTGGCATCTATCGACGCAGTAAACCTACTATTTTTTCGCAATTATTGAGAGAAAACACCTAGATAAAAGCGGTTTTTGAAGAAAAAAGTTTGACTTCTTTTTGAAAAAAACCTTATTTTTATCATTACATAATTTATTCAAGCTTGAGTAGGCTATTAGCAAGATAAAAATATCGCTGCTTAGCAGAGCAGGCTTGATCATAATGCGAAATTTAAAATTCCTCGTTGCTACTACAGCCGTCAGCATCAGTCTTCTAACATTGTCTGGTCAACAGGCAAGTGCTGGACAACTACACAACGGCTGGAACTACGGTATTGACGCTGTTGGAGATGGCTCTGGTGGTGCCACTTTTGACATCAAAGGTATGGCAATCAAAGATTCAGGCGACAAGATTTATGTCGCTCTAACAGGTGGAATGCCTTTGGCAGGTACTACCCATGACTCAGTCCACATTGGTTGGAGTGACTTGTTCTTTAATTTCTCAGGGCAAAACTTTCAAACAGCCAGTCAAAGTGGTCAACTTGTTGGTGTGCGGTTTGCCAACTATGACAACAGCCTGACAACTGGGGTTTATACAGGAGTTAGAGCCAAGAGTACCACCACGGAGCATAAGGGCTACAGTAGCTTGAAGGGTTACTATGACAAAGGCTTTGGTAAGGCTAATACTCAAGGTACAGACCTGGCAACAACACAAGATGTTTACAACTACTATTACAACTCTGCGATCGCAAGTAATCCTACTACAAGCAATACATCTATCTTGAATGCGATCGGCTCAGGAACAAAAGTCGGAAATATCTCCATGCTTGGTAGTCAAGACTTGACAACTGCTGGGCTAGATTTTTCTCACTTCTCTGCTTTAGGGGATTATACCGTTGGCTTTTCTTTAGATAAAGCTTTATTAGGCAGTGGCAATTATGTCAGTAATATATTCTTTGAGTGCGGCAATGATGGTGTAGCGCTGAAAGGAAATTTTCAGTCTCAATCTGTACCAGAATCATCAGGACCAATTGGTTTACTTTTGGCGGGTTTGACTTTTGTCATGAGCCAGCAACGTCAGCTTCGTAGAAAGCAGCATGTATAGGGTTCAGGTTTCTCCTACTTCAACAATAAGCTTGCATCATCTCTCTTTTAGCTGTGCATGGTTGAAACATCAAAGGTGTATCTAAATTCTCTGAGCAATCTTTAAAAGCTTCTGATTTCGTGTGTGTTGAAATAACTATAGTACCTACCAAACTTCTCCTCCAATCCTGTTACAGGGTAGAGGAGATTTTAGTGTGAGTCAAAAATGGAGTCAACAATTTTCACCCACAAAGGAATGAGAATTTTGTCAGTTACATTAAGCAACTTCAATCGGGATCATAAGGAGATAGGACATCAAACCAGATCCAAAAAACAACTGATCATTGATGACTGACAAACTGGTGAATTTAAGTTCAAAACAAATGGGAGCAGACTGTAAGATAAGGCTGAACATATTGTAAATAATTGGCTGCTGAGCAATGAAATTTTTCGGCATTGATTTAGGCTGGAAATCGCAACCAAGTGGACTATGCTGCTTAGAATTAATAGACGGACAATTAGAGATTCTTGATTTAGATCGCAAAGAAGCGATCGCAGATATTCTCACCTGGATAGATAGTTGCGTCCCACCAGAAGCACCAGCAATCATCGCCGTAGACGCACCTACTCTCATTCCTAATGCTAGCGGGAGCCGCTTACCAGATAAACTCAGCCACAAACACTTTGGGAAATATCATGCTGGATGCTACCCTGCTAATTTGGGTTTAGCTTTTGCCGAGCGTACCGTCAACTTTGGTTTAGAATTAGAAGCCCGTGGTTTTGCCCACGCACCAACCATCGAACCGCAAAAACTTGGTAGATATCAAATAGAAGTTTTTCCTCATCCAGCAATAGTTCATTTATTCAATTTAGAACGCATTCTCAAATACAAAAAAGGACGCTTGAGTGAGCGCCGCTTAGAATTAATCAGACTCTACAATTATATTGTTGAGATCTTACCTACTCTCCAACCATCTCTGCGACTGGAAAGTGGTTTTATTTGCGAAATTCCTAACACAGGCGCAGCACTGAAAGCAGTCGAAGATCGACTAGATAGCCTCATCTGCGCTTATGTTGCTGCACACTGGTGGTATTGGGGTGAGCAATATAACTTAGTATTGGGCGATCGCACTACTGGTTACATTGTTATCCCACAGGGTAGAGTAGTGTAATTTCAAATAAAAGATTACCGTTTTCACACCTAGTCATCATTATTTTCCAGACCGACCAACAACTCTTTTAGCTCGGACAAAGAGTGGATGTAAAAAGTTGCCTTGTCTGTACGCGGCACTCCCGCCCGGAGGGTCTGTACTGTTCTCATGCCCAGCCGATTTCCTACTAGAATCTCCGAATCTGGATTGTCTCCGAACACGAGAACTTCCGTCGGTCTCAATTTATAAGTATCCAAGATATATTCAAAAATTCCCTGTTTGCCTTTCCTGTTCGGCTCGTCAATTGCATCCACATATATGGCTGTAAAAAATCGCTCTAGATTAAGCGCCTTAATCTTGCTCTCCTGAAGACGGCGGAAACCAGAAGTCACCAGAAAACACCGAACTGATAGTTCCGAGAGTAGCGCCAAATCGCCATACCCATAGATCGGTTCCTCGATCTCGGTCGTCGCTAATACCTTCCAGCCTGCCGCCAGCATCGCTTCAGAGAACCCGTATTTGGTTGCCACCCAATCCAGCGGATGTCGCCAACAATCAGCGAACGCTGCGTTCAGTGAGTCTTCAGAGACAACGCCGTGATTCGCCTTTCTGATGGCATCGAACGCAGGTGTAAAAAGTTGCTCTCCAACCTCGTTGGCCGCAGCTAAACAATTGTCCAAGTCAAAGATTAAAGCTTGTATCATTGTTTTTCCGGCGATCGCACCACCAGTTACATTGTCATCCCCAAATCTGTCCTGAGTGCTGAGTAATGAGTTTTTTAGCACTCAACACTCAGCACTCGGTACTCTTACTCAGCCCAAGCAATCAACCTTGGCTCATAAGCGTTAGAGAGGTATGGGTGTTTCGGTAATACACGCAAAGACAAACCTTGCAAACCAGAGGTTGTATAAATGATATTAGCCGTGTAAACACTTAAACCTTGTGTATCCTCGCCTTGGTAATCCATGACTACAGGAATAGCGTTGACTATATCACCATTGGCATCGATTGTACCTTGGTATAGTTCTACCTGCACATCGTTGTTCGTCAATGTTGCCAAGTCAACCTTGGCTTTCACTGCAACGGTTTGGTTCACCTCAATATCTGCTGCTGCTGATACGTCAACATCTTTGATTCTGATATTGAACCAGTGTTCGCTGAGTTTGGCTTTCCACTCTGCTAATTCTTTCGCTGGAGCGTAGTTATCAGCGGTGAGAGTTTGGTAGCGATCGCTAGCCGGAAAATAAGCTCGTTGTGCATATTCTCGTACCATCCGGGCTGTATTAAAGAATGGACAATTCAAGCGAATCGCATCCTTCATTTTGGCAACCCAATGACGAGGTAAGCCATCAGCATCCCGATGCTCATAAAATAGCGGCGCAACTTCCTTCTCTAGTAAATCGTAGAGAGCGTTGGCTTCTACCTCATCTTGATAGTTGGGATCTTCGTAATTTTCTCCATGTCCAATCGCCCAGCCAGTACGGACATAATCAGCCTCATCCCACCAGCCATCAAGGACGCTTAAATTCGGCAATCCGTTCATTGCGGCTTTCATCCCACTGGTTCCAGAGGCTTCCCGAGGACGACGTGGCGTATTTAACCAGATATCGCAACCAGCCACCATTAAACGAGATATGTGAATGTCATAGTTGGGAACAAACACTACTTGTTTTTCTAAATGTTGTTCGCGGATGAAATGATTGATCTCACGGATGAGTTCTTTACCAGGAATATCTTTGGGATGTGCTTTACCAGCGATCACAAATTGCACTTTCCGGTTTTTATTACCGAGTAATATCCGCCTGATGCGTTCTAGATCCCGCATCCAGAGAGTAGCACGCTTGTAAGTAGCAAAGCGCCGTGCAAAACCAATGGTTAAAACGTTTGGATCTAAAACTTCTTGAGCTTGAGCAATTTCTGAGGCAGAAGCGCCGCGATCACGTAAATGCTTTACCAAATGCTCTCGCACATACAAAATCATGTCCAGCCGGCAGCGTTCATGATTGCGCCACAACTCTTCATCAGGAATGGCATCCATTCGCTCCCACAATTGGCTATCTGGTGGTGCTGAAGACCAATTTGGACCTAGGTAACGATCATATAATTCCTGAGTCGATTTGGCGACACAACTACGGGCATGAACACCGTTGGTAATTGCGGCGATTGGTACTTCCTCTACTGGAACCTTTTTCCACAACCCCTGGAACATCTGCCGTGACACCACGCCATGCAACTGCGCTACGCCATTAGAAAATGTTGCCATTTTCAGTGCCAACACCGCCATACTGAACGGTGCAGATAAATCACCTGTATTTTCACGCCCTAGCCCTAAAAATTGTTCTTCAGGCAAGCCAAAGATAGCTGCATAATATTTCAGGTAGTCCAAAATTTTCTGGGGCGGGAACAAGTCAATCCCTGCTGGGACTGGCGTGTGAGTCGTGAAAATATTGCTGGAAGCGACTACTTGTTTGGCATCAGCGTAACTTAACCCCTCTTCTTGAATCAACATTCGGATGCGCTCCAGGGCTGAGAAGGCTGCGTGACCTTCATTCATGTGGTAAGCAGTAACTTTATACCCCAAAGCTTTTAACATTTGGACACCACCAATACCCAGCATGATTTCTTGGTGGATACGCATATCAATGTCACCACCATACAGCTGATCTGTGATGTCATGGTCGTAAGGGTTGTTGGGTTCAATGTTGGTGTCCAACAAATACAGTGGCACTGTTCCCACCTGTACCCGCCAAACCCTAGCGTAAACCTTACGTCCTGGGTACTCTACCGCGATGCGCAATTCTGAACCATCAGAATTACGCTCCAGGTGTAAAGGCATATTGTAGAAATCATTGATCGGATAGCGTTCCTGCTGCCAGCCATCGGCATTGAGATACTGGGCAAAATAGCCTTGTTGGTAGAGTAAGCCTACACCAACCAGGGGTAAACCCAAATCACTGGCAGATTTTAGATGATCGCCCGCGAGAACACCCAAACCTCCCGAGTAAACTGGCAGACAATCTACTAATCCAAATTCAGCAGAAAAATAAGCGTAACATTCTTTTGGCTTTTGGCTGCGCTGTTTTTGATACCAGGAGCGCTCTTGCAAATAATCTTCTAGCTGACGAGCAGCTCTGTCCATTTGCGCCAAGAAGCCTTCATCTTCAACAACTTCCAAAAGTCGCCCTTGGCTGATAGTACCCAGCATTAACACTGGGTTATGGTGGCTAGACTCCCACAAGTCGGGATCTAGGCGGCGAAATAAATCTTTGCTCTCAACGTTCCAATCCCAGTGCAAGTTATGTGCCAGCCGCCGCAGCGGTTCGAGTCGCGGCGGAAGAGAAGGAGAGACGTTGAATGTACGAATTGGCTGCATAGGTTGGCAAAACTCCAAGTTTAGCTAAGGTTATTTTTTACTGTCTTTACCCAATGTTGCCAATTCTTTATACTATGTTTGTAAGAATGCTATGACTTTGTTAAGCATTGAGAATCATTCTTGTCAGCCTTGCTAGAGTTTACACTAACAGTATTTTCTATCTTAAGCGGTATGCTCTCATCTATGCTTGGTATCGTAAAACTTAACTATTGGCTGTGATTTTCTACTCAATTAGAAAGATAGTTGTATGTATTAAATTTTTTCAGTATTTATATTTATTTTATATTTCACTACTAACCAGACAATAACTGGCAAGAACCCCTCTAGAAGCTCTATTCAAGAGTTTTAGCTCAACTTGAAAACAGTTCACTTTGAGTTCTGGTCAGATGATAATTTTAATTATTTCTTAATAAAGTCTGCTGAAGATTTCTCCTAGCTTGAGAAAGAAATCTTGTGCCGTAGCATATAGCTAGTCATGTAAGTAGGTGGCATTTGTTTTACCGAATGACCAAGGAAAAGTAACAATTTATGCCCCCAAGTAAGAAGAATCCTTGGTATTTTTGGGCATAGTCAGAGCCATCGCCGCGACACAAGCAATCTCAGCTGCAACCTGATAAGCAAGTTTGATATTTGATGCTGCATCTTTAGCTGTAGTAGAGCGAGAGGCTTTTTGACTGCGTGGTTCTTGCTTGACATCACCCGCGACCACAGCTCGCTGCAAGATGATGTACGCATCTAAGTCTTCCGAGTCATAATCACTTTGCAGCAGTAATCGGATCTGATTTTGGGCTGCAACACTTAAATAACCAGTGTTTAAAGCTTGTTGAACAATTTCTTTCATAAAAAGCCTACTTCTTAACTAAGTGTGGGAGTTAAAAGTGAGACGGATCTTTGGGCGATCGCTCTTGTGGGTGAGAGGAAATTTGCCTGCGAAATATCTCTATGTTTTCTTCAAAATTTATAATGAGCACTGTTCAGCACACATCACCCGAATGGGTTATCCAAGCGGGTGATTTACAAATTGTTAGGTGTGAACTATAAAAAATTATCAAATATAGCTCATGAGTTGAAGAATTTTTGAAAGCAAAAGTCTACACTTTAAATCGCTTTTTATTTTTAAGTAAGAAATATTTACTTAATATGAGTATAAAAATACAACACTAGCTCAATATCGATATTTTGACGCCTAAAAAGTTAAAAATAAAATTATTTTTTAGATATATTGATAACGAGACATTCATTGGACCTAACGTGTGTATTGCTGATCCTAGGGACATCAAAATTGGTAAATACTGTATGAGTGCATCTCACTCAGGCATATATGCTAATAATCATAATTTTGCAGAGCGAATAGAGCCGATGCGACACCAAGGTATTACACGTAAAGGAATAGTGATTGAGGATGATTGTTGGCTAGGGCATGGTGTAACAGTATTAAATGGTGTCACTATCGGTAAAGGTAGTGTCATTGGTGCAGGCGCAGTTGTTACCAAAAATATTCCTCCGTTTTCTGTTGCTGTAGGCATACCAGCACAAGTTACCAAAAGCCGTGTTCGCAAGGATTTAGTGTTAGAAGGCAGTCATCAGGAACTACGTACACCAACAATGTACGAAAAAAAGGCTAAGAACTAGTAGCGCTACCTTGGAATTCAAAATTCTAAAAGCTTGAATTCTATAGAACTCTCGCACGAGAACGCAAAATAAATGATTTGGGCGCTTTGTTGACACCAATAAATACTGAGGCGAAGCCAATTTTTTGCGCTTATGATGGACGGCAGACTATAAAAAATAGCTATTCTTGATAACTAGCGACTCTATGTCCATACTTGGAAACCTATAGCGCTAGTAAACGTCACAAGAGTAACAACGTCAACAACTTCTGAGTTAATGATATTTAAAAAACAGGCAAACCACAGCCAAACTCTCGACCCGAAGCAATGACGTGCTGGAGAAATGGTTCTCCAACCACACCAGAGTCTTCCAAAAAAGGGACAAGATTTGGGTAATATAAAGGAGCTATCTTTTCTGCTTAGCAGATACTGAAAGAGAAATTTTCTGTTTCTCATACCATTTGGAGATATCTCTGATGCTTACTTTAAAAATCGTTGTTTATATTGTTGTTGCTTTCTTTGTGGCTCTCTTCGTCTTTGGATTTTTGTCGAACGATCCAGCTCGTAACCCCGGTCGTCGGGATTTAGAGTAAAAGCGCGACTGATATAATCCGCGTAGGAATGCCGGAAGCCGAAGACACCAGAAGCTATGGACACTTGCTTTAATAGGGGTTACCCACTAATATGTGGGTTCTCCGAGGAAGTATGGAAAGCCGACCTCCAGACATCTGCAAATCGGCAAAGCTGACAGCATTTGCTACAGGGAGGGAACTCCCAAAGTTCACCCAGAAGGAAACCCTCCTGGCGGATTCTTTTGGCGGCGTAGTGTTCTTCTCCGGCCAGCTTGCTGCAAATAGGCAGAAAGCAAAGTCGGAAGGCAAAAAGTGTAGTTCATCCTTCCGGCTACTCATTGGCTATTTGTTAGCTTGATTGTGCTGAAATATGCTTCATCCAGTTCTGCCGCCCGCACCACCTCCGATTACGGAAGCGTTACAACCTGCAAACCCTACCTCATCTGCTAGTGATAGTAAGTTTCATTCATTAATAGCAACAGACACTGGGACGCAGGAAAATCAAGAGACATCCCAGCAGCAACAAGCAACGCCGCAGCCTTCAACTGTAGGGGAAAAGCAGAAGTCTTTGTCTTTGCCAGAAAGACTCAAACAGTCTCGTAATAAGTTAGTAGTTTCCTCAACCCTAGCTACAGTTAATCCTCCAGAAACTTTCCCACCAGAGTTTTCTCCCTTGATTGCTCCGAAAAGTGCAGCATTGTTGGGGCAGCCATTGGCGATCGCTTATCCTATACAAAATGACAGCAGTAGCTTAGATGCGCCAGTCACAGTGGTATTTCCACCTTCATTCCAAGTCGCAAACGCTACCAACAATCAGAACTTATTTCCCTCTGCACAAGTTGCCCAATCAGAACAGCCAAGTAATACTCAAACTGAGCAACCAGTAAAAAATAGCAATATCGTGCCATCGGCTTCGGAAAATACACCGAAACCGCAATCAATCCAAAATATTATCGAATTCAAGTCTCGCAGTCCAACAACCGGATCTTCAACGCCCCCAACCATAGAATTTCAGTCTCCGCAACAACAAACCCAACCGCCGAGTCAGTCAACTCCAGCACCTCAAGGGGAAGGCACAAATCAGCCCCAAAATCAACCATCTGGTACAACTCTCCCAACCAGACCAAGAACGGTGGAAGTAATTTCCAATCGCCAAGTTTTTGACGACCAACGCCGAATTGTCACCGCAGAAGGAAATGTGGTGGTGCGATTTGATGGGGCAGTGGTGGATGCCGATCGCTTGCAAATAAATTTAGATAACTTGATCGCTGTAGGAGAAGGCAACGTGGCATTGACACGGGGCGATCAAGTGTTGCGGGGGCAACGTTTTACTTATAACTTTATTCAAGATAGTGGGGAACTGGAAAGAGGTAGAGGAGAAATTTACATTCCGACAGCAGAAAGAGATGTCGCTTTCTTGCCCACAGATGTGACAGCCGGAGGAGTACCACAGCGTCCAGTCAGCGATCGCATTCGCTCCAATCAGCCCTTGTCTGGTGTCAGCAGTCCAGGGGGGATTGATATCACAGTAGGCGGAAGAACGGATGCCAGAAACATTCCCCCACCAAAATCAGGGGGCTTAGTCAACCGCCTCCGCTTTGAAGCCGAACGCATTGAATTTTATCCCCGCGGTTGGCAAGCAAAAAATGTCAGCATCACCAACGACCCCTTTTCACCCCCAGAACTAGTTTTACGGGCATCTAACGTTACTCTAACAAGGGAAGCACCTTTAGTAGACCGAGTTAGAAGTCAGCAAGCGCGTTTAGTTTTTGACCAAAAATTTGCGGTTGGTATTCCGCGAGAGCAGCAGAGGATTGATCGCCGGGAGCGTGAGGTGACTCCAGCGATCGCCACCCCCGGTTTTGATTCAGATCAGCGTGGTGGTTTATATATTGAACGTGGCTTTGAACCTGTAACTTCAGACCAGACACGTTGGACAATCACGCCACAGTTTTTCGTGCAAAAAGCCGTTGAACAAGGTACTGGAGACTTAGCAGGGCTGTTTGGGATCAGAAGTAGACTAAATGTGACTTTAAATCCCAAGGCTGTAATTGAAGGTAGAGGCGAGTTAACTAGTCTCAACTTAGGTGAAGTTGAAAACAACCTCAAAGCGAGTTTGCGGTTGCGCCAGACATTAGGCGATCAAAATCCTCATTTATTGAATCTAGAATACAGCTACCGCGATCGCCTCTATAACGGTACTCTTGGCTACCAAACAGTTCAAAGTAGTCTTGGTGGTGTACTCATTTCTCCTATCATTCCCCTAGGGAACAGCGGCATTAACCTCAGCTATCAGGCTGGTGCTCAGTATATTAATGCCAACACCGATCGCCTTGACCTCCTAGAACCTAATAGAGAAAACGATCGCATCTCATTAGGTCGCCTCCAAGGTAGTGCTGCTCTCAGTGGTGGTTTGTTACTCTGGCAAGGACAACCCTTACCACCTACCGCTACTGGGGGATTACGATACACACCCAACCAAGTAGTTCCCTACTTGCGCGCGATCGCTGGTGTTACTGGTACTAGTACTTATTACACAAATGGTGACAATCAAAGCACCCTCATTGGCACAATTGGCTTAGAAGGGCAGATTGGTCATTTCTCGCGACCGTATTTCGACTATACTGCCTTTAATGTTACCTATTCCCAAGGTTTCACCAGTGGATTATCGCCTTTTTTGTTTGATCGCGCTGTTGACAATAGAGTGCTGAGCGCTGGAATTACACAGCAAATCTATGGACCATTTCGCTTAGGTTTTCAGACATCCGTTAACTTAGATACAGGTAGAGAAACTAGCACCGACTATATTGTGGAATATAGCCGTCGCACCTATGGGCTTACTTTACGTTACAATCCAGTGCTGGAATTAGGCGGTATTAGCTTCCGAATAAGTGACTTTAACTGGATTGGTGGTACAGATCCCTTCTCTGGAGAACAAGTTAGGCCAGTTGTTGGTGGTGTGCGCCAGGAACGCTAATAGCAATTGGGAAGGGAGAAATGGGACAAGGGATACAAGGGAGAAATAACCAATAGACTTCTTGCAAAAATGCTAATCAGCAAAAAAGGAACCACAGATGAACACAGATGAACACAGATAAATATCGGTGTTCATCTGTGTTTATCTGTGGTTTGATATTCAAAATATTGACTTATGCAAGAGGACTAATGACAAATGACAAATGACAAATACCATTTTCATTCAACAATTTCAGTAGTAGAAAATTCTGAAGTTAGGGGCAAAATTATTGTAAAAATTGTACCGACTCCTACTTGGCTAGTAACGCTGATTTGACCATTGTGGGCTTCGACACACCTTTTGACAATAACTAAACCCAGTCCGTTACCCTGAATTAATTTAACATTTGAGGCTCGATAGAATGATTCAAAAAGGCGACTTTGGTCTGCTTCCGGAATACCAATTCCTTGATCTTGAATCTGAAAAGTTACTAAGCTCTCAGCAGGATTGTAGCTGAGTTCAAGTTGAATTGTTCCACCCTTAGGAGAATACTTGACTGCGTTTGAAAGTAGGTTTCCTAGCATGTAATGTAAGAGACGTTCATCCATCCAAGCCTCGGTAATCTCACAATTAGAGGTAAATACAAATTCATACAAGTTACTTTCAATAAGAGAAAATTCTTCAATTAGATCTCGACAGAATGCGTCTATGTTGATGGGAGCCGGATTAAACCCAAGTTTTCCAGCCTCAGAACGACCCATAAATAGCACATCTTCCATGAGGTGTTTCATGGTTTGTACAGCACTTTGAATTCGCTTGATGTAAGTGGTTTTTTTTACATCTGACAAATTTGCTCCCTGAATTTCAATTAGCTCAATTGCAGTTTGAATTACAGTCAGGGGATTACGAAATTCATGAGAAACAGTAGAGATAAATAAAGACTTCAGACGGTTAACTTCTTGCTCTTTTTCCAAGGCTTGCTTGAGCAATTCTGTTTGACGCCTTTCACTCATATCCCAAAAAACAACTACAGCACCACTTACTTGATCTGGTCGTCGCATTAGTGGTGAAGCACTATCGCCAATTGGCACCCTTCTGCCATCCTTGGAAATTAAAGAGATGTAATCTCCTAAATAAACAACATTATGCTCTCGCAGCACTTTGGTTACAGGGTTTTCTATTGCAGAATTTGTAACTTCATCAACAAGATGAAAAACCTTCGATACCTCAATTCCTAAAGCTTCTTCTCTATGCCAGCCTGTCAAGGCTTCAGATGCCGGATTCATAAATGTTATAATTCCCCGCTCATCTGTGGCAATCACAGCATCGCTCATCGAGTTTAAAAGGGTTTCTAATTGATCTCGATTTTCCCGTAGCTCATATTCAAGCCGATATTTTAACAGAGCTATTTCTATAGCTATTTGTAAATCTTTGATAGTAAACGGTTTAACAATATATCCAAAAGGTTGAGTAATTTTTGCTCGTTCTAAAGTATTAGCATCACCGTAGGCTGTAAGAAAAATTACGGGAATATCTAATTGCTCACGAATATAACTAGCAGCAGCAATACCATCCATATCTCCTTTCAGGATAATATCCATTAACACTATTTCTGGTTTAGTTTCTAGCGCCTTGGCAATGGCAACTTTTCCTGAAGAAGCTGTACCCGTTACAATATAACCTAGTTGATTAAGTTGGCTAGCAATAGTTCTGGCCACAATCACTTCATCTTCTACAACTAAAACCCTCACCTGAACCATTTGATGTTTACTGCTATAAAGTTAACTGGGGAAACGTAATTTTAAATACTGTTGCGTGATGAGTTTCTAAAATAATGGTTCCTTCTAGTTGTTCTGTAACTAAGTCATAAACTAACGAAAGACCTAATGAATTAGTATCTTTCCAATTAATCTCTTTTGAAAAACCAATACCGTTATCTCGAATAGTCATTTCAATCCTATCACCGAGATTGCATAATCTAATAATAATAGTGCCTACTTTTTGGTTGGGAAAAGCATGTTTGAGAGCATTTGAGATTAATTCGTTGATAATTAAACCACAGGCAATGGCTTGGTCAACATTCAAGCTGACAGAATCTATATAAGTTTCTAGACCGATCTCAGCAGGTGATACTTGATAAGAAATTAATAAACTTGTTGCTAAATTCTGGATATAGTCAGCAACATCAAGTTGTCCAATATTAGGAGCGGTGTATAAATTTCTGTGAATTAGTGAGATTGAATCAATCCGATTTTGACTGTCTCTCAGCACTTTGATCACTTCAGGATCGCTGAGGGTTTGGGACTGGAGTTGCAAGAGACTAGAGACAATTTGCAAGTTATTTTTAACTCGATGATGAATCTCCTTTAACAAAACTTCTTTTTCTGCTAATGCACTTCTTAATTCTGCTTCAGCTGTCTGTCTTTGGGTAATTTCGATTTGGGCTTGCTGAAGGATGCTAGATTGTTGAATAGCGATCGCTATTGGCACCGATAGTTGATCGAGTAAATCTAATTGATTTTCCTCCCACTCCCGAGTCCGAGAACATTGGTGTGCAATTAATAAACCCCACAGTCCAGAGCAAGGATTTTCTTCACTTACTTGCAAAAGAATGGGTACTACTAAATTTGCTTTGACCTCAAACTGTTCTAACAAGTTAATATGGCATTCAGATAATCCAGCTTGGTAAATGTTAGCGATCGCTCTTTTACGACCTTGATAATACTCCTTACCCGCACCTGTTTGAAAACAGGTATCTACTATCTGTGCATCTATCGAAGCTGTCCAGCCATTAACCACTGATTCAGCCACAACTGTAGCGCTCATATCTGAAGCAAACCGCAAAACTATCACCCGATCAACCTGAAGTAAATCTCGTACTTCTCTCACCGTAGCATTAAGAATATCTTGGAGATTTAAAGATTGACGAATTCGCCCAGTAACGGTTCGCATCAACTGCTCCCGTTCTAGCTGAGTTTTTAAAGCCCGTTCAGTTTGCTTGCGTTCTGTAATATTTTGCCCGATACCGATGATTTGCCCATTTGCTAGGTGAACATTAGTCCAAGAGGTATCAATTACACGACCTTCTTGAGTTTGAGTTCTAAAGTCGCCCCAAATTTTTTGTGCAGACTTAATAAAATTAACAGCATATTGATAATCTTTAGGATTAGGATATGAAGCTTCCAGAACATCACGAGTTTGGAAATCCTGAAAATTCCAACCTAAAGTACGTTCCCACTCTTGGTTTACCCATTCGGGTTTACCGTTAACACCGATGAGTGCAATCATCAACGGAATATTTTCAAAGATATTCCGGAGAAATTCATTTTGCTCTTGGAGACTTGTTTCTGCATTTTTGCGATCGGTGATATCATAAAAAACTTTTAAAATAGCAGCTTCTCCATTAAATGTTAGAAACTGAACGGAAGCAATTGCCCAGAAAGAAGTGCCATCTGGTCTTTTAAATTGGAATTCATGGTTATGAACATAGCCGTGTTGGGCAAGAGCTTTTAATATTAATTCTCGTTCGTCTGGGTTGTGATAAAATTCTGAAGCTTGTCGAGAATTAATTGAATCTTCTGGAGTTAAGCGAAATATTTCTATAAACTTTTGGTTGGCATGTAAAATTAGACCATCAGTCAAGCGTGAGATAAACAAGGGGATGGGAATTGCTTGTGAAATTGCCCGTAATCTGGCTTCGCTTTCATGAAGCGTTTGTTCTTTTTGTTTGCGATTGGTAATATCTCTGATTACTCCTAAGCAAGCGTTATAACTAGGATATTCTATCGAATGGGCAACAACTTCAACATCAATAATCTGCCCATCTTTGCGGAGATGTTTCCATTCTTTAGAGCAGTTGGCATTACTAATTTTTTGTGCACAATGTTGCTCTAGACTAGGCATATCTTCTGGGATGAGCAGGTCAGTCACACACATTTGCAAGAACTCTGCTCGAGAATAGCCATAATGAATAATAGCAGCATTATTGACATCTAAAAATTTCAGGTTATGGCAATCAATCACCCACATAGGATTGGGATGATTCTGAAAAAGGAGATTAAAACTCTTTTGAGTATTATTAATAATTTTTTCTTGATGTAAATCTAAACACCTAGTTACTTGTCTCGCTAATTTTTGTAATATTGCTTGCTCTTTGGCACTGAAATCACGAGGAGCAGAATCAAATATACAAAGACTACCTATAGCAAAGCCGCTTGCAGTAATTAGAGGAACTCCTGCATAGCAACGGCAGTAAGGTTCTAAAATCACCAAGGGATTGGCAGCAAATCGTTCATCCTGCAAGATATCTGGGATGATTAATATTTCACTTTCAAGAATCGTGTAAGCACCAAAGGAAACGCTCCGAGGAATTTCTGTTTGATTAATGCCAATTTTAGACTTAAACCATTCTCGTTCAGCATCGACTAAACTAATCATTGCCATTGGCATGTCAAACAGATCGGCAGCCAACTGAGTAAGTTCATCAAAAATTTCTTCTGGTGGTGTATCTAAAATTTGATATTGATGAAGTAATTCCAGTCGTTGAATTTCATTTTTAGGTAATGGTATCACTGGTCGGATGGAAAATTTTTTTTATTAAAATACTCAAACGTTTTACGTAATTTGGGTTCTCTCCTATGAACCTTCGCTATGCTATCTAAAATTAACTAAAGCTCATCTCTGAATTAATGAGTTTTTTGTCAACAGATGCTCCACATTAACGAGCTTATTGAGACCTAATTTTGTTGCTGCGAATCTTCACCAAATTGAACTGAATAATGGTGTTCATTTATAAATATTGTTTAATAAAAATAATACTCCCCCATCAATCCTTTTAACAGAATAAAGTTACTCTTTGCAACATAATTTATGCAATTTTTGCAATATAACTAATGCAGACAGAGGCTTAAAGAAACTACAATCGCGGGTGTTGGGTAATATGTGCGATCGCTAAACAAACTTTTCCTCAAGCTCTACTAAGGTTCTTGTCCTCCTTGGCTGCTTGGCAGTACTTTTGCTTCAAGGCTTCAGTTCATAAAACCAAAGCATTTACAGGGGCTGAATCGTCGCCAGTTCTTGCTACGCTCGGCTATAACTCTTAATGGTCTTATTGTAGCAAAGTTGTTGTTAAAAACTGGTTTAGTCCAAGGTTAAGAGATATTATACCGCCTCATTTTTCAGCAAGCTGATACTGGATATTTGCGAACAGATCTGCACAGCGATCGCAATATCTTCTTTGCTAGTTAAGATTGGGAAAATAATCCAGAGCGGGGTGGGATGAAAATTGTAGATTTGCCTTTAGAGGTTTAGATCAAAAAACGAACCAAAAAGAGCGCAAAGGACACAAAAAATCTTTGTGTCCTAAGTGTTTTCTTTTATCTCGGTCGTCCCAAAGTAGTGATGTAGAGAACTGCTTCATCTATAGGAATACCCAAAACTTCATTTACTTGATCGTCAAAAAAGCCACCAATACCGCTGACGCCCAAATTGAGTTGAGTTGCCGCTAAATTCAGCCGTTGCCCTAAATGCCCAGCATCCATGTGTAAATAGCGGTAAACCCGATCGCCGTACTGAGCGATCGCAGATTTTAGATCTGCCGTATGAAATAGCACTGCTGCTGCATCTCGCCCTAAATCTTGCCCCAAGCAGAGGAAGTGTAATTCTCGCCGGAAGTTTTTAAAGCGAATTTGCCGCAATTCTTGGGCTTTAGGTGCGTAATAATAACAGCCTGCTTCCAATCCTTTGACTCCGCAAACCGCAATGAATGTTTCGATCAGATTCAGGTCAAAGTAGTCTGGAGAACGATCTAAATTTTGGTAAATGTAATTTTGGGGTTGGTAGGTGAAATCAAGTAAGGCTTTGAGTTCATCAAAGGTCAAATCTTCACCACTATAAGCACGGGTAGAACGGCGTTTGTGCATGGTATTTTCCAGTTCTACCAGATGTTCTCCCCAATTGATGGGTGTTGTAGCTGTAGGAATTTTCAGACAGAAAGGGAAGTTATATTTATCCTCTAAGGATCTGTCTTGTTTTACCTCTGGTAAATTGAGTTTGCCAGTTGTACCAGATTGGATCTGCGTCTGGCGATGAAAATATTTCAGCAGTTCGCCATCGGGGATTATGGGGTAATCGGTTTCGGTGGCAGAAGGTAAAGCAGTTCGTCCCAGTGGTAAATTTTGTTTGATGTCTAATAAGTCTGCCAAAGGCAAAACTGCGATCGCTCCTTCTTGCTGCGGCTCAATATAAAGCAGATCGTTAACAGCTTCATCAATAAAGCCACCGATTAAGTGGGGGCGATAGTCATTAATCGCCGCAGCTAACTCGATATTACCCAACAGGTGCCCTGTATCCAAAAAAATTCGGCGGTAAGCCCGATCTTCATACCGCCAAGCAGAACGATAGAATACCGCAGTGATCACAATCGCCAGTTGAGTACTTTCAAGAGACGGATGCCAAAAACAAGCTGCTTGTAAAGCTTGCCAAACGTCATTTTCCCAATACTGCATTAGGGAATGAGTCCGACTTTGGTAGTTATATAGCCCAGCTGGTAACAACTGCGTCCCCCTAGAAACTACATACACCTCAGCCGGGTATAACCCACCTGCACTCGGGGCAGATCGTAAATATACCGCACTCCCCATAGAAGGCATTCTCGCTGTCAGCCCATAACTACGAAACAACAGCCGTGAAAGTCTCTGCCACCATTGAGTATCTGCACTATCAACAGAAGCTGCGGAATTTTCTTGAAGGTAGGGTTTGAGGTCGAAAGACGAGCCAATTCTGTACTCTTTGAACGGTACTGGTTGCTTAGCCCAATCTAACCTCTGACTTTTCGAGGCCAGCGTTTCAGGGTCATATTTAGTCCGTTCGTGGTAGTGCTGAGCAATTGATTGGTGTATTTCAGGCATAGTACTTTCAATAGCATTGGGCGTCCTTTTTTGATCTTGGCATTCCTGCGCCTGATTATTTCGTCTTAATTGGTACAATCTTAATAATTACAATATGATACTGAGTAACTACTAGTGTGTAATTTCCTAATCATTAGCTGATTGGAGCTTGCTCAGCATTTAAGATTGCAGAAACCTGAGATGCAAAGTCTCTACAATCCAAAATACTGTTGTAGTTATCTCAAACAATAGGCTGTCACATATTAAAGTTTTATATACTCCGTAGCCATAGGTTTTGATTTTGAATTCCGCGCAGCTGTACTAGTTTTACTGTCAGTAACCAAAACTGAGAAAATATTATTTTTTTTATCCATCATAATTCTCTACTGGTGGTATTGGTCTTACAGGCTGGGAATTGCGTCGCCAACGGTTCAATCCATAAATAGCCGCCGCCAAAATCAAAAAGTAAGGGCTGTAAACCATTAACCAAATAGCCAACTTGAGTAAGCCAACTGTGAATTCTCCAACAGAGTGGCTAGAGTTGTTCCAAGTTTCTTGAATTTGTAAACCTAAACCCCGTTGCGGGCTGCTGCTAGAAACTGCTGCTTCTAGGTTCAATGTGATACTAGAGTATGCAACTTGATTTTGTAAGTTTTTCAGTTGGGCATTTATTTGCTCAATTGATTGACGGACATTACTAAGTTCTTTGGCAACACTTAATACATCTCTCACAGAACCAGAGCGATCCATAATTTTTTGCAAATTGGCTTCTGTTCTGCGCAGATTGGTTAATCTAGCTTGGAAATCTACCAGTTGATTGCTAACATCTTCCGCCGTGATATTGCGATTTTCTACTGTACCCAATTTAGCCAGTTCATCGAGCGTTGAGTCCAGTTGATTTTGCGGTACCCGCAGCATTATAGATGCAGTATGACGTGCGTTGTCTTGTGTGGGTTGACGTTCGTTTAACCCAATCAAATCACCTTGTTTGTTATTGATAATTTTGGAGACTGCATTGATACTCTGATCTACAGAGTTAACAATTACAGTCATTGCTGCTTTTTTAATCAGTTGCGGACGGGATTGTGGAACTGGTGCTGCTTCGGATTTTAGCGCAACACTCCCAGCACTATCAGCAGGTGCTGCTTGGTTGTTGAGGGCGCGCCCGCCTGTACTTTGTGATAATTGCTGTTTTGATTGTTGTGGAACAGAGGCGCAACTAGTAAAAATTACACCTCCCAGCAGCGCACTCATAACTAAAGCAGATTTATTAGGTAATTTAATCGAGACTTTCATAATTTAGACCCCAGGATAGATGAAGTTAATCTCAGTATCGCTGAGAGCAAAACTGAAAGTTGGCATTGTTGCGATTTATGTAACAGAGAGTGTCACTAAGATTAGTTTTACCCCTGACAACAGCTTGTGATTTAACTCACAATTACCTGCTAATTACTTAGATAAAATTAAGGCTAAAGCATAAAATAATACTTAAAACTAAATGACTTTAATACAGTTAATGTTAGTACTAGCTACAGTAATGGGTGTAACGGATAGCAATACAATTCGTGTTAAAGATGATGCTGGTCAAACAACTACAGTTAAATTAGTTTGTATTGATACACCTAAAGAAACTAAACAAAAGTATGTTTCAGCAGCCACCAACAAACTTAAACAACTGCTACCATCAGGTAGCCCAGTGGTGATCAAAAGTGTAGATCGAGATAGAACTGGGCGCATACTGGGTGAAGTATATATAGATAATCGCTCAGTAAATCTCCATTTGGTTGAAGAGGGTAATGCTGTTGTTGATCGAGAATCTTTATATTACTGCGAGGAAAACAAAACTCAATTTTTAATCGCAGAAGCCAATGCAAAAAATAAGCGTTTGGGATTATGGCAACAGTTTAATCCTGTAACGGCTAGGAATACATCAAAGTGATGGCAATTTCATCTAGTAATCCTATCTAGCTTGAAAATAAGGCAGGAGGCAGAGGGCAGAAGGTGAGCCACTGCGGTGGACGGGTTCCCCGGCATAAAGCAAGTGGCGAACCCGAAGGGCAGAAGGAAGGATTAATATTTTCATCCTTGGTTGTGCCAAAACCTGGCGTCAATGGCTGATTTGTAATAATGAAAGGTTGAAATTCTTGGCTTATTTTAGAAGTCAGGAATTTTATTTTTGTAGGGTGTATATTGCCCACCAAAACAATACGAAATTTTATTTGATAGCTGAGACGGGCAAAACTCCCATAGTACAATAAAAAACTGTAATGCACTCCATCGAGAAACCCTATAGATGCAATAGATGCAGAGTACTTTTCGTTTTCTGTGGTGTAAAGGTACGAAGAAAGTAGTTCTGCTAGAAGTCTAGTGCAGCATAATTAAAGACTTTTAATGCCAAGGTAAAATTGCTATCACAGTAAGCTTCTTTATAACCCTGTCTAGAGATTAATTGTCAAAAGATGTTTGAACAGTTAATACATTAATGGCGCTGCAAACAAGAGCTAGAAGCATGGAAAGCAAACAGTTAGGAAAAACGGGTGTATCTGTAAGTGCGATCGGTTTGGGTGGAATGCCAATGTCGATATCGAATCGCACTCCCGAATCGCAATCAATCCCAGTTATCCATCGTGCTTTGGATTTGGGGATCACATTCATTGACACGGCCGACTCTTACTGTCTAGATGAATCAGATAAGCACCACAACGAACGTCTGATTTATACAGCACTTGGCAGTTATAAAGGCGATGTTAGCCATGTGGTTGTTGCAACCAAAGGCGGTTTGATGCGTCCTCATGGAAACTGGGTACGCAACGGTAACCCCAAACATTTACGCCAAACAATTCGTGAAAGTTTTCAAGCATTAGGGGGTAGTAAACCTATAGATGTTTGGCAATATCACGCCCCCGATCCTAAATACACTATTGAAGAATCCCTCGCACCAGTGAAAGAAGCGGTAGAAACTGGTTTAATTCGGTTTGTGGGAGTTTCTAACTTTTCTGTAGAACAAATTAAGCAAGCACGAAATGTGGTTGATATTGTCTCCGTGCAAAATCAATATAGCCCTTGGGAACGACAGCCAGAAATTGACGGCGTTTTGAAGTATTGCGAACAAGAAGGATTAACCTTTTTGCCTTGGAGTCCATTTGGTGGTAGTCGTCGCCATCAAAACTTGCAAGATATTCCCGCGATCGCACAGTTAGCTCAAGCAAAAGGCGTATCAGTTTATTGTATTGTGTTGGCGTGGTTGCGTTCTAAATCACCTGTTATTTTGCCCATACCTGGTGCTAGTAAGGTTTCCAGTATTGAGGACTCAGTACAGGCTCTGAATGTGCAACTATCTGAAGCAGAAGTCCAAAAAATTGATCAAGCAACGTAATCATTAGTCAATCGTCAGCAAGAATTCTTTGTTTTACTCTTTGCTTTGTTTTCCTATCAGCCGAAACAGATAAATTCAATATCCCATGCGTTGAGGGGTGTTTAAATTGCATAAAACTGATAAGCAAAATGCTTGGCTTGATTGCAATTCTCTATTTTGAATTTTGAATTGCTTAGTTGTGGTTACTCAATTTGGGGTAAAATCAAAAGCCTGCCAATAAATGATCATGCTTGCTGACAGGAGATGCGCTATGACCCGGATGTATTATGACGAAGATGCCAATTTAGACCTTTTGGCTGGAAAAACCGTTGCGATTATTGGCTATGGTTCCCAAGGTCATGCTCACGCTCTTAATCTTAAAGATAGCGGTTTGGACGTGATTGTAGGATTATATCCGGGTAGTAAGTCAGCTGCCAAAGCCCAAGAGGCTGGTTTAACTGTGAAAAATGTCGCAGATGCAGCTAATGCTGCTGACTTTATCATGATTTTGTTGCCTGATGAAGTCCAAAAAGCAGTTTATAAAAACGAAATTGAACCTAATTTACAAGAAGGAAATGTTTTAGCCTTTGCCCACGGCTTTAATATTCACTTTGGTCAAGTCGTACCACCTGCTAACGTAGATGTGGTCATGGTAGCACCCAAAGGACCGGGGCATTTAGTCCGCCGGACTTACGAACAAGGACAAGGCGTACCAGCACTGTTTGCTGTTTATCAAGATGCCAGTGGTCGGGCACGCGATCGCGCGTTGGCATATGCTAGAGGTATCGGTGGTACTCGTGCTGGTGTTCTGGAAACTACCTTCCGCGAAGAAACCGAAACTGATTTGTTTGGCGAACAAGCCGTATTGTGCGGTGGTTTGAGTGCGTTGATTAAAGCTGGATTTGAAACTTTAGTAGAAGCTGGTTATCAACCAGAATTGGCTTACTTTGAATGTCTGCATGAAGTTAAACTGATTGTTGACTTAGTTGTGGAAGGTGGCTTAGCCAAAATGCGCGACAGCATTTCCAATACTGCTGAATATGGAGATTATACCCGCGGTCCTCGGATTGTGAATGAGCAAACCAAGGCGGAAATGCGCAAGATTCTCAGCGAAATTCAATCTGGACAATTTGCACGGGAATTTGTGTTAGAAAATCAATCTGGCAAACCTGGATTTACCGCTATGCGTCGTCAAGAAGCTGAACACCGCATTGAGGAAGTTGGCAAAGATTTACGCGCCATGTTTAGCTGGTTGAAAAAGGCTTAATTGTAATTAGTAATAGGTAATAGTTAATGCGTTAACTAACAATTAACTATTATCTATATTCAAAAAGTAGCTTATCCTAGAAATTGCATATTTCACGCTTTTTTCATGTGTATATTCTAGATTGATTGGGATTTCTTGGTAGAATTGCAGCACAATCACAGCTCGATAAAGTTTAGAGTATTTAAATTGCTTGTCTTGAATATCAAAACGCAAAATAGATTCTAAGGGAAATTCAATAATTTCATGACTACGCAATCCTTTGCGCTCTATAAATACCTTATTAAGGCTTTTGTAGAAAGTACAATTGGTTACAGGTGTTGTCGCAACAAAAGCACCAATAGCCATAGTAATTAACATAAATAAGCCGAAGAAAAATACATAGTTCCGCTGATTTTGGTACACCGAGAGATAAGTCTCACCAGAGCTAATAAATTTATTGATTTCAAAAGCAAATTCCTGATTTTCTTGATAGCTAAGATGTGATAAAAGAGCATAATCCCCAAAGGGTGTCAAAATGATAATTTCATAAGTGCGCCCCCCTTTGCTGCCGGTATGTGTCTTAATGTATGCTTCTTGAGGATCGAGAATTTTCCGCTTCTCCATAATTCCAAGCAAATTAAACCGCCTTAACTCACAGTTAATTTGAGTAGATGAGGGGCGCTTGCAAGTTAGATTAGCTGAAGCAGATTCAAAAAATATGCAATAAATAAAAAAACTCAGACTGGCAATCAAAATAGGCCAACCGGTGAGCCAATGTCTTATTGGCCGGTGCTTTAGCTGCAATCTGGTGCGGGTTTCTTCTACAATTTTCATCAGTACGGATGTACAGA
Source organism: Nostoc sp. T09 (assembly GCF_002154695.1). Lineage (GTDB taxonomy): Bacteria > Cyanobacteriota > Cyanobacteriia > Cyanobacteriales > Nostocaceae > Aulosira. The sequence goes on from NZ_MTAV01000001.1 coordinate 70,882, forward strand.
ATCTTATACTACAAGTAGAGTATTCCCTTCATAGCCAGCCTTTTACTCATAGGTCTGCGATCGCCGAGGAAACGGACGTAACTGAACAGGGATTATGGTTGCGATCGCGCCTGTCCTATTCCCAGATTAACCAGAATTGATCGCACGGCATAACTTCTATGCAGAAGGACGGCAGGTCATGACCCCTTCTCTCTGAGTTTTAGCATTAGGATTACTGCCCATCGCTCGAACTGTTATCGTTGGTTCATAGCCAGGGTAACAACGCACCAAGACAGTATCTTGCGATCGGGTCACGTACAGAATATAAACTGGTTTTCCCCCTAGTACGCCAGGTACAAGGCTAGGGGGAAGGGGGGCAGTTGCAACAATTGTTGGCTGGTTAACAGACTGTATATCTACCTTTTCAGATAGAACAAACTTTGTCTCAAAGAACTGCAAACATAGCAGTACTAACGTCGTAAGTATGACCAGTACAACAGAGAACTTAGCAGATCGTTTGAACATGGTTTGTACTCCACCCTTTTGATTTGTGTAATATGAGATTGCATATGCTTGCTAGATTATCTACCTATACAGCCTTAGGGCGGATAACGATTTTTACATTTCGCTACACATACAGCAGTTAAGTGTTGAACCCAGGGTTCACCCAGGGTTAATCGTCAGGCTTGCACTGGGGATGTAACCTGCCTCAGACCTCGCTAGATAAGCGTGGATTGTATGGCGGTGGTTGTGTACTAAAGTCTGTTACACCTGAATACTATGCACCAGTCAAGATGAGAAGTTAAGCTCCAACTTAAGCTTGTTGTTAAAACTAAATAGAGTTGTCAAATTTATAACGATTCCCGCATTCGTGAGACCAAGAAAGAATTAACCACCGATGTAAGAGGATGGACGCAGATTAGGAAATGCTTTATGGTTTTGTCAGTTGCTTCTAAACTTGAGAATTTTTCTATTTCTTGGAACCGCCGTTTTCGATTTCTTCTACAGCCCTTTCTGTACGTGCATTTGGACGAGTTTTAGGTTGCCAACTTGGAAATAAGCCAACAAAAAATTGATTAATTGTTGTGCGAGTGTGTAAGCTAGCAGAACTTAAGGGTTTGGGTAAAAAGCTATCCCCAAAACCCACAAATATCAAGAATAACAAAATTAACCATGTGGTAGCTGCCTTGCGATTCATTTTTTTATACCAAGCAACATTTGATTCATAGTCTAATCGACCTTTTTCGGAAATAGCCATATCTTTTTTCTTCTCTGAGCTACCTCAAAGACAGCATGAGAAATTCCTGGCAGAGTGGGGATAAGATGAATTCAGAGGGTCGCACAGATGACCAACCCTACCCTTAATTTCCCAACCGCCTCCGGACACCAAGTTTTAGCAGCAGCAGGCAAAAAATATCTGCGTCCTGGTGGAAAGATAGCTACAGAGCAATTATTTCAGTGGGCAAGTTTCAACCCTGGAGAGACAGTTTTAGAGCTAGCTTCTAGCTTTGGTTATAGTGCCATATCTCTGGCACAACGCTACCATGTAAAAGTATTAGGAATAGAAAAAGATCCGGAGAGTGTTGCTTGTGCGCGTGCCAATATCCGCGCTGCTGGCTTAGAAAATCAAATCGAAATTATTGAAGGCGATATATTTCACCTGGATAAAATACCAGGTAAGTTTAATTATGTTTTAGCAGAAGCCATTCTCACTATGCAATCTCCACAGGGGAAAGCTAAAGTTTTGGCGGAAATTCGTAATCGGCTCAAACCTGGAGGAAAATTCCTCTCTCATGAGCTATTAGCTCGTAACAAAGAAGCAGAAATTCGTGCTGATTTAGCAAAGGTAATTCGAGTTAATTCTACACCACTTTCCGAAGCTAATTGGATAGATGCTTTATCAACAGCAAAATTACAAGTGCAAGAGCATCTTACTGGCTCCATGAATTTATTGAATTTGAAACGAATCTTGCAAGAGGAAGGTCTTTTGAACACAATGCAGATTTTGTGGAATATCTTGACGCAGCAATCTATCCGCAAGCGTGTTTTAGAAATGCGCCATGTTTTTCATAAATATCGCCATGAATTAGGCTACATCATTATGTGCGCTGTTGCTGAGTAACAACATTCACAGCAACATCCATTTTGCGATGTGTTTATTGGCGTTGATTATCCTGTAAAAATATGAGTTCTACAATTACAACCGACCAATCTTTTGTTACCCAACTCCGAGAACAAATTGAATATCCCCATAGCGGAGTTCTCAGTAAAGCATTACTCAAAGATCAAGTTTGTCAATACACTCTATTTTGCCTAGCAGCTAATACTGAAATTTCTGAACATACTTCAACTCGCAATGCCACTATCAATGTAGTTGAGGGCAAGGGTTTATTAACTTTATCTGGTAAAAATATTGTCCTTGAACCTGGTGTTTTAGTTTTTCTGCCTGCTAATGCGCCTCATGCTTTACAAGCTGAAGATAATCTTACATTCTTGCTCATACTTTCTGAAAAAGCAGTGGAAATAAATTAGTTATTTATTGAGGAATAAATTATGCGATCGCTCATTTCAACTTTCAGCCAATACTTAGACTTTTCTCAACCTCAGTTAGAGGCAATACTCGCAAAGCCGCTGGACGAAGTTCTCAAATCCTCAGAATTAAATCAAGAGCTAGGTAGCTTAGATAGTAATTTGCTGAAAGAAACATTACCAACCGCAGGAGCAGTTTTAGCTCAAGAATTACCACCTTTTTACAACTGGCTAAAAAATCAATTAGGAGTTAAGCGCGTTCCTGATGGACCGGAGCATACAACAGCTTGGGTAATTGGATTTCTTAATAATCGCGAAAGTTTAATTAGCTTAGTAGATTTACACCGTCCTGTACCACGTGCTGCTTTAGAGGCTTCTGTTCCGCGGTTAATAGGGTTATTTGATGGGGTAGAAAATGAAAAGGTACAACAAGAATGGCAAAAGGCGATCGCAGCTTTATGTCTAGTTTTAGTAGTCGCTGCTCACGAACAAGATCAATTGGCTGTAACTGCTTAATATCTATATTGATATTTGCACCATTCTCAATAACCGTAGAGTGGGCAATGCCCACCTACAAATACTAATTTTTACTCAAAATTTTTGGCTAGATAGAGTTAAAATTAAAATTACTCTTCCGGTAATAATGCACCAGAGGTGATCGCATCTAGTTTCTTCATATCAATTATCGTCATCTTACCTCCGCGACTATAAGCAATTATTGGCTTCAGGCTTTTAATTAAACGCACGCATTCCTCATAAGAAATACCAACACTCCGAGCCATGCGATAGTACGATAATTTAACTTTTAAACACTCGCCTTGGGGAGTTGTCTCAGTCCCAGATTCGGCGGCAAAATATTGAATTAACCTAGCAAGCCTGACAATTGCTCTTTCGGAAACTAAGCCATGAACTGTTTCATGCAATTGCTGAATCCGATTGTTAAAAACCATTAACATCCTGAGGGCAATCTCAGGATTTTGTTGGATAGCTTTTAATAAAGCATCTCGTTCTACAGTCAGAACTTCGCAATCAGATTCAGCAGTTACAGTTGCAGGAGAAATTCCGTTTCCTAACAAAGCAGGTGCAGCAAAAATTTCCCCATTAGCTAAGGTACGAAGAATTGTTTCTTTACCTGTGGTTGCTGTTTTGGTAACTTGAATGGAACCACTGACAACAGCATATAACTTGGCTGGTAAGCGATCGCCTTCATGTAGAATAATCTCTCCTTTGCTATAGCGTTGCACCTGAGTTTGCGATTGCAAACTTACCTTGTCTGCTGTTTCTAAATCTGCAAACACGGTAATTTGAGAGAGTTGTTCTAAAGAGGCCTGCATGACATTATGTCGCCAAGGCTGGACGATGCTGAAGCCAAGGATTAGCGGCTTCTAGTTGTGCAGCTAGGCTAATCAGTGTTTCTTCTGCACCAGGTTTACCAACTAACTGCACGCTAATAGGTAAACCATTACTGTCAAAACCTACAGGAAGTGCGATCGCTGGTTGTCCCGTCGCATTTGCTGGGGGACATGGTGCTACCCAGTTGATAATGTTTTGGAATGTCTCTTCTGGGCTTAAGTCAGCCCATTCTCCCACCCGAATTGGTGAATGCAGATACACTGGCAATACCAACACATCAACGGTATTGAAAAACGCCACGATTTGCCGTGCTACCATCTGCATTTGCGCTACTGCTTGCAGGTATTCAGCCGCAGAACTCGATCGCGCCAATAGCAAACGATTTACTGGTTGCAACACTTCCGCCGGAATTCCCGCAGCACCTACCCCAGCTTGCCAGACAATTTGAAACGGTTCGACTAAGCCGCTAAAATCTGGGCATTTCTCTTCAACTGTATGACCAAGTTGTTCTAATAACTTGACTGTTTGCAAAACCCCTTGTTCACAGTTAGCGTCTGCTTCACCTAAGGGAGGAACGATAGTGCTAAAAGCAATACGCAATTCCCCAAGTTGTTTTTGAGTAGCAGCGAAAAATGATGGCTGTGGATCGGGTAACCAGTAAGGATCGCCAGGGAAATAACCAGATATTGTATCTAAAAGAGCAGCTGCATCCGCAACAGTACGGCCAAGCGGCCCATTAGTGGCAAGTCCAGAAAGGCGATCGCCTACAGGTGCATTAGTCACCCTTCCCCGTGATGGTTTAATTCCAACTACGCCACAACAAGCCGCAGGCCCGCGAATTGAACCACCCCCATCAGAACCTTGGGCGATCGCACACAATCCTGCTGCTACTGATGCGGCTGCACCACCACTAGAACCGCCAGGAGTGTAATCCAAATTCCACGGATTTCTGGCTGGGGGAAATCCTGTAGGTTCGCTGTAAGGAAAAGAACCTAATTCTGAAGTTGCAGTTTTACCCAGCAACACAAATCCAGCTTGTTTAATCTGAGTTACGACCCCATCATCATAGTTAAGGATATTGTTCAGTAATGCTGGATTGCCATAAGTACAAGGCACACCTGCTACAGCGTTGAGGTCTTTAATCGAAATCGGTACGCCAAAAAATGGTGGTAGTTCTCTTGTAGTTGCGAGTATTTCTGTTTTGGCTTTAGCATCTGCGATCGCCAAATCTGCCATCACCGTAAAATAACTTCCTAGTTGGGGATTTAACCGCTCAATCCGTCCTAAATATACGTTCACCAACTCTAGTGGCGATACTTCCCGGCGACGGATTAATTGCGCCAACTCCAGTGCAGGGGTAAAAGCTAAATCAGTTTCATTCATGCCTTAGCTTGGGTAGTTTGATATTTTATTGAAATATTTAAACTTAAGTTGTTACTTTAGCAGGGTTTCTGGGAACTCTAGCTTGATAGCTCCTGAGATTTTTCAATCAACTAGGATACTAGGCGGCAAGAGGCGCGGTTATGTTCTGAGTTAAGTTCTAACCTCGCTTCATAGCCATTTTAATTGTTTGGCATAAACTTTCGACCAATCACCCAGGGATATTTATGGCTAACCTAGAAAAGCTTCTACATGAACTGACAAAACTTGTTGAGAGTCTTAAGCTGAGTGTCGGTGATTCTCATGCAATTAAGCAAGAAATTATTCGGCTAAATTTCGTTCAAGAAAAACTCCGCAATCTACAAGCCGCGATTGCTCAAGAATTAGATGATGCAAAAATGAATCATGCGGCTGTTGGCGTACTTTCTTTGGGTGCAGAAAGTGCTGTATCTAACTCTTACAGTCAGTTAGCAAATCGATTGTTAACTACTGGAGAAAGATTTATTGCCGAAAAATTTGGTAATGAACCAACCAAACTATCTTTAAATGATTTAGAATTGCAAATTTCCCGTTGGCTTGAATGGGGTGAACTGCTCCAGACAATAGCCGAGGATATTTTAAGTAATTCCCAATTTATTCACCAACTAAATTCTAATATTAACTATCCAAGCTTACCAAGTAAGTTCCAAGAGCTTGAGGAAAAACTCAAGCTTGATTTAGCTTGTAAAGCTAAAGTTTTACAGCAGCAAATTCAGCAACTTAGCAATTTTCAAGCGGAATTGTTGCAAGTACAGCAAAAATCTACAGAAGTATTCGATAATATTAAAAACACTCAGAATATTTTATTAATATTACTCAATTTATCAGCTTTCTGTGGCAATTCTGGTTTGGAATTAGAATGGTTTGATGATGAATATGGCTTCATTATATCTAGTGGGAATAAGTGTCAAGCCTTAGCTGATATTATCTATGATTGTGAATTATTTCAAGGAAAAATTGCAGCTTTAGTTGGAGATACCAAGAATTTGTTAGAGAAAGCAGAAACAGCCTTGAGCAATCTTCCTCAAAGTCATAAACTGGAAGTAATAACACAATTTTTGCTAAAAAAACCAGTACATGCGGCTTTATTGATCGGCTCAAGTTTACTAATATTGAGTTTTGCTACTTTAACAGTTAAAGATAAAATTGTTACTGTGCAAAAAAATCAACATATCAAACATGAGAAAGTTGCTAAGTCTAACTTAAAATCTGCTCAAAAGCTAGGCATGGAAGCTGCTGTTATGGTTCAAAAATCACCATTACCTTTAGCAAGTTGGCAGGAAGCCGAGAGTAGATGGCAAAAGGCAGTAAGCCTACTGGAGGATGTACCTAAAGGCACATCTGTTTCTGAACAAGCCAAGAAGCAACTAGTTAAATATCGTGCCAACTATACCACTATTAGTAAAAAAGTTATTTTGGAAAAGAATGCAGCGTCAAACTTAGAAGCTGCGGAAAAATTAGCAGTAGAAGCGGCTTTTATAGTTAAAAATGCACCTGAAGAATCAGTAATTTTGCAGCAAGGAAAAGATAAGCTAAAACAGGCAATCAACTTATTACAAGCTATTCCAGAAGGTACGTTTGTCTCTAAACAAGTGCAAGACAAACTTGTTAGTTATAAAAATACCTATCAGGCGATTAAGACAAAATAAAATAGAAAGTAGTAGGCTGCACGAAAAGGGCATAACAACCATGATCGCCATCCAAAACCGCTTGTGGACGGTAGAAGAATATCACCGGATGATCGACGTTGGTATTCTAACTCCTGATGATAAAGTTGAACTCTTAGATGGTCGCATCATTCAAATGAGTCCACAAACACCACCCCATGCTGCTACAACTCAACGCATTGACCGCTATCTACAAAATATAGTTAGAGATAGGGCAGAAATTCGCGTCCAGCTACCTATTACACTGTCTACTTCCGAACCAGAACCAGATATTGCCGTAGTTCGCATTGATCCAGCAGCCTACGGCGACCATCATCCTACATCCTCAGAAATATTACTGTTAATTGAAGTTTCCTATAGTACTTTTGATATTGACTTTAACGAAAAAGCTCTTATTTATGCCAGAGCAGGTATTGGAGATTACTGGATTTTAAATATTCTTGAATGCCAAGTTTATATTTTGCGTCACCCAACAGAGTCAGGCTACCAAGACATAATTGTGCGATCGCCTGACGCAGCCATAACACCGTTAGCTTTTCCCGAAATTGCCATACCATTCTCGGAATTATTTCTTCCCTAACTCAACTTTAAAGGTTACGTAGTCAGCATTTTAGTGCTTGGAAAAAAGCGATGACCCAAACAGTAGCAATTACAGAAGCGATCGCCACCTTAAAAGATGCTGAAACCAGATTTGGGCTAATCCGTATTGAGTCCGAACATTTCTTTACAGAATGGTTTGAGGGATTACCAGAAATTACTGAAGCTGAAAAAACCTCTTTGGATGTTCTGCGACGTAGATATCTTTATCACCGTGGTGAAGGTGATTTATTAGAGGGGACAGTAATGTTACTAGTGGTGTCCCCTTTGCTAGCACTAGCAGGATTTTACGATCCGCCTTTTAAGATTCAAGCAGAATCATCTGTAGAACTGGTGCTAGATGACGGCGAGGAGGTGCTGCGCGGACGGATTGATGTTTTGGTGCTGCAAAACCAGTTTTGGGTTGTAGTATTAGAGTCCAAAAAAACTACGCTTTCAGCTTGGTCGGCTGTACCGCAAGCACTAGCTTACCTGATGGCTAATCCCCATCCCAATAAACCTGTGTTTGGCATGGTGACTAATGGGGACGATGTTTTATTTATTAAATTGACACAAGCAGATACACCACAATACGACTTGTCGCGGGTTTTTGCCTTGTTTACATCAAAAAGAGAACTGTATAAAATTTTGCAAGTTCTCAAGCGTATTACTTTTGCGATCGCATCTTGAAAGTTAGTAGTAAGGACTTCAGTTCTTGAGTTTTAGCACTAAAGTGCTTACTACGTAATAAATAGACTAGTAATTAAAACTCACAATCCCAGACCACTGAACTTTTTTCTGTTGTTCCCGGCGGTAGGAAAAGAAATGCTCTGGAGTTTGGTAAGTACAATAAGGAGCGATCGCAACTTGTTCGTCGCTAATTCCCAGGCTTTCTATCTGTAAGGCATTTACCCGTCGCACATCCACCCGGACTTTACCAGGGTCAGGGTCGGTAATTAGGGGAGAATTGGGTAGTTCATGCAAAGCATCGACAATCTTGTGTTCGTCTTCATGGGGAACGATGCTGTAGCCAATTTCCGCAGCCACATCTACTGAGACTTGGTAAACCTCCCCAGCGATTGCGGGACCCATCGCAATCCGCAAATCCTCCAGCTTGCTACCTTGTGCTTTCAAGCGGGCGATCGCTTGCGGGACAATTTTTTTAGCAGTACCCCGCCATCCTGCATGAATTGCTGCTACCTGTCCGGTTTTGATATCGCCAATCAGCACAGGTGTACAATCAGCGCTGGCGACCCACACTGCTTGCAAAGCCTTCTCGCTGACTAAACCATCTGCTGATGCTAAAGCAGAATCATCATCCCCGCCTGTGCTGAACTTGCTATCAATTTCTTGTGGGGTGAGAACAGTATTGCCATGAACCTGTTTCAAGCGATAAACTGATGCCTCTGGGTGCAGCACCTTTGTTAACTCTTGTGGTGAACGTGGCCAAAACGGATGGGTAAAGAAACCGTGTTGCCAAGGTTCTAAAAGACTACAAGTAAGGTAGGGCATACCTTGCCAATTGCGCCAGTGCCAAGTGTGCATCGTGAACCAAACCTAAACAGAAAATCAGAATTAGCCAATTAATGCTAACTTGAACAACGGGATTTGGGTTAACTGCGTGGGATTTGATCTGCAATATTTGGAAACAGCCCTGAAAGCAGGGCGTCAGTATTCATGTTTACCATTTTCTTTACACATTTTTGATAGTGTAGCTTCAACGAATCAAACTCTCTGGAGCTTGCTGAACCAGGGTGCTCAACCAGGATGTGTAGTTATTGCCACTCAGCAGACGGCTGGGCGCGGTCAATGGGGTCGTCAGTGGATTTCTGCTGCTGGGGGATTATATGTTTCGGTGGCGGTTAATCCCAAACTAGAAGCTACTGACAGTTACCAACTAACTTTGGCTAGTGCTTGGGGAATTGCCTCACAATTGCGAAACTGTGGTGTCAACGTTGGGATTAAATGGCCGAACGATTTAGTTTTAGATGGTCGCAAGCTAGGCGGTATTTTGACTGAAACCAAAGTAAATCAAGGAAAAATCACCCAAGCAGTCATTGGCGTTGGCATTAACTGGGCAAACCCAGTACCAGAAACTGGAATCAACTTGGAATGTTGGCAAGCATCCCAAAGCGCAAAACCGATTTCTTGTCTAGAAATGTTAACCTCGAAGGTTTTATTGGGAATAGAATCCGGTATTGAGTGCCTTTTTAAAGAAGGAGTAAACATACTCTTATCTCACTATCTAGATTTACTCACGAATATGGGCGATCGCATACACGTTAATAATCTGGCGGGCACTGTAGTTGGGGTAACCCCTCAGGGTAATTTACGAGTTAATCTAGAAGCTTATAATACAAAGGAAGTAATAACACCAGAAATTTACATTGAACCCGGTACAATCAGTTTGGGTTACCAAAAATCTTCGGTTTAACTTTTAGGTTTGTTCACAATTTCGCTCTTTGGGCAAGACAAACCACCGGCATCATTCTGTTTAGACTATTTATACAAAACTGAGAGAACAAATGACGCAGCCCAATAACTCTGCCCATAAACGTTTGCCAGTGCCAACAAAACGCTTTGCTTCTACGCTACCAGCACAGAGCCTCTGTTGGCTCAGTAGCTTTAGCCTCCTGGGCAACGGCTTAGTGTTAGCTCAAACGGAAACATCTATAGATAACATCGTTCCTACTATTGAAAATTCTCAACCGACCGCAGTCACAAATCCAGTTAAAAAAGATACTGTAATACCAGAAGTAACTCGACCACAGGTAGAGTTTTCCGAACGGCGAACCAGACTCAAAAAGAGATTACATAGGGAAGATGTATCCCAATCATCACAGCCACTCAGGCAGTCGAAACCAAAAATTGAAGCTGCTGAGCCTGTTGTGATCAGACGCTCAAAACCTCAAGTAGAAACTTCGCGGGTTGCACCAGCTAGGATCAACCAAGAAAAACCCAAAGCGGCAATAGCCACACCTGCGCGGTTACGCACTTTACCTGAAAAACTCCCAGAAGTTGCCCAACCAGCCAATAACTCTAACAGTCCTGTCGGTAGCACAGAAGTAAAACCGAAGGATTACAATAACGCCTACATTGACCCCAACGATTACAAACTTGGTGGCACCTATCAAGCACCCAATTCTGTAATCATCACAGAGCGCTCTAGTGGTTGTCGAGCGACGTTGCCAACAGGACAAGCTATATCAGGTAGTCTTTGTGCCAAACCTGCTGGTAATCAGCGTGTAGCTGGTAGTAATAGCAAAACATCACCCAGTTGGTTGAGAAGAAGCCAAACAGCTAGGTTAGCAACCGTTCCAGTGGTTAGACCGATAGCAAATACTGGTAATACCAGCAGATGGCGTACTCCTCAAGTTGCTTCTAATAACGTTGCTACTCGCATTGCTGCTAGTGTCACTAAGAGCGAATATCATCCGAATCGGTTTATTCCTAACCCCACCGATTTTTCCACTACAAAAGTAAGTGCTACTCCGATCGCACCGAGTGCTGGTACTTTACCACCACCAATGGCAGATGGTAATTTTGCACCCCGACCCAGTACTGTTGCTTACGACTTCCCACTCGCATCAACATTACCGCAAATTCCTGGTGTAGGCAGAGTTGCCTATAGTGGACAGGGAATGATGTTTCCTCTGTCCGTTCCCGCATCAATCACCTCATTGTTTGGCTGGCGAGTTCATCCCATCACAGGCGATCGCCGTTTCCATGCTGGTACAGATTTAGGTGCGCCTATGGGTACACCAATTTTGGCAGCCGCCAAAGGTCAAGTAGAAAGTGCTGACTGGATGGGTGGCTATGGTTTAGCCGTAACCATTAACCACAGTTCTGCTCAACAAACTCTCTACGGTCATATGTCACAAATCTTTGTCCGACCCGGCCAGTGGGTAGAACCGGGAACTGTGATTGGACAAGTTGGTAGCACTGGTAACTCTACAGGACCTCATCTACACTTTGAAGTCCGCCACCTAACAACAAACGGCTGGGTAGCAGTTGACCCAGGTGTAGAATTAAATACCGGACTGAGCCAGTTGGTTCAAGGCTTACAGACAGCTCAGTTAACCAAGCAACCAGGCAGTTAAATTGGGGAATGGGGATTATGGGACAAAGGGAAATAACCAATGCCCAATCCCCCATGCCCCAATCTCAATTACGCATAGCCATGTTCTGCTAGAAATGCAGGTGTAATTTCATCAGAACTAGGATCATCCCCAGCGTTGGGGTTTGCTTTGCCAGAATAAAGAAATTTTTCGACATATTTGCCGAGAATATCTCCTTCAAGATTCACCAAACTGCCAGAAACCAAATAGCGGAGATTGGTCTCGGCATAGGTGAGGGGAATAACTGACACTTTGAACCGGGAAATTTCTGGCTCGTAGGCGGCTACTGTGAGGCTAATACCATTGATGGCAATGCTACCCTTGGGAACAATGTACCGTGCGATCGCCTCAGATGCTGTAAAGGTCATTTCCCAAGAAGTAGCTGTTTGTTCTGCTGTCACCATCCGACCAACGCCGTCTACATGGCCCATGACAAAATGACCGCCGACTTTGCTTCCTACCCGCAACGAAGCCTCTAGGTTGACATATTTCTGTGCTGTTTCTTGATCGCCTAAAGTCGTGCGGCGCAAAGTTTCCGGTGATGCAGTGGCGATAAAACCATCCTTTAAAACTTCTTCCACTGTCAGGCAAACGCCATCGACTGCAATACTGTCGCCATAAGCCAGATCCTGCATAATTAAATCAGATGACTGACTTACACAAGTAATTTGCCAAGAATCTCCCCCTAAGGGTTTCATGGTTCCTAACGCCTGGATCAATCCTGTAAACACAGCTTTTTTGCCAAAGTAACTCTATTTATTGCCTAATTTTGCCTAAAATCCACTCGTAATTTCCTCCATAAATGTAGCAAAATTCGAGTATATTTTCTGACGTTATTTAAGATAGGGATATTATCACATTAGCATCATGAACAAGGCATACTTGGGTAAGAAGGATATTGTCTAAGTAGACCACTTTGACTTACTCTGGTGTTCACATCAAGTTCGGAGTTTAATAGAAGCAATTATAGAGAACAAATGCCTATGTTTATTCCTGTCCCTAAGTTAACCCATAAAGGGTATTATTTTTTACATATTAACCAAGTACTCCAAGGAGCGTAGAGGCTTAGCCAATGATTGAAATGAGAGTCGCTGGTATAGCATTAGATGCCATAACCCGCAGCCCAATTGTTCTTTTGAAAGATGCTTCTGATCGCCGTGCTTTGCCAATTTATATCGGTCAGGAACAGGCTAGGGCTATTGCGGGAGCAATAGAGAGTCAAAAGCCTCCACGGCCTTTAACTCACGATTTAATTGTGAATATTTTAGAGACATGGAACTTGACTCTAGAGAAGGTAATTATTCATTCCCTGCAAAAGGATACCTTTTATGCAGCGTTAGTTGTCAAGCAGGGTGAGACTACAAAAGAAATTGACGCGCGTCCTAGCGATGCGATCGCCATTGCGCTTCGTACCAATGCCCCCATTTGGGTAATGGAAGAAGTCATTGCCGATGCTTCGATCCCTGTTGATCGCGACGCCGATGAAGCAGAACAACAAGCCTTCCGCGAATTTATTTCTAATCTCCGTCCTGAAGATTTAATCAAGCGGTTTGGTAATGGCGAAAGTTAGAAAATTACCGAACTGCTAATTACTGAGCTAAAAAGAAACAACAGAATAAATAATAAAGAAATAAGAAGAAAGAATTCAGAAAAGCACACAATTTCTTGATTTTTTCTTCTTAAATTTTCACAGAGGAAAGGCAGAGGCAGGAGGCAGAAGGTAGAAGGAAAGAAAGTATATTTTGATATTTATAGTAATATCATTTCACTCAATATATAGATACAAATAATTTTCTTTCTGCTCTCCTATTGCCTATTTGTATCAAACTTCAAGTGAAACGGTATAAGTTATGCAATATCGACGCTTTGGCAAAACTAATCTACACCTGTCAGTTTTTTCTTTGGGAACAATGCGCTACCTGGCTGATGCAGAAAATGCTCAGCAAACCATCGAAAAAGCCTTGGCGTTAGGAATTAATCATATAGAAACTGCCAGAGGTTACGGCAAAAGTGAGGAGTTTTTTGGCAAAGCACTCAAAGCTGGGTTATCTGTACCCCGTTCCCAACTTCATATCACTACCAAAATTCCACCTACAGCCGATGCTGATACCATGCGTCGCTACATTGATGAATCCCTAGAAAGATTGCAGCTAGATTATCTAGATTGCTTAGGAATTCATGGCTTAAACACTTGGGAACATCTGGAATTGTTGCAAGCTGGTTGTATGCAAGCTGTACAGGAAGCGATCGCAGCTGGTAAGGTGCGACATGTTGGCTTTTCCACCCACGGATCGTTAGATCTAATTCTGGCAGCAATCAAGACAGATTTATTTGAATTTGTCAATCTGCATTATTACTATTTTTTCCAACGCAATGCAGCAGCAATTCAGCTAGCGGCTGAGAAAGACATGGGGATTTTTATCATTTCCCCGGCTGATAAAGGAGGACGCCTTTACACACCACCCCAAACCTTGAAAGATTTGTGTCATCCATTTTCACCCTTAGAGTTAAATTATCGATTTTTATTGAGCGATCGCCGCATTACTACCTTGAGTGTAGGGCCAGCCAATCCAGAAGAATTAATTGAACCTGTGCGACTTGCTGATTATGTTGATGAACTTACACCAGAAGAAATTGCTGCTTTCCAAGGTTTAGTAAATCAACAACAAATTACCTTGGAAACTGATAAGTGTAGCCAGTGCTATGCTTGTTTACCTTGTCCAGAAAATATTAATATTCCAGAGGTATTGCGGTTACGTAATCTAGCTGTGGCTTATGACATGACAGACTACGGCAAATATCGCTATGGAATGTTTGAAAATGCCGGTCACTGGTTTCCGGGAATGAAAGCCAACCGTTGTACAGAATGCGGTGATTGTTTACCCAGGTGTCCTGAAGAGTTAAATATTCCAGCTTTATTGGAAGATAGCCACGAAAGATTAAATGGCAAAGCCGGAAGGAGACTGTGGGGATAACCACGTTAAACTGTTCGTTGAATGCGATCGCTACCCCACAAAAACTATGCAAGTTACACAACAGCGATACTACACGCCAGAGGAATATTTAGAACTAGAGGAAGCTGCTGATTACAAAAGTGAATATATTGATGGGCACATAATTCCAATGGCGCATGAATCTGTCAATCATAATTTGATTGGTGGAAATTTTGCGGCTGCGCTAAATTTTGCATTTAAAAAACTAGATTACGAAGTTTTTATTTTTCAGTTGCGTTTGTGGATACCTCAAAAGCAGATCTATACATATCCAGATGTGATGATTGTGGCAGGTAAAGTAGAGTGCTACAAAAACCGCACAGATGTAATACTGAATCCACAGGTAATTATTGAAGTATTGTCTAAATCTACCAAAGCCTATGACCGCGACGATAAATTTGAGGCTTATCGGTCAATTCCCACCTTCCAAGAATATTTATTAATTGACCAAAACCGCATTTATGTAGAGCAATATTCCAAAACTGGTAAAAAGCAATGGGCATTGCGTGAATACGATGAAGAAGATGAAGCGATCGCACTTGTAACTTTACCTTTTAACATTTCCTTGCAAGATTTATACAACAAAGTGCAGTTTGAGCTTGTAGAGTCGGAAGCCGAAAGCGTTGATATAGAGGGATAAGGTAAAGCGATCGCTGATTTTATGCTTTTATGCCATAGTATTTTAGACCTTTATTCCGAAACGCAAAGCCTACAAGGATAAAAAAATGGGCAAAAGTAAGCTGATAGCTTTTGGCTGGTATGGTGGCAAGTTCAGCCATCTTGATTGGCTTTTACCTCTGTTGCCAAATACTCAACATTACTGTGAACCATTTGGAGGTTCGGCGGCAGTTTTGCTCAATCGCAATCCTTCACCCGTTGAAACATATAATGACTTAGACGGTGAAGTAGTAAATTTTTTTCGTATATTACGAGAACAAAAAGAAAGTTTAATTGAGGCTATTGGTCTAACTCCTTTCTCTCGTGAAGAATTCGAGATAGCAATATCTGAGCCTACCCCAGATTTATCTGAGTTTGAACGAGCTAGAAGATTTTTTATCAGAGCTAGACAGGTGAGAACTGGTTTAGCACAAAAGGCAAGTTCTGGGAGATGGGCACATTGTAAACTAACAAGCCGTGCGGGTATGGCTGGTGCAGTCTCAAGATGGTTAGGAAGTGTAGAGGATTTGTCTGAGATTGTTCAAAGGCTTTTACGAGTGCAGATTGAGCATGACTCAGCAATTAAAGTGATTAAACGTTACGACTCTGAAGAGACTTTGTTTTACTGCGATCCTCCCTATCCACACGCTTCAAGAGGAGATAGTCAAGCTTATGCTTACGAAATGAAAGATGATGAGCATCGAGAACTAAGTTATGTTCTTCACAATATTCAAGGCAAAGTTGCTATCTCTGGTTATCAATGCGACCTTATGCAAGAACTTTATGGTGATTGGAAAGCGATCGTAGCACCAACTAAGGCTTGCCATTCTACAAAAGGATTAAGAACAGAAGTGCTATGGATCAATTACGACATTGAGAATGCTGAAAAAAAATTTGTGGATAAAAATCTAGAAAAGGCCGAATCTCCATGTCAACCCCAGCAGCTATCCTTGATTTAGCTTTTGAAAAGGTTGTTGCTGATTTAACACAACCAGTTATAAATGATGCTGTCATTTCTAGAAATGTAGAATTTGTGTGTCGTAACCCTCAAAATCGAGCAGGTATTCGGTTACTTTTAGCTTGTTGTTTGGCAAAATCTCACAGAGCAAATATGGATATTCGCAAACCCTATACCGAAATTAGTGGCTCGGACTGTTATTCAGGTCGTACATATGATGAAGCATATATAACAGGCTTTATAAATAAACATGAATTACCGTGTAACCCAACAACGGCTTTTCTCACACCAGCGCTCCGTAACAGAAATATTATTCTTACACCAGAAGTTAACTTAGTTGGTAAGCCGCCGATTCTTTACAAGACTGTCCTGCAACTACTTGATAATATTTATCAAGGTCAAGTTTTGGCTGAAGATATGCTGGCTGAAACTATTAGATATCTTTTAATAATTAGAAATGAAAATCGTCAGCGAATTACTAGTCTGATTGCAAATTTGAAAACTCTTAAAGGTGCTATTCCTCTTTCTACTGAAGCAATTGTGAAGTTGATTGAGCAGCACTTAAATTGTCCTAATTCCAGTCGGTTGCCAGTCCTAATTGTAGCTGCTGCCTATACAGCCGCTTCAGGTTACTTAGGGCAACTTGCTCTGCCTCTTGCAACTCATAATGCAGCCGATGCACAGACAGGGGCGTTGGGAGATATTGAGATTACGCTTTTCAACGATGACAATGTAATAACTAGCTACGAAATGAAAACGAAGAAGGTTACGGTGGATGATATTAACCGTGCTATACAAAAAATTAGAGATTCTGCTCAAAAAATTGATAACTATATATTCATCACCACAGAGCAGATTGAGCAATCTGTTCAAGACTATGCCGCAGGAATTTATGAACGCACAGGTGGAATTGAATTTGTAGTGCTGGACTGTATCAGTTTTCTCCGTCATTTTTTACATCTATTTCATAGATTACGAATGGATTTTCTTGAGGCGTATCAACAGTTAGTACTTGATGAACCTGCAAGTGCGGTGAACCAACCGTTAAAAGAAGCCTTCTTAGCACTACGTCAAGCGGCTGAAAGCGACAAAGAAGACTCAGAAGAATGAATCTTTATTAAAAAAAGCGATCGCTCTTTTCACCCACAATCCCCAACTAACTTCGATAAAATCACTATGGTGCTACTTCAACCTTCCCAAGCCTGATGAAAAGCGATCGCTCTCCTCAAACCACCTCATCCACTCTGCAACGTCCTGAAATCCTCGCACCAGCAGGTAATTGGGAATGTGCCAAAGCTGCTGTCGAAAATGGGGCAGATGCAATTTACTTTGGTTTGGATCGGTTTAATGCCAGAATGCGGGCACAAAATTTTACTGAGGCGGATTTACCCGAATTGATGGCATTTTTACACCTGCGGGGTGTGAAGGGCTACGTCACCGTTAATACACTCATCTTTCCCAAGGAATTAGCAGAAGTAGAACAATATCTGCGGTCAATTATTGCCGCAGGTGTGGATGCGGTGATTGTTCAGGATGTGGTTATCTGTCGTCTCATCCGTCACCTATCTCCCGATTTTCCCATCCATGCTTCTACTCAGATGACTATCACTAGTGCCGCTGGAGTGGAATTCGCGAAATCTCTCGGCTGCCAGTTGGTGGTACTTGCCCGTGAATGTTCCTTGAAGGAAATCAATAAAATTCAGCAGCAGATTGGACAGAAGGAAACTTCTTTGCCCTTAGAAGTATTTGTTCACGGTGCTTTGTGCGTGGCTTATTCCGGTCAGTGTTTGACTAGTGAAGCTTTAGGCGGGCGTTCTGCCAACCGGGGTGAATGTGCCCAAGCTTGCCGAATGCCCTACGAGTTAATCGCTGATGGGGAAGTTGTAAATTTAGGCGAGCGCAAATATCTGCTCAGCCCCCAAGACTTAGCAGGGTTAGAAGTTCTCCCCGATTTAGTGAAGTCAGGGGTAATTTCTCTCAAGATTGAAGGTCGTCTAAAAACCCCAGAGTATGTTGCTAATGTTACCCGCGTTTACCGGGAAGCTTTAGATCGGGTGATGGAGGGAGAAGGGGACAAGGGGAAGGCGACAACACACTCAGAGGTTTCTGAGGAACGCTACAACTTGGAAATGGCGTTTTCGCGGGGGATTTACACGGGCTGGTTTCAAGGTATTAACAATCAGGAATTGGTTCATGCGCGGTTTGGGAAGAAGCGCGGAGTCTACCTGGGCGAAGTTACCCGCATTAATAATGAACAGGTAGCAATTAAATTAGAAGCACCAGTTAAACCAGGGGATGGAATTGTCTTTGATTGCGGTCATCCAGAAGCGAAGGAAGAAGGTGGTCGAGTTTATGCTGTCACGCCCAAGGGTAGGGAAACATTACTGACTTTTGGTCGCAGTGACCTCAATTTCCGTCGGGTGCATGTGGGCGATCGCGTTTGGAAAACTAGCGATCCAGAACTTGATAAGCAATTGCGTCAGAGTTTTGCTGGAGATAATCCCCAATTTCAGCGTCCCATTGATCTTGAAATTTATGGCGAAGTTGATCAACCACTAACTGCGATCGCTCGCGATCAACAAGGTCATGTCGTCCAGGTGGATTCTACAATATCCCTGGTGGAAGCACACACCAAACCCTTAACTACAGAACGGTTACAAGAACAATTTGGTCGTCTGGGTAATACTCCCTTCTGTTTAGGAAAGCTAACCAATCAACTCAGTGGCGCGGTGATGATACCCGTGAGTGAGTTGAATAAAATGCGGCGAGATATAGTATCTCAGTTAGCAGAGTTACGCAGTCAACCACAACGCTGGGAACTACGTTCTGAAGTTTCTTTCCAAGACTTACTCCCTTCGCCATCTACCTTATCTACCTCATCTACCTCATCCCCCTTACTCATCGTCCTAGTACGCAACCTCAAGCAACTCCAAGCTGCAATCAAAGCGAGAATCCAAACACTGTACTGTGAATTTGAAGACCCCCGCTTCTATCGAGAAGCAGTCCAGATGGTACGTCAAGGGCAAACTATTGCTAATCAAACTATCTGGGTTGCACCTCCTCGGATTACCAAACCAGGGGAAAACTGGATATTGCAACAAGTGCGTGACTGTAATGCAGATGGTTATCTGGTGCGGAACTACGATCAGCTACAATTCTTTTCTTCAGACCCCTGTATCGGAGATTTTTCACTCAATGTTGCTAACGCTTTAACCGCAGATTACTTTCAACAGCGCTATGGTTTAGAACGATTAACTGCATCCTACGACCTAAATATTACCCAACTGGAAGACCTGCTCACCAGTTGTCCACCCCAGTGGTTTGAAGTGACCATCCACCAACATATGCCAATGTTCCACATGCTGCATTGTGTATTTTGTGCCTTTCTCTCTACTGGGACAGACTACACTAACTGTGGAAGACCCTGTGAAAAACAGGAAGTAAAATTGCGCGATCGCGTTGGTAGCGAACACGTCCTCAAAGCAGATGTAGGTTGTCGCAATACTGTATTTAACGGCACTGCCCAAACAGGAGCAGAATACGTACAGCGCCTAATAGCTTTGGGATTGAGAAACTTCCGCATCGAATTTGTGAATGAGTCACCAGAGCAAGTGAGTAAAACGATACATTGCTACCAACAACTACTGCAAGGCGAGATTACAGGTTCCCAACTCTGGCGCGAGTTAAAACTGCAAAATCAGCTAGGTGTAACTCGTGGTCCTATGGGGCTGTCTCCAGTCAGGTAATCAGGTAGAGGCAGGCGGAAACTGCCTCTAGGTAACAACAGTAACGTTTTTACTGAGTTACTGGCGAACTGGAAGGCGGATGATAAACTCCGCTCCCTCTCCCAGTGCTGAGATGCAAGAAAGTGAACCACCATGTTTTTCGGTGACAATTTGGTAGCTAATCGACAACCCCATACCCGTCCCTTTGCCTACAGGTTTTGTAGTGAAGAAGGGATCGAACAGGCGTTGTCTAACTGACTCTGGCATACCCAAACCATTATCTGCAATGTGGATTTCGACTTGATTAGCATCAACCTGTTGAGTATGAATGGTAATAATTGGATTAGTGATTTGTCCTTGATGATTCACTAATGAGTCTTCTAAAACATCGATCGCATTACTCAACACATTCATAAACACTTGATTGAGTTCTCCTGCATAGCATTCCACTTGGGGCAGGTTGCCATAATGTTTGACGACCTCAATACCAGGATGCTCTGGCTTCGCTTTCAAGCGATGTTGCAGAATCATCAACGTACTATCAATGCCGTCATGAATATTCACCGCTTTTCTCTCAGCTTCGTCCATACGCGAGAAGATTCGCAGAGAAGCGACAATTTTGCGAATCCGATCTGCTCCAACTCGCATGGAAGACAGTAGCTTGGGCAAATCTTCTAGCAGAAATTCCAGATCAATAGCAAGAGCTTCTTCCTCAATCTCTGGATGGGGAGATGGATAATGTTTCTGGTAAAGTTCCAGCAGCCCCAATACCTCTTGGGTATACTCGTTGGCATGGTTGAGGTTGCCATAGATAAAATTGACCGGATTGTTGATTTCGTGAGCAACACCCGCTACTAGTTGTCCTAAGCTCGACATTTTTTCGGTCTGCACAAGTTGAGACTGGGCTTGTTGTAGTTTGTGTAGGGATTGTTGAAGTTGTTCGGCTTTTTCTCGCTCTCGCATTTCAGATGCTTGCAAAGCTGCGTTTTTATTTTCCAGTTCTTGTGAGTAAATTTGCAGGTTGCTATAGAGACGGGCGTTATCAATCGCAATCGAAATTTGTGCGCTCAATAGACTCAGTACGTTCACCCGTTCTGAGGTAAAAGTACCAGGAATAAGATTATTTTCTAGGTAAAGAATACCTGTAAACTTGCCCGAGTAAATCAGCGGTAGACACAAAATCGACTTAGATTGGTGAGCGACGATATAACTATCAGCCGCAAAGCGAGAGTCTTTAACAGCATTTTCTAAAACCAAGTTGTCTCTGGTTCTTTCGACATAGTTGAATAGGGCAACCGGGAGTAAGGGTGAATCTGTTTTATCCTCTGAGTTGACAACAACGCTAACGTCCTGACCTTCAACAGTTCCCGTTGCTTCTAGCATCCATTGATTATCCTGCTTGGCAATAAAGTAACCTTTTTGAGCGCCAGCATTTTCAATAACATTTTTCATCATTTTTTCGAGCAAGCGGCTCAGCACCATTTCTTCTGACAGCACTTGTGAAGCTTTCATCACTGTCATCAAGTCGAGAAGGTGAGAGCCTCCGGTGGTTGTGGAACTGGTTTGAGTTAGTTCTTTGTAATTTGTTTGTAGGTTTTGTGTGTTTGATGCTCGCGTAATTAATTGTGGATATTTTGATTCTAAATCTTTAACTTTAGCCGTTGCCCCCCAACGGACATAGGCATAGTAGGCATTGGTCATGTAAGTTTGGGCAATGCTGTGTTTACCCCATGACTGATAAAATTTAGCAGCAAGTTCGTGGGCAATGGCTTCTTCGTTGATGTACTCGTTTTCTTTAGCAAGTGCGATCGCGCGATCGTACATCTCGATTGCTTCTACTTTTTCGCCTAAAACTCGATGCCGTTCTGCCTCTACCAAATAGAATTTATGCAGATGATTCATTGGGGCATGATGCGCCCATTTTTGCATTTTTTCTTGATTAGCTTGGACGCGATCGAGAATTTGCTGTTGCTCTAATTGTGTAGTATTGTCATACGCTGCCAAGCGCACTAGAGAATCGTACAAATGGAATAGCACAAACTCTATTTGTCCTGTAGTTGTAGCCAGATAATTTTCCATCTGCGCGAGATTTTCCAGCGCTTGGGAGTAATCATCAAACCGATAACAAAGCTGAATTTTGTGCGTGTATAAGAATGCAAGTGCCAACAGGTCATTGCTTGACTTGTGAAGTGGTAACATTTGTTCTTCATCATAGGCTTTACCCTTAAGCAAGCATGGATTTTGGGTTTGACCCATCAGGTTTAAGACGGCTTGCCAAGCCATTTCTTGATGATGAAGTGCTGTTTCTTGCTTGATTTTATTAATGGCATCCCAATAAGTTGCTATTTCTCCTTCCAGATAAGTTAGTTGCTTACCAACTATATAGGACTGATAAGAGTATTGAAATGCACCGTAGCCAGCATATTCTAAATCTCCAATTTCTAGTCCACTCAAATAAACCAAACCATAAGATTCTAAAAGATTTTTGATGTGTTCTTTCCAAGGTAGGACTAGGACATTTGCTAGGTGGCGGGTTTTAACTTCTTTGGCATTCAATTTCACTCCGAGGCTCAAAGCTAATTGACCGAACTGGTAGCCTCGCTCGATATCTCCTACTACTCCGCATAGAAGAAAACCATAATTGGTATAAGCCAAGGGAGACCCAGAAGCATTACCATATAGGACGCATAAATTAACCTGTTTGCACACAAGTATGGGAACCAGTTCTGGTGAAACAAAGTAGGCAACAGCAAATAGATTTGACATCAGCCTCAAAGCTGCCAGTTTATTTGGGTCAGTCATTTGAGGTAAGTCGAGTAAGTCCGAAACTTCCTTCCCACTCAAAATTGATGCCGTTTCCTCTAGCCCCCGTTCAATATCTGACCCTGTAGGCTGGGAGGGAAATTCTACGCCCAACAGCTTTAAGACTTGCAGCCCCGTAGAGAGCGCATCAATTAGCTTGTTCTGGCCCATGTAAGCTTGCATCTGAACTTCATAAACTTTCACTTTGTCCAGTAGGGTTTTAGCGCGGTTTTGCACTAATTTAACGAATCTCTGCATTCGCTCAAAGTCAACGCTCAGAAAAGCTGCCTCTGCTGCTTCCTCATACAGTGCTAATGTCAGTTCATAATGACTTTCCCAGCTATCAACTGCTAACAGTTCTAAACCTACTTGCAAATATTTAATAGCGGCATCGTGCGCTGTTGCTGCTTTAGCTTTCTGGCCTGCTATGAGGTTAAGTTGGGCTAGTTCATATCTTTCTGTTTCAGTTGTTAGTAATTCTGTACCGTAATTGAATTGGTTAACTAGAGCAAAGACATTTTCTTTTCGTTCTTCTGGAGTAGTACTTTGTAGCAGTAATTGACCGATTTTTAAGTGAGTTTCTTTCTTCTTGCCATCGGGAATTAAAGAATAAGCTGCTTGCTGTACTCTGTCATGTAAAAATTTGTAATCAACCTTGACATCGGTTAAGGTAATACTGCTTGATTCTTCCTGACCAAATACTAAAGGAATTTTGTAATCTTGACTTAATGGCAGAATTAATCCAGCTTGCAGCGCCGACCATAATTGTGCTGCCGTTGTTAGAGGTGATGCTTGATTGACGATCGCCAAGACATCTAAATTAAACGTATTACCAATACAAGCGGCTAATTTAAGTATTTCCTGGGTCTCTATTGATAGTTTGCGAATGTTTCTTGCAGTGAGTTCAACAACATTCAAGTCAGTAATACCAATCACTTGAATATCTTGAATATCCCACTCCCAGATCCCTGAATGGAAATTGTATGTTAATAAGTCTTCTTGATACAGAGTTTTCAGCAGTTGCGTTAAGAAGAATGGATTTCCGCCAGTTTTGTAGAATAGTAATTCTGCAAGTTGCTGGCAGCGTTCTGTATCATTTAATGTATCGCTAATTAAAACTGCCACATCTGTTAACTGCAACGGTGACAGAACAATATTATTTACCACTGCATCTGCTTTTTGAATTTTCTCCAAACTCATCATCAGTGGATGGGTGGGCGAAACTTCGTTATCACGGTATGCTCCAATTAATAATAAATATTGGCGTGGCTTGCCGCCGTAGGCATCGCTATCCGTCATCAATAGGTCAATTAAGTTCAGCGATGCCGAATCTGCCCACTGTAAATCATCAAGAAAGACTACCAAAGGATGGTCTTGGTTGGTAAATACGCTAATGAATTGCCCAAAGACGCGATTAAAACGATTTTGAGATTCGGTAGCACCCAGTTGTGTCACAGGTGGCTGAGTCCCAATAATTAATTCGACCTCCGGAATCACATCAATAATGACTTGCCCATTCTCCCCCAACGCAGTTAATAGTTTTTCTTTCCATGCTTGGATTTGGGCTTCGCTTTCGGTGAGTAATTGCTGAATTAAGGATTGGAACGCCTGAATCAACGATGCATGGGGAATATTGCGCTTGAATTGGTCAAACTTGCCTGCAATAAAATAACCCCTTGCTCTGACAATCGGTTTATGAACTTCATTGACGACACTTGTCTTGCCAATCCCTGAATAACCGGAAACAAGCATCATTTCGCTGCTACCACCTGCCACACGCTCAAACGCAGCCATCAATGTTGCTACTTCTGCTTCGCGTCCGTATAGCCTTTGTGGAATCAAAAAATGTCCAGATTTATCTTGTCTTCCCGGTACAAAGTTTTCAATCTTTCCAGTCGCTTGCAATTGAAACAAGCATTCCTCTAAATCTGCTTTTAGCCCCCAAGCACTTTGATACCGCTCCTCTGCTGTTTTCGCTAACAGCTTCAAAATAATCGCACTAATCGCCTCTGGAATATCTTCCAAGATGCTACATACAGTTTCTTTACAGGGTGTAGCTGGGGTTTTGGCAATGTGACAGTGTACCAACTCCATCGGGTCGGTACTACGAAATGGCAAAGTACCCGTCAGCATTTCATACAAGGTGACACCTAACGAGTAGAAATCGGTGCGATAGTCGATCGCTCGGTTCATTCTGCCCGTTTGCTCAGGTGACATATAGGCAAGTGTACCTTCGAGCAAATTAGGATTGCTTAGAGTGAGATTTTCTTTATCAAGCCGCGAGGAGATACTAAAGTCAATCAGTTTAACTTCCCCAGAGTTTGGGTCAATTAGAATATTGTGCGGCTTAATATCTTTATGAATAATCTGTTGGGCGTGCAATTCTCCTAAAGTGTGTGCCAGATTAATCGCCACCTTGAGGAAAGTAATCAAGGTCGTTGTTTGAGCCGCAATCACTTCTTTGAGCAAGCAACCCGGAATGTCTTCCAAAACTAAAGCCAATCCATGCTGATAATTCTTTAACTCATAAGGTTTAACAATTCCAGGAATTTGTAGAGGCTCAATGATTTGATATTCGTGGCGCAGTCGTGCAATGTCTTCCAAGAGTGGATGTTCGTCTAAGAGGGTTTTGACAATTACGGAGGCGTTATCGGTTTCTCGCCGTCCCCGATAAATGACGGTTTTATTGCCGGAATGAATGGTTTCCAGGAGTTGGTAACCAGTTAAAGTAGGTATCATTATTTTCTTTTGCTAACTAAGTATTTTTAATATTCCCGTGTAGTTTTTAATTTGTAATATTTGACACAAAAGTTCGTAATATTGGATAGAAAACTTTGTATATTGTTATGTGAAGTTTACAAATACAATTCATACATCAATTGGATTAAGTAATGCGTGAGGCTCAAACTTAATAATCCAAGTAAAAATCAATGAGTTTATCTTTTCTGTCAACTCTTCAAAGACTAATTCATACAGTCATGAGTTTAGTGTTTTTAAAAGCGTTAAAGCGGTAATTACAAGCTTTGAAATTAGTGTTGGTAAACTAATATTTTTAAGCTAAATTGACTATAACTGAGCAGTTTGTCTAACTGTCTCTAAAAATCTCTGCACAATTGGGGATTTCTCATTTCTGCGGCAAATCATAGCAATGGCCGCTTTTGGGGTAGATTCTTGGATATTTTTGTAAACTACACCAGTTCGTTGTAAGTTTTGCAAAGATTCAGGGGCGATCGCCACTCCCATTTCTCCAGCCACTAAACTGACAATAGTCTGCATTTGGATTGCTTCTTGAGCAACGTATGGACTAAAACCTGCTTGCTGGCAAAGACTGATAATTAAATCGTAGAGTCCGGGTGCTAATTTTCTGGGAAATAAAATGAACGGTTCATTGGCTAGGGATGTCAAACTCACATCAGATTTATTTACTAGCCAATGTGTCTCAGGAAGCGCTACTATTAGCGACTCTTGAAAAATGATTTCCCAGCTAAATGTATTATCTTCAATAGGCGGACGGATGAAGCCTACATCCATACGTCCTTCCTGCAACCACTCTAGCTGCTGATCTGTCGTTAGTTCATGCAACTCTAGACTTACCCCAGGAACACGGCTGCGAAAATCTTTTAAAATTATTGGCAGAATGTTATACGCTGCTGTACTAACGAAGCCAACCACTAACTGTCCAATTTCACCCCGATTTGTTTGTTGCCCAATTTGAATTGCTTGCTGTAATTGCTGAAGAATTTGCTGCACTTCACCCAGAAATACTTGCCCCGCTTCTGTTAACTGCACATTGCGTTTTGTGCGGTGAAATAGTTCAAAGCCTAATTCTTGCTCTAGTTGGCGAATTTGTTGACTAAGGGGAGGTTGAGCAATATGCAATTTTTCTGCTGCTTTTCCAAAATGCAGTTCTTCTGCCAAGGTAACAAAGTAGCGCAGGTGTCGTAGTTCCATCGTGTACAGCAACTAATATATTTTAAATATTAGTTACAGCATAAAAATATATTGGACACGATTAAAAATCTCTTTTACTGTGATGATTAAGCGGTCATTAACTAAAAGCGCAAGGTTGAGGACTGACAAGCCCATATTTTGTAATTTCACTGTTTATGAATAGTATTTCGATTCCCAAGCATAATTGGGATAGTAGTTTGTATCAGAACAAACACGCTTTCGTGTGGCAATATGGCGAGGATTTGTTGCAATTACTCAACCCCAAGGCAGGGGAGTTAATTTTAGATCTTGGTTGTGGTACTGGGCAACTCACAGAAAAAATAGCCCAAACTGGCGCTAAGGTGATGGGAATTGATAGCGCCGCCACGATGATCGAGAAGGCTAGACAAAACTATCCCCATATTCGATTTGATGTTGCTGATGCTAAGAACTTTCAAGTAGAACAGCCATTAGATGCGGTGTTTTCCAACGCCGTATTGCATTGGGTTAAAGAAGCAGATAAAGCGATCGCCTGTATACATCAAGCACTCAAACCCGGTGGGCGAATTGTTGCAGAATTTGGTGGTAAGGGGAATATACAGGTGCTATCTCAAGCTTTGTTCAGCGCAATGGAGTCTATTGGGATTTCTCAACCACAAACACTAAATCCTTGGTACTTTCCTAGTATTGGTGAGTATGCTACTCTACTGGAACAGCAAGGTTTTGAAGTCATCTATGCCACCCTGTTTGCGCGTCCCACTCCTCTGGCTGAGAAAGAAGCAGGCATAGCCAACTGGATTAAGATGTTTGCCGGTGCTTTCCTAGTAGGAATGACTGCTGAGCAAAAAATCCAAGTAATTCGCAATGTAGAAGAGTGCCTGAAGCCAACTCTCTATCAAGATGGAACTTGGATAGCAGACTATCGACGAATTCGCATCTTAGCTATCAAAGTTTAGATAAATTTCAATCATCAAAATCTGGCACGATTAGAACATATTTGCCTTGAATTATGTCTCATTACTTACAGAGGTTTTCAATTGTTTGAAACATAGGTATTTGTAGATGCACGCTTAAGCTTTGGGTAGTAGAATTATTCCTTGAGCTTAACTGCGTTTAAATGCAATTAAGCTATTAGCCCAATCCTTGTTTTAGGGCACATTGGTTCTGAGAATTTGCTAAAAATTCAGATTCCCGACTTTTTGAAAAAGTCGGGAATCTGACAACCAAGCAAGGTTAATCCAATAGACCACTAACCTAAATAGGTGAAACTTACTGTAAACAGAGAATAGATTAATAATTCAAATTCATAAAATTTATGCTTAACAAAAAAACATCTTGTCGTAAGACATCGCTTTCACTATTACTAACTATTAGCGTGGTGACGATTTCTCTAGTGCCATTCAAACCTTTATTAGCGCAAACTTCCTCTATACCACAGCCGTCTGATGCGCTTTTGGAACTCAGTTTGTTAACCAAGCCAAAAAGCTCAGTGATTACAGCTACTACTATTAACCAAGGAAACTTGACCATTCCTAGATTATGGTGGGCACAAGACAGCGCTGAGAAAAAGCTGTTAGATAACTGGATAGCATATCCAGCTTCTAAGGAAGAACCTGCGCGGGTAGACTTATTAGTGAATCAGCAAATTTGGAGCTTATTAGATTATCTAGAACGCTACGACTTTATAAATCGCTTGGGTACTGCTGCTCGGAGAGACAATTATAACGTTCGAGTATTTAATTATCAGCAAGAACTATTAGGAACCTATACCTGTAATTTTAATATCAGTCCAGCTGCATGTAATATCCAGATGTCTGTTCAGAATAAATTAGGTTGGCGACGTTCTTTATAGAAAGGATGAAGGATAAAGCAGTATATATATAGCAATCCAATTTGATTACTGAAATTATTTACGTAGGGAGGGAACAGGGAACAGGGAACAGGGAACAGG
>NZ_MTAV01000126.1 GCF_002154695.1 Nostoc sp. T09
GAGGCAGTCCGGTCTTGGGGGTCTCCCCCAGGAGGAACTGCCGAAAGGGTTTCCCGGCTTAAAGCAACTGGCGTTGCATGCGGGGGTTCCCCCCGTTGAGCAAACTTTTCAAGACGGATTTTGGATTGTGGATTGCCTTCTGTGTATAGCTTCTGCGAATCTATCTGTCGCAATCATTTTTCAAATTGGTATCAGTTATCTGCTTTTGTCTGCTCTTTTTACTGCGTTTCCCTGTGGGACGCTACGCGAACGCGTGTCAGGTGTCAGTTATTAGTTGTCAGTGGTTTTTTATCAGGTTTAATGCCCTGTCCCCTTTTGAGCAGTCTAAAAATATCTTTGCCAATGACCAATGACAAAATCCTCACCCACAAAAGGATGAGGATTTCTGACTGATTTTGATTGCTGAATCGGGGTCTTAGCAGTCAAGAGTAGCTGATTTGAAGTACAAAAACCCCTGCTGTACTTAGGCTACTTTGGGGTTGCCGTGAATATATTACAAGGTATTCAAAGCCAACACATATCTATAATTTGTAAAACCCATGCTCTGACATCAGTTTTCCCCAAGTACCCTATGCGCTTTTACATTCGGTTACTGCAATAGCCAGCATCATAGTAGCCAGTGCATGACTTTGGGGATTTCTTCTTAGAGCTTGGGGCGATCGAGATATGATGCTAGAAAAATTAATTTAGGCAGGAATAACTTGAGCAATCAGTGAGCGTTTATCGAGTGATTGAACTTTACCTACTTGACTGAGATCGCTGACAATGCGATCTAGTAGTTCTCCAGCCTTTTCACGATATTGATGTTCTCGACCTCGTAACCGAATGGCAAACTTCACTGAATCGCCTTTACTCAACCACCCAAGCGCTTGCTCGATGCGTAAATTGTAATCGGCTGCACCCACGTTTGGACGGAACCGAACTTCCTTTACAGTGGGTCTAGCACTTTGTCCCTGACGCTTTTTCTTTTGATACTGAAGCTTGCCAAAGTTGAGAATCTTGGCAACTGGAGCCTCTTTACCTTCTGAGACTAGAACTAGGTCAAGCTCTACGCTCTGTGCTAGTTGTAGAGCTTCCTGGGTGTCAGTCAGACCACGATTGTTATTTTCATGGTCAATCAAGAAGACTTGAGGTGACTTGATTTGCGAGTTAATTAGTTGCTTTTGGACTACGATAATGGTTTCCTCTCAATTTTTCAATACTTCGCGAGTGCAAGTAATGTCAATGTAACACAACCTAACTATGAATTGATGTGTAGAAACAATACTCTCTTACTTGGTTAGACAAACGCATATATCATTAGTGTAGAGTTTTTCTCAGCTAACATAAAGCTATTCCTTGCCACAACGTAATTTAAGAACTCAAAGCCCGATTAACCATCCCCAACATTTTCAGCAGTACCTACTCAAATTGCGTACTATGCAAATTTGCAATGAGAATAGCTAAGACTCGCTGCTAATAAGCTTCACAAGCAATATTATCTGTAACTTTGCTTGTAAATACTTCTGAAGATTTTGATTGCAAGGGTGTTTAAACTGAGCGAACTAATATTTTTCATCACAGGTGTGGAAGACTTACGGTTATTTGCCATTAGTTATTTTTTCCTTGTCTTCCCGAAGTCATGAGCGCTAGCTGTCGACGATCAGACTTCTCTGCGTTATTTGCTTTTCAAGTCAGCCATTTACGAGAAAATCTAATTCACCCTGTCTTCCTGTCTCATTGTACCCGCGTCTATTTTCAAGCTAATAGCTGTGGAAATTGTGGATAACTTTTCCTTGATTTATTTTTTGGGTAGTTACGTCACTTACTATCTGTGGAAAACTTGTGGAAAAACCCCCTAACTTTTCCACAGGGTAATTATACTTAATTTAAGTTTTTACTCAAAACTCTCAACTTTTCCCCAAAATTTTCCACAAAAAATAATTTTCTTCCAAAAGCTAATTAAATTTTAATATATTTTTATACTTAGCTTAATATTCTTGGTAAATTACTCGACTGTAAAGACGAATGCCAATAGTGACGGCTGTGGAAAACGGAAAGTTAATTATTAAGTTGACTGTTAGGAGCGGCTATTCATGTTGATGCGATCGCTCAGTTGACGGAGAGTAGTTGCTAAAGTGCGATCGCTTTCTCGCAGTTGGGCAATTTTGTCACAACTGTAAATTACCGTTGTATGATCTTTACCACCAAACTCTTCTCCAATTCTAGGCAAACTCAGAGCAGTGTGTTGCCGCATGAGATACATTCCTATTTGACGTGCCCAGCTAATTTCTCTACGTCGTGAATTGCTTTTAATGTCTTCAATTGAGAGATCAAATGTATCAGCTATTACCTTTAAAATTACCTCTGGAGTAGCTGCTGCTTTCTCGCTTGGGGTTTCTAAAACTGGGGCGATACTTTCCACTGTCATTGGCAAACCCCAAATAGAGATGTAAGCGAGCGCCCGAATTAAAGCTCCTTCCAACTCTCGAATATTAGAAGTGAAGTTAGAGGCAATATACTCAATTACATCTTTAGAAAGCCTTATTTGTTCATATTCGGCTTTTTTCTGGAGAATTGCCATCCTAGTTTCTAAATCGGGGGTTTGAATATCGGCAATCAAACCCATAGAAAACCGCGAACAAAGTCTGTCTTGGAGGCGGGGAATTTGATTAGGAGGGCGATCTGAGGCTATAACAACTTGCTTGCCAGCTTCATGTAAAGTATTAAAAGTATGAAAAAATTCTTCTTGGGTGTACTCTTTACCTTCAAGAAATTGAATATCATCTACTAACAACACATCAGCAGCCCGATAATGCTCTCGAAAACTTTGCATACTATCCTTACGGATTGCTGTAATTAAATCATTAGTAAACTGCTCAGTTGAAACATAGAATATTTTAGAATCAGGACAAATTTCCCAACGATAATGTCCAATAGCTTGCATGAGGTGAGTTTTACCTAAACCGACACCACCGCATAAAAATAAAGGGTTAAACTCTCTACCTGGAGATTCGGCAACTGCTAACGAGGCAGCGTGAGCCATACGATTGTTCGCACCAACTACAAATCTTGAAAATACATACTTTACGTTTAATTCAGTAGTTTTTTGTTTTGTTTTAGCAATACTTTCAGAAACACTACTTTGGGCTGGTATTGCCTGAGAAACTTCTCGTTCATGCAAATGAGATTCATCACCTTTAGCAACAGTAATGTAAATTTCTACAGGATGGCCTAGAATATCTTGCACAACATTAGCAATGGTGTTGATGTAATATTTCTGTAACCAATTACGTGCAAAAGGATTAGGGGTGCATATCACTAAGCAATTATTTTCTAATCGCTCTGCACTAGCAGTTTTAATCCAAGTTTCAAAGGTGGGACGGGATAGTTCTAGCTGCAATCGCTCTAGTACCTGACTCCACAAATTGTCTATGTGAGTTTCCATTTTTACCACCTTTGCTGCTAATCGTCACAATAGAAGATATAAGCAAGCACCAATTTAGCATTCACATGCTCTAGACCTGGAACAAGCTTTTAAGTTGTAATCATTTTGGGGCATACCCGGTAGGCAACATCCTACCACCCACTGACTAACACGGAGTAGCAAAGACACATGAAGATAAACAACTGTATTTGTGCAACCCAAGATATTGTTACTAAAGGTTTACCTCAGAGGCAGGAAAAAACTAGTATGATGTCGATGCTATTTAAGGTAAGCGCCGTGGTATGCCTTGGTGGTTGTGCTCTTTTACCCGCCAAGACCTTTGAGACGCAAAAAAATGATGCACAGGCTCAGGTAGAGCCTCAAAACACAACTACTCCCAAGGTAGCAATTGCTCCACCGCCCATTCTTTCATCCTCTAGCGATCCTAACTTTGTGGTAAGAGTGGTGCAAAAGGTAGGACCAGCTGTGGTTCGCATTGATTCTTCCAGAACCGTATCTTCCCAGACACCAGAAGAATTTGAAGATCCATTTTTCCGGCGATTTTTTGGCGATACAGTACCACCGCAACCCAGACAACGGGTAGAACGGGGTAGTGGTTCCGGATTTATTATTAACTCCTCTGGTCAAATTTTGACTAATTCGCACGTAGTAGACGGTGCTGACACTGTAACTGTTACTCTCAAAGATGGTCGGACTTTTAACGGCAAAGTGCTGGGAGAAGATCCAGTAACAGATGTGGCTGTAATTAAAATTGATGCTAATAACCTACCAACTCTCTCTGTAGGTAACTCTGATGCTTTGCAACCAGGAGAAGCAGTAATTGCTATTGGTAATCCTTTAGGTTTGAACAATACTGTGACATCTGGAATTATTAGTGCCACAGGCCGCTCTAGCAGTGATATTGGCGCTAGCGACAAGCGCGTTGATTATATTCAAACTGATGCCGCAATTAACCCCGGTAACTCTGGTGGACCACTGTTGAATGTTCGCGGTCAAGTGATCGGAATGAACACAGCTATTATTCGCGGCGCTCAGGGTTTAGGATTTGCGATTCCTGTCAATACTGCACAAAAAATTGCCCAAGAATTGATCGCTAACGGCAAGGTCGATCACCCTTATTTAGGTATTCAAATGGTGACGCTGACACCAGAAATTAAGGAAAGAATTAATAATGAATTAGGCGATCGCATTAATCTCACAACCGATAAAGGCGTTTTATTAGTTAATGTTGTTCCCCGCTCTCCCGCATCTATTGCTGGGCTAAAAAGTGGTGATGTGATTCGTAGTATTAATAATCAGTCTGTTAACAAAATAGAAGAAGTGCAAAGGCTTGTGGAAAATAGCAAAATTGGTAATCCTTTGCAAATGCAAGTTGAACGCAATGGTCAAATTACTCAAGTAGCAGTAAAGCCTGCACCTTTACCAGTGCGGCGTGAAAGCTAATTCTACATTCCAGTTGGGAATTGATAATATGTAATTAGCGATGGCTAATTACTGAGAAATAAATTTGTCTTGAAAATAAGGCAAAGTTTTCATCTTTTTTGGTGCTCACGTAGCTTGCGTTTTGCGCTCACTTTAGTTAATGGCGTCTGTTGCAAAGGCGAATTTTAAGAAAATGGAACCACAGCAGATAAACACCGATAAAGTATGTGTGTTTATTTGAGGTTTAAAATAAAAAATTAGATGTTCGCAAGTTGTCTCATCATTACTAACAACTAATTATTGTTCATTTCCAAAGGAGTTTATCTGATGGCTCAATTAGTGCCAATTATTCAATTAGGTAACCCCATACTGCGCCAACAAGCCACCTTGATTGATAATATTCAAGACCAGGATATCCAAAACCTGATTGACGATTTATTGGCAACCGTTGCTCAAGCTAATGGTGTGGGAATTGCTGCGCCACAAATCGCAGAATCATATCGTTTATTTATTGTGGCATCCCGTCCTAATCCTAGGTATCCCAACGCCCCAGAAATGGCACCGACTGCCATGATTAATCCCAAAATTATTGCCCATTCCACTGAAGTAGTTAAAGGTTGGGAAGGTTGTTTGAGCGTTCCCGGTATTAGGGGATTCGTTCCCAGGTATCAGGCAATTGAAGTTGAATATACCGATCGCAATGGCAAATTACAACAACAAGAATTAACTGATTTTGTCGCGCGGATTTTTCAACACGAATATGACCACCTCGATGGCATCGTGTTTGTAGATCGCTTGGAGAGTAATCAGGACATGATTACAGAGCAGGAATACCAACAACGTATAGTTAACAATACTTAACCGAAAATAGTTCTCAAGAATGAAGCTGTAAACCGAAGCTCAGGTTATATTTAACCTATTGTTAACCTTTGGCTTAATTCAGCTATCGGGTAAATGACCAATACTATTAGTAGTCGCGACAGGTTAAGTCCGCAGCCGCAAGAAACTTCTGGCTTAATCTCTGCTCAGAGTGAGAGCGATGAAAGAAAACTGAATACTGACAGCAGTGTAACAGAGGCACAGTCAAAAGGGAGAGTTTCTCTGGAGGGATTACGAATAGTTCATGCCAGCAATGGGCGTGTGCGCATCCGCGCTCAAGAGAGTGGCTTGGAATCCCAACTAGAGGCTATATCCCAATGCTTACAGCAACAGAACGGAGTCAAGGAAATAACTGTTAATCAGCAGACAGGTAGTTTGGCG
This sequence comes from Nostoc sp. T09, assembly GCF_002154695.1. Taxonomy (GTDB): domain Bacteria; phylum Cyanobacteriota; class Cyanobacteriia; order Cyanobacteriales; family Nostocaceae; genus Aulosira. The sequence goes on from NZ_MTAV01000126.1 coordinate 6,110, forward strand.
ATCGCATTTGATCCCCATCAGCTGTCATTACCGCAGATATTAGAGAAACTTGAAGAATTTGGCATTTATCAAATTTCTGCTGATGAGTCACTCAGTAAGGAAGATCTGTTTGCTGAATGGAAATCTGTGGATTTTTGGAAACAGCAAACAATTTCCTTGATTCCCTTGATGACAGGGTTAGCAGTCACAGGCGGACTGGGGATCAGCGGTGTAGCATCAATTCCCGTCTATATGATTGCGGCAAATGCAACTCGTTGGGTAATTGGTTCTATAGAATCCGAAATGTCGGGCGCAGAAACCAGCACTAGCAAATCTCCACAAGTCTCATCATCAGAAATAGACAGCAAATCAGCATCCTCTGACAAAATTGCTTATAGTGTTGTCCATGCAATTCCCGGACGGATTAGACTTCATGTGCCTTCAATCGCCAAAGATCGAGCCTATGGTAGACGACTAGAAAGGCTACTGAAAACGGATGCACAAGTAACCAGCGTGCGCATAAATTATAGTGCTGCATCGGTAGCGATCGCCTATCAGTCGAGTGAGATTAGCCTAGCCCATTGGGTAAACTTAATGGAATTGGCTTTACAAACGCACCCGCCTACCAATCCGATCAAGATAACAGAACCGCAACCTATTCCAGAAGAAGGAATTCAGTCAACTGAAACTCCTGAAGACAAAAGCCTAGAGATATCAATATGGGCAAATCTGAAGCCTAACACCTTGTCTTATTCTTTAGCCTTTATGGCGAACTTTCCTTTAGGGACATTTCCAGAATGAGAGGGGAGGTAACTAATGAAGGGTGCAACATCGCAAATGGGAGCGTACCCCAGCGAAAAATCTATTGATACCAACAACCACGCTGCTAGGGAATTTTACAGCATTACTTATGCACTTCCCGGAGAAGTAGGATTTTGTATACCCAGGATTACTGAAGATCTAAACTATCTCCAATGCCTGCTAGAAGTGATAGAAGCAGAACCTTGGGTAGTTAGCCAGCAAGTGAATTACACTGCTGGGTCAATTGTGATTACCTACAAACCTGGGGTAATATCGGATGTGGAAATGCGATCGCATTTTGCCGATCTGTTACAATCTGCCAGAGATACAGAAGTCGTAACAAAGCAAACAGCCAATTACCACCACCAGTCTCAGCCTGATAGTGAGACTCTCCCAACTGAGCAATATCCCAAAGTAGCCTATACCATTGCCCATGCAATTCCCGGACGGGTACGGTTTCATGTACCTCGAATTGCCTCAGATCCCCAATATGCTCAATCTTTAGAAGCTTTACTCAAAGCAGATCCGGCAGTAACCAGTGAGCGAGTGAATCGGAATGCGGCATCAATTGTGATTACCTATAAAACTGTCAAGGATTCTCAGAAACGAATGCAAAACATCTGGGAAACAATCGTATCCCATTTAGCGAATCTGATTCAATCTGCTAGCGATCGCGCAATGACGAACAAACACGCCTCCAGCAGAATTTGACACAAAAAAATAACCATCAGCCAACCAATCTCATCAGATTGGGGGCTATTTTGCTCTTTTAAGTCAGAGTCATCAAGTTTCATCAACTCTATCTGAGAGACAAGGAATGGTAAAACCTAGGGTTCAATTAGCATCACCGCCTACGCCAATAGTGCCTGAGATTGTCGAGAAGCATCACGAGAACGTTGCTTTAGTCAAAGAACAGAATGGAAAAGTTACGTTCACCGACAACAACGGACACAACCGCAGGCAGATTACCCAAGTTGCTTACAGCATTGTTCATGTCACACGAGGAAGGATACGGTTTCGCGTGCCTCGGTTACGCCACGATCGAGACTATGCTCAACGTCTCCAAGCATTGCTGGAAGCAGATTCTTTAGTTATAAGTGCGCGGATCAAGCCAGCGGCGGCGTCGCTAGTTGTGACTTATCAACCTAGACAAATGTCAGAGTCCAAGATGCGATCGCATTTGATTCATCTGATCTTGACTACTAGCGATCCCACAATAGTCATCACAGTTGTAAATAAACCAGCGATTACGCAATCTTCAACCGATACAGAAAATTCCTGGCCTGGTTTACAACTTTCTGCTGTCGCTACTGGTTTAGCGGTGCTAGGAGGGCCGTTAGGATTATCGATTCCACCAATTATGGTAGCGGGAACTATTGCTCTAGCAACCTTACCAGTTCTTCAAAGAGCATTAGTAGGAATTACAGCACAGCGCAAACTCACGATCGACTTTTTGGATTTAATGGCGATCGCTATTACTACCGTCCAAGGTCATTTTCTCACGCCATCGCTGATGCTGAGTTTAATTGAAGTTGGGGAGAACATTCGCGATCGCACTGCTCGTTCTTCCAAACTCCAAACTTTGGATTTACTCAATTCTTTAGGGCAGTTTGTTTGGGTAGAACGCAATGGCGAGAAACAACAAATCCCTATCCAAGATGTACTGCGAGGCGATACAGTTATTGTCTATCCTGGCGAGCAAGTCCCAGTAGATGGTACTATCTTGCGGGGTAAAGCTTTGCTGGATGAGCAAAAACTCACTGGTGAATCCATGCCAGTTTTGAAAAAGAAGGGACAAACGGTTTTTGCTTCTACCTTGGTGCGCGAGGGACGGATTTATATTCAAGCTGAATGGGTAGGCAATGATACTCGTGCTGGACAGAGTATTAAATTAATCCAAGAAGCACCTGTCCACGATACGCGCATGGAAAACTATGCCACAAAAATTGCTGAAAGAGCAGTGGTGCCAACTTTGCTACTAGGAGCAGCCGTATTTGCCGCAACTCGTAACCCAATACGGGCAGCTAGTGTACTGACTCTAGACTTTGCTACAGGTATTCGAGTATCTGTACCGACTACAGTTTTAGCAGCACTTACCTATGCAGCCAAGCACGGCATTCTCATCCGTAGTGGACGGGCATTAGAACAGCTAGCCGCAGTTGACACGATTGTGTTTGATAAAACAGGCACTCTAACTAAAGGAGAAGTGACTGTTATTGGTGTGGAAAGTCTCAATCCAGCAACGTCAACTACGCGAGTACTGGAATTAGCAGCAGCGGCCGAACAACGACTGACGCACCCAGTAGCCGAAGCCATAATTCGTTATGCCGAAGCTAAGAAAGTGACAATTCCCAACCGCCAGAAATGGAACTATCAACTCGGTTTGGGAGTGCAAGCAGAAATTGACGGCGAGACTGTTTACGTAGGTAGCGATCGCTTTTTACGTCAGCAAGGCATTGAAATGGCACAGCAAAATGGCCATTCCAAGCGCTCAGCTTCAATGATTTATGTAGCTAGCAACGGTCAACTTCAAGGTAAAATCAAATATAGTGACATTCTGCGTAAAGAAAGTCGGGAAGTAATTAACCAGTTATTGACAGTCGAAGGTGTAGAAGTTCATATGCTCACCGGAGACAATAGGCAAACAGCCAATACAGTGGCCGCAGAACTAGGGATACCATCGGCAAATACTCATGCCGAAGCTTTCCCCGAACAGAAAGCCGCAGTTGTTCGTGCACTACACGAACAAGGTAAGACAGTGGCATTTGTTGGGGATGGGATTAATGATTCGCCAGCTTTAGCCTACGCTGATGTTTCCGTGTCCTTTGCCAATGGTTCGGAAATTGCCCGCGAAACCGCAGATGTAGTGCTGATGGAGAATAATTTGCATGGTTTACTAGAGGCGATCGCGATCGCGCGCCAAGCCAAGCAATTAATTAACCAAAATACAGGTATTGTTGCTGTTCCTAACTTAGGAGCATTATTCATAGCCGTTATTTTTGGTTTAAATCCCCTAGCTGCAACCGTAGTCAACAACGGTTCAACCGTAGTCGCAGGCATCAACGGTTTGCGCCCAATTTTAAAACATTCACCAAAGAAAGCTCTACCATCGGCAAGATGAACTAAATATGCTGAGTAGTCTACGGTAGAAAGCTTTCCTACAAGTTTCCACTTTACCAGAGGTAATTTAACTATGGCACCTAAAATCACTGACTTTGTTGAAGACGCTGGCGCTCCCGGAATTATAGCCGGTATTGGAGCAGTATTGCTGGCACCCGTCCTCCTTCCTGTAGTAGCAGGAATTGGTAAACCATTAGCCAAATCATTAATTAAAGGCGGAATTCTTGCTTATGAAAAGAGCAAAGGAGCCTTTGCTGAACTTGGTGAAACCTGGGAAGATATGGTAGCTGAAGCAAGGGCCGAAATTGCTGAAGATAGAGAAACACCAGCATTTGAAGCTGCTAGCACTCCGGGCGATCGCACTTTGGATAATGGTGGCTAAATCTGTAAGTAGAGGCGCGGCGATCGCGCCTTTTGTGAAAATGAAACCATAGATGAACAAAGATAAACACTGATTAGTTATCTGTGTGCATCTGTGTTTATCTGTGGTTCCCAATAATAACTATAGGTAAATTCGTAGGAGGGTAGTTTGTGAGTACAAATAATTATGGCAATCTCACCCAAATGCCGAAAATAATAGAGCAAACAGCTATAAATAGGCCATCTAAACTTATATCTACCAAAATAATTAGTGATACTCCAGGGCGATTGAGGCTGAGAATTGCACCAGGCGATCGCCAAGCTGGGAAAATGCAAAAAATTGCCAATTTACTAGAAGCACAACCTAACGTTAGTCAAGTAAGAACCAATATTGATCGCGGTAGTATTCTCATCAATCATGATCGCGGTGATGACAGTTTAGAAAACGTCCTAAGTACACTCAAGGATCTAGGAATTATCTTTGCCGATATTAGTCAGGGTAGCACTGAAGCATCCGCAGGCGTCTCAAATGCAGTAGTTGATTTAAATAAACGAGTACAACAAGCAACAAACGGTGCTATGGATCTGCGCTTTTTATTTCCCTTAGGGCTGAGTATCCTTTCCGTCAGGCAATTGCTGATTAAAGGTCTGCAATTTGAAACGATTCCTTGGTATGTTTTGGGATGGTATGCCTTCGACAGTTTTATCAAATTGAATACTAGCAGACAACCACAAACCAACAGCGAGTATGGGAAATCATAACCAGCCTATGCAGATATTTGAGGCTAATAAGGATGATTTCCCACACTAAAAGGCCTACGGAATAAAAATCCGACCTGCTCCCATGTAGTTTTCGAGATCAAACAGGATTTCGATGAGACGAGTGACACATCTTTCCCGATAGCTACGCTCATCAAAACGATCGGGGTTTCCAATTGTGAAGATTGGTAGGGAATTAGTTGTATTCTCCTCGCGCATTGTTTGCTCTAAAGAGTCAGATCCTTTCATGTTTCGATTCGCTGTAATCAAGATCATCTGGTTTGTTTGCGCAAATCGCCAAACGACACGTAGACGCGTTGGCGAAGCCTCTCGAAGAGAAGCGGCTTGTCGTTAGACATCATCACTATCCATTGGTAACCCGACCTCTTCAAACGTAAAGAAACGAATTGGTAATAGGTCAAGCCAACCTTCAGCCGAAAGAGTTCCCCAGAATAGAACAGCATCACCTGTCAAGTTGTAGTCGATCAAGAAGTTCATGATTGGGATTCAATGCGCTTTTTCCAGGCTTGGAGTTTTGCGCGAAGAGCTTCCTGACCTGGCTTGGGAGGTATGGCTGCGATCTTGGCAAACCGTTCGCGGTTTTGCTCTTCCCAATATTGACGAATTTCCTCTGCTGTTTGAAGAAATTCCTGATACTCTGCTTCGACTTCATCGCCATGCGACGCAATGTAGTTTAGCGCCGAGTTGACCTGCTCATCATTCAAAGACAGTTTTTCGCGAATCAACCTGGATGGGTATTGAGCTTTCAAATAATCCATCACATCATAAATAGTGATGCGTGTACCTGCGATCATTAGTCCACGTTCTGTACGAATGATGCCTGTTTGTCCATTCGATGCCAGAGTCATCCCTTTACCTCCTGGAAGATTGACTCTATATTACCCTGCACATATTGAAGTTTAAGTTTTAAGCAAAAGTAATTTGCGGCTTCTCGTGCTTGCCGCAACAAATAATTTTCCTAAACTGAACTTTATTAGCATATATCTATCTAAGTAACATAGTTTTTGATGCTGGGTTATTGCATCTTCTTCAGCAGTAAGGAACTATGAAAAAACTGATTAACAAGCCAGAAGACTTTGTGCGGGAAAGTTTAGAAGGTATGGCGGCGGCTCATGCGGATTTAATCCAGGTGAGTTACGATCCCACCTTTGTTTATCGAGCCGATGCACCTATACAGGGGAAAGTCGCAATTATTTCTGGTGGTGGTAGCGGACATGAGCCGATGCACGCTGGTTTTGTTGGTAGGGGAATGCTTGATGCAGCTTGTCCAGGAGAGGTGTTCACTTCACCTACCCCTGATCAAATGCTAGCAGCAGCCAAGCAAGTCAATGGTGGGGCTGGTATCCTTTATATCGTCAAAAACTACAGTGGCGATGTGATGAACTTTGAGATGGCAACGGAATTGGCTCAAAGTGAAGGTATCCGCGTGCTGAATATCTTGATTGATGATGATGTGGCAGTCAAAGATAGCCTTTATACTCAAGGACGGCGGGGCGTGGGCACAACGGTACTAGCAGAAAAAATTTGTGGCGCAGCAGCAGAGCAAGGTTATGATTTGCGGAAAATAGCAGATTTGTGCCGTCGGGTTAATTTGCATGGGCGGAGTATGGGAATTGCTTTGAGTTCTTGCACAGTACCAGCTAAAGGTACACCAACATTTGCATTAGGCGATCGCGAATTAGAAATTGGTATTGGGATTCATGGTGAACCTGGTAGGGAACGCATTGCTTTACAAACAGTAGATGAGATTACCGAGAGTTTGGCGCGAGCAATTATTGAGGATATAGGCTATAGCCGCACAGTGCGGGAGTGGGATGAAGTCCAAGGGGAATGGGTAGATATAGAACTGATAGATCCACCATTACAAACAGGCGATCGCTTGTTAGCTTTTGTTAATAGTATGGGTGGTACTCCTATTTCGGAACTGTATCTTGTCTATCGCAAACTGGCCCAAATCTGCGAACAAAATGGATTGCAAATTGTTCGCAATCTCATTGGTCCTTACATCACATCTTTGGAAATGCAAGGATGTTCAATTACCCTGTTGAAGCTAGATGATGAAATGCTACGGCTCTGGGATGCTCCAGTCAAAACGCCGAGCTTACGTTGGGGCTTTTAACCCAATTTAATTACTTTGGTAGCTTGTCAAAACCTGTATACAACAACATAACTACTCCGTTAGCGGTTGCTCTGCCAGGAATCTTGGCTCTAGTCATTGTTTTGGTAGTATTGCCGCGTGTTTCTTCAACCCAGATTTGATACGTATCTTGATCAAAAACTGCCTCAGCAACGCCAGCGAAAGAGCAAGAAGAATTGACAATCCGAAAGAGCGGATCTTTTGGATCTTGCTTACCAGCAGCATAAATTAAACCACCGAGAAGTTCAGTTAAGCCGCCGTTGATGGTTTCAATTTTTGTTTTACCCTGCTCTGTCTTAAAACCAAGAATCCAAAGTTTAGCACCACTATTAACTATGTTAGTTTCAGCATTTCCTTCAGGATTTAGCTGGCGTGCCCAAATGTGCTGAGCCGGGTTGAGGAATCTCAGTTTGCCCATGACAGCATCATCAATAAATAGATCTCCATTTCCTTTGCTTTCTAAGTCAAGATGCGTAACACTACGGTAAACAACAGTACGATTAGAAACGTCTATCCATTTCAATTTTGAGCCAAATCCAACAAAAAAGTTTTCAATAATCAAGGTTGGTTGGGTGCCTTTTTCTGCAACGATCTCGCCATTACCTTCAATCCATCCCTGCGTTCCTGTAAATCTTCGCACTTTACCTCTGAGTCGCAGAGAGCCATTAATTGTAAATGTCCCAGTTTGTGGCACTAATACTGTGGTTGCACCAGAATCGATTGCTGCTTGGAAAGCATCTGTATCATCTTTTTGATCGTTTGGTTTTGCGCCAAACTTCTCGACGCTGACCCAGGTTTTTGGGTTACCCCAAGCTAGCTTAGGAAATTGCTTAATCGGCAGTTGCAGCGATGCCTTCTGCAACCCCTTTGATCTCCGCTTTGGTGAAGGAAAAGCGGAAACAATAGGGTGAGACGTAAATTCATTGATTACAGCGTTGTTGAGAGTCTTCGTGGCATTTCGCGCATTACTGGAGAGAACGTTTTTGTAGCCAGAAGATACTACATTTCTGGCATAGATGAACCCAACAGAAGTAATTGCTGAGAGAGTTTTTGCTTTACCACGACCGATGAGTTTGGCATTCACCAGCGTTAATGTACTTCCTGGATCGTTACCTTCATTAGGATTTCTGCCGTTGATAATTGCTGGCACTGAATTAAAACTACTAAAACCCTCAAGGCTGATTACTTGCCCGCCATTGTAGATACCTGCTCGTTTCTGTTCGCGTACTGTGATGTTCTGCAACGAAACGCCGTTAATACTGTTGTTCGTCAGTATCCCGTTATCGAATCCGACAATCTCAACATCTTCCACCAGCAAGGGGCCAACTTCACCATGAGTTAGTGCTAGACCAGTTGTTCCCTGCCTGTCAGCAGAGATAATTTTAACGCTACGTACTGCTCCTTGATTATTAGCGGCAAAATTTAGTCCTTCTGCTCCAGGATTACTCTTGCCAACATTGATAGTGAGATTCCTCACTGAATTATCGAAGCGTTGTGCTACCAGACTCGCCTTGAAATCTTCAGACTTGGGATTGATATCTGGGTCAAAACCTGTCGAGATAACTGGTCTAGGCTGCTTAGAGTTTTGGAAGTTGGGAGATTTATCCTGGAGTTGAATAATTACACCATCTTTACTTTGCCCTTGCAAAATTGTTCGCCTGTAGTCGGAGCGATAACGCTCACCTGTGGGCCAATGTAGAGAATTAGAGATGTTATACACACCATTGGGTAGATAGATAAATCGTCCCCCACTGGGAAACTTACTCAGTGCTTTTTGAATAGCCTGGGTATCATCCTGACCATCATTGGGTATAGCCCCAAATTCTGGTGAAGTTACATTGATGACACTTGCATTCTGTGGATAAATAATTTCCTCTTGAGGTTTTGCACTGACAGCACCAAGAGCGACAATCTGATTTTCACTATTTTTGCTAGGGTCAACGCAAGTAGTAGTTAGGAAAGCTATTAAGAATAATAGAGGGAGTAGTTTTAAGACTAATGCCCGAGAACGGATCATAAACGCATATTCCCTTGGCTAATTTTTACTTCCTACTCTTACACGAACTAAACAAACGTAGCCGTAAAAATTCGGATATATTGCTACGATACCTTGGCCAATATTACCAAACTTAGGGATAAGAGGTTACATATGGTAAGTAAAGAGCAGATTTTGCAATGGTTACAAGCATTTGCTGCCGAAATAGCGCAAAATAAAGAATATTTGACTGAATTAGATGCAGCGATCGGTGATGCTGACCACGGTATTAATATGGATCGCGGTTTCAAAAAAGTGATTAGTCAGTTACCAAGTGTCGCAGACAAGGACATCGGCAGTATTTTAAAAGCAGTCAGTATGACCTTGATTTCTAGTATTGGGGGTGCGAGTGGTCCTCTTTATGGGACATGGTTTTTGCGAGCTAGTGCAGATGTAACTGACAAGCAAGAACTGACTGAGCAGGATTTGCAAAGATTACTTCAGTCTGGTTTGAATGGTGTGCTTCAGCGTGGTAAGGCGCAACTGGGAGATAAGACAATGGTGGATGCCCTATCTCCAGCAGTGGTGGCGTTTGAACAGGCTGTGATTGGGGGTAAAGGCACAGTGACAGCTTTGCAGCAAGCAGTAGTAGCCGCTGAACAGGGGATGAAAGATACAACACCAATGTTAGCGAAGAAGGGACGAGCCAGCTATTTGGGAGAGCGGAGTATCGGGCATCAAGATCCAGGGGCTACTTCTGCTTATTTAATGTTGAAGTGTTTGTTGACAGTAGTACAAAGTTAAAAAGTCATTTGTCATTAGTTATTGGTCAAGCATTTCTTCTCCCTGCTCTTTTGTCCCCCTTGTCCTCAGGCTATCCCCTTGTCTCAACAATTAAAATTTTCTAGAGACGTTACATCTAACGTCTCTTATTGATTAATTGAATATCCGGTGTTGTAAAGAAGGCATTTGACGGCGGACTTGTTCTAGGCGGGTGGGTTTGATTTCTGCGATCGCAATTCCTGGTTGCTCGCCAGCATCGGCTAAAATCATCCCCCAAGGGTCGATAATCATGGCGTGTCCGTGGGTTTGGCGTCTGGCGTAATGAGTGCCGGTTTGAGCAGGAGCAATCACGTAACAAGTGTTTTCAATAGCTCTGGCTTGTAGTAATGTTTGCCAATGGTCTTTGCCAGTGAAAGCGGTAAAGGCAGCTGGAACAAAAATAACATCGGCTCCTTTGCCTGCTAGATGTCGGTACAATTCCGGGAAGCGGACATCATAGCAAATAGACAGTCCCAAATTACCCAGTTTTTCTGAGAAATGCACAGGAGGAAGTTGGGTACCAGCCATGACTGTACTGGATTCTTGATAGGTGTTGCCGTCAGGGACATTAACATCAAATAGATGTACTTTGTAATAGCGAGAAACCTCTTGACCGTTGGGGTCGATGAGTACAGTTGTGTTATAAAATTTGCCTGTGTTTTCTACAAGCACTGGAAAACTACCGCCGAGGATGGTAACTTGAAAGCGCTGGGCCATTTTTTTAAGAAATATTTCGCTTTCACGGGCGATCGCCTCTGCTTGAGCGAGTTTGTCTTTTTCTTCTCCCATAAAAGAAAAGTTTTCTGGCAAACCCACTAATTCAGCACCTCGACCCACGGCAAGTTCAATTAATTCTTCTGCCTGTGCCAAGTTTTTGTATAAATCGGGCACACTAGTTAATTGGATAGCGGCTGCTAAATAAGGCTTCATAGATTCGACAATAAACAATGAATTGTGTGAGGTAGATTCTCAAATATATCGTTACTTAAAGATCTGTGGAACTCAGTTAGACATACGTTAGCCTTGCTTTTGTTTAAGAAGCTTGTAATCCTTATGGTCTAAGCTTAATCTTCCTATAGGTGTTAGGAAAATGGGTACTTTTCAAGGTAGGTTGTTATCAAATGTTGATAAATGCTATCTGCTGTGGATACCTCTGCTCTCGTTCAAACATTTATTGCTGTATTTGTCCTAGCGGATGCTATAGGTAATATACCGATAGTGCTGATTTTAACCAAAGGCATGACACCAGAAGACAGAAACAAAGTCATAGATAAAGCTATTATCGTTGCGATCGCAGTTCTGTTGCTTTTTGCCTTCACGGGGCAATTAATTTTGACCTATTTGGAAATCAGCATGGCATCTTTGCGAGTAGCTGGGGGGCTGTTGTTGCTTTTAATTGCTTTGCAAATGTTACGGGGAGAACTAAATACACCAATTACAGAGGAAGGGCGCGATATCGCAATTACACCTTTGGCTTTGCCATTGTTAGCTGGGCCAGGCACTTTGACAACGGTGATGTTATTAACCTCAAGATCTCCCAGCCCACATCTCGGGGTGGTATTAGGTATTGTGGGGGCAATGTTCATTAGCTGGTTGATTTTGCGTCTGGGAACCTACATCGACAAATGGATTGGTGCGGAAGGCGGGGTGATTGTGACTCAGCTTTTCGGTTTTCTGTTGGCGGCGCTGGCGGTGGAAGTGGGTAGTGCAGGAATTCGAGAGTTGTTCTTTAACTAGAAAAATTTTTCCTACTACCTCTTTGCGATCGCAATTGGGATTACCTATTTAGCTAATGCAAATTTAAGTTGCATAGTTTTAATTTTTGAGAAAAAGCATCAATTCTTCTCGCCATATCAGCTGCGCTCTAAATATGCAATTAGCTGTGTAATATCATGTTTGCATAATTGCGATCGCAAAAATTCCTTGCATCTTTGCGTTATAAGTAACTGGACAAAAATATTTACGGTGATTGCGAGCGTGATGAAATGAAGCGCAGCAATCTCAAACCCGTGTGATTTTTACTCTGCGGAAAGCTGTGCGCTTAGTTTGCTTCTCTGTAGGGGTAGACGTTTAGGCTCCACTCACAATGATCTATCAAAAGTAATTTGCCGGACATGATATCACTGGCTTATATCTAATAACTTAAGTATTCTGCCAGGCTCAACAGCATAGCTGTTATATCCTAAAAAATCCGGGTATTTTCGCTAGCTAGCATAATTTTGTCATTTTTAGCATAGCTAAAGGAATAAAACTCTAATTTAATATATTTTTCCTCACAGTTATAAGTAATTAAGCTTCAAATAAAAAAAAATGTGATTTTGCTAACAAACTAGTGTGATCAATATTTCTGTCATTGGATAGAAGGTTAAGGTGGGATTAAACTTTAATGTAATCGTTATGTCTCTACTTTCAATCACTATTGTATTTCCTGAAAAATTTCTCGTTAATGAGTAATTTAGTGCTTGTAAGCATAGGCATTAGCTTAAACAAATTCGTATTGCACCACAGGGCTGGTCTTCTAGGAAACTAGAAAACAGATAATCACTTTCAAAGTAGATCAATATCTCCTTTTATTGGCAGATATATCTATATGTGAAATCTCAGTATTGAGGATTTCACATACTCTTCTGTATATACAATTCCCAGGTTTTTCAGTTAAAAAAACTGATAGTAATTATGTCCAGTTATCTCAGTGAACTCTACGAGTTTGATAGCTATGAAAAGGCTGAAAGCAAGTTTCTCACGCCTTTTCAACGAAAAGTTTTAATCAAAAATCTGCAAGTAGATTTGCAACCAGAATATCGCCGTCGCATTGAAATTATGTTGCTTGCAGATAGAGGTAAATCTCAAGTTCAAATTTGCCAGATCTTAGGCTGCTCTCCGCATATGGCAAGGTATTGGATTGGAATGGCTAAATCAGGTTTAGCTCACAATTGGCACGAACAACCAATAGGCAGACCACGGAGCGTTAACGAGGAATACTTGGAACGATTGAAGGAATTAGTCAACCATAGCCCACGTGATTATGGTTATCCATTTCATTGCTGGACGGCTCATTGGTTAAGCAAACATTTAGCAAATGAATTGGGCGTTGAAATTAGCGATCGCCATATCAATCGCTTACTCAAACAAATGGGGTTGTCTACGAAACGAAAACATCATATTGCTCAATCAGCAACTGCTAACACCAAGGATTCTGGAATTATCATTGATGACCTGCAATTACCCTGTGAGTCTAGTTTCCAATGGTCACTTAATCTAAGTGGAACAAATAACTAATTCTGTCTTTTAGGTGAGTTTATGCCTTCAGAATTTTCCCAAACTAAACTGGCTGAACAACTCACCCAAACCTTGGGTGCAAATCTTTCAGAACAGGAATTACTAGACTCTGTCAAAGCAATAAAAATTCATGAACCACAAATCGCCAAATTGTTCTGGCGAACAGCAGGCGCAGAACCGGGAATTTACTTGGTTTTAACAGGTAAAGTCAGATTGCTAGATACATCCGATAATTTAATAGCTACCTTTTCAGCAGGAGATTCATTTGGTCATTTGACTCTATTTCCAGAAGCAGAATTTAGCCTTTACAATGCTAGAGCTTCTGCTAATTTAAAGCTTGGTTATCTTCCAGGCGATGTGTTGCAAGGCTTAATTAGCAGATACCCCCATATTCGGGAGCATCTGTATCACCAAGCAGAAGCATGGGATTTATTTTTGTTATGTACTCAGAATTCTTCAGATCCTCGCATCGTCTCTGTAGAGGAAATGCTGAAAGTTTTGTCTCTATTTCAACGACATGATCTCGAAATTGGCTACTTACTACCACCACTTACTCAAGACAGCAAGTTATGGCTGTTACGGCGTGGGGAATTACTGCATTCAGATGGTCGCACCCTGACCCCTGGGATAATTTATACCCCTTCCGGTCGCAGTAGTAGAGGCGGTGGTTGGCAAGCAATTCAACCAACAGTAATTTACAGTCTGAGTCATTTAGACTGGCAAACAGCACTACAACATCTACCTCAATTAACAGAGTTTGTTACTTCTGATGCCAAGGATTCGGAAGAAGAGGATGAAGAAGATACACTGTCAGAAGATGAGGAAGTTCTCAGATATAGAGAAAATTTCCCCTTAGATTCTCGTTCTCGTACTCCTACATCTTATTCATTCCCTACTCGATCGCATCAAACACAAAGAAGAGCATCCAGACGCCGGGCCTACTTTCCCAACCCAACTGTCACCATCAGCCATTGGTGGGGGCGGATTAGCAAGCGTTATCCATTCTTTCAACAGCAAAGTGCTTCTGACTGTGCGGCGGCTTGTTTGGTAATGATTGGACGCTATTGGGGTAAAAATTTTAGTTTAAATCGCCTACGAGATATAGCTAATACCAGCCGCAGTGGTGCATCATTGCGGGGTTTAGCAGCAGCCGCAGAGACTATTGGCTTTTCTACACGACCTGTAAGAGCTAGTTTCGACAAATTAGCACAACAACCGCTGCCTGCGATCGCTCATTGGCAAGGAAAGCATTACATCGTTGTTTATGAAATCACCAAAAAAGGTGTAATTGTAGGTGACCCAGCGATTGGTCAACGTACCCTTACTCCCAGCGAATTCATAGCCAACTGGACTGGTTATGCGTTGTTATTACAGCCCACATCTGAACTAAAAGCAACTGAGGAAGCGAATACACCATTTTGGCAATTCTTTGAGTTAGTCAAACCACATTGGTTAGTCTTGCTAGAAGTGGTGATTGCTTCGGTGTTTATTCAGGTATTTGGGCTAGTGACACCACTATTAACCCAGCTACTTTTGGATCGAGTAATTGTGCAAGGTAGTACTCTCACCTTACATGCTGTGGGCTTAGGTTTATTAATTTTTGGGTTGTTCCGAGTTGCTATCAATGGACTGCGGCAATATTTGTTAGATCACACGGCAAACCGAATTACTTTGTCGATGATTGTGGGTTTTATTAAACACACTTTCCGGTTACCTTTATCCTTTTTTGAGTCTCGTTACGTCGGTGATATTATTTCGCGTCTCCAAGAGAATCACAAGATTCAACGCTTTTTAACTGGTGAATCACTATCAATCTTTCTAGATTTGTTAACAGTGTTCATCTATATAGCGTTAATGTTTTGGTACAGCTGGAAAATGGCATTGTTGGTATTGGTAATTTTGCCACCTATAATATTGATTACTGTATTAGCAACGCCATTTTTACGTCGCATATCTAGAGAAATATTTAATGCGATCGCTGCTGAAAGTAGCTACCTGATTGAAGCTCTGACAGGTATTAGTACTATTAGATCGATGGCAATTGAGCAGACAGTACGCTGGAAATGGGAGGAACGTTTACATCAGTCTATTAAAAAAGGCTTTTCTGGGCAAATTATTAGTAATCAACTGCAAATTGCCAGCGCCACTATCGAAACTGTAGCAACTACTAGCTTGCTCTGGTTTGGGGCTTGGCTGGTGATTCAAAATCAACTAACAATTGGGCAGTTAATTGCTTTTAATATGTTGCTTGGTAATGTAATTCGCCCATTTCAACGTTTAGCTGTGCTATGGAATCAATTGCAAGAAGTGATGATTTCTAGTGAGCGAATTAATGATGTATTAGAAACCGAACCTGAAGAAGATTTACAAACTTCACCAAAGCAGTTTCTTCCCAGATTGCGCGGTTATATCCGGTTTGAAAACGTCACATTTCGCTATCATCCAGAAAGTGAGCTAAATGTTTTACAAAATATCAACTTTGAGGTAAAAGCAGAGCAAATAGTCGCAGTAGTAGGACGTAGCGGTTCTGGTAAAACTACCCTTTCTAAGTTAATTTTAGGCCTTTATCCTGCCACCGAAGGCAAAGTTTTAGTTGACAATTACGATTTAACAAGTATAGCTTTAAGGTCGCTGCGTTCTCAAATCGGTGTTGTGGATCAAGATACCTTTTTGTTTGGCGGTACAATTCGCGAAAACATTAGCATTGCTCATCCAGAAGCCACTTTAGAAGAAATTATCGAAGCAGCACATTTAGCAGGAGCAGATGAATTTATTCAGCAATTACCAATGGGGTATGAGACCCCAATTGGTGAAGGTGGTGGACTACTATCTGGTGGACAGCGACAGCGTTTAGCAATTGCTCGTGCTTTGTTAGGAAATCCCTCCATCTTATTATTAGATGAAGCCACCAGTCATCTTGATGCTGAATCAGAACGCATCATTCAAAACAACCTGAAAACAATAACTAAAGAACGTACCACACTCATTATTGCTCATCGCCTTTCCACCATCCGCAATGCTGATTTGATTTTAGTTTTAGACAAGGGTGCATTAGTTGAAAGCGGTTCTCATGAAGAATTAATCAAAACAAAAGGTTATTACTACTACCTCAACCAACAACAATTGGCTCAAACAGTTTGAGCCTGACTTGGGTGACTTGGTTGTTGTCTGGTAACGCATTACAGCCGACTCTGCCTTGTGTCCAAAGAGTAATTCACATGAAGCAGAGTCTTTTTTTAGCCCTTCTTAGCCAAAGGTTAGGAAGGATATAAAAAGAAAATTAATGGTCAAAAATTATGCCAACTCAATCTTACAATTCGTCGGTTCTTACTACACCACAACAACAGCTAGAATCAGCTAGCAATTTTCCGGCAAATCATTATCATAACTTATCAGAAAATGATGCCAAAGATTGGTTTTACGGTACTGAGGAACTGCTAGATGCTTTACCCAGAGTTTGGACACGCTCTTTACTGTATCTAATTTTAGGCTTTGCGGGAATTGCATTACCTTGGTCGATGCTATCGAAAGTTGATGAAACAGGAAGCGCTAGAGGACGGATAGAACCCAAAGGATCAGCACAAAGATTGGATGCAGCAGTACCTGGAAACATCATTGCAGTGAAGGTAAAAGAAGGCCAAACCGTAGCAGCAGGACAGGTGTTAGTAGAACTAGAATCTAATGATTTGCGAACAAATTTGCAGCAGGCGCAAACAAAGCTGGAAGGTGAACAAAGCCGATTGGCGCAGTTAGATTTAATTAAAAATCAAGTGATGCTGTCGATTAACGTTCAAGAGCAGCAAAACCGCGCTCAAGAGTTAGAAAAAATGTCTCAAGTTCAACAGGCACAGCAAAATGTTGATGCCAAACAAAGTACCTATAACTTACAAAAATTAGAAAATCAGGCTCAAGTCGATCAAGCTAAACAAAATATTAATAGTACGCAAAATGCCTACACATTAAGTAAAACTCGTTTGAGTAGAGATTTAGCAGAAGTTAAACGCTTTCGTCAACTTTGGAAGATGGGAGTAGTACCGCAAATCAAGGTTGTTGAATTGCAAAAACTTGGCGATGAAAGCCAAAAATTGCAGATTGCAGCTGAATCTGAGCAAAAACAGGCGAATTTGCGCCTAAAAGAACAACAAAGCCGTTATCAAGCATTTATTAGTCAAATACAGGCAGATATTAATCAAGCGAAATTGCGTTTACAAGAGCAGCAAAGTAGCTATCAAAGTGTGATTCATACTGGTCAATTAGCTTTATTAAAAAATCAAGAACAATTAAAGGATTTACAAACGCAAATTGGTTCTTTAAAATCAGAAATTTCTCAAACTAAAAGTCAAATTCTAGCTTATAACTTTCAGTTAGATCAACGAATAGTTCGCTCTCCAATTGATGGGATAATTTTTCAATTACCTATTCAAAAACCTGGAGTTGTTGTCCAACCAGGTCAAATGGTTGCCCAAATTGCGCCTAAAAATTCTGCTTTTATCCTTAAAGCTCAGATGGCTAGCAATCAAAGTGGATTTTTGCGCATTGGTATGCCAGTGAAAACTAAATTTGACGCCTATCCTTTTCAAGATTATGGAATAGTTACAGGACGAGTAAGCTGGATATCTCCTGACTCAAAAATTCAAGAAACTAACGCTGGAAAAATTGAAACTTATGAATTGGATATCACTTTAGATAATCCTTATATTCAGGCAGCAAACAAACGTATTACTTTAACACCGGGTCAGACAGCAACCGCAGAAGTAGTTATTCGACAGCGTCGAATAATCGATTTTATTATAGACCCATTTAAGAAGTTGCAAAAAGGAGGATTAGAACTTTAGTTAATAGTTATTTAGATTTAGAAAAACCCTATTTTTAAATAACTAATTTTTGTTAATGAGGAATTAAATTATGTCCAAAATCATGAATGTATCTGCTCTAGAGCTTCTGCATCATATGAAGCTTACCTGTCAAATTCCTAATGTATTGGAAGCAATAGCTACTCGCAGAATTATTGCCGAAGCAGTTAAAAAAGCAGAAATTACAGTAGAGCAAAAAGAACTTCAGCAGGCAGCAGATAGTTTGCGGCTAGCTAACCGACTCGTAAAAGCTGATGACACCTGGGCTTGGCTACAAAAACATTACCTTTCTCTAGATGATTTTGAAGAAATAGCCCAAACTAACCTGCTTTCTGCAAAGTTAGCAAATCATTTATTTGCAGATCAAGTTGAAAAATTCTTTGTTGAACATCAACTTGATTTCGTTGGTGCTATCACCTATGAAGTGGTTTTGGATGAAGAAGACTTAGCTTTAGAATTGTTTTATGCCTTGCAAGAAAATGAAATTACCTTCCCTGAAATTGCTCGCCAATATATTCAAGAACCAGAGTCACGCCGCACTGGTGGATATCACGGGATACGCTACCGGAGGGATTTTAAACCGGAAATTGCTGCGGCAGTTTTTGCTGCTCGTCCGCCTCAGGTTCTCAAGCCAATTATTACTCAAACAGGAGTTCATCTAATTTGGGTTGAAGAAGTTATCAAGCCTCAATTAAATGAGCAGTTGCGCTTAAAGATACTAGGAGATTTGTTTTCTGCTTGGATAAAACAACAACTAGAAGAAGTTAAAGTTATGGCACAGCTTGAACTTGATACTCAAAAGTTAGCAAAACCTGCTTAAGTGTTTATTTACATTCAATTAGATAGGTGCGTTAGTAGCAGAGTAAAATCAAATACCAAATTTTAAACAGATCCATAAATACATGTATAGTGGGCAATGCCTACCAAAACCTGAATATGGTGGGCGGTACCCACCCTAGTAAATTAAAAAATCAAAAAGAAAACAGGCGATCGCAAAGTGTGTCCAAAAGACATTATCACTTGAAAAATCGCCTGGGTGGATCGTACTGCACCTTTGTTGCTGGCAATGAAATTGGAGAGAATCATTGCAATTAGCAATCTTGATTAAGCCGTCATTAGTTTTTTTGTAGATACATCCTGGTGTGTATTTAACTAAAGGCTAATGACTCTGCGAAGCGGCTTGATTACTCTAATGTTGTGTAAATATCCTCTAAGCCAGGATTGAGGTAGGGGCATTGTAATTTAATTTGCTGTTGGGCAAAATGCTTGCGAATTAATAGCATACGGTTTTCTGTTGACTCGTTTCCTTGTTCCCATGCTTCTAGCAATCCATTGGTAACAATTTGACAGCGGTTTAATCCAAAACTTTCCTTGTCAGAAAACTTGTTGTTAGGTTCCTCTGCTAGAGCAAGTCCTGGTGCTAACAATTTTGTAAATAGAGGTACTTCTTCTCCAAAATAAGACTGATGCTCTGCATAAACTGATTGCAGCACTGGCCAAAGGTTTGTATAGTAGCCTTTCTCGATGTAAAGTACTGCTGTGTCATAGCGATTATAGCCAGCAGGATTGTATAGCGCCTTAAAGGTAAAAGGAATAGGAATTTTGTTCAGTTGTTGTGTAAGGCTACCCATAACTGCCACTGCACCCTCAGGGCTTAAATTGAAGTAGACGCGTACTAGTTGGCGATCGTGTCCTTTATATATAGAACTGTACTGCCCTGAATTACCAACTGCTATATAAAATCCGTTTTGTGTCAAATTAGAGGGCATTTTGATTGCTACCACATCAGCAATAGTTGCATTAACTTGCTGAGGATGAAGATGGCGATCGCGTTCTATATATAAAGTTAATTCGCCGCTTTTTACCGCTAAAGTACCGTCGCTCTCTTCCCTCAGCACTTGCCAACCATCATCAAAATAGCCTTTACCACTGTTAGCTGAATGCAAGCGATCGTAAAAATCAACATCTACCCCTAAAAAGGTATTGTTCTCCAAATTATCGAGCATTGTTGTATCAATTTCTGCTGCATCGCGAACCAGAATATTTCGCAAAGCACCGTTATAGTAAATGTGGTAGAGAAAATTAGTTAAATTCGATTGCAAAATTTTGTACTGTAGTTGCAATGGTAATTGCTGAAAGCGGGTTACAATCTCATCTGGTAATTCTAAAAATTTGTAATCTGGATGGCTAATACCAAAGTTAGATTGAATTTCAATCTTAGTAGCGATATCTTGCAGAATATCTAATAGTTGCTTTGTGGAAAAATTTAACGACTCCTGTGGAAGCGAATCTAGCAATTGCATAATTGCCTGCCTATAACTAAAATTACTTAATTGCACGCAAAGCTGGGCGATGCGCAAGTTCAACGGCTGTTACACCAAATACAGTTGGTATTGATTGTTCCGGACGACACAACAAACTTTTAGCAACTTGGAGCATACATATACCTTGATTCCCAAAGGTTTTATGGTGTTGTAGCGTTGCTATAATCGTTAAAACCAAGCCTAAACCTGTAAATTGTACGACTCGCGACAAAAAATCAGAGCGTATTTTTAAAATTTCTGGGAAGTTCTTCAAATAAGCTTTCATCAAAGCCGCAATCGAAGGTTGAACCAATTCCAAAGGTGTTTTAGCGAGGCGTAATGTCTCTTCTAAACTAATAGTTTTACTAGTCATCAAACTCAGCAACCATGCTTGTAGGTAGCTAGCAATGAGCATTCCTAAATCGTAAGCTGGATCTCCCCAAGTACATTTTTCCCAATCAATCAGACGAACTATATTCTTAGCTGATGATGCCTGCGAAACTTTTTCCTCCCAATTATTCGCTAGTAAAATATTGTTCAGCTTTAGGTCATTATGGGTAAGACAAAAGCTTTCTATGGTGTCTATTAACTGTGCGATCGCCTGTCTTAAACTATCGTAGCGCTGATAAACTGCAAAAAATTTCAAAGCATCAGTAGAAAGTGCGCTAAATAGTTCTGGAGTTAAGCGATTTACACTCTGAACGAACTTTAAATCATTGTTAACAAATAAGCCTGATTTAAATAACTCTTCATATTGATAGTTATCTCTAGTTAAGGAATGAATTAAAGCTAAATTTGCTCCAATACTAGCTGCTATCTTGGTGGGAAATATATTCTCCTTAGTGTAGAAATCTGCTAGATCGCGGTAGTCATTGAGATAATTGAAAACAATGATTGCGTTTTCAGCATCAAAATAAATAGCCTCAGAGACAGAGAAACGGATGTGGCTTAATTGTGGAAATGTTTGTAACATTGATTGAATTTGCCACTCTCTTAAAAACTCACCTGCTGTTTTTCCGTTACTGCTACGTCGCTCTTGCTTAATTAGGAGTTGTCTTCCCTCTGGTAAAGTAAGCAATAAGTTGAAATTTTTGGCAGGTTTTATCTCAATTTTGCTCATACTTTTATCATCATGAGTACAGATATCTCTATCAATCAGGTACTCAAACAGATTTTGAGGAC
The DNA here is from genome assembly GCF_002154695.1 of Nostoc sp. T09. Taxonomy (GTDB): domain Bacteria; phylum Cyanobacteriota; class Cyanobacteriia; order Cyanobacteriales; family Nostocaceae; genus Aulosira. The sequence continues at coordinate 27,701 of NZ_MTAV01000126.1, forward strand.
TTAATAAAAGTTCCATAGGTTTGGTAATTACATAATTTTACAAAAATAGTTTTTGTTTGATTGAATAAATATTCACTTAATTTAACTCATATTTGATTTTTGAAATAAAACGTAGTTCATGCCAAATACAACCTGATAATTAGACTCTTCCAAATATCAAATTTGATTGTTATATTAGCTGTTAAACTATGTTCAGACTTTTTTGTTAATAGATATAAGAAAACCTGTTATCGGTTAGATAGTTAAATATTTTTCTAAAAATAACTAATAAACAAACCGATACAGGTAGCGTGTTCTTTTACAAGTCAAACCTTAAATTATAAAGGAGTTGTAGGAGGATACGTCCCAATCTGACGTTGTTGAGGTGCGAGAAACAGCTGAACTAGGGACACAATATTATAAATTGCAAATCCCACTAACGCATACTCCAAAACCTTAACACCCAAGTTAAGAAATTCATTGAAATTATAGCCTTCACCTCCATGTACAGACATGGAATCTATTTCAGTTAAATCATCAAGGAAACTTTCGGAGTTTTCTAGCTTCCTAGAGTTAGAATGGTGCAAATCAAAGATTACGATCCTAGTCATTGTCTGTATTTGAACTCATTATTAGTTTGGGTAGCAGAATAAAGTTTTAAATTACTTTATTCTGCTATCTAATCATCCTTCTCAGAATTTAACTTTTGTTTACCTAATACTAGGTAATAACTGGCTAGATACTAGAGGGTAATACTGGTACCGCCACCACCATTATTGCCACCACCAGTAGTGCTAAAGGATTTAACTAAAGACACAATGTTAGTGATTCCAAATCCAACTAAGCCGTACTCAAGAACCTTATAACCCAAGTCAGAAAATTCTGGGAAATATGCACCTTCACCACCATGTACAGCTGTGGTGTCCACATCGGTTAGATCGTTGAGAAAGCTTTCAGAATCTTGGAATAATTCAGCACCAGCAAGATTTAGTTCAGAAACTTTGATATTAGCCATGATAGTTTCTCCTGGGAAATTGGAAGAAGGTTTATTAGCGTGTAAGATTAATCTTTAATTTCTTAACCTTACACTTGCTATTTTTAGCTATCAAAATTCAAAAATCAAGGCAATTATCTGGTTTGCATAGACACAAAAAGAACAGTTATGTCTTTTCTAAAATAAAAAATTTAATAGATATATCTTTAGTTAAATATCCTTAAAGATTTTGCAGCGTTAGCGTAGCTTACCGTAGGTATCGGTCACAAACAACCGGGACTGGAGCAACTCTTGCCTGCTAGTGACTCGACGCTGAAAGAGAAAGAGCTAGTAGGGACATTAAATTACATTTGTACACAACGAACCCGACTTGCTTCGAGAGGTGCCTGTTCGGGATAAGAGCCGAGGCGCTCGCATTTAAATATTGACGACTAAAAATAATTACTTTCAATAAAAAAAGCAAGTTACTAAATAGCTTGCCTGATAGGATAGATAATATTTCTCAATATTTTTAGTTCACAAACATTAAATACATCGTGCTAGCTTTAATTAGCCAAAGCACGATGATTGAGTAGCACATTTATTTCCCAAAACTGACTAAAAGAATTTAATGGTTATGGGATTTTTCTCTGGATCTCTGTTTGGGTCTTGAAGAGCTTGTATCAATTGGAATAATTTTATATCCCTCTGAGTCCAGTTGATTTTAACCTGTACCCCCCCAATTACATTACTCATTTCTCTAGGCGTTAGCTCATCAAGAGAATTTAGGTTTTCCGTAGGATGAAGGTCTGGAATGGTTATACTCGCCATTTGCTACAATCCTCCACAATTTATGCAAAATACTACTCTTATGGTTTGCGATCGCACTCATAAATTCAAGTTTTCAATCCAATTTTTATAGACAATACTGGTAAAGTTTTGTCCGCGAAACTTATGAGGATTTCAAAGTTGTATCTTTAGTTACTATAAGTTACGTAGATGAAAGCCAGCGCCTGGCTTATTCTTATATGTATGCAGCTAAAAGTATGGAAGTTCAACCTTCATCTAGCACTGTTGTGAAAGATAGCGTTTTGGGTGTACGTGCAGGTTACCGCTAATATGAGAGTTTTAGGGTACACGAATCAAAGTGAAGCTACTGTACTTGAGGCGTTAGGAGCCAGTGTCTTTCACTCTATGTTTCAATTGCCTTGTTTACTGTCACAGCATTAGTTTGGGTATTGGGTATGAAAGACAAGCGATCGCATAGCTCAGTGGCAAAGAGAACAGAAGAATTTTGACGTTTACATAAGGAGTAATCTGATGTCAGACTCACCTACAAACAGAAAGGCTGCAACTTATACTCGTATGGCAGATGGAACACAAGAAGACTATCTGCTGTTGCGAGAACACTCTCAGCCTTTGTTGAATCAGGTTGGCGATCGCGCCTTGACACTTTTAGTCGGGTTGCAAGAAAGTTACCCTGGAAATCTCATTGATCGCTATCAACATTCCCTACAAACAGCAACACGAGCTTTTCGGGATGAGGCGGAAGAAGAAGTTGTAGTAGCTGCACTGCTCCATGATATTGGGGATTTACTAGCACCGGTAAATCATGCCGAACTAGCAGCCGCTATCCTCAAACCCTATGTCAGTCCCAGTACTCATTGGATGATTGAACATCATGGGATTTTTCAAGGGTATTACTTTTGGCATCACCTAGGAGGCGATCGCTATGCGCGGGAGCAGTTTCGCGGTCATCCTTATTTTGAGCGTACCGCTGAGTTCTGCCACAACTGGGATCAAGAATCCTTCGATCCAAACTATGATACTTTGCCGTTGACGTTCTTTGAGCCGATGGTTCGCCGAATCTTTGCTCGCCAACCTTGGGGTGAGCAGACAAAACAGGAATCTTGACGAACCGCCTTCTCTGCGAGAGGCTTCCGCCAACGCGCAGCGTCTCGCAGAGAAGACGCAGTGAGACAGCGCTGCGGGAGGATTTCCCTCCGCAGGCGACTGGCGTTAGCGCAGCGTTAGCGACGAAGGAGCGTCACCCGAAGGGAGGACACAGAGGAAGAGAGGCGAAAAAGTTTATTTTTCCTAATCTCCGCGTCTGTTAACTCAGTCCCAATTGCTGTTTCAATCCTGCTGGCACATTTACGGCTTTCTCTAATCCCCTAACAGTTTCCCATTGCTGCTTTTCACCCCAAGTCATTTGTTCTAGGTTGGCTTCTGTAACATCAGCATTGCTCAAAATGGCATAGCTGAGGTTGGTGTGGCTGAGATCCGCACCATTGAGCAGCGCACCACTCAGGTTACTACCACTGAGGTTGGCTTTGTTGAGGTTGGCATAGCTGAGGTCGGTGCCAAAGAGCATAGTATCGCTGAGGTCGGCACCGCTGAGGTCAGCTTCACTGAGCATCACTCCACTAAGATCCGCATCGTTAAGAACCACCCCACTCAAATCTACACCGCTGAGGTCAGCCCCTAAGAACATAGCGCCGTTGAGTTTGGCATAGTTGAGCTTGGCTCCGTTGAGTTTGGCATAGCTGAGGTCGGCGGCGACCAGAATAGCGTCGCTAAGGTTAGTACTGAAAAGAATTGTGTCGCTGAGGTTGGTGCCGTTAAGAATAGCACGACTTAGATCGGCACCACTGAGGTCAGCACGGCAGAGGTCGGCATGGCTCAGATTAATGCCACTGAGTTTGGCTTCGCTGAGGTTGGCACCGAAAAGAATAGCGTGGCTGAGGTCAGCACCGTTGAGGTTAGCATCTTTGAGATTAGTGTTGCTGAGATCGGCACTGCTGAGGTTGGCATTTTTGAGATTGGTGCTGCTCAGGTCGGCACTGCTGAAGTTAGCACGGCTCAGGTCGGCGCAGTTGAGGTTAGCACCGCAGAGGTTAGCACTGCTGAGGTCGGCGCGGCTGAGGTTGGCATTTTTGAAGTTTGCACCACTGAGGTTGGCATCTCCAAAGTTTGCACCACTAAGATCCGCATGACTAAAGTTAGCTCCTATAAGGTTGGCATCTCCTAGGTAAGCATTGCTGAGGTTAGCACCGCTAAAGTTAGCACCTGTTAAGTTGGCGTTGCCTAAGTAAGCGCCCCGAAAGTTGCCACCTTTCAAGAATTCTCCGACGATGCTACTAAAATTACCAATTTCAATGGCATCGCTATAATTCATGATGCGCAGTAGTTGAGATGTGAAAAAACTTTCTGTATCCGGTTGACTTGATGGATAAAAGGTGATTAGCTGCTGAAGTTCAGCTCGTCCTTGAGCATAGCGATGTAACTCCAAAAGTAAAATTAGTACATTCAGCCCTGTATATATATCTACTTGTCTCAGTCCGATGGTTATATTTTGTGCTAACATACTTAGCATTTTTTTCTGAGGCAAGTTATGACCAGGTGCAGCATCAAGAAATTCACTCTGACACCAGCGGCGATAAAATTCCTCTAGACGTTGGAACAGAAGCAGTGGATGAAATTTTTTTCCAGTAGTCAGTAAATTCATTACTTGTTCAACTATGTCTGGTGTCAAGGCTGCATGACCCAGTACATCGTAAACTTCTTCATAAAATTGGTGATACCTTGCAGCTTCTTGCGGTTGCGCGTTTGGTATCTGTTCTGTAATATCTGGCAAGCTATTACCTGGTTTTCCCCATTTCTCTAAACTTTTTTGGAGTCTTTGGGATAACGAAGAGTCTTGTAAATTATCTTGAAAAAATTTAAAGTTTTTATCTAAATCTAGAGTAGGTTTTCCCCCAGGGGAAACAGTTTTGACTTCCAGAGACTTTTTTTGTGTATCTGGTAACTTTGAACCCTTTACGTAATTGCTTAAACGTTGCCAAATTTGCGACAAATATGACATTTTGTATCTTGTATTACTATTTAATTACTGATGTATTAGAGATGATCTCAAGGTTTTTATCGATTCAGATGCTTCTCATCTCAAAGATGTGCCTGTATAATTTGGAACTATTAAAGTCTAATCCTGTCTCAGTAGGAGCTAACTTATAGGAGCCTGACAATTTTTCTCCGTATAAATCGAAATTGGTAGCTTGAGAAGTGATGCATTTTGCAGTAATCTCATTGATTTGTCCGAAATTGTTATACTTTCTTCCCAGCAAGTTTACTAGTTTGAGGTAAAAATAATACGTACTCTTTGCTACAGATACAATTGTTAGCAAAAATCCTACAGTAAAACTGTGCAATCGGATTGAAAAATAGTAATGATAACTTAATCGAAAAGTTTGCTGCTGCATATCAGCGAGCTAATAGTATTTTTAGGTTAGCTCAGTTAGATAACAGCAAAGTTGCTTGACTTTGCAAATAATAAAAAATTAACTAGTGATTGTTGTCGGGGATAGATTTGATGAATAGATTAACCTTTTATGTAATTTTGTTGCATGGTTTGTTTTTAGGAGTAACAACCGTTGGTGGCAAGTCAGTGGCTGCAAACAGACTGCATACTGAGTTACCTATCCAACAGAAAGTAGATAGAGTTGCGCTTAGTATGGTGAAAGCAGGAGTGACAGAGCAATCTGATAGCCGCCAGCCAACACTGGAAGCCTTAAAGAAGCTGGACACTGATTCTAGAAAACTCGCTTTAAGAGCATCACAGTTAACTGATTCTGTGGGACAAAGTTTAAAGAAAGTTTGGGTAATTAATCAAAACCAACAGCCACAGCACCAAGGTTTTAAGTGGATAGTTGAAGATCCCAAACAAGCGGGAAGACAACCATTTTTGCAAGCGGGAAAAACCCCAGAAAAACCAAGTGAAAAGCCCAATTCACCCAGTAAACCATCTAAAAAGGATGATTTAGAGCCGTTTGACGAAGTCGTCAAAGACACGCAAAAGCAGCAAGGATTGTTTACCATTTATCGCCAGAAAGAAAAGAATAAAATTTATTTAGAAATTCAGCCAGATCAGCTGAATAAAAATTATCTAGCTACATCAACCTTAGAATCTGGCATTGGCGAACAAGGCATTTACAGTGGTATGCCGCTGCAAGATTTTTTGTTTTATTTCAAACGGGTGGATAACAACCTACAATTCTCTATCCGTAATGTCAATTTTCGTACCCGTGAAGGAGATCCCCAGGCGCGATCGCTTGTCCGTTCTTTTAGTGATTCTGTACTCTACACTATTTCCATTAAAAGCATTCATCCCGAACGCAAAACTCTACTCATCGACTTAGGCGATCTTTTACTCACAGACTTAGCTGGCTTATCTTTGAGTTTGGGCATCCCTGGAAGTACAGACCAATCTTATTTTGGTAATGCTAAAGTCTTTCCAGACAACTTGGAAGTTGAATCGATTTTAAATTTTTCTGGTGCTGGCGGTAGCAGTAGCGATAAGGAGTCCCTAAACTTTGAGTCGCTACCTGACAGCCGTGGCTTTACTCTCCGCGTTCACTACAGTCTCTCTCAACTGCCAAACAACAAGTACCTACCGAGGTTGGCAGACGATCGCGTTGGCTATTTTATCACCGCCTATCAAGACTTATCTAAAGATGATCGTGGCGACCCATTTGTTCGCTATATCAATCGCTGGAATTTGGAAAAAGAAGACCCCAAGTCCCCAATATCCCGACCCAAAAAACCGATTGTCTTTTGGATTGATAACGCTGTCCCTTATGAGTACCGCGATGCCATCAAAGAAGGGATATTAATGTGGAATAAAGCTTTTCTGAAGGCAGGATTCAAAGATGCAATCGAAGCCCGCCAAATGCCAGATAATGCCACATGGGACCCAGCAGATATTCGCTACAACACAATTCGCTGGATTAACACAATAGATGGATTTTTTGCGAGGGGACCATCCCGTGTTAACCCTATGACTGGGGAAATTTTGGATGCAGATATTATAGTAGATGGCAGCTTTGTACGTGTACTGAAGAATGAGTATCGTCAAATAGTACAACCTAACCAAACATCAACCCGGACTTCCTTATCGGCGCTGATGCAAAATAATATGCTTTGCGTCAATAAGTTAGGGGGTAAATCTCAAGACAATCAAGAGCAGCCAAAGCAGAAGCCGATGTTGAGCCGTCTAGCTCGACTTGCTGGTGAGTCCGATTTGTGCTATGGCATGGAAGCTGCTAATCAGTTTGCTTTGGGTGCAATGGCGATGACACTTCTACAAGACAACACGTCCACCCAAGACCAATTGAAAGAGTATATCAATCAATACTTACGTTTAATTATCGCCCACGAAGTTGGTCATACTTTGGGGTTACGCCACAATTTCCGTGGCAGTAACTTATTACCACCAGAGGAACTGAATAATAAGCAGATCACTACTAACAGAGGTCTGACTGCTTCGGTGATGGATTACATTCCACCGAATATTGCACCCCAAGGTACAAAGCAGGGTGATTATTTTCCAAATATGGTAGGGGCTTATGATGATTGGGCAATTCAGTACGGCTATACGCCAACTCAGGCAACAACTCCTATAGCCGAAAAGCCAATTTTGGAGGAAATTGCTGGGCAATCTGACCAACCAGAGTTGACCTACTCCACAGATGAGGATAGGTATGACCTCGATCCAACATCTAATGCTTGGGATAATAGCGGTAATGTACTGCGCTATTCTCAATGGCAGCTAGATAATTCTCGCCTGATGTGGGATCGACTCACTAGACGTTACCCAATTGCTGGAGAGAGTTATAGCGATCTTAGCGATCGCTTTGGCTCAGTATTGGGTAACTATTTTCAAAATATTTTCTATACAACGAAATACATTGGCGGACAATCTTTCTATCGAATTCATGCCAGTGAAACCCCATCCAGCAAGCAAGGTATTCGCCAACGAAGATTACCATTTGAACCAGTACCAGTGGAACAACAACGGCAGGCATTAGAGACTTTGCAAAAGTATGTATTTGCAGAAGATGCTTTTAACTTCTCGCCAGATTTGTTGAATAAATTAGCACCTTCGCGTTGGTATCATTGGGGTAGCTATCCTTTGGTTGGGCGTTTAGATTACCCAATTCATGACTTAGTTTTGACCTTGCAAAGTGCAGTATTGGTAGATTTACTTTCAGGCGATCGCCTTTCCCGTCTCAAGGATATTGAACTCAAGAGTCCCCAAGGAAAAGCACTGAGTATGCCAGAGCTATTTGATACTTTGCAAAGTGGCATTTGGACAGAAGTGCTAAAACCCGAAGGCAAAACCCTCAAGATTTCTAGCCTGAGAAGAGGCTTGCAGCGGGAATATGTCAATATCTTAAGCGATATCGTGTTACGCAAAGAATACGTACCAGAAGATGCACGCACATTAGCTTGGTATAAAATACGGCAGCTAAATGAAAAACTCGCAGGAATTAATTCTGACGATGAGTATACGAAAGCGCACATTTTAGAAACACGCGATCGCATTGAAAAAATCTTGAATGCGCCGTTAAGAAGTAATTAGTAGGCAATTGGGCATGGGGCATGGGGAATTGGGCATGGAGCATTTGTTATTAGTTATTTCACCTTTGTCCCTCTTGTCCCTCCGAAGTTTTGAGCGGAGGCTTCCTCCAATCAGACTTCTCTCCTTGCCCCTCTATATAGAGGAAATTATTGTAATCAATTATGGAGATTACTACTGAACAATTACTCACAAAGTATGTTGCTGGAGAAAGAAACTTTGCTGGTATTGACTTGAAGCGTGCTACTGATACGGCTGGAATAGAGTTGCTTAAAGGTGCTAATTTGAGAGGAATCAACCTGAGAGGTGCTAATTTGCACTCTGCTGATCTGAAGGGGGTTGATTTGAGTAGAGCTGAGCTAACTGGTGCTAACTTATGTAGTGCCGACTTGAGAGGTGCTAATCTGAGCGAGGCGATTCTGGTTGGTGCTAACTTGAGGAGTGCTAGCCTTGGGAGTGCTAATCTCACTTGTGCTTGCTTAGAGAGTGCTAATCTCATACCAATTTAAATTGGAGACAGGGCAGATAAGGTAAACTGAGAATTGTTGTTTAG
>NZ_MTAV01000127.1 GCF_002154695.1 Nostoc sp. T09
GTCGTGTGGTGAGGCAGTCCGATCTTGGGGGTTCCCCCCAGGAGGAACTGCCGAAAGGGTCTCCCGGCTTGAAGAGCCACTGCGTTACGGAGGACAGTTGCGTGGTGAGGCAATGCGGTCTTGGGGGTTTCCCCCATGAGCAATTGCCGAAAGGGTTTCCCACGCCAGTCCGCACAACGGGGGGAACCCCCGCAAGCGGCTGGCTCGACTTGAGCAAACTGTCCGTTGGGGTTCCCCCCGTTGACGCAAGTGGCGTCGAACTGGCGTTGAGCGGAGGACACCTTCGTTCAGACTTTGTAACAAAGGACACAGAGCTAATGACAAATAACAAATGACAAATGACTAATCACAAAGTACAAATGACACAGGACTAATGACTAATGACTATATGGACATTTTGATGATCGCCCCGGCGAGTGTGATTGTCTTCGCCTTGGGTGCATCTATTGGCAGCTTTATCAATGTTGTAGTTTATCGGCTACCGGCTGGCTTGTCGGTTCTTTGGCCTCCCTCCCGTTGTCCCCATTGCCTCAACCAGCTGAAAGCGCACGATAATGTACCAGTGTTCGGTTGGCTGTGGTTAAAAGGTCGGTGTCGTTATTGTAAAAGCAAGATTTCTGTCCGCTATCCTGTGGTAGAAGCATTAACGGGCATAATCTTTCTGCTAGTTTTTTTATTATTTAAAGTTTCTATTTTAACAATTGGATATTGGGCTTTTTGCAGCTGGTTATTAGCCCTATCACTCATTGACTTAGATACGATGACTTTACCCAACCAACTTACTCAGTCAGGTTTGGTATTGGGAATTATATTTCAAATAGTTATCGGGTTTTTCCCAGATGGTAGCTGGGTGGGGTCGATCAAACATTTAATGATGGGGATTGTCGGTGCTGTGCTGGGCTTATGGCTATTTGATGCGATCGCTATTCTTGGTTCAATTGCTCTAGGTAAAACAGCAATGGGAGCAGGAGATGCCAAATTAGCCGCCATGATGGGGGCTTGGTTGGGTTGGAAATATTTGCTGTTAGCTGGGTTTATGGCCTGTGCCGTGGGAGCGTTAGTAGGCGTTGTCTCAATTACACTATCCCAGCGCAGATTTGGGCAAAAGATACCATTTGGCCCTTTTCTCGCTTTTGGGGCTGCGATCGCTCTATTTGGAGGCGAAGCGATTTTATCTGCTTACCTGCGGTTATTTTTTCCAGTAAGTTAAATATAGGAGGCAAAGACAAATTCAAAATTTAAAAAAACTACTTTTACATCTCATTAGTCCATCATAAGAAATTGCTACCCCCCATGACTGTAACCGTCATTACGCCATCTGTCCTTCAGATTTTGGTAATATCATCCTGTGACCAGTATTACCCTCTTAACGAGCTAAATGCTCATAACCTAGCAATACGAATGCTTGAATTGGGAGCAAGTATCCCCTGGAGGGGTTGGGGAAGGGCATCCTGCTGGGGGGTTAATATGCCAAGACTTTTGCCGATACCTTCACAAGATAAAACGAATAAGAGACTTGTATTGGCATAAGCATTTTCGTTAAGCTGGCAACCAAACATGCAAAATCAGGTCTGAATTGCTTACAAGCGTAATTTCACGATGTAGTCAATAGTCAAGAGCCACAACGGGATGAACAAGCGTGTCTTTCCCATAGCGGAGCCACCAAATACTCTGTATCCAATCCAAAGTCCCAAATCATGACTTTGGATTGGGGACTTTTTACCCTGTAATTCCTGTAGCTTCTTGACCCGGTTTCGACCTCATTACCTACTTGATAAGATAAAAATGGCAAACAACGAAGAATCACGCGGTTTAAAGTCACTATTGGATTGGTTTGCAAATCGGCGGAAATCTGGAACTATCAGCCTCGAACGTCAAGAACGTGAAATTGCTGATGGATTATGGCATAAGTGCTCTAAGTGTGGTGTGTTGGCGTATACAAAAGACCTAAAAGCAAATCAGATGGTTTGTGTTGAGTGCGGTCATCATAATCGGGTGGATAGCGATGAACGCATCCGCCAATTAATCGATCAAAACACTTGGAGACCGATGGACGAGCATCTGCGTCCCACCGATCCCCTGCAATTTCGCGATCGCAAACCCTACAGCGATCGCCTGCGGGAAATGCAGGAAAAAATCGGCTTAATAGATGCAGTTAAAACTGGGTTGGGTCAAATTAACGGTTTGCCCGTTGCTCTAGGAGTCATGGACTTCCGGTTCATGGGTGGAAGCATGGGTTCAGTCGTGGGTGAAAAACTTACCCGCATGATTGAGCAAGCAACTCAGGGACGTTATCCGGTAATTATCGTCTGTACTTCTGGTGGAGCAAGGATGCAAGAAGGAATGCTCTCCCTGATGCAGATGGCTAAAATCTCCGCCGCCCTCCAACGCCATCGCGACGCCAAACTTTTATATATTCCCATTTTGACTCATCCTACTACTGGTGGTGTCACAGCCAGTTTCGCCATGTTGGGCGATATCATCCTCGCAGAACCAAAGGCTACCATTGGTTTTGCTGGTCGGCGAGTGATAGAGCAAACCATCCGCGAAAAACTGCCAGAGGAATTTCAAACTGCTGAAGATTTGCTCAAGCATGGTTTTGTCGATGAAATCGTTCCCCGTACTCAGTTAAAGAATACTCTCGCCCAGCTGATTGCTTTGCATCAGCCCGTACCCACCGCCCCTCACATGGTTTTGTGGGAGAGCATGAGCTTGAGTTCTACCGTTGCTGAATAAGAAAAGTGAGGGATGAGGGAAGGGAGACAAGGAAGAAAATGCACCCCTTCGCCTCTGCTCCCTCTGCTCCCCACCGCCTAATGCGGTTCTTTAACAAACATCAGGGGCACGATCGCTATTAGGCGACACACGCTAGACAGGGCAAACAATCCTAGTAAACCTCCCTGTTCGGCAAATTGGGCGATAAAGCTACCAATAGTTGTGCCCAAAGCACCACTCACTCCAGCTACAGCCGATGCGATCGCAAAATAGATAGACTGATTTTTTACTGGTGCAATTCCTAGCTGCATATTGTTATTGCACAAATCGATTGCCGCCCAAGTCCCTCCAGTAAAGATGTGTAATAGCGGCAACCACAGCCAAATATTCCAACTATTAGCACTCACACCCATCCACAACAACGGTGTTAGTGCAACCAAAATTCCAATCAAGATGAGAATCCGGCGATTGCCGATTTTGTCTGCCAATTTACCCCACAGAACAATCAAAAGCATATTTGCTCCAGCCTGAAGGCTACCGTAGAGCGTCACATAACTCACATCTAGATGAAGCTGCTCTAGCAAGTAGAAGTTGAAAAAAGGAGCGCTGATGTTCACAGCCAGCATCCAGAAGCCGAAATAGAGCAGAAACCTTAAAAAGTTACAGTTACTCCAGATGCTAGTGAACTCGTTTGCTGGAGTAACTGTTGGCTGTAAAGTGACAGAACTTTCACTGATTTGCTGGCACTTTACAAGAGTACTGTTTTGCAATGCGGGATTCATGTCTGTCTGGAAGTACTGACATCCCAAGCTAATTAGCCCGAAGATGATACCTACAAGCAGAACTACCCCGTAACCTTGTAGAGTTCCACCATACCAATGTGATACAGCTAGCCCCGCTAAAGGTACGCAGAGCAAATTAGTCAAGCTAGCTGCACTATTACGAATACCAAAATACCTGCCGCGCAATCTCCGAGGCACAATCATCGCTAGCCAACTCAGCCATGATGCGCTTCCTAGTCCTCCTAAAAGACCGCTGAACAGGACAACTAACAGGGTTAATAATACTAACTGTCCAGAAGTCAGTCCAATCCAGCTTGAGCCGATAATGCCAATACCGAGAATTAGCCACAGTAAGCGGGCAATGCCATGAGTTCTTAGAGAATAGTAGAAACGGCTGCTGCTGCGTTCCGATAAGTAAGCACCCAATGGCTGAACTAAATTCACCAGCATAGGGATAGATGACAGCATCCCAAATACCACTGGGCTAGCACCCAACTCCAACAGGAAATTGCTCAGTAAAATTCCACCAGTAGTTACACAGAAAACTGTCGCAAAGACAGCATCCAGACTTGAGGCTTTCAAACTGGTGCGAATAGCATCCTTATAAACTAGAGGATTGGGTTTTGCGGTAGAAGCCAGTGCTGATTGTGGCGTGATAATCTGGGGAATTTCCAGAGCCACAGGCGCGGCTGTTTCAATCGGAACAAAAGCCATAAATTAATGTTTTACGGATGACGTACCGTAGGATGAGTCTAGTTGCCGATAATTTCTCGTCATTCTATCTTGCCTCTCTCAATAAAAATTCAGATTCGTTAAACCTCAGTTATCAACTACAAACGATATAAGTAAGGACAGAGAAACTGTAATTATTACGTGATTAGAAGCAGGTTGTTCAAGTTTTTCGGATTGGCATTGGCGATCGCGATCGCCATTATTGGTTGCCACAGTCTATCACTACCAAGCGCATCCACAAAAGTTACTGTCAAACTTAGTGGCTGGGGAGGCAATCAAGTTGAGCAAAAACTCCTAAAACAGGTATTACAAGACTTTGAAGCACAGCACCCCAAGATCCAAGTCAAGTATGAGGTGATTTCCGACCAATACATGGACGTAATCAAAACTCGCTTGGTTGGGGAAGCCGCACCAGATGTTTTCTATCTGGATGCGCTGGAGGCTCCTTTCCTGATGAGTCAGGATGTTTTGGAACCGCTAGATGCTTATATCACCCCCGAATTTGACTTAGCAGACTTTGAAACTAACCTACTCAATAGCTTCAAATACCAGAACCAAATTTACGGTTTCCCCAAAGACTATTCCACCTTGTCGCTGTTTTACAACAAAAAAGCCTTCGCCACCGCAGGCTTGGCTAGTCCGCCAACTACTTGGGATGAATTACGCAGCTACTCTCGGCAGTTAACAGGCAAACTCAACAAATACGGCTTTGGGGAAATTCCCGAGCTAGCACGTCAAGCTTACAAAATCAAAGCCTTTGGCGGGCAAATTATTGGTCAAAATGATTACGCCAGCTTTGCCAGAGAAGGGGGTTTGCAGGGATTGCGGTTGGTAGTAGATCAGTATCAAAAAGACCGTTCCTCCGCCCAAAAATCGGATGTGGGAACAAGTTCAGGTAGCGAAATGTTTGGTCAGAATAAGGTGGCAATGGTGATTGAAGGCAACTGGGCAATTCCTTACCTGAATGACACTTTTCCCAATCTGGAGTTTGCTACCGCAGAATTGCCGACAATTAATGGCATAAAAAACACTATGGTTTTTACTGTTGCCTACGTGATGAATAAACAAGCAAAACACAAAGCCGAAGCTTGGGAATTAATTTCCTATCTTACAGGTAAGGAAGGTATGCAAAAGTGGACAGGAACAGGGTTTGCACTACCTACCCGGAAATCTGTAGCAGAGAAATTAGGCTATGACAAAGATCCTTTGCGATCGCCATTTGTCAGTGGTGTGGCCTACGCTACACCTTGGCAAGCAGGCAAATATCCAGCTGCGATCGTGAATAACTTTGATAACCAGTTTATTAGCGCCTTGTTAGGGCAACAACCATTAAAGCAGGCAATGATACGGGCAGAAAATGAAGCTAACAAGCAAATCAAAGCGATGCAGTAATCTGCTCAATCGCATCACACGCCATCCCAACCCCATTTTCTGCTTGAATGATACGTCCGATTTCTGCTGCTTTAGCTGTATAGTTGGGATTTTCTAATAATTCACGTAACTCCTTAGCTACTCGTGCCGCTAAATACTGCTTACGGGAAATATTACGCGAAGTTCCTAGACGTTCAACTCTTGCTGCATTGTCTGGTTGGTCATGGCTATAGGGCATCACCAGTGTTGGACAACCTGCCCGTAATGCTTGAGCCGTTGTACCAATGCCACCTTGATGCACAATTGCACAAGCACGAGGAAAAATCTGAGAATATGGCGCATAGTTCACAGCAATAATCTCTTGTGTGAGGTTCTCTGGAGGCGCATTCTTGCCAATCAGCAAAACTGCACGCCGATTTAGGAGCTTTGCAGCTGCGATGCTCTCTTGGTAAAAGCTACCAGGAGCCATGACTGCGGCTGAACCAAGGGTAAAAACGATTGGCGGTTCACCTGAATTCAAAAATTGCGTGAGTTCTGGTGTCAGTTCCACTCCGCTCTCGTTGCCATCATAAAATGTAAATCCTGTAATGACCGTATTTACCGGCCAATCAGGTTGAGGCTTGGCGAATGCTGACGAGAACATTGCTAGCACAAGGTAGGGAGAATACTTATCATCAATGAAGGGATTGCCAACGAGTGCAGGTAAGCCTAGTTCACGCCGCAGTTGATGAATCGGTTCCGCCCAAGATTTAGCAACTACTTTTGATAATTGAATAATGCCTCGGTTGATAACAGAACCAAACCCGCGCAGTTTGGCTAGAAATGGAAATACAGGGATTACCGATGGGTCGTAAACAGAGAGAAATGAGGCAGGTTGCAGGACAGCGAACGCCCACGGAATCCCTAATTTTTCTGCAACCAACCGAGCCGCCACGACCCCTTCACCCGTAACGATCAAGTCTGCATCTT
The DNA here is from genome assembly GCF_002154695.1 of Nostoc sp. T09. Taxonomy (GTDB): domain Bacteria; phylum Cyanobacteriota; class Cyanobacteriia; order Cyanobacteriales; family Nostocaceae; genus Aulosira. Next base: position 6,570 of record NZ_MTAV01000127.1, read on the forward strand.
TTCCACTGTTGATTAAATCTGTGTAGGTTTCACGTAAATTCGCGACAACCCAATTTTTGATGACATATTCTGTACCCGCTTTTAAATCCATCATCCGTGTCATCTCTTGAGGATCACTCAAAGCAGTATTGTCAGGGCGCATCCGATAAAACTCGAATCCCAAAGCTGTAATTTTGCTTTCATATTCTTTGTGCGTTGCAAATACTACATCATGACCACGCTTTTGTAATTCCAGTGCGATCGCAATTTTGGGATGCAGATCGCCAAAAGAACCTATGGTGGTTAAAACAATACGACTCACTCTTTTAGCCTTCAGCCTTCTTTGACTATCTGTTCTGCGGTCAGTTCCAGGGTTCCTAACTCTGGGGAAATGATGGGTTCGCTTCCTTGGTAAACCTTATCCTCATATAATCCATCAACCCATGCCAAAATTGTTACCTGTTGTTGAATCGGGTCTACAATCCAATATTCGGCAATCTCGCGTGCAGCGTACTCCGAACGCTTATGGCGATAGTCTTGGTTCTCCTGTTTGGGACTGACGACTTCGACAACTAGGCGCGGCGGGGGCATATCATGGGTGATAATGGATCGACTAGCGCCTTCTAGGGCTGTTGCAGCTGCTTCTGAAAGTACAACCAAATCAGGAAGGCGAACCGTAGCTACAGCACCACTGACTGCAATCTCTAGCCCAATTCTCAATTTGTAGTAAGGAATGCCATAACGTAGAAAATAAGCGAGTAACAGCATCACAATTCGCTGGTTGAGGTCGCTTTCTGAGGGCATTTCTACCAATTCTCCGTTCACTAATTCATACCGGGTGTCTGTCCCGTTGTCATAGTTCAGGTATTCTTCTAGAGTCATGCGTTGGGTGGAGACTGTCATGAGAGCGTTTCTCCTACTACTATTTTTGCTGTATGCCGAGGGCATCTGATAACTTACAGTTCTTTCCTTTGCCTTCAGCAATCTACCAAATTACCTCTAAGTAGAAATTTGCTATTTCTTTATCTGCTGTAATTATTGCAGCTTGATGACTTCTAGCTAGTGCTACAACGACTCGATCTACTGGATCTCGGTGACTCCATTCTAACCGGACACTTTCCAGCCAAATATTTTCATCAATGGGTACAATCTGAACGACACTGGACTTTTTCAGCGTTGTTACGTACTCGTTAAGATTGACCCCTAAATCTAGTTTTTGATTTTTGATTTTGATAGAGATTTCCCATATAGCTATAGACGGAACTAAACCATTTTTATCCCGTTCCATCTGATTGCATACCTCCTTGGCTCGTTCAGAAAGTTTTGCTGGGTCTAAACTCCACCAGATGAGGGCGCAGGTATCAAGAACTATCTTCACAATTCTGCCCATTCCTCAGTGGTTGGTGTCGTTAAATCTTCAAAGTACTTTACTTTACCGCGCATCTCCCCGAATAACTCCTCTGTTGAAAGTGTTTGTGCGTATTTGGAAATTTTGACGACAGGCTTACCGCGATCGGTAACTACAATTTCTTCTCCTTCTGACTCTACGAGTCGTAGGAACTCTAGTAGTTGAGCTTTGAGTTTAGTTTTAGAAATAGATTTCATAATGACTATAGTCATGACTATAGTCATAGTCTCATAAAAAATCTAGACACACTATCCCTCTGTGAGTTCTTCTCTAAACAGCGATCGCTCTTTTGGTTGACTTCTGTTAATCAATCTCTAGAAGCTCTTTGAGATAATTAATAACTATTTGGGGAGCTAGGTGAGTCATGCAAGGATGATTTTCAACCAAGCAGAACTTATTTTTAAAATGATGCTCTTGACAAATGGTACACTTAAAATCTGACAGGGCTATTTTTACATGGGGTTGTCGGGGTGCCCAAAGCCTAATTGGACTAGCACCGTCACCATCTGCGTCATTACCAAAAATTGCCACTGTGGGACAGCCAACAGCAGCAGCAATGTGCAGCAGCCCACTGTCGAGAGTAATACAGACCTTCGCCTGGCGGCATGTACCTGCTAATTCAGTCAACGAGGTTTTCCCTCTTAGGTCGATCAAGGACGTTTCTTTTAACAAGTCCGCTTCTGTATTATTGGAATAGTATAAAGTCTGCTGAATTTTTGGACTACTACCGACTAAGCCAACTGTGAGTCCTTGACTTTCACACCACTTAATTACTTGTTTCCAGTAGCTGACTGGCCACATTTTGGCAGGGCGCGTGGCTGTAACACTAATGATTACATCAGGGACAAGAAAATTTGGCTGTTTGCTAGGTAATTCTAATTTAAAAAAATCGGTTTCTACATAGGCAATTCGGCAGAAAATTTCACTGATATAGTTACTACTAAGAATCTCTTGATGTCTTTGGATAAATTCTCGACTGTTCCAGTCTGGATCGCTAATAATCTTCTGTACCGGATCGTGACTAGCGTCTAACTTGAGGCGAAAATCTTCAGATAACGCACCTCCTGCAACATAAGTAGGGCGGATAGCAGTAACCGTAACTAAATTAATTTCACTAAATTCATCACAATTAATTGCTAAATCATAAGAACCAGCAACTTCACAACGTTGGCGAACAGCTTGAGCAAGGGTTTCAAGAAAGTCTGGATTGTCAGTATAAAGTGAAAATCGCCAGTCAATATATGGACTATGAATTTCAAAATCCTTGGTAATTTCACTGCCAAAAAAATCTAATGTGCAATGAGGATATTTTTCTTTCATGCCTCTTAACAGAGGTGTAGTTACGACGAAATTTCCTACCTTAGTTGAAGAAAAAATAGCTATATGAGGATTGGAGCGCAAAGGTTGATTAGAAAAAATTTCCATAACAATAAAATATGACAACAGTCTCTTAGATTCCCGACTTCTTAAAGAAGTCGGGAATCTTTTTACTTTTTACTAAATTATCTAGCTAGTAAGTTTTTGAATAATAACCTGATAATCCTTATATATAATCTGAATTTTATCTCTAAAAATTGTTAAAAAAGCATCTATAGCCAGCTTAGGGTGTTGAGTGAGATTATCCTGAACTTCAGGCCAATTGTAATCATCAAATATTATTACTCCTTTGAGTTTAACTAAACGCCAACCCAAGACAGCATCTTCAAGAACATCAGAGGCTATATGAGAACCATCAATATATAGAAAATCATAAGTATCTATAGGCAGTGTTCGCAAGACTTCCTGAGAGATACCAACAACTTTTTCAACTTTAGAAGCCGAGCCTGTTAGAGCTATATTGAAATCAAATCTTTTCTCTAGAGATTTAATGCAATCTGGATCTAAATTTTGATGCTCACAACTTCCCTCAAATGTATCTATACAGGTAATTTTGGCTGATTCATGAGTCAAGATATTCTCAAGCAGCCAACAAGTAGATCTTCCTTCCCAACTGCCTATTTCTAAAAATTTGAGGTTGGGTAAGTTTGCAAAGTTTTTTAATACCTGTTCCCAAAAATGAATATGAATACTAAACCAATCTTGAGTAAATTGATAACCTTTATATAAACACTTTTTTAAATATTGCTTGCGTTGTAAATATAAAAAATGTTCCTCTTCAATTTTATAAGATTGCTCCAATAAATTTGGCTCTATATGATATAGTTCTTGAGATTCACCTGGCGGTAATTGAAACCTCGTAATTTGTTTATCAAATGCATTATCAGGATATCGGATATATTCGACAGTTTCTAAGTTAGTTTTGCCAATAGTAAAAAATTTTGAGAGCAAAGCCTGATAAGCACAATCTTCCGTTTTAGTTTGTTTATGTATCTCATCTTCAAAAAATCCCTCAATAAACTCATGACACTCTCTCCTAACGCACAAGTTTAGAGGTAGACTTTTTTCGATAGCATCTTGCCAATATGGATGAATTTTATCTTGAGTTTTGACCTTAGACCTAATTACATCAAAACGCTTTTCTGGCAATTTGATTGTCAAGTTATAATTATCACTTGCAAGTTGAAAAGATGAAATATTTGCAGGCTTATCTTGTAATAGCATAAAGCAGACATAGATATGTTCTGGTAAAAATAAATCGTCTGCATCACAAAAAAATATAATTTCACCCTGGGAATTTTTTACGCCTGTATTTCTAGCTGCTCCTGCACCTCGATTGAAACTGTGTTTTACGACATTACAAAAAGAGTTTTGGCAGACAAACTCATCCACAATAGATAAAGTATTATCAGTTGAAGCATCATCAACAATAACTATCTCCGCATTAATTAGCTGCGAATGAAGGTAGCTTTTCTGGAAAAAATCAATGCTCTGGCTAATACTGTCTAGGGTTTTGACTACAACATTCTCACAATTAAATGCTGGTACTATAACTGAAAAAGAACTGAGCATATTAAATTTCCTGAATTTGCGTAAGCCTATTCAAAAACTACATCTTCGTAAAGCTCTGCTATTGTTCCTTCAAAATTAATACTGTGTAGTCGAAATGATGTATTTTCTGCTGTGTAGGACTGTAAAACCCACAGTCCTTCATGATTACGGCGAAAACACTCAATTCGCTGACGTTTGGTGTTAATTAAAACGTACTCTTGCAGACTTTCTAAAGTTTGATAATCAGCAAATTTGTCTCCCCGATCAAAGGCTTCTGTAGAGTTAGATAAAACTTCGACAATTAAACAAGGAAATTTTTTATATGCAGGAGTTTCCTGATCTCGTTGATCGCAAGTAACCATCACATCGGGATAGTAATATCGATTTAGAGTTTCGATACGTGCTTTCATGTCAGCAATGTACACACGACAGCCTGAACCGCGTACATGATTACGAAGCAGAGCAAAAATGTTCCCAGCTATAGTAACGTGGGGGTCAAGCGCTCCAGCCATTGCGTAAATATAGCCCTCAATGTATTCGTGTTTGATGTCGCTTTTTTCCTCCATTTGGAGATATTCTTCAGGGGTAAGGTAGATTTCAGGAGAAGCAATCATATTTAAAACCTCAAGCTTAAGCAATGGGTAAATCTTGATGTATTTTCTAGAATAACCTTTGTGAGCGATCGCCTACTCCCAATTTGATAGATCTATCCCACTAATCAGTTAAATACATAACCTTTTAAAACTAAAAATTATTCCCACATCCTAGAAATATTCAAGATATTAATTAATGGCTAGACTGGGATAACTTCCGCCAATCTCTGTTTCACTTGATAAAAAACACTTTTCCAATCACCTCGACGCGTTTGGCGGAATAAACGCATGGTAGGATACCAAGGCGTTTCCTTACCTGCTAATTGCCAACGCCAATCGGGAATTAAAGGCAATAATACCCATACAGGTTTGCCCATTGCGCCAGCTAAGTGTGCTACGGCTGTATCGACGGTAATGACTAAATCTAATTGCTGAATAACGCTAGCTGTATCGACAAAATCATTCAGTAAATGACTCAAATCATGAACGCGATACCTTCGGTGGGCTTTGCCTACGCAGTTTAGCCAAGGTTGAATCTGAGACGCATCATCCCCAACTTGCAAGCTATACAAAGAGACATTACCTACTTCTAATAAATCTATCAATAATTCTGGTGAGCACGACTTTTTTTGATGAAATTGAGGATTAAGTTTACCTGCTGACCAGACAATGCCAATGCGATATGCTTTAGATGCGGGAATAATACATCGAGAAGGTAACGGATTTGGTGCAAATATATAAGGAATAGTTCTAGGGATGGTATCAAAGGTAGTGTTGAAAATCCGAGGTAAGCTCATCAGCGAAGCGTGATAATCATAGGCATAGATATTACAAGAGTTTTTGTTTATAACTTCAAACTTTTCTTGCAGATATTCTTGAAACAGCACTATTAAAGCTGGCTCGATACTAAAGACAACCTTAGCGCCTCGTTCTCGCAATAACTTCGCATAGCGAGAAAATTGAATCGCATCGCCTAGACCTTGTTCATTCCAGAGAACAATAGATCTTCCCTGAAGATCTGAACCATCCCACATAGATTTTTTAGGTTTTACATGGAGAAATGTTTCTGTTGATAATCTCCACTCAAATTCTGCAAAACCTTCACAAAATCTACCTTCTGATAGCAAAACAATTCCCAAATTAGTATGAGCTTCAGCAAAGTCAGGTTGTAACTGAATTGTCTTTTGATAAGCTGTTCTCGCTTGAGGTAATTTCCCTTGTTCATGATAAGCAAAACCAAGGTTGTAATAAGTATTAACATTATCATGTTGAAGTATCAGTGCTTTTTGATAAAGTAAAATAGCTTGTTGAAAATCTCCTTGTTTTTGATAAATATTCCCTAAATTGATATGGAAAATAGCTGATTCGGGATTGATTTCTAGAGATTTATTGATGAATTCAATCGCAGTTTCGTATTGCTTATGTTGTTCAGCAATCAGTCCTAAAAAATGCCAAGCATTAGCGTTATCTGGTTGCTGCTGTAACACTTGCTGAAAACAACTTTGTGATGCTTGCAATTGTCCAGATTGATAATGCTTGTTGCCTAATGTAAGCTGCTTGTGGATTTGGTCATAATTCATTTTTATGGGTAATCATAGAATGGTTGTTTGCTGCTAAACGCTCATCTTTGTAGGGAAGATGAAAGTCTAAGGAATTAGATAGTGTGAGAATTTGCTAACTAGGACGAAAAATTATCTAACGCTGCCGAAAAAATAAGAATAGACAAGTTGAAATGTAAGCGAGCCATAGCACACATGTACTAACTAGCAGCAGTCTGCGAGAATACGGGTGTATTTTCAACTTGTTTAACACTAGTAGGATCTCCAGAAGCCTAAAATTTTTTACTATACATAATTATTTTCAGTTATTATTTCTCCTATTCCGTGCAGATGTTTATTTCAAATACTTTCCCTACGAGCGATCGCCACCTTTATCCTACTCTTAAGCCAATCCCCATTCCAACTTTAGGGTTTCCAGCTTAGGATTCTTCACAGTTAATCGCTTACACTCCTCCAAAAATTCTTTTACCTGTTCTTCGTTAAGAGTCAACCCACCATCTTGGAGGTTATTAATGTAAGTGATGATATCTGAAGTTGTCAGAGATGAACTTATTTCTTCTAGCAAGATAGCGTTTCTGACTTCTCTGCACACTAATTCGATATCAGATGAGGTAAATCTTGAACTTTTATCGGCTAAAATTTCAAAATTAATTATCTGAGCAAAATCAATTTTTGCTAAATAGTGTTTAAATAAATCTGTTCTTTCAGATTCATCTGGTGGGAAGATAGGAATCTTCCAATCTAATCTGCCAGAACGTTTCAAAGCACTATTAATCTCACTTAAAGAGTACGATAAATAATCATGCACAACCATTCGCTACAGCTGGGTTGATGCGCGATTAAGCGGAGGTTTACTTGTGTTTGAAATTAGCAGGCGGCACAGAAAACCCAGGTGGAACATCACAGAAAACCTGGCTGGATATCTATTTATGATGCCCACTATCGTGGTTTTAGGGATTTTTGTGGTCTTGCCAATTCTTTATGCTGTCTTCCTTTCCCTCCACAAAGTCCAACTTCTGGGCGGGATTAACTACCAGTTCATCGGCTTTCGCAATTTCACGCGCTTGCTTGATGATGAACGAGTTTGGATTGCTTTGAGAAATACAGCAGAATATGTAGCAATTGTAGTTCCAACTCAAACTATCCTCGCCTTAGTCTTAGCAGTCACACTGAATTCTGGCATTCGTGGCAAAAACTGGTGGCGCATCCTTTATTTTTTGCCAACAGTCACTTCTTCTGCTGTGCTGACGCTGATTTTCATGTGGATTTACAATACCGATGGGCTACTTAATGATTTTCTCGCTTCTCTAGGGCTACCTACATATAACTGGTTAGGAGATCCAGCTGTTGCTCTCAAAGGCATCATAATCATGAATATTTGGTCAACAGCACCGTTTTATATGGTGATTTACCTAGCGGCGTTGCAGGATATCCCCCAGTCACTTTACGAAGCCGCAGAACTTGATGGGGCGAATGGGTGGCAAAAGTTTATTCATGTTACTATCCCCATACTCAAGCCTGTCACCTTCTTTGTCATAGCTATGGGAGTGATTGGCACGTTTCAACTATTTGATCAGTCTTATATTTTTTCTGGTGGGACTGGCGGGCCAAACAATGCCACCCTAACCGTGGTACTACTAATTTACCAAGCTGTATTTCGGAATTTACAGATGGGTTATGCAGCTGCAATCGCTTTTTTATTAGCAGCGATTATTATTGCGATCGCTTTGATTCAGCAGCGACTCTTTGGAGGTGAAAGACCTTGACTAACATCTCTCGCTTTTCCTGGCTCAGAGTACTGCTATATGTCTTACTCACGATTTATGGTGTAATCACTCTAATTCCTTTTTTGTGGGCACTCTCTGCATCATTCAAGCCCTTATCAGAAATAGTCGGGGGTGCGCCTAATTTCCTCCCAAAAAATTTCACTCTGGACAACTACAAGCAAATATTCTTACAGGAACCCTTGTTTTGGCGCTGGCTATTTAACAGTGTGCTAATTGCCGTTAGCGTTACAATTTTAAACTTGCTACTTAACTCAATGGCAGGTTACGCCTTAGCCAGACTCCGCTTTGCCGGGAAACGCTTTTGGTTCTTGCTGATTCTGGCAGTTTTAGCAGTTCCAGCCCAGATTACCCTGATTCCTACCTTTTTGATTTTAAAAGCGATCGGTTGGTTGAATTCTTACCAGGGCATGATTGTACCTAGTATGGTCAATGCCACTTTCATTTTTATGATGCGGCAGTTTTTCGTTAATTTTCCCAGGGAATTAGAAGAAGCCGCGCAACTAGATGGCTTAAATACCTTGGGGATTTTTCGGCATATTGTCTTACCTTTAGCAAAACCAGCCTTAGCAGCACAAGCAGTTTTTGTATTCATGGGTAGCTGGAATAATTTCTTGCTACCTGTGGTAATTTTATTTGACCCAGAAATGTTTACTCTCCCTTTAGGACTAAACACCTTCAAAGGTCAATACATCAGCTATTGGAACTACATCATGGCTGCTTCTATGGTGTTCACCTTACCAGCTTTAGGAATATACGCCTTTTTCAACCGCTACTTTATTCAAAGCGTCACATTTACTGGTGGAAAAGGGTAATTGTCATCTGTCATTAGTCATTTGTCATTTGTCCTTTGTCCTTTGTCATTTCTCCCCCTGCTTACCCTAATCTCCCTCATCCCCTTGTCCTCCTTGTCCCATTTCTCCCCACCCTCTCCCACACTCCCCACACTCCCTTATCCCCCTTGTCTCCCTTGTCCTCCTTGTCCTCTTAATCCCTCGTCCACGATCCCCACTGGAACTAGAACCGTATTTTGGGCGACAAATTGCACTCTTAACATGATATTGGTATTACAGCGACTCAATCTCTATATATCAGTTAACAAAACATTATGGGTGTTGCAGACCTATCGATCGCAGAGATAGCAACAGACTACAGTATTCCTGTGGCTAAAGGGTTTTCTCTGTACAACCACCTCTTAATTGCCGATAAACACCAAAAGACCCATTTGGCGTTGGAGGCTGCAAAGGCAATTATTTCGCAATTATTGTCTGAGAAACACCCAAAAGGTACTAGCGACTTGATGGGTACTACCGAAGCCACCAGAAGGGCTATTTGGGGCTTTGGTTGATAGCTCATGGCAAAGAAAAATTAGCAACATGGAGATTGAGTAACGCTAACTAGCTGTGTTGAGTGTCAAAATCTTTAAGGGGAAACATGTTTAGAAGATTAATTGGCGTTGTTGTAGCTACTGTTTTGCTAACGTTTCAGTTGATTGTCGGTAGCGCGACAGCTGTAGAACTGGATGCAGCCACCCGAACCGTAACATTAAATGATAAGGGTGATACCACTGTACTCAGCTTGAAAGAAGTCAAAGAAGGTAAACGCTTATTTCAATACGCTTGCGCTCAATGTCATGTAGGGGGCGTCACCAAGACTAACCAAAACGTGGGACTTGAGCCAGAAGCACTAGCACTGGCAACACCAAACCGTAACAATATTGAAGGCTTGGTGGACTATATGAAGAATCCTACTACTTATGACGGTGAAGAAGAGATTTCTGAATTACACCCCAGCACCAAGAGTGCAGATATTTTCACTGAAATGAGAAATCTCACAGACGAAGACTTGAAAGCGATCGCTGGTCATATTCTTCTGCAACCAAAAGTCGTTGGCCAGAAGTGGGGAGGTGGCAAAATTTATTACTAAAGTTAGTAATTAGTACTGAGTACTGAGATCTGGGTACTGAGCAAAGGGACAGGGGATTTTGGAAGACCCACTCTCAAATCCCCACTTCCTATAAGACTCAGAACTCAGAACTCGGAACTCAGTACATTTTGACGCACCTCACTATATCTCAACTAGCTGCTAATGCTGTATCGATTATGTGCTCGTTATCTCTTCCTAGTTCTAGTTATTGTCTTGGTGGACTATAACAGCAGTACTTTACCCGCCCAAGCTGCCAATATCGATCCTTATATAGGACGGTATTTACATGTCACTGAGCCAATTGCCCTAGATGTAGATGGACAAGGCAATACTCGTCTATTTTCACCATTAGAGTTGTCTGCTGGTAAACAACTGTTTGAAAACAACTGCATTAATTGTCATGTTGGTGGTGCAACTTTGCCCAATCCCCAAGTATCTTTGTCTGTTGAAACACTTAAGGGTGCTAATCCGCCCCGCGATCGCATTAACGCTCTTGTTGCCTTTATGCGCCAGCCAATGACCTATGATGGTAGTCAAGAAACTTATTGGTGTCGTCAGTTGACCCCTAAGTTTCTCTCGCAACAGCAAGTGGAAAGTTTAGCGGCTTTCATTCTCACAGCAGCACACAAGGCCCCTGGTTGGGGTACGGAAAATTTTTGAAAAGCCAGGAAGCTTTCCTAAAGAAAAAGTAAAATTCTTGCTTTTAGGATTTACCTTATGCTTACCTTGGGTGTCTTTAAACTAGACATATTTTGTTATATAGCACTCTAGTATTTATTCCTGATTGCACAAATTTTTACTATTTAATCTGCTTTATTATTTAAAAAAAAATTCATCTACGACGGTTTGTCATATTTAGTGTTGATTTTATTTAAAATAAGAAAGGGAAAATAAAAACCATTTGTTAGGAGAACGCCATGAAATTAATTGCGGCAAGCTTGCGGCGCTTCAGCCTAGCTGTCTTGACAATTCTTTTAGTTGTTAGCAGCTTCGCTGTTTTTACTCCCAGCGCATCAGCTGAAACATACCAAGTAAAACTAGGTAGTGATAAAGGACTACTAGCATTTGAACCCAAAAAAGTAACGATTAAACCAGGCGATACAATTGAATGGGTGAACAACAAAGTTCCTCCCCATAATGTTGTGTTTGATGCTGCCCTTAACCCCGCTAAGAGCGCTGATTTAGCTAAATCTCTGTCTCACAAGCAATTGTTGATGAGTCCTGGACAAAAACAAACAACCACATTCCCCACAGACGCACCTGCTGGTGAATACACCTTCTACTGCGAACCCCACCGTGGCGCTGGTATGGTTGGCAAAATCGTTGTCGAATAAGCTAGACACTAAATGATTTTCCTTGCTCCTGAGTAAAATTAGCACAGAGCAAACCACCATAATCCTACAGTGATGGATAATAAGCGGTGTCGAGTCCTATCCCTGCCTAGAATGCTGACTATTGCACAGGTTCGGTAATCGAGGAAGTGAGCTCGTCACCGCTAATTTTAATCAAAGGAAAGATAGGGAAGCTTCTAGTCTGAGTAAATAAGCTAATAATCATTCAAATTGCATCCCGTCTCCCGGTCTCCGCGTCTTTTTGAGGCTAAGGATTATGCAACTTATAGTAAGGTTCCTCTTCAGACACTACAATTCAAGATAGACCGCCACGGGCGTTAACCTAGCTCCTCCGTGACGAGGCTCGCGCCCACAACGAGGATATGAAAATCTTTACCCTTTTGTCTCCTACCCTCTGCTGATTTGAAAATAGATTGAAACTTTTTAATGCTAAACAAAATATAAGTTAAATGCTTATCCGGTCAATAGAGTTTATACGTTACAGAAATTAGCGCTTCATAGGGTAGAGTACACATAGTATTTGGTAATTTCTAAGGCTTCTAGCAGCTATAGAAAACTTACTGGAGAAGGTTTTGCAGTTGCCGAATGGTTGTTGCGAGGAGAAGCTCTTGAGAATAATTTTATTTATCCTACTGTTGGCGATCGCCCTATTTAGATTCACATTCACTCTTCCAGCATTAGCTGCTGAAACATCCGATGGAGCCAAAATATTTGATGCTAATTGTTCTTCTTGCCATATAGGTGGCGGTAACATTCTAATTAGCCATAAAACTTTGAAAAAAGAGGCATTATCAAATTATTTGGAAAATTATAATCAAGACTCTATTAAAGCAATTATCCACCAGGTACAGAACGGTAAAAATGCTATGCCCGCCTTCAAAAACAAGTTAAGCAGTGAGGAAATTTTAGAGGTAGCAGCTTACGTTTTCCAGAAAGCGGAAACAGGCTGGTAAACTGATTCATAGCATTTGAGATTTTTAATTAACAGTCTTTTTCAGTAGGCTATTTTAATAACTATCCCACGTTAATCTCAAATATCTACATGGAAAATACTCAAACCCTTTAGATTACTAGAGGGTTTTTTATTCGTCAGCAAATTTTCCAAACAGCTGAGATTTGCATATGAGAAACAAGGATGAACGATCGCTGGGATGATTCATCCTTATTTACTGTTACTCTTGTCTCAATTTCTCAATTGCAAATTCCAGACTGTGTTTATTTGTCTGGGTTAGAAGTTTGCCGTTCTTGCTTCAGTTCACGCAACTGCCGTATGAGTTTTTTGCCAGATTCCACAGTGGGAGTTGGCTGGCTTGTGTTGGTATCCGGCGCAGCTAATGGCTTGATAGAAGTTGCTGGTGTGGACACAGGTGCAGCTAATGGCTTGAGAGAAGTTGCTGGTGTGGATACAGGCTGAAGTTTATTGATTAATGAATTGGGTAATGGTTTAGCTGTCGTCGCTGGTGCAGGTACAGGCTGGATTCTATTGATTAATGAATTGGATAATGGTTTGAGAGTTGTCGCCGATGGTGGTGTAGGCTGGTTGCTATTGACTGTCGGATTTAATAACGGCTTGAGAGTAGCCCCGGATGTGGGTAGAGGCTGACTGTTATTGACTGTCGGATTTAATAATGGTTTGAGAGTAGCCGCCGATGCGGGTGCAAGCTTTTGAGTATCCCCAGCCGCGTTGTTGCTGTTATTTTTGAAATCCAGACTAAATGGATGATGAGCAATCTGCTTATCTCCCTTTGGAGGATGTGTACTGAAATACTCTCTTGCTTTTACTTGCAAAGCAGGCGAGACTGACTGTCCTTCAAACTTGATATCTAAGACCTTGCCATCAGGGTCTACTACTAATCTCCCCAATACTAAACCTTCCATATCAGGTTTATCTGTAGTAATACTGTCACGGATAACGCTTTTTTCGACAGCATTTGGGTATTGTTGCTGAACTGTTTTTCTCAGCGCTTCGTAAGAGTTGATCTGGGCGATCGCCTTTTCTGTTCCTCGCGCAGGCAAATCATTAGATATATTCGGCGTAGATCCCAGCTTTCCTTGTGGTATACCTTCTGTGGCTATGCTTAAATTATCCCCAGCTTGCGGAGTATTTCCGATCCGAGCTATTAGCTGGTCGTTTTGAGAAACAGTAGATGCATTATTGCCAGGTTGAGTAGTTTGTACAGTAGTACTAACATCGCCTGGTAGAGCTGGGGTCGCGTCCACAGGAAGAGGCGCTGGAGAGGTTGGCAGACCATCTGGTAGTTTCGCCTCTGGCAATACTGGCAATTTGCTGATTGGTAGAGGCTTGGCTTCTCCTAATGCTATTTCTCTGTTATTAAAACGCGGAGCTGGTGGCGTAGAGAATTTGCTGTTGCTATTAAAACTAGAAGTGTCAAATCGGAAATCTCCCTTGGAGTATCTCCGTAACGACTGCTGTTTGGGCAGCGAGGAAATGCGGTAATTGTTTGGTGATGAGGGGATGGGTGGCAATACCAGCTGACTGGGACTAGGCGCAGGTGGCGGTGGCAAAGCAGGTAAACTCGATTGGGCACCTATATCCAGTTGCGGAATTTGGGATTGTTGTAGCAGAACTGAGGATTGTGGATTAATTGGTGCAGATGAGCCTGGAATTTGTGGCAGCCGATTTTGGTCAGCTTGGCTCAATTCCATAACTCCAACTGTTTTTGATGATGCTGATTCCTTGGCTTTATTGGAGTCTACAGGTACTAATGGCACAATCAACGCAATAGCACCGTGGATGCCAAGAGAGGCTATAGCTGCTATCCCAGTTGGCTGGGTTAAGATTTCTGGTAGATTTTTTAGCAGGGAGACGTAAGACATAGCTGTTATCGTTCACTCGGCTCGGTTGCAGTTGACTAGTTGAGTATCAATAAATTATTTTTCAAGCTCTAAATTATTTTTCCGGCTCTATATTAATAGATGCATCCTTCTAAAAATAATAGCTTCCTATACTGGACACAAAACGGCCAGTTTGCCATTTTTTTAAGGTTTAATTTTTGTAATAAAGTAATATTGTACTTCAAAGTTGCATTTGCCGACTTAGCAAGTGATAAATTATCATCTCCGGTTTTTCTGACTTGCACAGTTCCAACTGAAACTTCTGTTGAGCTTTGATAACTGCTTTAATAATTCCACATGCCTTTACCCACAGTTATTTTACCTGGCTATTTAGAAAGCGCAATCGCCTACCGCCAACTAGAACAATCTCTACAGCAATTGGGTTTTCCGACAGTTACAGTACCCTTGCGCCGCCGGGACTGGATAGCCTTGCTGGGTGGTAGACCTGTCACACCAATTTTGTGGCAACTTGATCGCACGGTAAAGCAGATATTACAGCAGTACAACACTTCTCAAATTAACTTGATTGGTCATTCGGCAGGTGGTTGGATATCTCGGATCTATTTAGGAGAAAAGCCTTATTTCGGAGGCGTTAAGGGCAAATCTACTCTTTGGCAAGCTCACCCTTTGGTTGCTACTTTGATCACCTTGGGTACACCTCATGTTAGCCAAGAACGCTGGACACGCTGGAATTTAGATTTTGTCAGCAATAACTACCCTGGAGCTTTTTACAAGAATGTTCGTTACGTTTGTGTAGCTGGCAAAACTATCTTTGGGCAAAGGCGACCTGGTAGCTGGTTAGCTTACAGTAGCTACCAATTAACCTGTGGTCAAGGCAACACTTGGGGAGATGGGATCACGCCCATTGCAGCTGCTCATCTTGATGGTGCTAAAAATATTGTCATTGAAGGCGTTAGACATTCACCCAGAAACCCTGGTATTTGGTACGGCTCACCAGAAACACTCCAAACTTGGGCACAATATTTGGCTTAAATATATCCAAAGGTAAAAGTATCTTAATATTTCTTAGCTAAAATTGTAATAATAATACACATTTACCCAACGTAAAGAGGTGTCAGCTATGCAAAGTACGCAGTTCGATAGGATTTTGCGGCGACTAGCGACAATATTATCAGTCGTGATTCTCACCTTGTGCCTGATTGACCTCACTACTGGAGTTTTACTGTCTTTTTATTACGAACCAACAGCAGGTGGTGCTTATAAGTCGTTGCAGATGATTGATACACAAGTACCATACGGCTGGTTATTCCATAAAACCCATGATATTGCTGGTAATGCTGTAATTGCGATCGCCCTAATTCAAATTGTGGTGATGTTTTTAGGTAGACAATTTCGCCAGAGTTGGCTAACTGCGTGGATTAGTGGAATTTTATTTACCTTGAGTGCGATCGCTCTCGATTGGACAGCAATGCTCCTAGACTGGACTCAAGAAGGATACTGGCGTTTTAGTATTGAGCTAGGAACAATAGAAGCAATTCCTTTCATTGGTGGAGAATTGCGAGACATCCTAACTGGAGGAGGAGCAATTAGTACCATCACTGTTCAACACCTTTACGCCTTAAACAGTTATATTATTTCGCCTGTCGCTCTATTTCTGGCTGTAGTGCATTTATCTGCTTTACTGTGGCAAGAGCGGGAAATGTATGCAGAAAAAGTTTCATCCAGCGACTATACTCAACTACCAGAAGCTTCACTAGTGGAAAGTTGAGCCAGTTTTGCAAGCGGAACTTCTTCCACCTCAGGTAACTTTTCCAAAGCTAAAGGAGTAGACTGACTACCACCAGATAAGCGTTTTAAAAGATTTGGTCTGGGGTCGTGTAAAAGATAGATAATGCGATCGCCAACTTCCCATTCCTGATTGACTGGCATTACCTGTAAGCGTTGTTCTCGTTCTACCAATAACGGTATCAATACTCCAGTCCGAATCTTTTCCTGGATGTGATCCTGCTGAGTAGCAAATTCCAACTCATTGAGTGTCGTTGTTCCTAACTTCACTCTCCCATCATTCAAGTACTCATTCCAAGTTTTAATTGCCAAGTCAGAAACAAAAGCTTGGTTAACTTTACTAGTTGCAGAAGTATTTGCTTGCGGGTCACGAGGAAAAACCGCTAATACACGCGGTGGATTAAATTCCTCAGCAGCCCGTTGCGCCAAGACAAAATTTACCTCACCATTACTAGTCATAGCCAAAAAAGTGCCCATAGAGGCCAGTTCTGCCTCTTCTAAAACAGCAGTATCCAAGGCGCTGCTAGCAATCACCCGCAGATTTTGGGCTTCGGCTTGAGCAAAACAATCCGGGTCTGTATCAATCATCACTACTTTTTCACCCCGTTCTTGAAAGAATCGGGCAATCAACAGACTCAAAGGATTGCAACCAACAATCACTGCCCCAGTTGCCTCTTTCGAGGTAATTTGCAGCCACTTAGCAATCTGTCCAGCTGTTAATCCTTGGCAAACAACCGTCATAATAATTGTTAGGAAAACCAAGGCTTTAATGGCATCACCCCCGTTGATACCCCGCTGTGTCAAGGAAATCGCAAATAAAGACGCAACAGAGGCAGCAACAATTCCTCTAGGTGCAACCCAGCTTAAAAACAATTTCTGTCGCCAATTGAGGTCACTATTCCAGGTACACAACAGGATGTTAATTGGTCTGACGACAAACATCAGTACCAAAACTGTGAATAAACTGCCCCAACCCAAGGCAAACACACTAGCAATAGATAGGTCGGCTGCTAACAAAATAAACAACACAGAAACACTGAGAATTGTCAGTTGACCTTTGAAGTGTCGCAAAAGTCGTTCTTCAGGTACTGATGAGTTGGCAAATACTGCGCCTGCAATAACCGTAGTCATCACTCCCGATTCACTGCGGATAGTCTGCGCTAATGTAAACAGCCCCCAAAGTATCGCCAGCACCACCAAGTTTTTCAGTTCAAAAGACAAGAAATTAGCGCGTTTGAAAATCAAGCTCATCAAGTAACCGCCAGCAGCCCCAATTGCCCCACCAATAGCAAAACGCATGAGTAACCCGATGATGGCATTTAGCGGGTCTGCATCGCCGTTTAAAATCGTATCGAGAACAACGAAAGCCAAAATAGCTCCAACTGGGTCAATTAAAACCCCTTCTCCTTCTAACAGCGTTGCCACTTGGCGATCGACATTGATTTGTTTCAGTAGTGGATTGATCACAGTTGGGCCTGTAACCACGATGATTGAAGCGTAGAGAAAGGCTATATTCCAAGGAAATTCACCCAACCAGTGCGCAGCCATACTACCACCCAGCAGTGTGATTAGCGTTCCCAAGGTGACGAGTAATTGTAAGCTAACTGAAACTCTACCCAACTCTCGCAAATCCAGGTTAAGTCCACCTTCAAACAAAATTATTGCCGTTGCTAGGGCGACAATCACTTCTAAACCTGTGCCTAGAGAATGGGGATGCAATAGACCAATACCATCAGACCCCAACAAGATCCCCAAAAGCAGCAACAAAACAATGCTAGGTACCCGAAGATAAGCAGCGAGCACTTGGGCGCTAATACCTGCAACGACAGCAGTCACCATCTCTAAGGTGATTTCAAAAGATGCTTCCATGTTGTAGATTTTGAGCGATAAATATCAAAATCTTTTGTAAAGAAGAGTAAATACTACCTCTAAAGGGTACAACATCACACCCTTTTTCCTTGTTAAAATCAAACTTTTTTTCATACTTAGTTTTTTATAATACTCTATTTCCATTGGGTTGGCAAAAGTAGGATTTTTTAAATGGTTGATATCAAGCTAAAAAGGCTAACTATGAGTACATTTGGCTTTGCAATTACGCACAACTCTCATCAAAAAACTTGATAAATTTGCTATGGCAATCTCTTATGTATAACCCAAATTTCACAGTGAGTTTTTGTAGATTGCATTGTTCGGCAATACCAGTAGCATCGGGAGCAAAAACTCATTTGCTTCCTGCTACGCCAGCTGCTATCCTACCCTTCTTCTAACGAAGACACTACACTAACGGGAAGCTGCCTGGAGGTCGTTTACAAGTTGGTAGACGCGAGGGCAGTTGCTTCAATCGAGGGAACCCCCCCCAAAAGAGGTTTACGGATGCTCCTACCTCGCTAAGGCACTGGTGAGATCAGTCTTTCATAGGAAATGCTATCAGCGGATATTCCTTGTAAAACTAGATCACACAGAGGTTAATCGCATCCGAATTTAGCTAAAAAAATTTTTTGGCAGAAACTGTTGACATCGGCTGGAAAATTCGTTAATTTATAAAAGGTCTGAGTCCAAACGCCCCCATCGTCTAGAGGCCTAGGACACCTCCCTTTCACGGAGGTAACGGGGATTCGAATTCCCCTGGGGGTATTGAAAATGAAATTCAACTATAAAAGGTTGTAATTTGTCTTTAATATGCTTCAAATATAAACCCATCCTGAAGATTGATGTGAATCCAGGAAGGGTTTAGTATAGTCAAACTTATTGATTAGCTAACTGTTCTACACGCTGATAAACAGCTAAAAGATTTAACCGCAGATCTCTACTGAGGCGATTTTCAATAATTGTCACTGGCATAGTGAGTTTAGGCCAAACTTTGATTGTATAGCAGAGATTTGTGCCTATAACCTCACCAAAAGCACAAGGCTCTAAGCACCAGCTACCAGCAAAACCCTTGAAGTCTCCTTCTACCATACGGAAATTAATTTCTTTGGGGAAATATTCTTCCAAATCAAGCACTACACGTGCATAAAAGTTAAAGTTGAGTAGGCGTTGAGAACCTACTTGCTCTAGGCGAATACCACCGTTAGGATGCTCCAAGAGTTGACTTTTAGCAAGGTTGGGAATGAAGTCAACTAAGGCTTCATAATCTGTTAGTACTTTCCAGATTTGTTCTACTGGTTGAGGTATACGGATTTTAGCGGTGATTTCCCGTTGTCGCTCTGCTATTTTCTCAATTTGGATTTCCACAGATGGCTCGGCACCTGTATTAATGGCCAAATCTGCTTCTAGGTTGGTTTCGTCACTAGCGGCGTTGAAATCAATGTCCGCTGAAGTGTTAGTTTGTTCAGTCACTTTCAGAATATAGTTTGCTTTCGTTAGAAAACTGGGGCAACGTGAGGGTAAAACAAATTTTGCTCAGATCGGAATCTGAAATTTGCATACTCTCAACAGCAATTGTCCCATTTAAATGTTGTACAAGAGACTTGGCTAGAGCTAAACCCAAACCAGTCCCAGGAGTCCAGCGTCCTTTACCACGACGGAACTTGTCAAAGATGTAAGTCGCTTCTTCAGAAGAGATACCACGTCCTATGTTTGTCACCTTAATAATAACTTGATCGACTAATTGATTGACTTGGTGAGTGGCTTGTAAATCAACAATAGTGTCATGCTCTGAGTATTTACAGGCATTAGTTAGTAACTCTTGCAGGATGCGGTCAAAACTTTCGACTTCAGTTTGTAGTTTTAAGGAATCCTCTGGTAAATCTAGGGTGATACTTAAACTTTTCTCTGCCAGTTTTTGCTCAAAAGAAGCAGCTAAATCCTGAATTCGTGTATTTAGATCGATAGGTTCAAACTGTGGAGTTGCTTGTTGAGACTCTAGTTTCTGGAGTGTCAGCAAGTCATTGATCAAATTGATTTCTTTGGTACATTCTTGCTCTAAGATATCGAAATATCTATTCTGACGCTCTGGCGCTATTCCTGGTAAACGCAAATTGCGAATTGACATGAGCATATTTGTCAGCGGGTAGCGTAAGCGATCGCTCATATTACTCAAAAATTCATCTTTGAGTACATTGAGTTCTCGCAACTGCTCAACATATTGCCTTGTTCTTTCGTGCAATTTTGCTTGCAGTTCCAGACTGCTTTGGAGCTTTGCTGTTCGCTCATCTACCAAATTTTGTACTTGTCGCAATGTCTGTGACTGAATAATCGCATTGCTTACTTGCGCACAGACCATTTCCACTAAATTTAATTCTGCTGATTGCCAACTGCGAGCCACCGCTTGCTGTAGAACTAAAAATCCTAATACTTTGCCTTGACTCTCTAATGGCATTAACAGCACAGCCGGGAACTGCTCTACTGCCAACAGTGGAGTCGCCGTCAAAATATCTTTTTGTTCTGTATAGTCATTAATAACTACTGGTTTTCCTGATTCCGCGAATACGCGCTGGCATAAACCACACTCTGAAATTACAAAGGACTGATCTTTTAAGGTATCTGATGTACTGGTAGGGTAAGCTTGGATATCCCTAGTCCATTCTCTGACTATGGTGGCTCTGGCATTGGGAATTTGTTTTTTAGACCGAGTCCGAAACAGCGGATCTGTATATTTCAACATAATGAACAGACCTCGATCTGCCTGTAGCGATTCGGCAGTAGAGGCGATCGCTAACTGGAGCATTTGATTTAACTCTAAGTTGCTCCGACTCAGTATAGTTAATTGCTTGATCAAGCTTTGATGTTGATCGCTCTTTTGCAAATGCTGTTGTTGAGCTGCAATCAACTGTGATTGTGCTACTTGAGAAACAGCGATCGCGCAAGAAGACTCTATACTTTTCAGTAGTTGTTGTTCTGACTGAGTCCAACTATGGGGTTGAAATTTAATTAGACTAATAACCCCATTATTTTTACCCCGAAAGCGGGTAGGAATTGCCAAAACAGCTTTTATTGGTAGTGGCAAAGATTGACAACCAATTTCCAGACTTTTTTGAATTGTCGAAATGTCCTCAATATTTAATGGTTCAGCCGCACATTGAACTACATGTAGTTCCATGAGTAACTGTTCCATTGAGAAGATTCCGTCTGAGTGCGGTAACCCTAGATATTCTTCCGTACACCAACTTGCAATAGTCGCTTCAGTAGATGGCTCGCTCATCACTGTAACTAAGCAGCAATCTACCCCAAAGGCAACTCCCAGCAATTTTGCCATATCTTGCAGCATCAATATCGTCGCTGGTCTGTTAGCGATGATTTGATTAATCTGTTGTAACAACTGGTGGGCTGGTTCTTCCGGATGCTGCATCAGCTTGACTGGGTATGATTGTAGTCGATCTACGTCATCTGGGCACTGTGGCGGCGATGATAAACGCTTTTTCATTCCTGGCACGCTCTTGGATAACGACCCCATTTTTTTTGCACCCAACCTCTTGGCTTAGTTGTTCACCCTTCCTATGTTTGGTGCACCCTGATGAATTACAAATATTTGATGAAGACTTTCTCTCACCTGTTATAGCCCCTTTCTATTTCAGATGACTAAGTTTTTGGTATATTAAAACGAATTTTTACACAGGTAGCAAGATACCTAAGATATACTAGAACGCCTTTGCTAGATTAATTTCTAACTCGATCGGCTTCGGTTAATTTACTAACTTTGACTTAGAATATCCTGTCCGTAACTATACATAAACCGTAATTTCTCTGGAATTGAGGCAAAAACTCCGCTAGTACTCCCCGTGTTAACACTGAGAGCCATTCAGAAAAAAGTCATATTTATTTCACAATTCCATTCTTCGGTGAGCTAGCCTTTTATAGGTCTTGCTCAAAGTAAAATCCGATTTAGGCAGAGTTTCAGAAACAATGTTGATACCTGCTTGATAGTTGCAACCAAGTATATATGGGTATTGTTGCTTAACTCCTATGCTCGATAATCATTTATTTAATATGCCGATGGTTAGAATCTGTCAAGTGATGTGAAACCCCCTGTGCCGGAAATAGCGATCTTTTTGAGAAAGCCTAGCTGTCACGGCTGTTCTCTATGAAATTTAACGATATATATGTCTAATTACTTTTATATAATATTTATTTATAAATTAGGGAGCATTTAATAATGAATGCAGCCCAGTTTCGCTAAGTACTAACTAGGCTGCATTTTGATGAATATAAAACTATCCAGCCAAACTCTCGATACTCAGAGGAACCATATCGCCATTTCTTGTGAATCCTAAGAGCATCGGTTGTTGTGGTTGGATAAGTTGACCAGTAAGTACACAACGTTCTTCTTGTTGAGCCGTGGCTGCTATGCTCGCTCGAATATCAGTTCGCGAAAATCGAGGTTTCCACTCACCTGATTTTTGCTGCACATAATTCCAGAGGATATCTCGAATTAAGGCTTGATAGCCCTGATTGCCAGCTATATCTTTGAGTTTCTCTTTCAGCTCCCGCTCTAGGCGGATGCTGGTAACTTCCATATCGGTGGTTGGGGTGCGAGCGATTGTATGCATGAGTTTTTCTCCTTTAAGGTATGGACAGGATAGTAATACAAGTGTAGTATGTTTAAAGGAATGTTCAATAGGTGAAATTTTCTGTGAAATCCATTTACTCCATCTCTACTTCTTTGTGTGCTACCAACTGCCGAGCCAGTCGGGAATTAGCATCTTTGGGAGTGGAGTATTTTTTTATGGGTAATGGTGGCCAAAAAGATGGGCAAATCACAGAGGGTAATTATGATTTTAGATATCGCAGCATTATTGGGCTGAATGCAAAACCACAACTAGACAAAAGAAGCGGGAGGTACAGGCAGAGTCATACTGTACCGATATAGACCAGAAAACTTTGAGGTCAATTTCCCACCCCCGCTTCAGCTAAAAAAGAAGCGGGGGTTTTTTAATAAGGAGTCAAGCTGTGACGAGCGTCATGCAAGTGTTAGAGCAATCCGTAGTGGTATTTTCTCAAAATTACTTGCCACTGTGTCGGGTTAATATCAAGCGGGCAATTGTACTGTTAGTAACAAACAAAGCTGAACCATTAAGTTTAGCTACAGAAGCCGGGTGGAAAATCCACTCTCCCAGCTTGATACTTGAAGTACCAAAACACATTCGTTTAAAAATTGCTTCTGGTGAACGGACGTGGAAAGTTCCGCCAGTGAATCGGCGAGAAGTGTTGCGGCGAGACCATCACAGTTGTCAATATTGCGGTAGTAAAAAATCTCTAACACTAGATCATGTGATTCCGCGATCGCAAGGCGGTCCTCACACATGGAATAACGTAGTCATAGCTTGTGAAAAATGTAACTCCCATAAAGGGAATCGCACCCCTTTTGAGGCTGGTATGCAACTGCGTACCAAACCAAAAGCACCAGCGCATCCGGCGATTACTTTTGCCGAGCAGTTCTGGATCAATATGCAAGCAAACCTGGAATAACAGGAGAGCAGAAGGAATGCTGAAATTAACTTACACCGAAAGGAGCTTTTACTTAGAGTGCCTGAGTCTATCGCTGGAGGAATGGGTAGCACAGCGCGTAATTTTGGCACTGCGAGTCGGTCAATCTCTTTGTGTTGAACCCAGCACTGCTTCCTTTTTGCTTCCTGTTGATTTACCAGGAGTAGAAAAGCTCAAGGCTGAGGTAAAACGAGATGACAGTGAAATTATGGAACTGTCTACCTGTGATGCTGAATATCTGGAAGTCACCCTCCGGGGTTCTTGGCTGTCTGATGGTTCAGAGGAAGCGATGGGTGTGTTCGTCACGACAATGAGCGATCGCACTGAGTTCTTTGTTCATAAAATTTGGCAGGAAGCGCAAGCCTGCGCCTCCGCCATGAGTGAATAATCAGAGTAATGGGTTAGGCTTGTTGCTTACCCATTATTTCTGCATTTCTAGTAGTTCGGGAACTGTCACAAATCGATAGCCTTGTTGTTTGAGTCCGCTAATAATTTCTGGCAAAGCTTGTACAGTTCTTTGGCGATCGCCTCCGCCATCATGCATTAATACAATAGAACCTGGTTTTGCATCTCTTAAAACATTCTTGACGAATACCTCAGATTTAGCACGTGGATCGGTATCGGCAGAAGTCTGCGACCACATGACTACAGCATATTTTTGGCTTTTAGCGTAAGCAGCTAATCCGTTATTTAACACGCCACCTGGAGGACGAAACAGAGTAGTTTTGACTCCGGTAGTTTTGTAGATAAGTTCGTTTGTACGCTCAATTTCACTTTTCGCTGTGGCTTCATCCATGCGTCGATACCAATGATGCCAAGTATGATTACCGATCGCGTGTCCTTGGGCTACAACTTGCTTGGCAATTGTGGGATTCGCTTGTAAAGCTTGTCCCACCAAAAAAAATGTTGCTTTCACATCATTTTGCTGGAGAATTTCCAGCATTTTTAATGTAGTATTCGGCCAAGGTCCATCATCAATGCTCAGGGCAATTACTTTCTCGTTATTGCTCGGTTGTACGCGATCGACAGTTTTTCCTTCAAATGTCACTGGGATGCTAAAAGTTAGGTTTTCTACTTTAGCTGATGACTGCGATTGGGTATTAACTTGGCTGGTTAAAGTTTGTTGTGGAACTTGTATAGCGTGAAGTTTACTTGTTAGCTGATTAGTCTTCAATTGTGAGGAAATGCCCGCTGGGGTAATGCTACAAGCTGTTACTGAAAAGGCGATCGCAACTCCACTAATTATTCTTTTTTGCTGGCGGTGAATGTCTGTCACATCAGGTTTCCAAAAACTCACACAATCATAAGCGCGAGTTTTAGTTTTTAAAGGCGTTTAGTAGCCCCAAACCTAACTATAAAAGCTATTTTAGACAATCACAAAGAAATTTTTCTCTAGCTTGATAACAAAGAATTTTGTAGCAAGAATATCCTTTTAGAAAAAGTTTAGTCAAGAGCAAAAGGTAGGTCTTACATATAAGTAAAAATACACTGTGCTTGATTACAAAAATAGTCCTGTTGCGATAATCGCTAGTATAGGAATAAATCTCTGAAGTACATAAGCTGACTATTATGCGATCGCCTCCTCCATAGCAAGCTAATTGCACTTTGCACAATGACGCTTGTAAGCGATGTCTAACGACAAGCGGCTTTGCGTCTACGCATAGCATTTTACACTCGGACACGAGCAATGTCTTCTATGAGAGACGAACGTTTAGCTTGCTTCCCCGTAGGGTACGATGGGCTACACCTACTCCATCTGATTTATCTGTGATTTTATGACTATAGCTTTGATTCTGGAAATTCTTTACTATTTTTATCTTGATATTCTTTGATTTTGGTATATAAAATAGCAACGGTTTCTTGAGCAAACAATTTTTCTTTAAGTTGCAAATATTCACCTTCACTGATTTTACAGGTTGCCCAAAATTTCATTACCTTTGATGGTTCTAAATGGTTGAGTAAAACCTGCATTACTTCCTGTAAATTCTCTTGTTCATTAATAACTTTAATTGTCATTTTCTCCCTCAATAATAAAGTTGCTTGGATTGATGACTTTGAGTGATAAATTCTGACATCGGTTGATTAATCTTCTATCACAAGTTATAAAATAGTCACTTCTAGAAGCTTCAGCACACGCTACATGAAGTGCATCAATAGGTTTAATGCCCTGTTGTTCTAGTTGTTCTGCTCTTATTCTAAGATTTTCATCTACTAATACTCTCAAGGTAGCTATTTATAAGTATCGCTTCATTGATTGCTGATTGACAATAAAAGGGTTACGGCTATTTTCATATTCTAGAACTGAAGAACTGACTAATTCTATTAATCTTCCTTCTACCATTTGTAAAATTAAGATAATTGCTTGTGTTTCCAGAAAGATTTTTGGCTGTGTTTGATCGTCAAATGGACGATTATAAACACTGGTGTCTAGATAAACCCTGGTCATATAGCTTTTTATAACATCGTCTCTCAACAGAAGCGATCGCTCTCACACTCATCTCTCAACCCTCACAACCGATCGCACTTGATTTTACACTCTGAACAGGAGTGATCGCCTTCAGAACACCATCATTCCACCTCAGAATAGGAACATTCTCGTTTGGAACAGGAACGTTCTCACTTGGAAGACGAACATTCTCCTTTAGAACAAGAACATTCATGTTTGAAACAGCAACATTCTCGTTTGGAACACGAAACTTTGAGTTCAGAACATGAAACTTCGAGTTCAGAAGACGAAACTTCGAGATAAAAGCTTGATTGATGAGGTTGGGAACATGAATTTTACTGTTATGAGTTGAGGCGATCGCGTAAATCTGCTAAATTTTCAATAGTATCAACAGTATCAGGATGACTTAAACCTAACCGATACTCCCGAATTTGCAAAGCTTTGAGAAAAAGAGGTTCGGCTTCTTTGTACTGACCTTGAGAATAGTAGTGTAATCCCAGATTGTTGAGGCTATCAGCAGCATCAAGATGCTCGTCTCCTAGCAGGCGTTGCCTCATTGCTAAAGTTTGGTCATGAAGGAGTTTGGCTTCTTTGTAATTTCCTTGGCAATCGTAAAGACACGCCAGATTGTTTAAGCATAGAGCAATATCAGGATGCTCTTCTCCCCATAGGCCTTGCATTACTTTTAAAGCCTGGTAATATAGATTTTCAGCTTTTTTGTAATTTTTTTGATATTTGTAGAGTAGTCCTAAATTTATGAGACAAAGCGCTTGATAATGTTCTTTTCCTGGCAAGCGTTGCAATTTTTCCAAAGCTTGTTTAAAGAGGAATTCAGCATCAGTGTATCTGTCTTGTTCATTGTATAGTAATGCCAGGTTGTTAAGTATAGTTGCAATAGTATAATGATCATCTTCTTCTTGTAAGTTTTGGTAAATTTCCAAAGCTTGATAGTAAAGGAGTTCGGCTTCATCATACCTACCTTGCTCGTCGTAGAGTAATGCCATATTGTTGATGCTAATGGCAACTTGAGGATGCTCTAAGCCAAAATAGTTTTGAGCAAAATCTAGACACTGCTTGCGCCAAGTTTCTGCTTGCTCATAAAGTCCTTGACATTCATAGAATCGACCTAAACTACAAAAAGGCAAGATTAAATCTTTATCACTGATATATTTAATGAGATTGTTCGCAACTTCAGCTAAATGAGGTATTGCGGGGGCGACATCCTGAATTTGCTGAAGTGTGGGAGCGTCAGGCATATTTTTAGCAACTGCTACCATTACTCTACAAAACGATCGCTTAAAATCCTCTGCCTGTTCTAAACCTGTAAGCTTACCTTGGAAAAACTCCCGCAGCAGGGGATGCAGTTGATAAATTCCCTTACCTTTCGGCTGGAGTAGATGTAACTGTAACAAGTCTCGTCTAGCTTTTTTCCAATCTTGAGCCTCATTATTTATTGTTATACCCTCCACCAACTCCCAAGGAATCGGAGCTAGAGCAAATAAACTCAGAAGACATCCTAAATGTTGGGCATTTTCTCGCAAACGTCGCCAACTTAACTCAAAAGCAGCAGCTACACCCAATCTTGATAAGTGACGCGGTGGGAATTAGCATATTGCAAAGCTAATTCTGTTTTCCCGACTCCACCCATCCCCGAAATAGCTACAATTGCTACCTGTTGATTCTTCTGCAACAGCTGATGGAGTTTTTCCAATTCCGTTTCTCGTCCGACAAACTTCACTACGCCACTCAAGGGAATATTATGATGAATTTCTTTTGGTGTTTGAGTACTGGGAATATCGTTACCGTTATATTTTGCTGTTAGGTAAGCCTTTAATGTTTCTAGCTTTCCACGTTTAGAGCTAGCTAACTCAGGACAACTGTGAGCAAACTTGTCATACACCTCAGTCATCCGCTTTTTAAAAGCAGCTGCACTAATATTAATGTCGTTTGCTAGTTTCGCTTCACTTTTACCTGAGTTTTCAGCCTGTAACCTGACTAAAAAGGCTGCTGTTTGCTCTGGGGATAACTCATGAGTAGCAGCTTCTTGTCTTAAAAACTCATCCCATTGCATAAACAGCCTGAAAAATTCTACTTGATTCTACTTATCTTATACCTTGCTTCTACTTCATCTCTATTTGTCAGGAATCTCCGGCTTTAAGGGCAGAAATACCATAAAAACAGTCAATCAAGCGGAGATTCACGCGATGAATACTTCTTTAAAAACTTCTACCAACTCTCAGCCATCTACCCAAACTGCACAGTTAATTACTACATCTTCCCCAATAATGGAAAAACCTTCTGCTTGGATGCGCGACGGTTACAGTCCTACAGAAATCATCCTCGCAACAGCAATTTTAAGTTCTCTATATATAGCAGGAGTTGCAACTGTAATTATGGCGATAACTGAGTTAGTCAAAACTTTAGTACCAGAGAAAGATGTTAAACCAAGCCGGAAAAAATAATTTAGCACATAGCTGTTTCAGCCATTGCGATTGAGTTAATTTTCCTAATTGAATTGCTGGAACCGGAGGAAAAGTGAAGAAGCGGTAGAGTAGAGCTATGGTAATAACAAAGTATAGGGGCGAATGTCACTTACTTTAGCGAGATTTAGATCCCCGACTTTTTGAAAAAGTCGGGGATCTGGGCAGCAACTTTTATCAGTCAATTACTCTTACTCTTATGCGATCGCCTTTTCCGGGAATGAAGCCCTATCTCGAAAATCCAGAACTTTGGTCAGCTGTGCATAATCGATTAATTGTAGCGATCGCGGATGACTTGGTGGATCATCTAAGTGAGAAATATCGAGTTGAAATTGAAAAGCGGACTTACTTCAGTAGTGATGAAGAGAGCGTTTTAGTTGGTATTCCCAATGTCGCAGTGGTAACAGGTAAAACGGCAGAACCGACATCATCCATTGCTACTGTGTCATTACCAGTTCAACCGCAGAAAGTAACAATTCCAATTTCCGAAGAAGTGAACGAACGCTATCTGGAAATTCGAGAAGTTGCTACTGGTACAGTCGTTACCGTCATTGAGCTTTTGTCTCCCAAAAATAAGCGTTCTGGTGAGGGACGCATGGCTTACGAACGCAAACGCAATCAGGTATTAGCTAGTGCTACTCATCTAGTTGAGATCGATCTGCTGCGGGGTGGTAAACCTTTTCCGATTACGAGCCAAAACTTAGGAGATTATCGGATTCTAATTTGTCGAGGCGATCGCCAACCGAATGGGGAATTGTATGCGTTTAGCTTGCGACAGCTTATTCCCCCCTTCCCAATTCCACTTATGACTGGTGAAGCAGAGCCAATTCTCAATTTACAACCTTTGCTCGATCGGGTTTATGAAAAAGGGCGCTATTACTTAGCAATTGATTACACCAAGCCACCGCAACCGCCACTGTCTGAGGATGATAGACAGTGGGCGGAAATTTTATTGAGAGGCTGATGAATATTAACAGTTATCTTTCGACTTCATCCACTTCTTTAGGAACTCCAGCCGTTAATACTTCATGTCCGGTGCTGGTTACTAACACATCATCTTCGATGCGAATCCCAATCCCCACCCAACGCGGCTCGGTTTGGGGTTGGTCTTCTGCGAGTTTGGTATCTGGCACAATATAAAGTCCGGGTTCTACTGTGAGTATTTGTCCTGGCTGTAAAATCTGCGGGTTTTCACCGTGCTGGTAAACACCGACATCATGAACATCCAAGCCTAACCAATGGCTGGTGCGGTGCATATAGTATGGCTTATATTTTTCTTCTTCAATTAATTTATCCACTTCGCCTTTGAGAATACCAACTTCTACTAAGCCTTCTGTGAGGACGCGCACTGCTGTATCGTGGACTAAGTTGAAGGGATTACCAGGCTGTACTTGAGCGATCGCTTGTTTCTGGGCTTCTAAAACAATTTCATACAATATTTTTTGTTCTGGCGTAAATTTACCACCCACAGGAAATGTCCGGGTAATATCTGAGTTGTAATAACCATAGGCACAACCAGCATCAATCAGCAGTAATTCTCCATCCTGCATTTGGCGATCATTCTCAATGTAGTGCAATACGCAGGCATTCACACCAGAAGCCACAATTGAAGGATAGGCTGGCCCCATCGCACCCCGCAGTCGGAAAATGTGTTCTATTTCTGCTTGGATTTCATACTCATAACGTCCAGGTGTGGTAACTTTTAGTGCATAATTGTGTGCTTCAGTGGCGATCGCGGCTGCTTGACGCATCAATTCCAACTCAGCTTGGCTTTTTACCAATCTCATGCTGCTAAGAATTGGGCCTGTATCTTCAATTGCAATTGGCCCTGTACCCCGCTTGGGATAAGTCCGTAGCAGGCTTTGATAATGGTTAAGGATTTTGTCATTAAAAGTGCGATCGCGTCCTAAATGATAGTAAATGCGATCGGCTTTTTCCAAATATTGTGGTAATTTATCATCGAGTTCGCTAATGGGGTAAGCTTCATCAGCACCATATACTTCTTTGGCTGCATCTACCCCACAGCGATAGCCAGTCCAAACTTCCTTTTCCCGATCCTTGGGTTGCACAAACAACACAAACTGGTGTTCTGGGTGATGGGGTGCTAACACAGCTACCGCTTGCGGTTCGTTAAAACCAGTCAGATAGAAGAAATCACTGTCTTGGCGATAATTGTACTCGACATCGTTGTGCATCACTGCCATTGGCGCACTCCGAAAAATTGCAGTTCCATTGCCAAGTTTTGACATCAACTGCTGACGACGCTTCTGATATTCTGCTTGCATAGCTACTAGACATCTCCAATTATGGTGATATCTTAACCTTTAAACACTACAGATTGCATATATCACATCTTTTATAAGTGTTAGTAATTTATGTTATTTTAGGCAATAATTTTTGATTTTACTAGCAGTTATGGTTTTACTAGAACCAAAAGTTATCATTTGATAATTTTTGAATAAATAAGCTGACAATTATATAATATTTTAGTTGAATATTTTCAATTAGTTATTTAACCCAAGTTGCCTAATATTTCTAGAAATCAACTCTTATATATCCCTCATAAATAATTGCATTACTTAGTCTGTTTTATCTGCGCCTATGGGGTTAATTATTTTTAATCAAAAACTGCTAAATATGACATTGCAAGGTTTTTTAGGCTGTATTTATCTTAACTGGGAGCTATATCTCTAAAGCATAACATGAACAAAAATATTTATTTTATTGTTTATCATGAACTTAAAAATAAAATTAAATCCATTACATAAGCTCAAATAAATATTGATGAATCCTGACATTTATTCAAAAGAGATTAAAAAAGATTTAACGCTAAACAAATGTTATTTAAGAACAGAATTTTATTAACCAAAGAAGTTAAAACTTTGATCACAACCAGTCATAAAAACACATCATGCCTGAGAAATCATCTTTGGATACAAGTTTGTCATCAGCACCTTACCAAAAATCAAATATATTGGCATCACCTTTTGATGAACAAACTAATTCTTTTACTAGTCAGAGCAGTTCTTCGCAATTACCAATAAGCGAAACACCAAATTCTGTATCCACAAAATCTCTATTTGGAGGAGCAAATCCCAATCCCAATCCTTACTTAACTAGTGCAGCGATTGTGCCTGATTTCAACGGCGATGGCAAAACAGATAAAATCTGGGTTGATGCTCAAACTGGTGAAACTCAGGTTTGGTTGATGGATGGCACAACCGTTGCTGCTAAGGGTTCTTTAGGTCAAATTGATCTAGCTTCAACGGTTTATAAAATTGGCGATTTTAATGGTGATAATAAGACTGACTTCTTGTTACGCAATCAGGTAACAGGTGCTAATACCATTGTGTTAATGGATGGTACAAACGTTGCAAATCTGGTTCCGCTAGATTCCCTAGACTCATCCTGGACACCGCTGATTGGTGATTTCGATGGCGATCGCAAAACTGATATCTTCTGGCGTAACAATCAAACAGGGCAAAACGCCGTTTGGCTGGTGGATGGTAGCAACCCAGGCCAAGTAATTAAAAGCGGAACCATGCTTGACTCTGTTGATCCAAGCTGGACTCCTACTATGGTCGATTTCGACGGTAATGGCATAACTGATGTTTTCTGGCGCAGCACCACTGGTGAAAACGTCGCTTGGTTCATGAATGGTACGCAAGCCAATGCGAGTTCTCTCCAATCACAAGATCCCAGCTGGACTTTTACCGTTGGCGATTTTAACGGTGATCTGCGTTCTGACTTCTTATGGCGGAACACGACAACAGGTGAGAACAAAGTTTGGCTAACAAATTCTCTCATCCCAAATAACGTTTTCTTCACCGAGGGATCTCTAACAACGCTAGACGGAAACTGGACATCTAGCATTGCTGATTTCAATGGCGATGGTAAGACTGATATTTTCTGGCACAATCAGGCCACTGGTGAAAACACCACATGGCTAATGGATAGTGGAACCATTGTTACTGAAACTTTCCTCGCACCCAGTTCAACAACCGCGCAAGCAACATTTGGCGATTTCAATAATGATGGTAGAACCGATATCTACTGGCGCGATTACTCAACAGGAGCAGACGAAATTTGGACAACAAATGCAGATGGTACGACAGTAACTAGAACTCCTGTTGCAGACACAGATAAGCTTTCCCCAGTACAAGTAGGAGAAGATGGTAATCCAATCCTAGGCCCAGATGGTCTGCCTCTGAAAAAGTGGATGACTTTCTAGAATATAGTTGGTTGATTCGCGATCGCACAAAGACTAGCTAGGCTCTGGCTGCCAAAGCCAAATTGAGTAGAGTTGAGCCATACTCTTTTTCTGCTTCTACTCAGTGGCTTTTAAACAGAAAGTTTCATTCTGAGTCTGGAACACAACAGAGGATCGAGGTAACTCTACCGTAACATCAATACCTCTGCTCAGAACGACATGGTGAATTGTATTCGATAGGGGTTTTTGCTGGAGTTGTAGAGCCAAAATGCTCAATTTATTGGTTGGGTTGAGCCATACGGTCACCCAACCATAACTAATTTTGGCTATCTGATTCTTAGACCAACACTTAGCATTAAAACTTATAACTCAAAGTCTGAATTACGCTATTTTCTGGTAGATTACCAGGGCTAATACTAATAGTATCGCTATTACTACGACGTACTGTTATCCCCTGCATCAAGTTCAGAAAGTTATCCACTGGTGAAATTTCGCACTTAGAAGCATCTGCTGCCTGTGTACGGTAATGAGTAGGAATCACCAGCTTGGGATTTAAAATTTCAACCGCTTGCTTGGCTTCCTGGGCATTATAAGCTTTGGAACTGCCCCCCACAGGAATAAATGCTACATCGGGACGCCCCATAAGGATTTTTTGCTCAACGGAGATGGGTGCAGCAGCTCCTCCTAAGTGCAGGATATTAATTCCGCCTTGCTTCCAACTCCAAGCAGTATTGACACCAAACTGCTTACCACCTTTGCGATCGTGATCTACAGCAATTCCCTGGAACTTAATGCCTTGGAACTCATACACTCCAGGTTCGTAAATGAGTTTTGGTTTTCCAGGAAGTCCGTCTACTGCACCTTCATCTAGCAGTTGACTGCTAATCATGACTAAATCTGCTGCGACTTTCGGGGAACGATACCCAGCTGTACAGCCAACGGTGCGAAATGGATTGACGAGAATTTTCACACCGCTACCCGTCAACAGAAAGCAAGTATGACCCAACCACTGAACTGATAAACCGCTAGATTGCGCGTCAGCTTGAAGTGCAGAACCTAAGTTTGTTAGAAAAGCTGTTGCCAAACCCGCCCCAGCATAGCCCATCAACTGTCGTCGTTTCATTAATTACTCTCTCGACTGTAATTGTTCCAGAAAGTTTCGTAGCAATTGCTTGCCTGAGGATGTCAAGACACTCTCTGGATGAAACTGGACGCCTTGAATGTGTGGATAGTTCCTATGTCGTACTCCCATAATAGTACCATCCTCCACCCAAGCAGTTATTTCTAACACATCGGGGCAAGTCTCACGGTCAATAACCAGACTGTGATATCTGGTTGCAGTTAGAGGATTTTCTAACCCCCGGAAAACTCCGACCCCGGTATGAGATACCTGAGAAGTTTTGCCATGCATCAATTCAGGAGCAGAAACGATTTTACCACCGAATACCTGACCAATGCTTTGATGTCCTAAACAGACACCCAAAATTGGCAAATTAGAACCTAGCTGTTCAATTAAATCTAGGCTGATTCCGGCGTCATCAGGACGACCTGGCCCAGGAGAAATAACTACAAGCTCAGGATTTAAAGCGCGAATCTCATCCACAGATATTTTATCGTTACGAAAAACCCTAATATCTTTTGCTACGGGGAACTCTGCCGCAAGTTCTCCTAGATATTGCACTAAATTATAAGTAAAACTATCGTAATTATCGATGACTATAATCACAGCTGATAACTCCTGGCCATGCTACTTATATTATTTTGTTTAATTGTCACCAGATTTGAATTGCTGTAAACGTCATCAATTATCAAATGAAAAGGTCACACCTAGAAAGCTGACATAATTAAAGTTGCCAAAGGCGGAAGTATGAGCATACCCGCTACTAGAACAGCTACCAAAGCTGAAATGAGTACAGCACCAGCAGCACAGTCTTTGGCAATTTTCGCCAACTCATGATATGTCTGCTTTACTGTTAAATCGACTAGTGACTCAAGGGCTGTATTCAGTAACTCTAAAGCCAAGACTAAACCGCTAGTAATACCAATTACTGCTATTTCCACAGATGATAAATGTAGAACAATGCTGGAGGCGATCGCCACAGCGCAGACAGCTACATGAATGCGAAAATTGCGTTGGGTTTGAAAACTATAGCTAATTCCAGCCCAGGCATACTTAAAACTAATCAATAAATTAGTGGCGACTTGCCAGGAGAGTTCCCGTTCTTTAGTCACAAGTGTTGGTAAGCGGTTTGAAGTTGGTGGAGAAGAAACTTGTTGGGACATAGGCTTAAAGATCATAGAGTTGAAGTAGGTAAAGTTGGAATATTCGCCGATTTTAATGGCGTAATTAAGTTTTAGGCAATTTTATCGAAAAGTTCTTGGAGAACAGAGATAAATAATAGTGGTTACTCTATGTCAAGAGCAATACCTATTCCTCTCAGCAATATTACTTGCTGTTTTAACATTCTTACCAAACTTGCTTCATCAGGATGATCCCAGCCCAATAAGTGCAATAAACCGTGAGCCACTAGCCAGGCCAGTTCGGTTTGCAAACTATGCTCCTGCTGTTGGGCTTGACGCTGTGCAGTATCTACAGATACTACAATATCCCCTAAGTACAAAGGCATAGAGGCAAACATTTCCTCACTTTGAGGGCAGTCTACCTCTAAGGCAGCAAAGGCTAAAACATCTGTCGGTTTGTCCTGGTGACGATACTGGGCATTCAACGACTGAATTTCTACATCGTCTGTCAACCGCAGTCCGATTTCGTAACCTGGTGCTGACGGAAGATATGGGTGAAGTATTTCTAACCAGCAATCAAACCAGTGTTCCCAAGTTTCACCGGAGATCCGACAATTAGTAGCCCCAAAATTTTCAGTTTTTTCTGGGGACGATTCATAAAAGCAATCTTGTACATCTAGTTCAACTTGCACTAGCTACAAAGTCTCCTAGGAACTCGAGGTGTGGGTTTACAATCAGCGAGTTAGGTAGGCAAGACCTACGAACACAACTAAAAGTCCTATAGCGGTTAGCACAAAATGCTTTAGGGAAGTACCACCTTTGCGCACCATATTGCGCATAGCGAGTTTTACGTAGCTAGGTTGAGGTTCCGTTGAAGGAGAGTTGCTCATGATGATTTGATAACAAACTCTTTTATATATAAATGTAACAGTTAACCTAGCGTAAAACTGTCAATTTTCAGATTGGGGATTTGTTATTGGTCAAGGGACAAGGGTCAAGAGTCATTTGTCCTGAGTATCTTTCTCTCGTCTCCCCTGTATCCCCTGTCCTCGGTTTTTAGCTCCCAATTAAGCAGGAGTACTTTCTACTAATTGGTTTTCTTGCCGCAGATAAGCTTGGATAAACGCGTCAAGGTCGCCGTTCATCACATCGGTAATGGCAGTCGTTTCTGTATTGGTACGCAAATCTTTAACCATCTGGTATGGGTGAAACACATAGTTACGAATTTGGTTACCCCAAGAAGCTTCCACCATATCGCCACGAATTTCGGCAATTTCTTGGGCACGTTGTTCTCGCGCAATAATCAGCAGCTTTGCTTTCAGACGAGTGAGAGCTTTTTCTTTATTTTGCAGCTGCGATCGCTCTTCTGTACAACGCACAGCTAGACCAGTGGGAAGGTGAACAACTCGTACTGCTGTTTCTACTTTGTTGACGTTCTGTCCACCTTTACCACCAGCACGGGATGTAGTAATTTCTAAATCCTTTTCCGGAATGTCTAGTTGTACAGAACTATCTATTTGTGGCATAACTTCCACCCCAGCAAAACTGGTTTGGCGTTTACCGTTGGCGTTGAATGGTGAAATCCGTACTAAGCGATGTGTACCAGTTTCCGATCGCAAATAACCATAGGCATAGCGACCAGTAATTTCCAAAGTAGCTGATTTGATTCCGGCTTCATCACCTTCTGATTCTTCAGCTAAAGTTACTTTGTAACCGTGGGCTTCTGCCCAACGGGTGTACATCCGCATCAGCATAAATGCCCAGTCTTGCGCATCTGTACCACCAGCGCCAGCGTTAATTGTCAGTACTGCCCCTTTCTCGTCGTAGGGGCCGGAAAGTAATTGTTGTAACTCCCACTGATCGAGTTCGCTATTCAGCTTGGTAATGGTAGATTCCGCTTCGTCCAACAACGCTTCGTCAGTTTCTAACTCCAATAACTCAACAACTGCCTTGGTATCTTCCAGACTAGCTTGCCACTGATGATACTGCTGGATGTGGGCTTTAAGGTCGTTGAGTTCTTGTAGCGTTTCTTGGGCGTTGGTTTGGTCATTCCAAAATTCTGGCTGGGCTGATATTTGTTCCAGGTCTTGAATTTTGGCAGTGAGTGCAGGTACGTCAAAGATAGTCCTGGGTTTTACCCAGGCGGTAAGACAACGTTTCGATTTCGCGTTTGAGTTCTAAAACATCCATAGTGCTTGCTAAAGATAGAGCGCTTCCAATTGTGAGGAACTTGCCCTTCATTCTATTTGCCTTTTTGATTTTAGCCGTAGTTGAGCAAGTTCTCTCGTTTCAGTAATATAAGTTGCTAAAATTACTGGGACTAACCGACTATACTACCAAGCAAGAAACAAAAGGGGAGCATCCCACTTTTTTAATTACCGTCATTGCGAGCGAAACGAAGTAAAGCGAAGCAATCGCAGAATCACTAACTAAGAACGCGTCTATGCGATTGCTTCGTCGTTCCTCCTCGCAATGACAGATAATTTTTCCTGGCTGCGAAATAAAAACTGGGATGCACCCAAACAAAAGTATATTTGCTTACTCTAAGGGTTGATATTGCTGTTGCAAATAGGCTTTGATAAAAATATCAATGTCACCATTCAAAACCTCAGTCACAGATGTTGTTTCCACTTGGGTATGCAAATCATTGACCCTGGTATAAGGGTGCAAGATATATTCACGGATTGGCTTTTTGAATAGAGATTTTATTTTGCCAAATTGAATCCCGGCAACATCTTGAACACCTTGAGCTTGCATGAAAGCCCATAGCTTACTTTTAAGAATAGCTAAGGCTTGCTCTTGGTTTTGCAGTTGATTACGTTCTTGGTTACAAAAGATAGTAATTCCAGTAGGAATATGAAATACTTTTACCCACGTTTCCGGGCGGTTCAAATTTCTACGATGCCAACATTTAGTTATATCTAAATCCTTCTCTGGAATTTCTAACTCAAAAGATTCATCTAAAATGGGGCTAACTTCTACATTTGCAAAGCAAGTGAGTCTTTTACCATTACCATTTTGAGGAGGAATCCTGACTATTTTTACATGGCTTCCTTGTTCTGATTTTAGGCAGCCGTAGGCGTAAAGACCTGTAATTTCTAGCGTGGCAGAGTTAATTCCAGCTACATCACCGTGAGATTCTTCCGCTAGATTTACTCGGTAATTGTGGCTATTTGCCCAACGATGGTACATTCGCAATAAAATAGAAGCCCAATCTTCCGCATCTATTCCGCCAATCCCAGCAGTAATAGTAAGAAATGCGCTCTTTTGGTTATAGGAGTCAACTAGTAACTGTTGTATTTCTATTGTTTTGACTTCTTGTTGAAGCTGGATGAGGTTAGTTTGCACCTCATGTAATAATTGCTCATCAGGTGAGAACTCCAACAGTTCTAAAGCCGCTTTGATATCTCCTATAAGTGAATGCGATCGCTGATATTGTCGCTTTTTTGCATTGAGAGATTCAATCTCTTGAGGTATTTGATGAGCACTAAAGCTAGTTTTACAAAAAGTAGGTTGAGAAATTATTGTTTCTAATTTTTGAATTCTTGTAATTATTTCTCCCAGGTCAAAGACAATGCTCAGCTTTGCCCAGGATATTCCATAACCTTTCTATTTCGCGTTTGATTTTGGAGAGTTCCAGCATAGTTTTGCTCATTTTCGGCTGACAACTTACTACATATTGTATTACACAAGTCGATATCTCATCCAATAAAAAAACCGTGGTTGCTGAGGTTAAACCACGGTGATAATTTATAAAACTTTACTTTTTTCCAGTAACTACAGGCGCTTAATCACGGCCATTGAGGGCAATTAACAACCGCAAAATAAAAATGAACAGGTTGATGTAGGTGAGGTACATAGACAAAGCGGCAGGCAAATACTGATCGTTGCGATAAGTACGTGGCAAGATGTAGAAATCAACCACAGATGCCCCTGCAAACAGAAATACTCCCAAACCAGAAATGGCGATTTCTAGCCAGGTTGGTGTATAAACACCGAACAAGGCAAATACAAATTGAGTAAGACAGACAACTACCAAGGCAATAATGCCGAGAGAGATGGTTTTTGTCAAAGCCATCCCGTCTTGTTCAGAAAGATTTGAACCAATTTGACGGGCGACAATAAAGGTAACACCACAACCAAGGGCAGCCAAACCAATACCTTGAATGCCAACACCTTGAGTTCTCAAGGCGAGAAACACTAAGCCACTGAGAGTATATCCAGATAAGAGGCTGTAGGTAGCCAGTAGGGGAAGTGCCAGTCCCTTGTTGCCTTTTTCAGCAACATTTTGGGCAACAAAGAACAGAATTAACTCTACGATGACTGCACCAATGAAGGTAGGGAAGAACAATCCGGGGTTGGTACGGATAACTCCAAGACCACCGTAGGTTCCCAGTGCTGTGAGTACAAGACCGCCACCGACATAGGGAAGGGCATTGGCAATTACATTTGGACCAACGAGGGCTTGAGTTTTAGCCTCACGAATAGCGTCACGGAAATTACTGGTGTTGCTCATCTTTAAAACGTGTTTTGCTGATAAATTTCCTGTATACTTCTATTTTTACTAAAATTCATGGCTAGTAACCAGTAAGTCAAACTGGAGAAATCATCTTTGTCAGTGTGATTGCCAAATCAGAAAGATGGTAGGAAATCTAAAGTAGAAAAACTTCATTGCTCAACCTAGAATAGCAAAAAGTCTCATACTAGCTAACTTTTTTAAGCTTCGACAATATCTGCAAATGCTGGTTAATCTTACTGTAATCGCAAAGATTTGCAAGTCAAATTCAGAGATTATAGTACAAAATTAGTTTCAAAATTAATACAAAACTTATCTTAATTTTGTGCCACATGGGTGGTGCACATTGAGCAATTTATATATTTTTCAGCATTAATAGTTGAGTTTTATTGCACCAACTCAAGACAATTAGCCATGCCAATTGTTTTATAGAAAACAAAATTAATCAGCAACAGATATAAATAAAAAATCATGCGTATAAATACTGAATCATAGACTAGAGAAGCTGATAAGTTCAGTATAACGACGATGGTTTATTGAGCGTAGTCTAAGGAAAATAATGACAGCTTTGATGACAATATACGCAACTCCATTTTTCAGAAAAAGGAGTTACCACAAAGGAATTTTTATATGGCAGCAAGTGAGTCCTCTGTGCGAATAGATGGTATAGAGTTATTACACTTATACCACCAGAATCCCTCTATTAAACTGCGTAATCAACTTGTACAGCTACATACTGGCTTAGTGCGGAAGATGGCTCATAAATTCAGCCATCAATGTAATGAACCATATGAAGATTTAGAACAAATTGGTTATTTTGGTTTAATTAGGGCAATTGAGCGCTTTGATCCCAGCCAAGGATATGCGTTTAGTTCCTTTGCTGTACCATATATTCGTGGTGAGATGCTGCATTTTTTGCGCGATCGCAGTACTTTATTAAAAATTCCCCGGCGTTGGCAAGAACTATATAATGAAGGGCAAAAGGTTCGCAAAGAATTAGCAATTGCTTTGG
The DNA here is from genome assembly GCF_002154695.1 of Nostoc sp. T09. Taxonomy (GTDB): domain Bacteria; phylum Cyanobacteriota; class Cyanobacteriia; order Cyanobacteriales; family Nostocaceae; genus Aulosira. Next base: position 47,031 of record NZ_MTAV01000127.1, read on the forward strand.
GTCGCCCTCCTAAAGATTCAGAAATTGCTAAGCAGCTTCAGGTATCTGTGCACGAATGGCAAGAAACAAAGTTAGCTGCGCAAAACCGTATGCCTTTAAGTTTAGATGCTACTGCCGTTCACTATGTTGATTGCCAAATAACTTTAGGTGAAGCCCTTCCTTGTCCTCGTTCTAGTGCTCTTCAGCAACAAGAAGAAGAACGGCAACAACTCCAAGGGGCAATAAGTTTATTGGAAGAAAAGCCACGTATGGCTGTTGAGTTAGTATTTTTGAAAGAACTTTCGCGCAAAGATGCTGCTAAAAATATTGGCACCAGTCCTATGACAGTAACGCGATATCTGCAAAAGGGAATTCAAGATCTAATTTGCTATTTGCAACCACAAGCTGTAGTAACTGGGTCATAGTCATTATTCAAAAGTCTATAGTCTAAATTTTTATTAACTGTTGACTCTTGACCCTTGACTCTTGACCTTAACTAATTACCTAAATTTTAAATCAGCGATCGCACCTTTAGTCATGGCAGCAATAGCTTTATCGGTCGCTTTTGGTAAATGATAATACTTACCTCCGGCTGTTTGTGCTAATTCTTTAGCAAAGCCAGTGGAAACAAATTTACTCTCCGTATCAATTACTAATAGTTGCATCCCCAAAGCGCGAATTCTAGCAGCAATTTCTAACAATTCGGCTTTGATATCTGGTTTTTCTCCTGGTTCTAGCTGTTCACCTAAAGAACGCGCTAAGGGAATATTACCCCGCCCATCGGTAATCGCTACAACCACAACTTGCCCAATATCTCCACTCATTTGAGCATTTATACCCACGCGCACAGCTTGGGTTAAACCATGCGCTAATGGCGAACCGCCACCACAAGGCAGCCTTTCCAAACGGTTACGCGCTAAAGCAATGGAACGGGTTGGGGGTAATAATACCTCTGCTTGTTCTCCCCGGAAGGGAATCAACGCCACTTGGTCACGGTTTTGATATGCTTCTGTCAAAAGTTGCATCACTGCACCTTTAGCTGACTGCATTCGATTGAGGGCCATAGAGCCTGAAGCATCTACCACAAATACTATCAACGCTCCAGCTTTGCGTACTAAACGCTTGGCGCGAATGTCTCCTTGTTCAACTATAACTTTGCGATCGGGGTTTCTTTGTCTGCGTGCTTTTTGATACGGAGCCGCTGCTCTGAGGGTGGCATCTACGGCGATTCGTCTTACCTTTCCTTTAGGTAACATCGGCTTAATATAGCGTCCCCGGTCTTCCGAGAAGATGATGCTACGGCTGCCAGACTTTCCTTGGCGTTTAGCCATTTGGGCAAAATAAAGCACACTAGAATCAAGTAACACCCCTTCCGGATCGAAGATAAATTCTTCGGGGATGCTAGGTGGTTCTTGTTGTTCTTGTTCCTCTTGTTCCTGTTCCTCTTGTTCCTCTTGCTCTTGTTCTGATTCGTCCTGAGTTTCTGGTGGCGGAGGAGGAGGAGGTGGCGGTGCTTGTTCGGGTGGTGGTGTCTGCACAATTGTCGCCCGTGGTACGATCACCAATTCCACAGCACGGCGCAAGTCTTCCGCATTGACGGTGTTGCGTCCTTCCAAAGCAGCAGCAGCTTTGGCAACTCTGACAGCAAATAACTCAGCACGATGTCCTTGGACTCCCCCTCGAATTGCCTCATCTACTAAATAGGCAATTTGTTCGTGTGTAATGATTACGTCTTTTAACCATTCCCGTGCCAGAATAATTTGAGTTTTGAGAGCGTCTAAGTCTTCGTTATATTGCTGGAGAAACTCTTGGGGAGACTGGGAATACGCGATCGCTTGTTCTACTGCTTGTACTCTTTGATCTAAGCCCAGTACTCCATCTGCTGAGAGTGCGATCGCAATTCTATCTAGCAAATGCTCTCGCAGTGAACCTTCTTCTGGGTTGTAGGTGGCAATAAACAGCGATTTGCACTGATGCTGAAAACTTATGCCTTCCCGTTCAATTTGGTTACGTCCTTCCGATAATACTGTCAGTAGTTGATTGCTGATTTGGTCGTCTAGTAAGTTAATTTCATCTACATACAAGACGCCTCGGTTTGCTGTGGCGAGTAACCCAGGCTGAAATATTGTGTCTCCTTGCTTAACAGACTGTTCTACATCAACAGAACCTAGGAGTCGGTCTTCTGTTACTCCCAAAGGAATTTGCACAAAAGGCGCAGGGATGATTTCGGTAGGGACATCTTGAATGTCTTTATCTGCGTATTCTGCTAAAAGTTGGTCATCCCAATCTTGGGGTTGACTGGGGTCGCAGTTGCTGATCGAGCCTTGAACCACTTCAATGGGTGGTAGTAGGGCGTGGATTGCACGCGCCATTACAGATTTTGCCGTACCGCGACGACCTGCGATCGCCACTCCACCCAATCCCGGATCGACTGCTGCTAAGAGTAAAGCTAATTTAATCGCTTCTTGCCCAACTACGGCTGTCAGGGGAAAGGAAGTGATTTTAGGGGTGATAGTAGGCGCAGGCATGGTTTGGCAATATAGCTAGTCTCGGCTCTTAGCATATCAAGGTTCTGGCACATTTAGAATAAGTGTTATGACAACTTTTCCCAGAGGAGCAACTGTATGAGTATTGCTCAGGCTAAACGCTTCACTTTAGATGAATACCACAGACTCATAGAATTGGGTTTTTTCGATGAAGATGACCATATTGAATTGATCGACGGAGAAATCATCGAAATGGTATCGAAGGGTAGACCACATGAAACTTGTTTGCGAAGGTTATGGAAAGAACTCCCAAAACTTGTAGGAGATAGGGCAACTTTGCAATCTCAAGCCCCAGTTACGTTACCTCCTAACAGCGAACCTGAACCAGATTTTGCTATTCTCCAAAACCGAGCTGATGATTATCTATCCGCTCACCCTGCACCTACTGATGTGTTATTGGTCATAGAGGTTTCAGATTCTTCTTTAGAGGTTGTTTGAAAAGTGGTTTGTAGTGTTTTTAAGCACATTTAGATCCCCCCTACCCCCCTTTTCAAGGGGGGAAACTGGACTCAAAGTCCCCCTTTTTAAGGGGGATTTAGGGGGATCTACAAACGTTTTGCTACCGACAGCAGGACTTTTCAAACATCCTCTTAGATTATGACCAAGTTGTGAAAATTCCCCTTTATGCTAAAGCTGGAATTTTTCATTATTGGATATTCAATTTATTTGATAATCATTTGGAATGTTACAGCGAACCCTATCAGGATTTTTTAGGAAAATCTGGTTATGCAAATAAACGGATTATTTTACCCGATCAAACAGTATCTTTACCGGGCTTACCTGATTTAACTGTTGATTTAAGTAAGATATTCCCGCCAAAATTAAATTATTAATATTTTATGGCTTATAGTGATTTTAAACTGGCTGAGATAATTGATAACTTTGGTTTAATTATCCATGAGTCATCTGGAATGTTTTCGAGTGTGCAGGAACAAGAATGTAGTGATTTGTTATCTACTCTTCTTAAAGAAAATGTTGATTTAGCCGTAGCTATCAGTTCTGAGAAAGCTCGGAGCGAAATGATCATTAGCCCAATTTTATTAGAAATTAGACGCAAATTTAATTATGAAATCAGCTTGTTTTCTGGAGTAGATTTTACTGTTGATAGCCAACGAGGGCTAAATGGTTTTTGTGATTTTATCTTGAGCCTGTCTTCCGAACAGTTACTAGTACGCAGTCCGGTAGTTGTTCTCGTAGAAAGCAAGAATGAAAACTTAAGGTTTGGTTTAGCGCAGTGTATTGCTGAAATGGTAGCTGCTCAGTTGTTTAATGAGAAAAATCAAAATCAAATCAAAGCTATATATGGTGCTGTTACTATTGGTACTATCTGGCAATTTCTCAAGCTAGAAGGTAACATAATTTCCATTGATTTGAGTGAGTATTATATTAAAGATATTAAGAAAATTTTAGGTATTCTGTATAGTGCGATCGCTGAAAGTACGTCATAATTTTTTTATCATAAATGCTGACTTTTTTGTGACATGTTTGTAGTAAATGAATAAAATAACGATTGATAAAGATGTCAACTAAAATACCTAAATGGCTATTAGCAACCACGAACGAGTTAACAGAGCTTTAATTCTTTTATGCCAAGGCTTATATCCTTATTTAGAGCAGAAAATGCAGTCAGTACATGGTGTGGGCTGGCTAGCAGTAGCTAAATCTTACTTATCAGATGACCAAAGTTTAAGACGTAAACCAGAAGAAATTCTATATGAGGATGTTTCTGCTGTACTAAAAATAATGCTCAAGCAGTGGGATCAAGCCTTTAGGAAAAACTTGAGTAATAGCGAACGCGCTCTCATTAGTGAACTCCTTGAAGTACGTAATAAATGGGCGCATCAATCCCGCTTTTCTACAGATGACACATATCGCGCTCTCGATAGTATTGCTCGACTGCTCAAAGTTGTTTCAGCATCAGCAGAAGCAGATATTGTGGAAAAACAAAAGCAAGAAGTTTTGCAAATGCTTTCCCCAGAAAAAGCAGAAGAAGCCCGTATTAAAGAAAAATTAACTGACATACACAAACTTTTGCTATTTCGTAATGAAAAACTTTTACGACAAGCTCTTACCCACCGTTCTTATGTTCATGAAAACCCAGGAGAAGGTGAACACAATGAACGTTTAGAGTTTCTTGGTGATGCTTTACTAAATTATTTAAGTGGTGAGTATCTCTATCGTCGCCATCCAGAAAAGGGAGAAGATGAATTAACACGACGGCGTTCAGCGCTGGTAGATGAGAAGCAATTAGCAAAGTTCGCTATTGAGGTAGGTTTAGATTTTAGAATGCGTTTAGGAAAAGGTGCTATTCGAGATGGAGGTTACCAAAATCCCAATTTACTTAGTAGTACCTTTGAAGCAGTTCTTGGCGCTTACTATTTAGATAACGATTCCAATATTGAAGCAGTGCGCGCAATTGTCGAACCGCTATTTGATTCTGTACCTGAGCAAATTGTTGTGATTCGCTCTAGTGTAGACTCAAAAAATCGCTTTCAAGAATGGGTACAACGCAACGTTACTCCAAATCCCCCTGTATATGAGACATTTCAAATAGGTGGTTTATCTCATGCGCCAGAGTTCTTAGCCAAAGTTTTTGTGGATAAAAAAGAGTACGGAGAAGGTAAGGGACGCAACAAGAAAGATGCTGAAAAAGCTGCGGCTGAAGATGCACTGGCTAAATTAAAAAAACATAGTTTGTGATGAAAATGATTTTTGATTAGTGCAAAGATGCAAAATTATCTTTTGTACCTTGGCGCAAAATCAACTCTCTAACATCTTCAACTGCAAGGGAAAAGTCACAGAAAAAGTGGAACCAACACCAATTTCAGAAATTAAATTAATTTTACCTTGCAGTAGTTTTACTAAGCGAATAACTATTGCCAACCCTAACCCCGTACTTCCGGGAACGTAGGACTTATTAACATAACTCACGCGAAAATAGGGTTCAAATATCTGGGTTTGATTTTCTGGCGCTATGCCAATTCCTGTATCAGTAACTGCGATCGCCCAGTGTTGATCGTCCAATACCTGACACGTTATATTAATATCTCCGGACTCTGTATAGCGAATTGCATTACTCACAAGATTTGTAACAATTTGTTGTAATTTTATTGCATCTATAAATACTTGCTGAAGAGCGGATTCGCAATTAACTACAATAGGTAAGTTTTTTTCCTTAGCTAAAGGCTCCAACATTTCAAACACATTGTTGATTAATTCGCACACATTAGTAAATTCTGGTTCGGGTTGTATTTTGCCTGCTTCATAACGTGAAAGTTCTAGTATATCGTTGATCAAACGAAGTAAATGTCTGCCATTGCGTAGCACACGCTCAATATGTTCTAGATTTACTTGGGTGTCATTTTTTCCATTCTGCTGACGTTGTTGGCGTAAAAATAGATCTGAGTAACCAATAATTGAAGCCAAAGGACTTTTCAGTTCGTGTGCTAGTTGAGTAAAATAATCTTGATTGCTATTAACTAAGCGATTTAGTTCGTTATTATGAAGTGTTAGGGAATTGTATAACTGTTGTAGTTCTCGCAAGCGTTCTTCAAAATAACTGTTAAAACACCGAGCGATCGCTTCATCGATTACAGTGTCAATTAAACGCATAACACGAATGATCGCTGCCGGGGTTCCCTGCAATAAATATGTTTCTATAGTCTCAAATATGATTGTTCTTAGCAGATGATATTCCCGTGCAATTTCTGCTGGATCAAAACCTTGTTCAGCCCTAAGAATTCCATGCTGCCAACTAGCAACAACTATCGATTTAACATCATTCCCTTGAGATGTTGAAAGTACTGTTACCATTGCTTTGATCACCTGAGGAAGATGATTTTTTATTGCTGTGTAAGATAACTCATCAGCGCTTTCAATATGCTTATCTTTACGAACCTCTGATACCCATTTCTGGAGGATAATGCCAGTTTTTTCAGCCAGTACTTGACTAAAATCCATTATTTTAAATTATGTAAATAGACAGATGACTAAAATTCTATATGCAATTACCTTAGCAAGAGTAAAGTTTGATTAAAAAAATTAGAAAAAGCTGCAACTACCGAAAGGTATAGATTTTTGTTGTTCTAATTTCTCTATAAATGCTGTGCTTGCTTGATGGCTTGCTACTACTGCTGAAGAAGAATGTATAATATTTATCATTAATATTTAGTCAATAGCCAAATACTAAAATACTTAGAAGTTTGATTATTCTACCTGTTGTCTCCCCTGGTGTATTGATATTAACTAAAGAGAATAACTTTCTATATAAATTTTAACGATTACCCAATACTTAGAATATTTATGCAATATGGGTAGTTAAATCAACAATTTAAATCAAAGGACAGATATTTTTACTGATAAATCATGTTATATTGTGCAAAATTAGAGTAAGTCAGCCTAATCTAGCGCATCACAGTGTGTAACGCTGGAGCGGAGGAACCAAATTGTGGGGCGTATCTCTATATCCATTAATTAGTGGATTTGAGCTTTGAATTCACAAATGAAAAGAGAGGGGCATCTCTCAGCCCTAGCCCGTCAGCTAACTTCGTAGGCATTGAGAGGAGACTGAAGAGAAGACATTTTTGTAATCTCATCAGTGTCCAAGGCTGGTACTGCTCGGATTTGTGTACCCGTGCTTAACATATGTTGAGGTTGTGAATGTTATTGCAACTAAATTTAGCTGCGGTTTTTGCTGTTGCTGGGCAAGTAGCTTGGAAAAAAGCTAAGCCTGTCATTGTCAAGGATGTTGTCATACTACCTGCTTTAGGATTCTTAGGGATAATTTTACTGTGGTGGGTTGTAGCGCTTTTCAACCACGAATTAATGCCCACCCCTCCAGAGGCGCTAGTTGCTAATCTGGACTACATCTTAAATCCCTTTTATGAACGAGGTCCGGGTAACTTAGGAATAGGTTGGTTGTTGATCGCCAGTTTGCGAAGGGTATTGCTGGGTTTTCTGTTAGGTGCAGTAGTGGCAATTCCTCTGGGCTTTCTGATTGGCATGTCCAAATCGGCAATGTTAGCCTTAAATCCCATCATTCAAATCTTTAAACCAGTATCACCATTAGCTTGGTTGCCAATTGCCTTGGCTATCTTCAACTTGGCAGATCCTTCAGCAATTTTCGTAATTTTCATTACTTCTTTATGGCCGACAATTATTAACACCGCCTTGGGAGTTTCTAGCGTTCCCCAAGATTATTTAGACGTAGCAAGAGTTTTAGAAATACCCCGTTGGCGACGAATTACAAAAATTATTTGGCCAGCAAGTCTACCCTATATTTTTACCGGATTGCGAATTAGTTTAGGCATTGCTTGGCTGGTAATTGTCGCTGTAGAAATGCTCACTGGTGGTATCGGTATCGGCTTTTTTGTTTGGGATGAATGGAGCCGTTTAAATCTGAGTTCAGTTTTTCTCGCCGTATTAGTAATTGGCTTAACTGGATTAATTCTGGATTACGCTGTGGGCAAAATTCAAGAGTTAGTAACCCATCGTCCCACAGCTGCTAAATAATTAGTTTTTTTCAAGCCAAAACCCTTAAAAGCTTTTAACCTTTGCGGCTTTGCGCCTTTGCGTGAGCTTATTTACCCTATTAATCACCGCTGGAGCCACATAAATGGCTGATCAAAACTGGACTCGACGCGATTTTCTCTTAGGAATGGGAGCAACAACCGCCTCAATGGCTCTGTCCTCCTGTACAATTTCAGGCGATCGCTCTGCTAAAGGACTAACTGAAGAAGCCTTAGCAGTTAAACCGATTGTCAGATCCCAAGACTTAGAAAAGCCTGATATTACTGTTGGCTACGTACCTGTAAATGATTGCGCCCCATTTGCGATCGCCTGGAAAAAAGGCTTCTTCCGCAAATATGGTTTAAATGTCAAACTCAACCGTGAAGCCAGTTGGGCAACTTCCCGCGATGGCGTAATATTTGGTCGCTTAGATGCTGCACCTGTCGTATCCGGTGCAGTCACCAACGCCAGAATTGGTGCGGAAGGCGCACGCCATGCCCCTTTAAGTGCCGCTATGACAATTCACCGCCACGGTAACTCCATGACGATGAACAAAGCCATGTGGGATTTTGGGCTGCGCCCGTGGTACGAATACCAAGAAAAATATGGCGATGGTGCGCTACAAGCTTTCGGTAGAGATTTTCGCGGCTACTTTGACAAGCAATCCGCAGAAAACAAAGTTTGGGCAGTAGTGCTGAGTTCTTCCATTTACGAATACTTTGTGCGTTACATTTCTGCGGCGGCTGGTGTCGATCCCCTCAAAGAGTTTCGCATCATCATCGTGCCACCTCCGCAAATGGTAACAAATGTACGCATTGGAGCCATGCAAGCCTACATGGTCGCCGAACCTTGGAATACTAGAGCAATTACAGGTAACGAAGGCGTCGGCTTTACCTTCGCCCAAGGTAAAGAAGTCTGGTTAGGACACCCAGATCGACTATTGGGAGTGATGGAATCTTTCATCGAACAATATCCCAAAACTTATCGTTCCTTAGTCAAGGCAATGATTGAAGCTTGCCAGTATTGCAGCAAACCAGAAAACCGCCAGGAAGTTGCCGAACTAATAACCGATCGTTCCTTTACAGGAGCAAAACCTAAAAAGCCAGGTGCCCCAATAACTAAATTTACAGGGCCAGCAATTATCGGCAATTACAACTATGGTGGATTTGATGGCAAAGACCGCACCATTAAAGCTGCTGATACTACGATTTTCTTTGATATTCCTGACAACATTCCTAAACAACCAGGAGAACACTCGACATTCTTGTGGAGATCTAGAAGTATCTGGTTGATGACACAAGCAGCACGTTGGGGACAAATTAAAGAATTTCCCAAAAATGCTGAACAACTAGCCGCAAAAGGTTGGCGGGCAGACCTTTATCGTGAGATAGCTGCGGAAATGGGTATTGAATCTCCTAAAGATGACTACAAAATAGAACCTCCAGAAGTATTCATCGATAAAAAAGGTTTTGATCCCAGCGATCCTGTGGGCTATTTAAATAGTTTTGAAATTAGAGCTAACTCTCCGACTCGTTTCTATATGTCCTAATTTTCAAGTACCAATATTGACTAACGACTAAATTATTAGGAGCATTTGATGATGGAATATACCGCATTACCTATTCATACTCACAACAAAGTTATGCCTGGCACAGGATTTCTAGAAATTGAAAATTTAGTCAAGTCTTATCCGACACCAGATAAAGGTAATTTTGTAGTACTAAATGGTGTTAATCTCACCATCGAAGAAGACGAATATATTTCTGTAATTGGTCACTCTGGTTGCGGTAAATCAACTTTGTTAAAAATTGTAGCAGGCTTAGAAAAAGCAACTTCTGGCTCGGTACGGCTAGATGGAAAAGAAATTCGTCAGCCGGGAGCAGAAAGAATGATGGTATTTCAGAATTATTCACTTTTACCTTGGTTAACAGTACGAGAAAATATCCGGTTAGCTGTAGATGAAGTGCTAAAAAATGCCAATCGTGCTGAGAAAATTAGCATTGTAAATGAACACTTGGCAATGGTAAACTTGACCGCGGCTGCTGATAAATATCCCGATGAAATTTCTGGGGGGATGAAACAGCGTGTGGGTATTGCTAGAGCTTTGGCAATTCGCCCAAAAATGTTGCTGATGGATGAACCTTTTGGTGCGCTGGACGCGTTAACTAGAGGTAAATTGCAGCGACAAGTATTAGATATCTGGGAAAAGCATCGCCAAGCAGTGATGATGATTACTCACGATGTAGATGAAGCAATTTATATGTCAGATCGCATCGTATTAATGACTAATGGTCCCGCCGCCACAATTGGAGAAATATTAGAAGTGCCTTTTCCTCATCCACGCGATCGCTCTGCTATGCGCAACTCCAAAGAATATTTTGAACTGCGCAACCACGCCTTGAATTTTCTTGATCGCTATTTTACGCAAGACGAGTAAATTAGATTATCATGCTTTTAGTGGGTAGCCTAATTCAAATTCGGCAAATTTTGGATTTGAAGCGGAGGAACCAATGTTTGGGGCTAATCTTTATGAGAGACACCTTCCAGTCTTAGCCCGTCAGCTAACTCCGTCGGCAGTGGAAGGAACCGCCAAAACTTTGGCTTTCATACCAGTTGTTATTGGGGTTTCTTTTACCGATTTTAGTTATTAACTAATTAGTCGTTAGTCATTAGTCATGGTTCAAGAATTGGCGAACATATGACCAAGGACAAAGGACAAAGGACAAAATTGGTTACCCTGCTTCTCATTAGTCATTTGTTTCATGGGAGAGAAGTTACGCTGTGAAAATCAAGCCAATGTTAGTGCGCCTTCAAAGCACCATCGGTCGAGATGACTTAATTGAGCAAATGGTATTGCTACCAGAGCCAAAAAAAACCTTTTCTAAAAAAGCTTCTACAGCAAAACCAGTTAACTTAATTGTCGCATATGATGCATCTCCCAAGAGCCATACCGCGCTAGATATAGCCTTTTGGATTGCTCACCAAACGCGCTTGGCTACCAACAAGCCAGTAACAGTTCAAGCCGTTTATGTGGTAGCAGACAAGTATAAGAGTCAGTATTCAGATATCTCAAGCTTTACCAGACATATCACTCCTTTAGAATGTCCAGTAAGCAATGTATCTAAATCTGTCACACCCGTTTTAACTCAACCAAAACTACAAGCTATCGCACCACATTTACAAGAAAAATCGTTAGCTGTCCTGCAACAAGCCGACAAAATTCTTTGGCAAGCACGTAGTTTAGCTGAGGAATGGCAGGGTTCTTTTAAATCTCATTTGCGGTTTGGTACTATTGGCATGGAACTTAAAAAAGTTGTGGAATTAGAAGCTGCTGATATTCTATTTATAGGTTGTCGCTCTGTTAATCATCCTATTATTCAGGCTCTAGGTTCTGATTTTCCCTGTGCTGTTTTGGGTATCCCTAGTTGTATTGATGAATAAACTCTGGGGTGAATTTCAGTATCTATTCATCTAATTAAGTTTTATAAAAAAGCCACCTAAGTTTAGGTGGCTTTTTTAACTAATATGTAAGCCAATAAACTGTGACAGCGATAGTGCGGAAAATTAGCAAGCGATCCTGAGCGTCATTACTTTTCTGACTGTCATTACTAAACTAATGACAGAATGGAGGACGAGGCTCTTTTAAAACATTTTTACACTACAGTATCCCAGTGATGCTATTGCAATTCGTGGCTTTGGCTTTGGCTTTGGATGTGTTGTTTCGCTTTCTACTCTGAGTAGCTAGAGATTGACATTCTCAAAACCCTTTTCTAAACAAGAAAATTTTTAACCATTACTTAATATTTACAAATTTAAACAAGCAGACATATGAATTTATATCTGAAGGAGGATGCTTTCATTTATTGTATTCAATGATGCTACCTACGGAGAGATTTCTGATCTCCGGATCTGGTAAAACAACTATAAGTATAAGTAATTTCAGCATAAAAAAGGATTATACTCATGAACCCGCCTGAAGAATACATCAATAGTAATTTGAGAGAACCAGGGCAAGGGGCATCAATTCAAGATATAAACAAGCCACAATTGAATGGTACGAATCTTAGCGAAATTAACAGTTTAGATAAAGTCAGAGATATTCTTTTCGGTAATCAGGTACGGGAGGTTGAAAAAAGGTTTGCACGTTTAGAAGAACGTCTAGTTAAAGAATTAAACAACGTGCGAGATGAGACAAAAAAGCGTTTAGATTACTTAGAAACATATATCAAAAAAGAAGTTGATTCTTTAACAGAACGTGTAAAAAATGAGCAATTGGAACGAGATGCAGGGGTGAAATCACTTGCTGAAGATCAGAGAAATCTTGCTATTTCTTTAGAGAAAAAAATTGCTCAAGTTGATGAACAAACTACTAATAGCCAAAGAGAACTACGCGAACATCTCCTCAACCAATCTAATAGCTTACAAGATGATATTAGACAAAAATATGAGGAAATACTGACTTTGCTAGAACGGGAATCTCAAGAACTGCGTAGAGAGAAAACTGACCGTTCTAAGCTTGCATCTCTGTTTACAGAACTGGCTATCAGGCTAAACTCTGATACGAATTCATAATTAGAGCAAGGAGTTAGGAGTTTATTCCTAACCCCTTGCTGATTATCCATTTTTTCACAATAGATATAAGTTTATTAATTAAAAATTAAAAACAAACCTGCATTATAGCAAGGATTTTATCTGCTAAATTTATAAAAGTATATAGACTAAAAATAGTTATTAATTGGAAATTGGGGGATTTTAAAAATGAGTAATAAATCCACGAATGAAATAGCTAAAGAATCCCCTAAAATTAACATTAATAGTAGCCAAACCAGCATTACGGTAAGCCCTGGAACTATAAGAGAAACCCAAAGCTTAACGCAGTCACCTGGATTGGAGAGCATTCCTGCATCTACAGACTTACCTGCAAATAGTCATCTCAAAATCAGCGATGAATTAAGTACAATTCGTAGTTTGCTGCTCGGTGTTGAACCGAGTCAACTTAACAAACTCTATGAACGCTTAAATGATCCCCAAATTCAAGCCGAAGATATTAGTCGCCTGCTTCCTGAAGCTGTGGTCTTGCGGTCAAAGCAAGATAAACAATTGGGAGAAGCAGTAATATCTACCGTAGAAACAGCGATTCATTCCTCGGTCAAGCAAGACCACAACATACTTTCAGAAGCGTTTTTTCCCATCGTTGGACCCGCCACGCGCAAGGCGATTTCCGCAGCTATGGAGGAGATGATGCAATCTTTAAATCAAACTCTAGAACATAGCGTATCACCACAGAGTCTGCAATGGAGGCTAGAAGCACGAAGGACAGGGAAATCATTTGCCGAAATTATCCTGCTCCGGACGCTGGTTTATCGAGTAGAACAAGTATTCCTGATTCATAAACAAACTGGATTATTGCTGCAACATCTCGTAGCACCTAGGGTAACAACTCAAGATCCGGATTTGGTCTCAGCGATGTTGACAGCTATCCAGGATTTTGTGAAAGACTCTTTCAGTGTGGAAAGAAGCGAAGGACTGCAAAGTTTGCAGTTTGGAGAACTCACCGTTTGGGTGGAAGAAGGCCCGCAAGCTGTACTAGCAGCTATTGTTCGAGGAAAACCACCTCAAGAATTAAGGTTAATTCTGCGAGAAGCAGTAGAAAAAATTCACTTGAAGCTGAGTAGCGAAATTAATGCTTTTAATGGAGATACAGAGCCATTTGCAGCTAGTAGACCTTATTTAGAAGCTTGCCTGGCAGAAGGTTATAAATCTCCACCTAAAAAAAATTATACTTATGCGTGGAGCCTTTTAGGTACAATAGCGATCGCTTGTGGGATTTGGGGCTTTTTGACGCTGAGAGACCAATTCCGTTGGCATTCCTATATCCAAAAACTTGAGTCTCAACCAGGAATCGTTGTGGTTAATACTAAACAGCATCAGGGGAAATATTTAATTTCTGGAATGCGCGATCCTTTAGCAGTAGACCCTAAAACATTCATCCAGCAAGCAAATCTCAATCCCCAAAAGGTCAGCAGTCAGTGGCGATCTTACATCTCATTAGATCCACAATTGGTTACTATAAGATCTGAGAAACTACTGTTACCACCAAAAACAGTATCATTAAAAGTTGACAACAATGGCATTCTCAATGCCACTGGCTCTGCACCTCGCCAATGGATTTTAGAAACACGAAAATTATGGCGTTTTATTCCCGGGATCAGTCAATTTAATGACACAAATCTTCAGGAAATTGAACTTAGCCAACTAGAGCTATATAAACAGCAGATTGAACAAGAAACGCTATTTTTTGCAGAAGGAACAACAGAGTTGATTCCAGGTGAAGCTAATAAACTCACTAATCTAGTGATAAAAATAAATCAGCTTTTAGATACTGCTATATATCTCGGTAAAGATATACGTCTGCAAATTACAGGACACAGTAGTACCACTGGAACAGAAATAAGAAACAATTTCCTTAGCAAAGCCCGCGCCAATAAAATCTTATCTTATCTAACTTCCCAAGGAATTAACACCAGTAACTTTAACGGTGTGGGTATAGCTTCTAATCTATCTTTACAACCAGAATCGGCACAAGAAGCTAATCGCAAAGTATCCTTCAAAATATTCATAAGCGACACTTCTAACTGAAGTAATTATCAATTTATGCTCCAGAAAAAAATATGTATGGTAGGTGCATTTGCCACAGGTAAGACAAGTTTAGTGGCAAGATTTGTTAGCAGCATTTTTTCGGAAAATTACCATACTACTGTAGGCGTAAAAATTGATAAGAAAACAGTAAATATACAAGAAATAACGATCAACCTGATTCTTTGGGATTTGTATGGAGAAGATGAATTTCAAAAAGTGCGCATGTCTTACTTACGAGGTTCATCTGGCTATTTATTAGTAGTAGATGGCACCCGTAAAAATACTCTCGAAAAAGCCTTTGATCTGCAAACAAGAGTAGAAGAGGCTATTGGTAAGGTTCCTTTTATTTTGATACTGAACAAATGGGATTTGACAGAGGAGTGGGAGATTGATCCTGTAGAAATCGACGCAATTAAGCAGAAAGGTTGGACTGTGATGAAAACCAGTGCTAAAAATGATCTAGGTGTTGCAGAAGTTTTTCAAACTCTGGCTGAGAAAATAATGGATGGATAAATGCTAAATTTCCCCACTCCTGTTATTGCTTATTTATTGAATTTTATTCTAGAAGAACGCTCACTTGCCTATCTTTTAGTCAACAAAGATGGCTGCTTGTCTGCTTGGGGGGGAAAACTAGCAGCATACGGAGTAACTAACGTAAAAGAAGGGGGAAATATCAAAGAACAGGCCTTTTTTCTAGAAGGTCTACTGCCATTAGACGATTTTCCTATATTTCTACCACGGATAAAAACCGAATACGGTATTTGTGCAGATGTCCATCTCTTTCCTTCAGAGGAAGGTGATTGGGTATTACTCCTAGATGCAACCTGGGATGAGAAACATTGCGCATTCATTCAACAACAAGTCAATGAATTTGGCTTGTTGCAAGAAAAATTAACTAAAATTTTAAAGCAGTAATTTACACAAAAAATTAATTTATTGTAGCGTAATCTCATGACTGACTCTATCACAGACGACCTATTCGCAGCCCTGAATATTCTGGTGTTAGAGCGGCTTAATCCCGGCTCTTTTAAAGTGACTGGGAAAGTTCCAAATTGGTTAAGGCGCTTTTGTCATCCTAGAGTTACATCAGGTGTAAAGGTCTTAATCCCAGAGGAACAGTTTCCTTTTTTAGAAAATTTTTTAGTTGATGCTGAAGAATTTTGGCAAAATAATAACTCTACAAAACTGAGTTCTGGGTTCTGGACTGATCGTGATTTAGCTGGGCAAGAATACCATTTTGAAGCATCAGCAATTTCTTTAAACAATAGAAAGTGTTTATTAGTTGAATTATTAGAAGATTCTTATAAAGAAAAACAATACGTTATTCAAAAAGCAAGAGAGAATCAATTAAACTATCAACAATTACTCAAGGATAAACAAAAAAAAGAAGTTTTGATTCATTGTATTATTCACGATATAGCAGGACAATTAAGCAGTATTAATTGTTGTCTAGCTCTGCTGGAATTTGAAAATTTAACACCTAAAGGAGAAGAATGGTTAGAAATTGGTAGAGAACAGACAATTAAGCAAGAAATGCTGATTCGGGAAATATTAAATGCATTCTCGGCTGAAATGCGATCGCTGGAAGCTTTTACACTCGCTTCTGAACAAGCACCCAATATTCTGACTGCTGTACAAGAGGTAATCAAGCTGTTAACTCCTACTTTTGCGCTCAATAACATGCAATTACAGCTTGCTAACAATATTGACTTGACAGCAAACTGGAAAGTAGTTGGCGATCGCTCGCGTTTAGATAGAGTGATTTCAAATTTAGTAGAAAATGCAATGCGCCATAGCCCACCGGATTCTACTGTGGAAATTGATTTACAACAAGATGAAACATCTGTTCTGGTGACAGTTGACGATCGGGGTGCAGGGGTAGCACCAGAAATTGCAGAAACTTTATTTCAAAAATTTGCTCAAGGTAAAAATAAATCAGGTAGAGCCGGACTTGGACTTTATTTTTGCCGGATTACAGTTGAACGTTGGGGAGGTAAGATTGGTTATTTACCCCGTGCTGAAGGCGGTTCTCGATTTTGGTTTCGTCTATTAAGACCAGAATGAATACTACTCATCGTCATTTGTTATTGGTCATTTGTCCTTTGTAAACACAAATGACCAATAACATAAACGCCTCAGTGGGTTTCTAACAGAGTAGGTATGCAGTTTAAATGGGAACTTATTACTTAATAGCCAATGAGATGCAATACATCGCGCAGAACACTAAATCCTGCTAAATCCCACAACAAATAGGCGAGAAAACCGATAGCTGCCAAACGACCATTCCATAGTTCTGCTTGGGGTGTCCAGCCAAAGAGAAAAGCATTACGATCTAC
>NZ_MTAV01000128.1 GCF_002154695.1 Nostoc sp. T09
GGATATTCCTTCATTCTCGATGCCCTATTTGCCCTAAACACCATTTAAATTGGTATCACTAGGGCAAGTTTGAGAGGTGCTAACTTGCTCAATGCTGATTTAAGTTGGGCTATCTTGATTGAGACCAACTTTAGTCTTGCCAATAACCTAACAATTGATTCCAGTATTTTCTACGCCTTTTTTTGGAAAACTATCTTACCTGATGGAACTATAGAAGTCGAACCCAGATACAGTGGGTAAAAATTTAATTGCGGCAAAATTATCGTTGAAAAGCGGCAATTTGGATGCGATCACCATAATGTAATCTGTGAAATTGCTTGCTACCCATACTCTAAAAGTTTGTCATATTCTGCGTGTGTTCCAATCCAGAACCAGACAAAATCGTTATCCTGTTCGACAGCAAGCGCACGATAGTGTAAACCCACTCTTACTGACCAAAAACGCCCCACTTTCTTGAAATGTAGCGATGGATAGCGAGGATCTTGCTTGAGTAACTCGTAGCATCGATCGGCAAATTCTTGAATATCACCTGGCAATTGTCGATAGTAATACCAAAAATCTGGGGTTGCTCGGTGTCTCACAGATCAGTACAGCGTCCTTCTTGCAAATCTTGCAACGCTTTCTTTGCTAGAGCATCAAGCCGTCCCGCAGCTACATCTGCCTCCAGCTGTTTATCCCATACAGCCGCATCGAATTCCGCAAACCAGGCACGGAAAGCAGCAAGCTCCTCCGGCGACAGTTGACTTATAGCTTTCTCAATTTCCTGTAGAGTACTCATAGTAATGGACACTCAGCTTTTGGCTTGACTAGTTCAACTATATAAATACCTTAATAAAATAAGGCAGCAGATGACAAAATATCCACTGCTACCTTTGCTTTACCTGCTTTTTGTTAACTACTCAACGCCTTTAAAAACCGTTGCAAACTCTTAAATACACCAGGTTTTTTCGCAGGTGTGGCGTCGGTTGTTGTTTGAGTTTGTCCTTTCATCAAAATGAGATCTAATTCATCACCGGATGGTTTTTTCGGCAAGTCGGCAATTTTTTGATACTCGTCGTTTGTTTCCACCCAAATTTCCCACTGTCCTGGGTAGCAACGAAACACAGCAGTTTGATCGTCAACGGGACGTAAATAGTAGCAAGATTCGATGCTACCAATAAAACGTTCGCGGACTTGTCTGGCTGCATAGCCAAGCCCTACAACTCCGTAATCTTCTAAGCGAGGATTTAAGATAACTACAGGGCGATCGCCAATTTCTTGACAGAGTTTTTCCATTTGCGCTACTTCAACAGAACTGGGTGCAACAAATAGAAAAATTTCGTCTTCTGGCTGAACTTTTGATCCGACAGCAGTAGCCCTACCTGTCCCGATATCCTCAATTTTAAATTTTGCATCTGCCCATTCGCGGCGGGCAAGGGCCGCAGCACCAGCATCAGCAAAGAAAACCTTCAGGCGGGAATCATATTCGGCAAACGCAGGGAGAAAGTCTTCCGCCACAAGCATAAATTTGAGTTCTGGGAACAAAAACTCAACTTGTACGCGAGTATGGCCATCTGCTAAAGCAGCTTGGGTAGCTGTGCGAGATTGGACGATCGCTTCTTCAAGACTGTTAGGAAGTTCACTCATAGTCTGCTTGATACTTTGGTGTCTATTTCTATTGTTTCAGCATTAAGGCAGAAGGCAGAGAGAAGTCCGAACGGAGGCTTCCTCCAATCGGAACTTCGGAGAGGCAGAGGGCAGAAGGAAGGAGAGAATATTCATCCTCAGATGACATTAATCGAAACTTCCATTGTCGAAAAGCGATCGCAATTCAGTGTACTAGGCGTATTAACGGTTAGCTAAAGATAAATTTGGTGTCAGTCTTTGCAAAACCTGCTTTAACACCATCGCTGTCCAATCTATATCAGCTTCAGTAGTTTCGCGCCCCAATGTCATGCGAATACCTCCCAAAGCAGCTTTTTCAGAATAACCCATTGCCAACAATATCGGACTAGGGCTAAGTTTCCCACTGTGACAAGCAGCGCCAGCACTAATCCCAATCCCCGCTAGATTTAATTGTCGTACTAAAGTTTTACCACTAAGTTTTTCCCCATCGGCATGTTCTAAATAAAAACTTAGATGGTGCGGTAAGCGCTGATCGCGATCGCCTGTGGGAATTAAACCAGCTATATCAGCTAATTGAGCAAATAAGCGATCGCGTAATTGAATTAAGCGGGGTGTCTCTATGGACATTTCTTGGGCTGCTAGTTCAGCAGCTACGCCAAAACCAGCAATTACAGGTGTGGCTTGCGTCCCAGAACGTAGCCCCATTTCTTGTCCACCACCACAAAATAAGGGTACTAACTCTACACCAGGACGCACATACAACGCCCCTGCACCTTGCGGCCCATATATTTTATGACTAGAAAGGCTGAGTAAATCTACGGGCAGTGTTTGCACGTCAATTGGTAAGCGTCCTACAGCTTGCACTGCATCTGTATGGAACAATGCCCCATGCTTACGGGCAATATTTCCTAGTTCTGCGATCGCTTGGACTGTGCCGACTTCACTTTGACCGTAAATCACAGATACCAAGACTGTATTATGTCGTAATGCGGCTTGTAAATCTAAGGGGTTAACTCTGCCTTTAACATCTACCGCTAGGCGAGTCACTTCCCAACCCCACATTTCTAACAACCGCGCAGGTTCAGTAATTGCCGAATGCTCAATGCTAGAAATAATGATGTGTTGCGGAACATTGTACAACCGGGCAACGCCCATGATCGCTAGATTATCTGCCTCAGTCCCACCAGAGGTAAAGATGATAGATTCCGCAGCACAAGCGTTAATTAATCCAGCCACTTGGATTCTGGCTTGTTCTAAAATCGTCGCTGCCCGTTGTCCCCACTCATGTAAACTCGAAGGATTGCCCCACTGTTGAGCGAGAACTTTTTGCATAGCTGCGATCGCTTCTGGGCGAGTGGGAGTAGTAGCACTGTAATCTAAATATATTTGCATATCACCAATAAATGAGTGAAGACATACGCTTACAACTGGTTGCCTATATTTTCAGCATATACAGTTAAGTTACTTAAACTTGAAAAGCTGTGAATAATTCTGCATTGAGTAGACTTTCTGCCCTGCTTGTAAAGCTATTTTTCTACTTATTTGGACATCCTTTATTTTGGGAATAATATGATGTGTTAACTCTCAATCTACTTTTATCAGATTACCGTGCAACTTTTTTCCGGTCTGAAGTATTATTTTATATTTTTTCTAGTATTTACCATTGCCTCTTGTCAAAGAGTCCAGTCCCAGGATAAACGTCCAGCACCTCTACCACAAGATCCATTTGTTCAGGTTTACTTTAACCATTCTCAATCCTCAGAATTTTCAGAACCTTACCGTAAGCAAACTCGTCAGGGAGATAATTTAGAACAGCAGATTGTCAATGCTATTTCTCAGGCTAAGTCTACAGTAGATGTAGCGGTTCAAGAATTACGTTTACCTAAAGTTGCCCAAGCACTAGCAGACAGAAAAAACGCTGGGGTAAAAGTGAGGTTAATTTTAGAAAATACCTATAGCCGTCCTTGGAGTAGCCTAACGCCTAACGAAATAAGCAAGTTAGAAAAAAGAGAACAGGAACGCTATAACGAATTTCGTAAATTTGTAGACCTTAACCAAGATAATAAACTCAGTTCTGAAGAAATTAATCAAAGAGATGCTTTGGTGATTGTACAAAAGGCCAAAATTCCTTGGATAGATGATCGAGCCGATGGTTCAGCAGGTAGTAGTTTGATGCATCACAAATTTGTGATTGTAGACAATCGGATTGTGATTGTAACTTCTGCAAATTTTACATTGAGTGATACCTTTGGAGATTTTAGCAATCCCAGCAGTTTAGGCAATGCCAATAACTTCTTACAAATTGATAGCCCAGAATTAGCATCTTTATTTACAGAAGAATTTAACACCATGTGGGGCGATGGGCCAGGAGGAAAGCCAGATAGTCTATTTGGTTTGAAAAAACCAGCGCGGTTACCAAAAACCATCACTTTGGGTAAAACTAAAATTACCGTACAGTTTTCTCCTACTTCCCCAACTCAACCTTGGAGTCAAAGTACTAATGGTTTAATTGGTAATACCTTAGAATCAGCTACTAAGTCTGTTGATATGGCCTTGTTTGTATTTTCCGATCAGCGGCTTGCCAATATCCTAGAAAATCGCTATCAACAAACTGTCCAAATTCGGACTTTAATTGAACCAGAATTTGCTTATCGTTCCTATAGCGAAGCTTTAGATATGATGGGGTTTGCTCTCGCTGATAAATGTAAATATGAAGTAGACAACCATACTTGGAATAATCCAATTACTAGCGTCGGTGTACCTACCTTACCTAAAGGAGATTTATTGCACCATAAATTTGCTGTTATTGATGGAAAAACAGTAATTACAGGTTCGCACAATTGGTCTGAAGCAGCCAATAATGGTAATGACGAAACTCTAGTAGTAATTGAAAGCCCTACAGTTGCAGCCCATTATGTACGCGAGTTTGCTCGCCTTTACACTAATGTCAAACTTGGTTTACCACCAACAATTCAACAAAAAATTGCTGCTGAAGCTAAACAATGTCTTCAAATAAAAACTCCTACATCAATTCCTAACCAAGTAATTAAAAAAATAAATATTAATACTGCAACTTTGGAAGAATTAGTAACTCTACCTGGTGTTGGTAAAAAGTTAGCACAGCGAATCATTATTACCCGTCAGCAGCAAAGATTTACATCTTTACAAGACTTAGACAAAGTTCCAGGAATTAGTAATAAGATGCTAAACAAATTTGAAGGTACTGTGACTTGGTAGGAGCTAACATGTAATACATTAGCAGCTACTAAATTAGATAGAAAAATTAAATAATTTATAAGAAATCTTAAGTAGCGTAGGGTGGGCACTGCCCACCACATCCAAATTTTTGTGGGTAATACTTATGTTGTATTTAAAAAAAAATTATCACAGATCAGGTAAAGTTTTATATAATTACTAAATTTCAAACTTTTTCAAAGTGCCTATTAGAATCAATTTATTTAAAAACTTCGATCCTCGACCTAGGCTAATTGTGGCTGTCTTTGTTGCTACATTGATTTCACTAATACTTCCCCATTGGCTACACTTACCTACCCGTATTCTCTGCGCTTGGAACTCAGGTTCTGACTTTTTTCTAGCCATAACTTGGTGGAAGATGGTCAAAGCTACTCCTGAAAAAACCCGTCGTTATGCTGAGAGTGAATACGAAGGTCGTTTGGCTATATTTATGCTGGTGATTGCTGCGGCTTGTGCTAGTGTGTTAGCGATTGGGTTTTTACTAACTGATAAAAAAGGCGTATCAGCAATTTTGTTAACCTTACATGTCATACTTTCGATTATGACCATTGTAGGTTCTTGGTTACTAGTGCATACAATGTTTGCCCTGCAATATGCACATAGCTATTATCAACATAAAACTCCTACTAATACTAGTGGAGAAATAAGTGGAGGGTTAGATTTTCCTAATAATGACTATCCAGACTATTGGGAATTTCTCTATTATTCTTTTGTTATTGGTATGACTAGCCAAGTTTCTGATGTAGAAACAACATCTAGTGCTATGAGACGTTTGACTTTACTTCATAGTATATTATCTTTCTTTTTTAACACTACCATTGTGGCAATCAGCATCAACATCATTGCAGGGCTGATTTAAAAATTGTTTTTCTCAGCCAAAAGTATGGTGTTTGTATATCTCTACTTGCAGAGGAAATCTAATTTTCTATTTTTTAGCATAAACCTAAGTTGAGATAATCGGAGTAGGTTTATGCCTTATAAGCAGATAGACGAATTGCCTCAGGACATTAGAGATCAACTGCCTGAACATGCCCAACAGATGTTCTTTGCCGCATTCAATGCAGCCCAAGACAACGGTATGAGTGAAGAAGCGGCTCGTGATGTAGCCTGGAATAGCGTTAGGAATGAATATGAACCAGGTAATGGCGGTCAATGGCACAGAAAAGCTGAAGATCCCCCAATTCACAATAAGGCTATCACTACTGGAGGCAATTAATTGCCTTTAGCTAAATTTTAAATTTAAGGCGGTTGCTATCTACTTACAAACCGCCTTTCGCTTTTTCACAACTTTAAACCTAAATTAAATAATAATCCTTACTCGTTTCTCTAGGGATCTCAAATCATTTAAAATGAAAGTCTAATAATGAGTGGCATACAAGCGATTGATTTAGCTAGTATTAGTCTAGGAAATCCTTCACAAAAAATCTGACAATTTTCGTAGGATTTTCATACCTTATTCGCTAATAGCCGACAAACCAAGCACCTCTCGAGAAATTTTTAGAACATTTCTGGAACGGAAAGGCTTGGTCATATATAAATCTGCACCAGCCTCACAACCTTGTTGTTTATCAACCTCCTGTCCATTAGCAGTTAGCATAATAATATAAACATCTGGCATTTCTAGTTTATTCTTAACAGTATTGCAAACTTCTATTCCACTCATCTTTGGCATTATGACATCTAAAAACACAAGCTTTGGCTTTTCTGCTTGAATAATTTCT
Source organism: Nostoc sp. T09 (assembly GCF_002154695.1). Taxonomy (GTDB): domain Bacteria; phylum Cyanobacteriota; class Cyanobacteriia; order Cyanobacteriales; family Nostocaceae; genus Aulosira. The sequence continues at coordinate 6,582 of NZ_MTAV01000128.1, forward strand.
AGTGCTTCTTCACCATTTTTAGCTATTAATATTTCTACTTCCTCTTGCTCTAAACTCTCGAGAGCCTCTTCTAGCAACAGACGAACACTAGTTTCATCATCAACAATTAATACTTTATTATTCATATAAACTTATGAGTATCCTATTGAGGTATTGGTAATAAAAAATATGAAATAAATAGACTTTTTCTATGTTTTTTTTAACTTAGAATAAGTTCCAGTAATTTATTTTTTAAGAAGACCTAAAATATTTGCTTATTAAATTGAACTCACTGAGCAGTAATTATTGTAGACATTATTGAATTTTAGATGTTTCAATAATATTGTATCCCTGTGTCTGTAATATGTCTGTCAGTATTTTTAAGGTTGAAGAGTTTTTATTGACTACTACACCTTTTATCGGGCGATGCTGGCAAGAGCATTACCGAATATTTCTCAAATCTTATTTTGTCTGGATTGTCTTACTTGAGTAATTGTCGATGGCTAAAGGATAGCCTCTTTTCTTTTGTTGTATGATGAGTAAAACAATGAAACTTTCCGTTGTAAGTAGATCGCCACAATTATTTGTACGATAGTTAAAGCGATAACGAAACTTATCATAGCCTTGTAAAAGTTGGGTTTCACTGCATTCAATCCAACCTTGAATCTTAAAATTAGTGCTAGACCGTAGATTTTTCCATAGGGTAGCAGTACTGGTCACTATATAAATTTGTGGTTTCAATTAGTTCAGTTAGTCGTTTGTAAGATCTGTGTTAGCAGATTTGAAGGTGCTTTGCATAGCTGGGATTTCAATACAGAAAGTGGTTCCTTCTCCAGGCTGAGATAAACAACGCAGCAATCCGCCATGCTTCTCAATAATTTGGTGGCTGATTGATAGCCCTAGTCCAGTACCTTTACCAGTAGGCTTGGTGGTGAAAAACGGCTCAAATAATCGCTTTTGTAGGCTGTCTGGGATACCCGGGCCATTGTCAGCAATTTGGATTTTCAGCCAAGTAGAGTCAACCATCGCGGTAGAAATGCGAATTTGGAGATGATCGGTGGTTTTTCCTGTGATAACTGGCCATTGACAACTGATCATTGATTCCTCTAAAGCATCGATCGCATTAGCAATTAAGTTCATAAATACTTGGTTTAGCTGATTAGCATAGCCTTCAATCAAGGGAATCTTGCCGTACTCTTTGATTACCTGGATACCTAGGTTCTTTTCTTTAGGCTTGAGTCGGCTTTGCATGATGAGTAATGTGCTATCGATTCCTTCATGAATGTCAACTGGCTTCATCTCCATCTGATCCAAGCGGGAGAAGTTCCTCAGAGATAAGGCAAGTTGACGCATCCGCCCAACTCCTAAAATCATGGACGATAGCATTTTGTTCAGATCTTCGATCAGAAACTCTAATTCAAGATTGTCAAGCACAGCTTGAATTTCCGAGACTGGCTGCGAATAGTGCTGTCGATAAAGTTGTAACAAACCCAAAAGTTCTTGCGTATATTGTTGAATATGGCTGAGGTTACCACTGACATAATTGATTGGATTGTTCATATCATGGGCAACTTCTGCAACTAAATTACCCAGTGAAGACATTTTTTCGCTTTGAATTAGCTTAGTCTGTGTCTGCTGGAGTTCAAACAGGGTGCGCTGGAGTTGCTGTGCTTGTTCTTGAGCGACTTGTGCGGCTGTGCAACTACGCTCATAAAGTAGAGCTTTCTCGATCGCGCCTGCTGTTTGCAATGCCAAAATGCTAAGTAGTTTCCAGTCTTTAGTAGAGTATGTGGTTGGAGTCTCACTGCACATGACAATTGCCCCAATCATCTGTTTTTTAGACATTAGGGGTACACAAATGAGAGAACTTACCCTAGCTTGAAACTCCATAAACCTAGAATCGGTAGAGACATGATTGACAATCTCACCGTTACCTGATTGAAGAATTGTACCAATTATGCCTTGACCTAACTTTAGGGGTTTTGCTAGGGTGCCAATCTGACCATATTCCCAAAGAATTTTCAACCCACCACTGTTGTCATCCAGCAACAAAATTGCACCACTGGTAGAGTTAATTGAGTTTTTGGCTTCCTCAATTACCAATCGCGCAATTTCTTGGACATCTAGACTGGCTGTAACTTGTGTAGAAAGGTCTTGAAATAGATCTATTTCTTCATACTTTTCTAGCAATTCCCTAACAACTACTTTCTTGTCTTGTTGCTGTTGTGCTAAGTAAGAAACTAGAGCCGCAATGGCAGCGGTTTTTTGATCCCCAATTACCCAACCGATAACTTCCTCTGAAAGCTTCACCGGATATCTATAGGCGCTGATATCACTATTAATGCCGCCAATTAGTTGTTTGCCATCTATATCTTCAATGCAGATAGCAGTGCCCATCTCCTTTTCCAGGTGGTTGAGGATGGTCAGGAATTCTTTTTGGGTAACTAGCTTTCTGAAATTGATTCGAGTCATCTAAGTTTGGCACTACCAGTTCACAAGATTGTTGTTGTTAAACTAAGCTGGAAATATTCCCAAGTCATATTTAGTTAATTAAGCAGCCGCGATCGACTTAACTTTATTGTTCCCATGCAAAGTACATAGAGTAACAAATGTACTCGGAAAACCTCATGGCTGAGTCTCTAGGAGCTATTTTCAGCAGAATTAATCTTGGATGCGATCGCTACTACTATTTGCGATCGCAGATTGTGCTTTTAAGTAATTATTCTGTATAAAATTATTAACGTATTACAGAGATTTGTCAGCCACTCAAATCCCGATTTCAGCCAGGGTGTAATATTACCCACATCAGAACTGCATTCAGGAAAATGCCTAGATTTTTGAATCATGGCAATAGACAGAAATAAATCATTACACTGAATGTTAGTTGCCCAGTTGGGATTGACTGTCCCTAAAAAAAGATGACTCAACAAAATCATAGAATTGTGATCCTGGGAGGAGGCTTTGGTGGTCTCTATACTGCCTTACGCTTGAGCCAGTTACCTTGGGAATCTACGCAAAAACCCGAAATTGTGCTAGTAGATCAAAGCGATCGCTTCCTCTTTTCTCCCTTACTATACGAATTACTCACTGGCGAACTACAAACTTGGGAAATTGCTCCACCCTTCGCCGAAATTTTACAAGGCACAGGTGTACGTTTTTATCAAGCTGTTATTGCGGGAATTGATATCGACCAGCAACGGGTACAGTTACAAAATGGCCCAGAAATACCCTACGACCGATTAGTGCTAGCCTTGGGTGGAGAAACCCCACTAGATTTGGTTGCTGGTGCGACCTCTTACGCCTATCCATTCCGCACAATTTCTGATGCCTATCGTTTAGAAGAACGCTTACGGGTTTTGGAAGAATCCGATGCTGATAAAATTCGGGTGGCAATTGTTGGGGCAGGTTACAGCGGTGTAGAGTTAGCCTGTAAGTTAGCAGACAGATTAGGAGAAAGAGGACGTTTCCGCCTCATAGAAATTACTGACCAAATTTTGCGAACTTCCCCAGAATTTAACCGCGAAGCAGCGAAAAAAGCTTTGGAAACACGGGGCGTATTTATCGATTTAGAAACCAATATAGATTCTATTGGGAAAGATACTATTTCTCTAGAGTATAAAAATCAAGTAGACACAATTCCCGTAGATTTAGCGATCTGGACTGTAGGAACAAGGGTGAGTCCGGTAGTCAAAGCGCTATCTCTCAAACACAATCAGCGTGGTCAAATTACTACTACAGAGACTTTGCAAGTTCTGGAACATACAGAAATCTTTGCTTTGGGAGATTTAGCCGACTGTGTAGATGCCCAAGGTCAGCAAGTCCCAGCTACTGCTCAAGCTGCTTTTCAACAAGCAGATTATACCGCTTGGAATATTTGGGCTTCCCTGACCAATCGCCCCTTACTGCCCTTCCAATATCAAAAGTTAGGGGAAATGTTGTCATTGGGTGTAGATAATGCTACTCTCACTGGCTTAGGAATCAAACTAGACGGTCCATTAGCATACGTAGCCCGTCGTCTTGCTTATTTGTATCGATTGCCAACTTTAGATCATCAGATGAGAGTTGGTTTTAATTGGCTAGTCCGTCCTATTATAGAAACGCTTTCTCGGTAGCAAATAGTGCGTAAATATAACTATGCACTGAAGCTATAATCAGGCACAATTTCAAATCCAGGACTCAAAAGCATAACATTTTGATGGAACGACCGAAAGTTATTTTTTTAGATGCTGTAGGCACACTCATCGGGGTTAAAGGTAGTGTGGGCGAAGTTTATCGTCAGATAGCCCAGGAATTTGATGTGGAGGTTTCCGCTGATACATTAAATAAAGCATTCATCGAAAGCTTTAAAGCAGCGCCACCGCCGATATTTCCAGATGCAGATTCACAAGATATTCCCCAACGTGAATTTGATTGGTGGCGGATAATTGCCCTCAATACTTTTGAAGGCGCAGGCGTTCTCAAGCAATTCTCTGACTTTTCGGCTTTTTTTAGCGAACTCTACATCCACTTTGGCACTGCTGAACCGTGGTTTGTCTATCCTGATGTTCTACCAGCTTTAGTAAATTGGCGACGGATGGGAATCGAGTTAGGGATACTGTCTAATTTCGATTCCCGTATTTACTCGGTGTTGCAAAGTTTGGGATTGAGAGACTTTTTCGCCTCTATCACAATTTCTACCCAAGCACATGCAGCTAAACCCGATCCGCAAATTTTTGCTATTGCTTTAGAAAAACATCACTGCTCACCTGAAGCCGCATGGCACATTGGTGACAGTGTAGACGAAGACTATCACGCTGCAAAAACCGCTGGCTTGAGGGGTATTTTGATTAACCGTGAGCAAAAATTAGCACTCAGCAGTCAATCTTTGTAATTGAGCTAGTCTGTTATTTACTGCTAAACCCTTACAGTTAATACTGTTCAGCTAGGTTATTTATCTATTAATTACTACCTCAACCCTCCTGTCGAAGGAGGGCTGTTTTTCTATGGTTTTTTCTATTGACTGTATATTCAGTCATAAATTATATTGACAATAGTGGTAAGCACAATCAAAAGAAGATTGTTGACTACAGCATCTATCGTGACCGCCTAGGGCTGGCGGCTTAAAGGAGGATGGATATGACAATAGATCTGCATTACGAAATTCAAGGTACTGGTGAAGCGATCGCCTTAATTCACAGTGGCGGCGCAGATTTACGCGACTGGCAATTTATAGCTCCACAGTTAGCTAAGAAATATCAGGTAATCACCTTCGATGGTCGCGGTGCTGGACAGTCTCCACCACCTGTAGAAGCCGCTAATTACGTGGAAGATTTAACTAGGCTTCTCGACCACATAGGTATTGAGAAAGTGACGCTTGTGGGACATTCAATCGGCGGACAAATTGCTACCGATTTCGCTCTGACCTATCCCCAGAGAGTATCTAAGCTGGTGCTAGTGGCTCCAGGACTCTCAGGCTATCAATTCTCAAAAGAAATGGAACAGTGGTATGCGCAAATCATGGCAACGGCTCCGGATGTTGAGAAAATGGTCAAACTGATGTTAGACGGGCCCATATACAGCACGATTATGGATAGCCCTCAGAGCGAGCTGATGTATGAGATGACAAAGCACAATACACAGAGGTACTTTGATTGGAAAAGCTTCGAGCAGGTTTGGCCGCAACCGCCTGCGATCGCCAGATTACATGAGCTTCAAGCAAAAACCCTTTTTATCATTGGCACGAAGGACAGTAAGGACCTCTTCCGCATCGCTGAGTTGTTCAAGCAGGTTCCTGATATTCGCTTTGCCGAAATCGATGGAGCAGATCATATGCCGACCCTAACTCACTCAGCAGAGGTTTACAGCCTGATCGGCCATTTTCTGAGCGAGTAAGGAGAAAAATGCCGCGCACCCCAGAAGAGAACGAACGCATCCGTCGTGCTACCAAGGAGCAAATCCTCAAAGCGGCGATGGATCTTTTCTTCAACAAAGGCTATCACGCCACCTCAATTGACGAGGTGGCCAAGACAGCAAATATCTCGAAAGGACTTCTTTATCATTACTTCAAAGGCAAAGAGGATCTGTTCGCAGCTATGGTCGATGTCCGACTCAACGATCTGTTAGTTGTAATGCAGGGGGCGGCGGCAAAAAAGACGCCTACCGAGCAAATCCGGCATATTGCCGAGGGTGCGTTGGAAGATGTCCGCCGACAACCTGAAGTTTTCCGTTTCTACCTCAACCTATTTACCCAACCCAGACTCGATCCAGTCGTAGCTAAATATGGGCAGAAGTTGATGGATGAGCAAGCAAAGCAATTCGAGGTGCAGACTGAGATGTTCACAAAGCTGGGGGTTGCCAATCCCAGGAAGAGATCCATCTACTTTTCATCGACTTTACAGGGTATCATGCTGATGTTTTCGACCTATCCGCAGACTTTTCCGTTGGATGAGGTCAAAGCGCAGCTAATCGAGGAGTTTTGCCCAAATATGCCAAAGTCTATCCTCTAAGGAGCGTTAGAGATTTCCAAATAAAATCTATCGGATAAGCGTTTGAGATTTCCATCCGTAGCAATCATTTTTCAAATTGGTATTAGTTGAGAGGGAATTTAACTTATTAAAAGAACAACCCCACAGTTCTGTGAGGTTGCTTTGCCTATTTAAGTTCAGTTTTTGTAAGTAGAGCCTGGAGCTAGAACAACGTTGTTCCAACGATGTATCTAATACTAATGTGATTGTTGCCACCTCAGGCATTGATCTGAGCCAGTTTACAATGTGTCCAACGGCGTGAGTGTATGTGCTGAACTATTGGCAGCTTTCTATCTTTTACTTGCGTAAAATTCAACAGGAACTTCCTCAATTTTCGGTTCAACTACCGTTAGATGTTGCTCTAAAATTTCTAAATTGCGAATATTAGATTTATAGAAAGCATCAAACAAATCACCTACCAAAGGTACAGTACCAACGACTGCTTCTAAACCTACATTAAATATCATTTTCGTTAAGTCTTGGCGTGGTATACCAAAGCGAGTAGCTAAATATATGATGTAAGCTGAAAACGCTGTACTAATTAAATCACCTGCACCTGGAACTAGGCCAATAATTGGATCTAGTCCAATACGAAAACCGATACCAGGGATGCGTATAGATGTATCCATGATGCGGCTGAGTTTGCGGATGCGGTTAAGCGTAGCAAGGCGTTTGGCAGCGTCCATAATTTACGATATTTACACTACTTTTAGGTTGCACCATTTTGAATTGCTTGTCTTGTACCGTTAGAAAGAACAAGATTAGGAAATTTAAGGCAGTCCCCATGAAAAAATTTTCATCGCCAAGCATGTAAGTAGTTCTTACCTGTTCC
>NZ_MTAV01000129.1 GCF_002154695.1 Nostoc sp. T09
TAGGTGGGATGGGGGAGTGTGGGAAGAGGGGGAAGCTTAATATTTCATTCTTCCCACACCTCCCACACTCCCCACACCTCCCACACTTAAGTTTCCCTCTCAATTGATGATTGCTTTCGATTACTGAATTGATGCTCTAGGGATTGGGAGATGAGGGGGGAGATAACTTCCCACACTCCTCTTCCTCTCACACTTTCCAATGCCCCATGCCCAATCCTATACCTTAACAGCTTCAATAATACTCAATGGCGAGGAGGTCGGAATAATTTGGGTTAGTTGAAAACCAGCAGCTTGCAGCAGCACCCGATATTCTTCCTCTGTACGTTCTCGACCACCAGCCATGACTAGCATATTCAAATCCAGCAGCTTACCGAATGATGGTTCGTTACCAGGGGCAATCACTATTTCAAATAGAAGCAGTTTACTATGCTGTGGCATAGCTTGATGACAGTTCTTGAGAATAGTAGTAGCCTTTTCTTCATCCCAGTCATGGATGATGTGCTTAAGAAGATAAGCATCGCCCCCCACTGGTACTGACTCAAAAAAGCTCCCCGAAAGAACTGTAACGCGATCTGCAATATCTTCGGTTTGCAGGCGCAGTTTTGTATCTTCGATTACTTGGGGCAAATCGAAGATAATTCCCTTCAGCTTTGGATTAGCTTTGAGAATCTCAGTAATTAAACTGCCCTGTCCGCCTCCGATATCTACAATGTTCTGAAACTCTGAGAAATCATAGCTAGAGAGAATTGCTGCTACCACAACAGCAGTCACATTCGTCATTGCTCGATCAAAAGACTTGCCATCTTCAAGATGTTGGGCGTAATATTCCCAAATGTTCATTCCCGCGGCGTCATCGAAAGCAATTCCACCTGTTCTGAGGCTATACAGCAGATTATTCCAACCTAAAGAATGAACTGTTCCTAGTTCAGAAATCGCGAAAAAGCGCAATGAACCAAGAACATCTGTCTGCAATGTTGCAGCCAAAGGTGTCAGGGAAAAGTTGTGGTTGTCGTCTTCGGCAAATATACCAACGCTGGCAAGGGCACGTAGTAATCTGTAGAGCGATAGCGGATGAGTTTCGGTAATTGCAGCTAATTCTTCGGCAGTCTTGGGACGGTCTTGGAGGTAGTCGGCGATACCAAGTTTAGCAACTGCATAGATAGCCTTTGATATCCAAAAACCAGAAAGCATTTGCAGCATGGCGATAGGTGCGGGCACGTCAGTATTGGGAGTACCAGTGGCTTGAGTCATATAATACAGATCCTTGCTTATAGTTTATTGAAGCTTAAAATTAGAATGCAGGCTTGATTTTTGTCTATTTGCTAAGAAGTTATATGACAGCATTTTCAGCGTTATGGATATGTAGCTGAACAAAATTGAGTGATTTTCTTTACAATTTTTCGAGAGCTAGTTGCATATCGGCATTTTGCCATGCTGCTGTAAACGCTGTCTGAACTTGTTGAGCCTCAGCCGTTTTATTTAATGCTTGCAAACTTGCTTGCAAGCCCAGTAAAGAACGTCCATGCAGGGGATACTTTTGTAAATCTGCACGAAATACTTTTTCTGCACCTGCATAATCACCTTTTGCTAACAGCGCACCACCTAATGCTTCTCGTGCGGGAATGTACCAGTCTGGTGGTTCCATATAGTTCAGGGCGTCTTCTTGTGCTACCGCTGTTTCTAGTAATTTAATCGCAGATTCATAGTCCTGCTTGGCTTTGGCAATTTTAGCGTTTAACAAATTGCTGGCAATATCTAAAATACTACTAGCAGGACTCATGCCAATAGTTGCAGTGGCAGGAATGGTGTTTTGCGCGTTTAACAGTGCAGTGCGATCGCTTGCTGCATCTTCAAGTTTACCAGTGGCAGCGTTAGCCATACCGTGAGCAAAATACCACAGTGCTTTTGTAGTGGCTAATTTATTATCAGGAGCAGAAGATTTGAGTATATTATCCCAGTCGCTAAAGCGCACCTGAATCAAAAGTTTAGTACCAAGGTAGCCCTCAATCATTGGTTCTTTAAAGCCAAATGGAGTTGCATTGGTTACCAATTTATCTGCTGCTTGGATAGCATCTTGATACCTCCCCGCCATAGCTGCGGCTACTGCAAAGAAATGGACATTGTGAGTATAGTAAGCCAAGGGATAAAAGCCCTGAATGTGATTTTTTTCGATGTAGGCTTCATCGAGGGCGATCGCTAGAGCGTTTGACTTCATTGCCCTGGTATAATCTCCCACACGGAAATAAATATGGGAAGGCATGTGTACCAGGTGTCCGGCTCCTGGTACTAATGTTTCTAAGCGCTTGGCACTTTCTAGGGCGCGTCCGGGGTTTAATGATGCTTCTACTGCATGAATATAGTAGTGATTGGCTCCCGGATGGTTCGGCTCACTTTTGAGTACGGATTCTAAAATAGCTACAATCTCTTCAGTATCTTCCAGGGGTTTGCCATCTTTACTCCAGAGTTGCCAAGGGTGCAGATCCATCAAACTTTCGGCGTATAGTGTCTTTGCATCTAAGTCTTGGGGATAATGCTTGACTAAATTTGCCATTGCGTTTTTGTAATCCACACCCAGCTTGTACAAATAAGCGTGGGAATCGTTAGAGTAGCGCTTTGCTAGGGCGTTAATGTAGTCCTGTTCCTGTTTTGATGCATGGCTAGATAAGGCTAAGGCTTGCTGAATTGCTTGATATGCTGCTAATTCGCGATCGCTGTCTACATCCAGGTTAATATTAGGCCCAAGCGCTAGAGCCATACCCCAATATGCCATTGCTAATTGCGGATCGAGTTCCGCCGCATATTTAAAAGAACGCGCCGCCTCATCATGATTAAAGGCGTAAATCAAATTCAACCCTTGATCGAAAAACTGTTGCGCTTGGGGATTCTGGGTAGAAACTGGATGGTGATGTGTTCCCAGCCCAGAGATTAAAGTATATGGCTGTTGTGCTTCAGCTATAGCCTCGCTAGGAAAAACTAAGCTGAATATAAGTACCCAAACTAAAAATAAGTATTTCATTGTCTAAATTCCCATTTATGAAGCTTTTTTCTTATTAATTTCCAGAAGCCATAATTTTTCTAAGGTCGCTACTTTTCGTTTGAGAGCAGTAGCGCGATATTTTTTATAAGCATTAAATGCTACAAATAAAACAACGTGAATAATAATGATATCAAACCATATAAAAGTATTAATATATACAGAGTTTGGTGTAGCTGTTTCTACATGAACAGAGTCAGCGATCAAGTGATTGTGATAATTTTCTAGCATGAGTACCTCCACAGATTTGAATATCTGTTCTCATACTAGACTTCAGAGGAAATCTTATAGTTTTCTGATTTAAGTAGTTATATTTTCAAGTAATTTTTGCAATCCAGATTCTTGCTTGGCTGGCTGAATTTGGGTATCTAAAGCTTCAGACTCCGATGTTGATTGCTCATGAAAGGAAGGAGCCTACACTATCGGGCGTCGTGCTGCAATACGCAAGGAAGCATCGGCACCAAGGGAGTTACCTACTAACAGTACTTTTTGCCCGATGATTTCATTAATAAAATTTTAGATTTGGTCGCGACCGTCCAATCCCAATGAATTGATCGCAAATACTTGAAAATCTTGCCGTATTTCTGTAATATTTTATGCATCAATTATCTGTGGAAGCACTAAACCCATGCACTAACAGCAAGGATAAGCGTTGTGCTTATTTCTCTCCTGCTTGTACATAGCAAACTTTGTGCCTTCACTGCTACCAATATTGCCCAAAAGTTGGATTTGTAGAGGAAGCGATATCTGATTACGTAATACAAATAAATGTGAAGTAGGCATTAATATTTGTAAGTTAGCAGATTGCTAATTTAGGAGCTGTCCCACGAAATATCCCTTTTATTAACAGATACGTGGGTTTAAATTTCCGTACTCATCTCATGCTCAAGAAGGAATTTTCTAATGCGCCTTAATTATAAATTATTGTATTTTTTAAATATAAGTTTATTGGTAGGTTTAAGCTTATTATCTTACCCAATTCTTGCTCAAGAAATTAATAAAAAAATCCAAAATGAGGAATTAGAAGAAATAGAAGAAATCCAAAGGGAGATGTTTTCTGAAGAAAATTGCCGTAATAATTCTACGGTTTTTGAACAGCTAACACCAGAGGTTTCAAGAATATTTAAGGATTATTGTGATGCCGTTAAAAAAGGGAATTTTCCTAAAAATGTAAACGTATTAGATTTGCTGACAGGGGGAAATAATTCTCAAGTTTTAGAAGGTTATCATCAAGCTTTAGAAGATGCTAGAAGAACAGGTAATTTGCTTAAAGAAAGGCAAATACTTTCTTCAATTGCTATGGACTATGAGAAGAAACGCCAGTTTGCCAAATCCCTTGATTTTTACCAGCAAACTTTAACTGTTGCTAAAAAAATCAACGATAAGCAGGTAGAAGCCGAGACTCTGAACAGTATTGCTAGGCTATATGCACGTCGAGGTCAAAATGAACAAAGCATAGAATATTTAGAACGAAGTTTAGCAATTACTAAAGAAGAGTGGGGGGTAAGGAAGCAAAGATTGGGGTTAAGGTTAGATACTCTTAATCTAATGGGATTTATTTATCAATCTCAAGCTCAGAATAATAAAGCTTTACAGGTTTATGAAAATGCTTTAGCTATTGCTAAAAGTGAAGTGATAGATCAGCTAAGCCAAGCAATGACAATACGGGAATTTGGTAGATTTTATCAAAAGAAAGGAGAGTATAACAAAGCCTTGGGCTTATATCAACAACTTTTAACAATAGCTAAAAAAGATGATTATATTAAGTTATTGTCCCTTAAAAGTCTCGGCGACTTGTATGAAGTTCAAAAAAATTATCCGAAAGCTTTAGAGTTTTATGAACAAGCTGTAGCATTAGCTAAAAAAGATAATTTAAGCCTCTACTTAGGCTCAAGTTTAGCAGACGTTGGCAGAACTTATAACTATTTAAATCAATATACAGCAGCAGAACAAGTATTGAAAAAAGCTATTGATATAGGAGGATCTCAATATAAATTGACGCAAGAAGATTTGGACGAGCGAGGCTCTAGTATCTTAAGGAATCTCACTAATTCTGTAGAGCAGTTTATCCCCTTGCTTTATGAAACTGAGAAAAATGGTTATCAGGAATTACAAAGAGCATTGATTGCTCAAAATAAAACTAAAGCTGCCCTAGAAATTTCCGAAAAATCTAGAGCTAGAGCTTTTGCACAATTATTAACGCTAAAACTTGCCGCTTCAGGAAAGGCTGTTTCACACGAAAGTGCTGAAACAATAACTATTGAGCAAATGCAGCGTATTGCTAAAGAAAGAAAGGCTACATTGATTCAATACTCAATCCTCAAAAAGCCTATTCAGAATGGTATTCTTGAATATGGCATGGATATTCCTAATCCACAGGCACAGGAAGATTTAGAATTGTTGATTTGGGTAATTAAGCCGAATGGTGAAATTGCATTTCGTCAAGTAGATTTAAAATCCATTAATAATTCTGTTGGAGCATTAGTCAAAAATAGCCGAAATTCTATTTTACGAATGACTGTTGGGAAAAAATCTGCTGGAGCTTTAAAGAAACTACACCAACTTTTAATTGATCCTATCGCTAACGACTTACCGACTGATTCCAATGCTCATGTGATTTTTATTCCTGATGATTCTTTATTCCTTGTGCCTTTTGTCGCGCTTCAAGATGCACAGGGCAAGTATCTAATTGAAAAGCACACTATTTTGACCGCACCCGCCATCCGAGTGTTAGATTTAGTGCGTCAGCAACGACAAAAAGTAGCAGGTAAGGGTGCTTTAGTTGTGGGTAATCCAACGATGCCTTATTATGCTGAGCAATTAGGTGAAACACCCCAACAATTATCAGCATTACCGAATGCTGAGTTAGAAGCACAAGCGATCGCAAAGTTGTTGAATACACAACCGATTATCGGTAAGGAAGCGACCAAAGCGGCTATTATCCAACAAATGCCAAAGGCACGCATAATTCATCTAGCAACACATGGGTTACTAGATCATTATGAAGGATTAGGAAGTGCGATCGCTCTTGCACCCTCAGCAAAAGATGATGGCTTCCTGACGGCTCAAGAACTTGTCGAAATGAAGCTGAATGCAGAATTAGTGGTTTTGAGTGCTTGTGACACTGGCAGAGGGGTAATTACAGGGGATGGAGTGATTGGTTTATCTCGCTCTTTATTTGCCGCCGGAGTTCCTAGTATGGTTGTCTCTCTGTGGGCAGTGCCAGATGTACCGACATCTGTATTAATGATGGAATATTATCAGAGGCTACAAACCCAACCTGACAAAGCCCAAGCGTTACGCCAAGCCATGTTAGCAACGATCAAGAAACATCCTTCACCTCAAGATTGGGCAGCCTTTACACTGATTGGTGAAGCTTTTTAACTAAGAACTCGGAATGCCGAGTGTAAAACACAAAACTTCGAGCTTGGAACTCGGAATGCCGAGTGTAAAACAGAAATATCCAAGCTCAAAGCTGTAAATTTTCACTTCTGTAGTTAATTTTTTGAGTTAATTTCTACACTCTTGTAGTTGGCGGCTCAGTTTTTTGCGATCTATGTGAATCCGATTTGATTATTGAAAAAAATCTAAGAGGATGTTTGAAAAGTCCTCGATGATGTAGCAAATACTTTTAGATCCCCCTAAATCCCCCTTTTTAAGAGGGACTTTAATTCTATTTCCCCCTTTTTAAGGCTACGGTGTACACACAAGTAAGAAAAATCCTCAATTTATCCCTCGAAGCCCCTCAGGCTGCAAGCCTGGGGCTACACAAACAAAGCCCACCTGCGTGGGCTAAATGCGAAAAAGGACTACTATAGCCTGCGGAGGCAGGCTTTGGTATCTTTAGCCCCAGGCTTCTAGCCTGCGGGCGATAGGATTTGTGTGTACACCGTAGCTTTTTAAGGGGGGTAGGTGGGATCAATAAGTGTCTAAAGTCACAGCCAAATACTTTTAAAACAACCTCTAAGTATCTGTAGTGGGCAATGCCTACCAAATCCATGATACTTTCCTGCCTGAACATAGAGAAGTTAATGCGTTAAATTGGAAAATTGAGATTTTAACTTGGCAATTAATCTAAAATATATTGATGCTATACAGAAGATTTGGACGCACAGAATTACAGATGTCGGTGTTTTCCTGCGGTGGCATGAGATACCAGTTTAAATGGCAGGATGTTTCACCAAGGGAGATTGCCAAAGATAACCAGGAAAATCTCGAAGCAACTATTCAACGCGCAATTGAGTTGGGCATTAATCATATTGAGACTGCCCGTGGCTATGGAACATCGGAAATGCAATTGGGGCGAATATTACCCAAATTTCCCCGGGAAAAGTTGATTGTTCAAACTAAAGTTGGCCCTGTTGCGGATGCTCAAGAATTTCGCGAGACATTTGAGCGATCGCTCAAATATCTCCAACTAGATTACGTTGATTTATTGGGGTTACATGGTATTAATCATGACGAATCTTTAGATTACAGTATCCGTCCTGGTGGCTGTTTAGAAGTAGCGCAGCAGTTACAAGCTGAAGGCAAAGTCAGATTTATTGGTTTCTCCACCCACGGATCTGCTGATTTAATTGTGCAAGCAATTAATACCAACCAATTTGATTATGTGAACCTGCATTGGTACTACATTAATCAATGGAATTGGGCGGCGATTAAAGCTGCAACAAGCCACGATATGGGGGTGTTTATCATTAGCCCATCTGATAAAGGCGGGATGCTGTATAAACCACCGCAAAAATTAGTCAATCTCTGTGCGCCTTTGAGTCCGATGGTGTTTAACGATTTATTTTGCCTCAGTCATCCACAGGTGCATACCCTGAGTTTAGGAGCAGCAAAACCCCAAGATTTTGATGAACACCTGAAAACGTTAGACTTGCTCGATCAGGCAGCAGAAATTTTACCGCCAATTTTGGCACGCTTGGAATCAGAAGCGATCGCCACCTTGGGAGAAGACTGGGTAAAAACCTGGCAAGTTAATTTACCCAGCTTTGCAGAAACACCAAATCAAGTAAATATGCGGGTGATTTTGTGGCTGTGGAATTTAGCGATCGCCTACGACATGATAGACTACGCCAAAATGCGCTACAACCTCCTAGGCAATGCTAGTCACTGGTTTCCTGGTAATAAAGCCGACCGAATCAATGAACTAGACTTACGCTCATGTCTTGCTCATAGTCCCCAAGCAGATAAAATCCCCCAAATTCTGACAAAAGCACATCAGCTGTTGGGGGATGAAGCGGTTAAACGTTTATCTCAGAGTTAGATGGAAGGGGACAAGGGGACAAGGGGAAATGACAAATTCACTAAGATTCTGTTGTATCTGTTGATTTATTAGCCTTCGGCACTACTAGTACCTTATCAACCCGGTTGCCATCCATATCCATCACTTCAAAACGCATTCCCTGCCATTCAAAATGATCTGCTGCTGCTGGGATGCGGCCTAAATGAGTGATCACAAACCCGCCCAAGGTTTGATAGCTACCTCGTTCCTCGGATTGCCACTCTTCCATATCAAAAATTTCTAAAAACTCTTCTACAGGCAACATCCCATCTAACAGCCAGGAACCATCTTCCCGTTGTACGGCTTGTGGTTGGTCTTGTCCAGGCCCAGCGGGTACATCACCAACAATTTCACTCATAATATCGTTGAGAGTTACTAATCCTTGAATCACGCCATATTCATCAACTACCAACGCCATATGGGTAATAGTTTGCTTAAATAACTCCAAAACTTTTAAGCCACGGGTACTTTCTGGGACAAATACAGGTTGTCGCAATCCTACTGTCAAATCTAAAGATTCACCTTTAAAACTTCTAGCTAGTAAGTCTGTCACGGGGATTACACCCAGCACATTATCTAGTCCTTCTTGACAAACTGGATACCGGGAATAGGCACTTTCAACCATTTTCTGGCGGTTTTCTTCTACGGTGTCGTCCAAGTCCAGCCAAACAATATCTGGACGAGGTGTCATAAAGGAACTGACAGGGCGATCGCCTAAGCGAAATACTCGCTCTACCATATCCTGTTCGGCTTCTTCAAAGGTTCCCGCTTCCGTACCTTGCTCAATTAAAATTTTAATTTCTTCTTCGGTGACTTGTGGCTCGGTAGAAGGAGTAATTCCTAACACCCGCAGTACCATTTCTGTAGAAGCACTTAAAAGATAAACGGCTGGAGAAGCGATCGCAGCTAAAGCTCGCATCGGTATCGCAACAAACGCAGCAATGGCTTCCGGGTTGTTTAATGCCAAGCGTTTCGGTACTAATTCACCAACAATTAGCGATAAATACGTAATAATCAACACTACTATTCCAAAGGAGAACGGTTGACTATAAGGTGCTAAAAATGGGATTAACTTTACATAAACTGCTAATTTCGCGGCAATAGTCGCTCCGCCAAAAGCACCAGTCAAAATACCAATCAGGGTAATGCCAATCTGAATCGTAGAAAAAAACTGATTGGGAGACTCCGCAAGTTTCAATGCTACCCGTGCTTTAACGTCTCCTTGATTAGCCATCTGTTGTAATCTTACTTTCCGCGCCGAGACAATCGCCATCTCGGACATAGAAAACACACCATTGGCAATAATTAGTACCAAAATGATTAAAATTTCAAAAGTCATGGAGGACATGTTTAGAATTGCCGCTATCAAGAGCGAACTTAGCTTAACTCTTAGTATCTAGTATTAAAGGTGCATCCATAAACGCTTTAATTGTACATAAAGTCATTGTGATAGTTCATTGGCCATTAGTCATTGGTTATTGGTCATTTGTGATTCTCCGCGTTCCCCTGTCCTCTTGTCCTTCTCATCCCATTCCCAAATATCTTCCCCCAAAAAACAGAGGGCTGTTAACAGTATTTAAAATGGTTGACATAAGCTGCCTCACATCGACTTCCATTTATAGTAAAAGTTATGGCATTTTCTTCTATTGTGCGTGCTTTGGCGCGATCGCCACTAACCACTGAGCTAGTTTCCAAACTCAACCGCCAACAGGATTTGCGGTTAAATGGTATTCCCCGCCTCCCTAAGGGTTTAGTCGCTTCCGCACTGGCACAAAATTCCGAAAAGAATTTATTTGTGGTCTGTGCCACTTTGGAGGAAGCGGGACGCGCTTATGCACAGTTAGAAGCGATGGGATGGAAGAACGTATATTTTTACCCCACTTCTGAAGCGTCACCCTACGAACCATTTGACCCCGAAACTGAGATGACTTGGGGACAAATGCAAGTGTTGGCTGATTTGGTTAAAAGTCAACCCTTCGGCTACGCTCAGGGCAAGGAGTCAACAGTCAAGGGAACCCAGACAAAAATTGCGATTGTGGCGACTACAGGGGCGCTACAACCTCATTTACCACCACCAGATGCTTTTATCCCTTTTTCTGTAACTTTAAAAAAGGGTATGGAATTTGACTTAAATACCTTCAGTACTAAACTCGCTACTTTAGGGTATGAACGAGTACCGTTGGTGGAAACTGAAGGACAATGGAGTCGGCGTGGTGATATTGTTGATATCTTTCCTGTAGCGTCTGAATTACCAGTACGGTTGGAATGGTTTGGCGATGAAATCGAGCAAATCAGGGAATTCGATCCCGCAACTCAACGTTCTGCCCTTGACAAAATTGACCAAATTATTCTCACACCTACTAGCTTTGCGCCGATTATTCTAGAAGCACTCCAAAATAGTGCTGAGTACCAACTGCTGAGTGCGCAGATGAATTCTGACTCAGGACTCGATCCTCAAGACTCAACACTCTTAGAAGGTAGTCGTCGCTTTTTAGGGTTAGCCTTTGAACAACCAGCATCACTTTTGGACTATTTAAGCGAAAATACCTTAGTCGCTATCGATGAGCCAGAACAATGTCATGCTCATAGCGATCGCTGGGTCGAAAATGCCGAGGAGCAATGGTCCCTGGGAACTGGGGAAATAGGACTAGGTTCTTTACAATTGCCGAAAATCCATCGGTCTTTTGATGAATGTTTAGCAACAGCGACAAAATTTAAACAAGTATATTTATCGGAACTGGCAGAAGAAAACAGTGGGATTAATTTAGCTAGTAGACCTGTTCCCGTTACACCACACCAATTTGCCAAACTTGCTGACACATTACGCCAAGAACGCGATCGCAATTTTTCTACTTGGCTAATTTCCGCTCAACCTTCGCGTTCGGTTTCGCTGTTGCAAGAACATGACTGTCCGGCGCAGTTTATCCCTAACCCCCGCGACTACCTAGCAATTGAAAAGCTCCAAATCAACCATATACCTGTAGCACTTAAATATTCTGGGTTGGCAGAACTCGAAGGTTTTATTTTGCCGACCTTCCGATTGGTAGTAGTTACAGACCGGGAATTTTATGGACAGCATTCTTTAGCTACACCTAGTTATATCCGCAAGCGTCGCCAAGCTGCGTCTAAGCAAGTTGACCCCAACAAACTGCGACCGGGAGATTATGTAGTTCACCGTAGTCACGGGATTGGTAAATTTGTCAAGTTAGAAAGCCTGACAATTAATGACGAAACCCGTGATTATATTGTGGTGCAGTATGCTGACGGTTTACTGAGAGTTGCAGCCGATCAAGTAGGTTCTTTATCTCGGTTCCGCACCACCGCCGATAAAGCACCCGAACTGCACAAAATGACGGGTAAAGCTTGGGAGAATACCAAGAACAAAGTCCGCAAAGCCATCAAGAAATTGGCGGTGGACTTGCTGAAATTGTATGCAGCGCGATCGCAACAACAAGGCTTTAGCTACCCAGCAGATATGCCTTGGCAAGAGGAAATGGAAGATTCTTTCCCTTACCAACCGACAACCGATCAGCTCAAAGCTGTGCAAGATGTTAAACGCGATATGGAAAGCGATCGCCCAATGGATCGCTTAGTTTGTGGCGATGTCGGTTTCGGGAAAACGGAAGTAGCAATTCGCGCTATTTTCAAAGCTGTCACCGCAGGTAAACAAGTCGCCTTACTTGCGCCTACTACTATTCTTACCCAGCAACATTACCACACCCTCAAAGAACGCTTTGCACCTTACCCGGTAAATGTCGGCTTACTCAACCGCTTCCGCACGGCTGAAGAACGCCGAGATATTCAAAAGCGGCTAGCAACTGGAGAATTAGATGTAGTCGTTGGTACACACCAACTTTTAGGCAAAGGTGTAGCCTTCCGGGATTTAGGACTGTTGGTGGTCGATGAAGAACAACGCTTTGGCGTTAACCAAAAAGAGAAAATTAAAAGCCTGAAAACTCAGGTAGATGTGCTGACGCTCTCTGCTACTCCCATTCCCCGCACCTTATATATGTCTTTGTCCGGGATTCGGGAAATGAGCTTAATCACCACACCACCCCCATCCCGGCGACCAATTAAAACACATCTCGCCCAGATGAACCAAGAAACTATCCGTACAGCTATTCGTCAAGAAATAGACAGAGGTGGACAGGTATTTTACGTAGTGCCAAGAGTTGAAGGAATTGAAGAGACAACCACAAAGTTGCGAGAAACCATTCCCTCAGCCAGGTTTGCTGTCGCCCACGGTCAAATGGATGAAGGGCAGTTAGAATCAACCATGCTCACCTTTAACAATGGTGAAGCAGATATTTTGGTTTGTACGACAATTATTGAATCTGGTTTAGATATCCCCAGAGTCAACACCATCTTAATTGAAGATGCCCACCGCTTTGGTTTGTCACAGCTGTATCAATTACGCGGTCGTGTAGGACGCGCAGGGATTCAAGCTCACGCCTGGTTATTTTACCCCCAACAACGAGCATTATCTGATGCTGCACGGCAGAGATTGCGGGCAATTCAGGAATTTACCCAACTAGGTTCTGGATATCAGCTAGCAATGCGAGATATGGAAATTCGGGGTGTAGGTAACTTGCTAGGTGCAGAACAATCCGGTCAAATGGATGCGATCGGTTTTGATTTGTATATGGAAATGCTCGAAGAATCGATTCGCGAAATCCGCGGTCAGGAAATTCCCCAGGTTGACGATACCCAAATTGACCTCAACCTCACCGCATTTATTCCCGCCGATTACATTCCCGATATAGATCAAAAGATGAGCGCTTACCGTGCAGTAGCGGCGGCTAAATCGAAAGAAGAATTAACGCAGATAGGAGCCGAATGGAGCGATCGCTATGGTGCAATTCCAGTACCAGCTAGTCAATTATTACGCGTTATGGAACTCAAACAGCTAGCGAAAAAGTTAGGTTTTAGCCGCATTAAACCAGAAAACAAGCAGCACGTCATTTTAGAAACGCCAATGGAAGAACCAGCTTGGAATTTACTCGCAGCGAACTTACCAGAACATCTCAAAACGCGTTTTGTTTACTCTCCTGGTAAGGTAACAGTACGCGGTTTAGCAGTGATGAAAGCAGATCTACAGTTGCAGAGTTTACTTGATGCGATGAGTAGAATGCAGGGAGCAATTCCTGAAGCCGCTTTTGTTTAAGCAGTTGGGCGCATTTCAATGTAATGAAAAGCTGAGTTAGGAGGTTTGAAAGATACCGAAGTATTGGCGATCGCACAGACTAATAGCCGTTTAATCCAGTAGTGATAGCCTAATGAGCAAGTAGGTGGAGATCGGTGTTAGCTTTAAAAACAAAGTGTTCCGTGAGTGTATTACATCATGTCGTCGGCAGCTATTACCACAGTGATCAAGATGATGCAGTCCTTACCTGTTGATGTGCAGGAAAGGATTGCGGAGCATCTGCGAGAGTACATTGATGACTTGCAAGATGAAATCCAGTGGAATGAATCTTTCCAGAGAACACAACAAAACCTTATTGCTGCTGCTAGACGCGCAAAACAAGAAATAGCAGAGGGAAAAGCGACTGCACTAGATTACGACCAGCTATGAAATCCGCAGTGCTGCCCTCATTTTGGGTTGAGTATCGGCGGTTAAGTACAAATATCCGGCAAAGTGCTAGAAAAGCATATCGTCTCTGGGCAAAGAATCCATTCCACCCATCCTTACATTTCAAGTGCATCAACACTCAAGAAGGAATATGGTCTGTAAGAGTTACGAGGGGATATCGAGCAATTGGGGTGCTTGAAGGGGATACAGTAACATGGTTTTGGATTGGTAGCCACGATGATTATGAGAGTTTTTTCGGGTGATTCGGTCAGCAGTCCAATTTAGGTGGTCGTTATGAATTTTCTCTCTTGGAGGTATCAATTGCGTGGAAAACCGTTGACCAATCAAAAATTGCCAGATGCATCGGCAGCATTCCCCCTACTTTTTCCAGGGGCAGCGATAGATGCAGATGAAATGTCTTTGTTTCATCAGACAATCGATCGAGGCATAGCCAAACGAGAATTGAACTCTGGCAAACTGCTGTGGACTTTGCCAACTCCGGGAGTACCTCTGGCGGTAGTGGGGCAACATCTCTGGCTAATAGAAGGAACAGGTGCTCAATTTCGCATCTTGGCACTGAATACTGAAACTGGTGAAACAGTCCACACCTCGACTTGGTTCGATATGCTATTGGGCTTGCCTGCCATCTTTGACTATAACCATTATCAGGAACTATCCGTTAATGTCGAAGCTGGCTGGGCTGCTTCAGCGCAAAATCTTTGGATACGGATTGACGGCGGAACCCGATACGCGGGAGGGGTTGATATCGGCCCATTAGCAGCCGAAAGCCGTAAGGCAATTTCTATGCTAGTGCAAATTATTCCTGCGACAGCAAATATCTCGTTAGCTAAAACAAATCACATAGATGGCTTGGGCGAGTTCATGGAGAGGCAGCAGGACGATGAACTGCCGATTCCTTTTCCTAACGACTGCGTTCAGGTAGTGCCAGTCAATTCGTCTTTGATGTCCTCTCAGAAACATTGGGTGGTGCGCTCAGCTCAACTATCTAACTACGTTGTGTTGCTTCAGATTTTACCTGTCGATAACTTTAGTTCGCCTTTTTTGCTTCTGCGGGTATTTTCGTCAGATTTAAAGCGCTTGCTCTGGCAGCAGCCCATTAGTAATTACTACGAGGAGCCAGCTCGCTGCTAACAACTGATGGAATGCGATCGCTTACAATAGACTTCTTGTAAAAATCCGAATAAGAATAAAAAACCACAGATGAACACCGATAAACACAGATATTTATCTGTGGTTTGGTTTTCAAAACATCGACTTATGCAAGAAGTCTAATTTGTTGGTGTATTCCATCCGAAGATGTTTGTAGTGCCATCATGGAAACAGCAATCCAGGAACAGGTGAGGAAGTTGGAACAGAAGCGACAAGGTTGAGCGATCGCGGCGTTTTCACAATCCCTGAGCAGTGCGATCGCTCTCATCTTCACAGCCAGAGTAGCAGGTGCGTTCTTGGTACAAACTGAGATTAGTAAAATAAATCAGGGAAAACTAAAAGTAAATATTTTATTTTCCCTACACTTATGACAATAAACGATTATGAAACGTCAAACCCCTTAGGTTGGCAAGAGTGTCACAAACAGCTACAGCTTGCCGTTCAGTACCAGAAAATCTTGGCGAGAATTATAGCTAAGATTCGAGCATCTGTAAAGCTAGAATCCTTGTGTTCAACTTCTTGTCAAGATATTTGTCGGCAATTGAAGATTGAGCGAGTGGCAATTTACCGTTTTAATGCCGACTGGAGTGGTAGTTTCATCAATCGTTTTGGCTTTGCAGAATCTCCCTGGAATGCACTGACGGCCTTTGGAGAGGACTTAGTGTGGGAAGATTCGCATTTTCAAGAAACTCAGGGAGGACGGTATCGTAAAAATGAGACGTTTGCCGTAACTGACATTTACGATGCAGGACATGCTCGTTGTCATATTGAGGTTTTAGAACAATTCCAGATTCGCTCATATGCGATCGCACCGATTTTCATTGGTGCAAAACTGTGGGGTTTGCTTGCAGCCTATCAACATTCTGCGCCTCGGCAATGGTATGCTGACGAAATCGAATTTTTAGGACAAGCTGCTAGCACTCTAGGTGTGGCAATGCAGCAAGCAGAAATCCTAGAAGAAACCAAACAGCGCACAGCAGATCTGCAAGATGCAATTGCGCGGCAACGTGCGTTGACAGAAGTTGTGGGGAATATTCGCTCGTCTCTGAACACCGAATTTATTCTCAACACCGCCTGTCAAGAACTTTGCAAACTCCTAAAGCTAGAGCGGGCAGCAGTTTATCGCTTCAATGAAGACTGGAGCGGTGAATTTGTCAGCCAGTTCGGTATGGTTGAGGCACAGTGGGATAGAATCAATCCGTTTGGCAGAAATCTGGTTTGGGAAGATACCCATCTGCAAGAAACCAAAGGTGGGCGCTACCGCAATAACGAGAGTTTTGCCGTTAACGACATTTACCAAGCCGGTCACTCACGTTGTCACATCGAGATTCTCGAGCAATTCAAGATTCGGGCTTATGCTTTAGCGCCCATCTTCATCGGACCTAAACTCTGGGGGATGATAGCAGCTTATCAACACTCCGAGCCGCGCCAATGGGCAAATTACGAAGTTGAGTTCCTGGGACAGGTAGGGGCACAATTGGGAGTCGCCATTCAACAAGCCGAGAACTTGACTCAGTCAAAACAACAGGCCATTGCCCTCCAGGATGCGATCGCTCGGCAACGGGCACTGACGGAAGTAGTCGGGAAAATCCGCTCCTCCTTAGATATTAATTTGATTCTAGAAACAACCTGCCAAGAAGTTTGTAAACTGCTGCGAGTTGAGCGAGTTGGCGTTTATCGCTTTAATCCAGATTGGAGTGGCGAATTTGTCAGTCATTTTGGCATGGTTGAAGCACAGTGGGATAGCATCAATCCATTTGGCAAAAATTTAGTTTGGGAAGATACCCACCTGCAAGAAACCAAAGGCGGACGCTATCGCAACAACGAAAATTTTGCGATTAGCGACATCTACCTAGCTGGGCACTCACGCTGTCACTTAGATATTTTGGAGCAATTCAAGATTCGCGCCTATGTTTTGACCCCAATTTTTGTTGGGCGGACGTTGTGGGGATTGTTGGCTGCTTATCAACATTCCGCACCGCGCCAGTGGGAGAGTGTGGAAGTGGAATTTTTGGCACAGGTTGCCAGCCAACTTGGAGTAGCGTTGCAAAGCTCGCAAATGATGACTCAAGTCCAGACTCGGGCTGATGAACTGCAACAATCGGCAGAACAACGTCGAATTTTATTTGATTTAGTTGTCAAAATTCGCGAATCTTTGGATTTAGAGACAATCTTTAAAACTACAGTCAATGAAGTGCGGCGATCGCTCAAAGGCGATCGAGTCGGCATCTTCCGTTTTGACCCTGATGTCGGTTTTTGCAGTGGAGAATTTATCGCTGAAGATGTCCTACCCCAGTTTGACTCTGCTCTCTCTATGAAGGTACAAGACTATTGCTTTGGCGACCATTTTGCGCCGCAATATCGCCAAGGGCAAGTACAAGTGATTTCTGACATCAACAGCATTGGCTCTAAAGTACCTCATCTTGATGTGATTGAGCGATTCCAAGTCAAAGCGCAAGTTATTGTACCGCTGATGGAAGGAGACGAACTGTGGGGATTGTTGTGCATTCACCAATGCACCCATGCTCGTAATTGGGAAGAAACTGAATTAGAATTTGTCACCCAAGTGGCGGCTCAATTCAGTGTCGCGCTACGCCAAGCCAACTTATTTCAACAATCCAGTTTGCTCGGTCAAACCCGTGAAGAAGCAAATCAACTGGCACAAGCACTTAATGAACTACGCACTGCCCAAATGCAAATTATCCACGCGGAAAAAATGGCTAGCTTGGGGCAATTAGTGGCGGGGGTTGCCCATGAAATTAATAACCCAATTAATTTTATCTACGGTAACTTGGAACACGCCCACCAATACACAAAAGATTTACTGCGCTGTCTGGAGCTTTATCGACATTATCATCCCGATACCATACCGGAGATCGAAGAGTATTTCAAGAAAGCCGAAATAGACTTTTTAATTGACGACTTACCGAAATTATTCCAGTCTATGCAGATTGGTAGTGAGCGCATTTGCGAAATTGTCACTTCTTTACGGAATTTTTCGCGCCTAGATGAAGCCGAATTTAAAGTAGCAGATATTCACGAAGGTATTGACAGTACGTTGATGATTTTGCAACATCGCTTGAAGCCCTCATCTGATAGCCCTACCATTAATGTCAGCAAAGATTATGATTCCTTACCTTTAATAGAATGCTATCCTGGTCAGTTGAATCAAGTATTCATGAATTTACTGTCCAATGCCATTGATGCATTAGACGAGCGAAACGCACGCACATCTTTGGAAATAATTGCAGCAAAACCTAGCGAAATCCGAATTTCTACCTCTTTACTCAATAAAGACTGGATTGCTATTCGGATTGCCGACAACGGACTTGGCATGGATGAAAAAGTACTATCTCGGCTGTTCGATCCATTTTTTACAACTAAGGTTGTTGGTAAAGGCACAGGGCTAGGACTTTCTATCAGCTATCAGATTGTGATCGATAAACACAAAGGTAAGATCTACTGCCAATCTGAACTCGGCAAAGGCACAGAATTTGTGGTTGAGCTGCCAATTCATCAAGCAACAACTAAAAAATCAGCAACTCGAGTCTAGAGAGCCGATTTACTAGAAGTAGTTGACGTAAAAGACAAGATATGGATGTTGTTAAAATCGCGATCGCTTTTCCATGCTCATACATCATGAAGTGCGATCGCTTGATTTGATGCGATACTATCGCTGCATGAAATTAGTGGAGCAATTTCTCAAGCAGC
The DNA here is from genome assembly GCF_002154695.1 of Nostoc sp. T09. Classification (GTDB taxonomy): domain Bacteria; phylum Cyanobacteriota; class Cyanobacteriia; order Cyanobacteriales; family Nostocaceae; genus Aulosira. Next base: position 18,772 of record NZ_MTAV01000129.1, read on the forward strand.
CTCCAGAAGTGCGGTTTCAGGAAGTGTACTATCTGTTGGAAGCTTTTGGCTTTGAAGAAAAAAGGTCTAAGGGTAGCCATCATAGTTTTCGAGACTCCCAAGGTAGAACTATTACTGTACCCAAAACAGGGGGACAAAAAGTCAAAGGAGTTTATGTACAGCAAATAGTTAAACTATTAAATTTAGAAGAGTGGATTGATGAAGACACTGAACCAGAAGAACAAGCAGATTGAAAAGCCGTCCCTAGAATATTATTTAAATCTTCAATACCCTGTAACACTTTACCCCGATCCAGAGGGGGGATATGTAGCTCAAATTAAAGATTTGCCGGGATGCCTCACCCAAGGCGAAACGCTAGAACAGACAATGGCAAATATTAATGAAGCACGAGAATTGTGGATTGAGACAGCTTATGAAGCTGATGACGATATTCCTTTACCTAGCGGTGATGATAGCTACAGTGGTAAATTGTTGGTACGAATGCCAAAATCTCTACATCGTCGTTTAGCTGAGACTGCTGAAAGAGAAGGTGTAAGTCTCAATCAGTATATTGTGTATTTATTGAGTGCCGTTGCATAATTAAAAATAAAGTATTTTTATATACAGTCAAGCTTACCTGAACAAAGAAGCAATCGCTCGTCTATCGTTTATCAATGTAGAGGTTTAGCATTGTTAAATCTCTACGTATTGGCTAGGGAATGAGAGTGCGATCACTTTGTTTTTGTGAATCTTGAACTGCATCACCCTTTCTTCAACCACACAACAAGCGATCGCCTCAAATACAGATATGCTTTCTAAGGATACGTGTAGCCATTAATCTGAACTCCACCATACGGACCTGGTGTAGGGCGAGGAAGAGAGTTTCGAGACTGGGGCAGTTGAGTAGGTTGCTGTACACCATAGTTGCCATACACTGTTGGGGTTGAAGGGTTGACAACGCCTTGAATTTGAGTTGGCGTAGAGTATGGTGAAATGTTGGTAGTTGCGGCAGAAGTAACAGATGGTGTCACTGATGTTGCTTGTACCCCATTGGGCAATAGCTGACTGTTATTGAAGTTAGTATAAGGATTTTGAGTGAAGTTTGTTGTCGCTGGTTGAGCATAACCTGCCCCTGTATTTAAGCTAGTGTTAGCAGGTAGAGTCTGACTGGGTAAGCCGTTGCTCGGTGGAGTCGATGTTGCTCCGGTGGATGAAGTAAGACTGGAAGTCTGGCTATTAAAGCCAAAGAGATTTTGGCTTGTTGATGTGACTCCGCTGTAGGAGTTAGTCCCCATAATATTTGTGGGACTGGCAGTTAAGCTATTTAAACTAGAGAGATTCTGGTTTTGCGACTGATTTATAGCACCTTGCAAAGAGCTGTTAACAACAGAATTTTGACTTTTATTGTTTTGATTAGCTAATCCCATCTCTTGGTTAAACGATTTTGTGGCACTTCCTATTTCTTCTGGGGATGTAGTTAAAGATTTAGCGCCTAACAATGGGCTGTTACTATAACCCGATCGCAATAAATTGTCTGCTTGTACAACAAAGGGATTGTTCTGCTTTGGCGTGGGTATGCCATTAATTATTCCTAAGCTAGGATTTGATTTGGCAATATTGGTAGCAGCAGGTTGTTGGTTAATAACATCATCAAATAAGCTTTGGCTGTTCTTGGCTTTTGAGTTTTCTTCAGGGATACTTAAAGTCGCTGCTAGATTTGCTTGCTCAAAATCTTTAATCAAGACTGGTAAGTTATCAATATCTGCAACCGCCGCTCGATCTTCGGTTGAAAGAGAGGATTCAGCAACCTTTGGTGCAGCAACTTCTTGATTTTGCTTCTGAGTAAACATATCTGGATTTGACAGATATTCCCACATTCCCAGCCCAAGCACAGATAAAAAAATGGCTGTCACCCAAAAGCTAGGTCTTCCTAAATTCCGTAACCTGGCTTTAAGATAGCGTAAGTATGCAGGGGGATAATCTCGATTTGACATAGTTTTAGGTATGGGGAATTTACTGTGAAGCGGTAATAATTTACGTAGTTTTAGAGTACTGACGCTACTAAAACTTTCGTGGTCAGAAAAGATTTCAAATAAACTTTAAGGTTGATTTCATCCTAACTGCTCAGTCTGCATGAGTCATTAGCCAGAGACAATTATTAGTTAAAAATTTACTTTTTGCTGATTTGGGTACTTGAGTAAGGCTTTCCCTGCGTAATGAGATAGCAGTTTTTAAGCGACGGTTACTTTGGATATGATCGAGAATTGAAAGCTGGTCTAAGTTTATTGTTGTAGCTACTTTCTAGTTACTAAACTGTGCGCTGCATTTTCGATATGACCGTGAAGGCGCTGCAAGCCTCGCTCTCGCACCGCATAGTACTATTTACCAGGAGACTACAGCAATGATGAAAGCTGAAGATATCATGACTAAGAACGTAGTTACCATTCGTGGTTCAGCAACAGTTGCTGAAGCGGTGGGGCTGATGAAGGAAAAAGGATTGCGTGCTCTGGTTGTGGATCGTCGCTATGATAATGATGCCTATGGCATAGTCACAGAAACAGATATTGTCTATAAAGTAACTGCCTACGGTAAAGACCCGAAGCAAGTGCGGATTTACGAAATTATGAGCAAGCCCTGCATAGTCGTCAATCCTGAGTTGAGTGTGGAATATGTGGCGCGGTTATTTGCTAATGCTGGTATCCGAAGAGCGCCAGTGATTCAAGGTAGACTGTTGGGCATCATCTCAATTACCGATATTCTGACAAAAAGCGACTTTGTCGAAACTCCCAAAGCACCGCTGCTAGAAGAGAGAATTGAAAAAGCGATCGCAGAGGCTCGTGCTCTTTGTACTGAACAAGGTGCCTATTCTAAAGCCTGTGCTGCGGCTTGGGATGAAGTTGAAGAACTCCAAGCAGAAGCGGCTCATCAAAAAGCTGAAGGTATGGAATCAGCCAAACTCTCTTTTGAAGAATACTGTAGAGATAACCCCGATGCGCCGGAATGTCGAAAGTACAATTCTTGAGGGTTACTGAGGTGTGAGGCAAGGGAGCAGGGGAGGCAAGGGGGACAAGGGGAAAATGACCCTTGACTCTTGACAAATGCCTCATGCTTCCTACCTTTGAGCAACTCGCATCAATAACAATAGCCCAGTTCCCAATCCGATAAAGTTAGGCAGCCAAGCTCCCATAAAAGGAGATAGCACATTTGCCTGTGCTAAGGCTCCAGTCATAAAGCTGAGTAAGTAATACGAGAAAATTACGATCACGCTCACACCAAAACTTGTACCGCGCCCAGTGCGTTGGGGTATGCTGCCCATAGCTGCGCCTACCAAGCCAAAAACTACACAGACAAAAGGCAAGGCGATTTTTTGCTGAATCCGGACTTCGAGTTTACGAATTTTTTGGCGATCGCCACCAAGACGTTCTACAGCTAGTTGTTCTAATGCTTCTGCAATATTCATCTCCCCATAGTCCCGGCTTTTCTCTGCCAAACTTAATGCTGTACGGGGAAGACGCAGTTGTTGGTGTTCAAATCGCAAAATGTTGCGGTAGGAGCGATCGGCAGATACTAAATAAATAGTCCCGTTATAGAAATCCCAGACGTTTTGCGATCCGTTCCATTGGCCTGATTCTGCTACGACAATTTGATTCAGCCCTGCTTCCGAACGATCTATAATTGTCAACCCTGTCATCCGCTTGCCGTCGAATTGATCGGCGTAAAACAAGCGTGTCAGTATCCTGTTTGTAGTCCCATCTGTCCCTTTAATATCACGATATTCAGGATAAAAAATATTCTGCTGTTTTAAAATTGGCTTATCAGACTTTAAGGCGTTGTTTAGGGTAACATTTGCTTGATAACTTGCTGCTGGTGCTATATGCTCATTAAACACAAATGTCAGACCTGTAACCACCAAACTTAACATCACAGCAGTTAGCACCATCCGATAGACACTTACCCCACAGCCACGCAAGGCAATGAGTTCACTCTCGCTCGAAAGCCGACTGTAAGTCATCAAAGTAGCCAACAGGGTGGACATGGGGAAGGCTAAAACGATGAAAGTTGGCAGTTTTAATAAAAAAACCTGAATGGCGATGTCTATGGGTAGCCCAGATTCTACGATTTTTCTTACTAAGTCAAATACGGCATCAATTGTTACCCCAATTGATGAAAAAGCTCCCACCCCAAATAAAAACGGTGGTAGCAATTCGCTGGTAAGGTAGCGATCCATGATCGTAAAAGGCATCAGCGAATTGATAGTGTAATAAGATGTGAGCTTCTTTGTAATCATACGCAAACTTAAAAAGTAAATATCTAGAACCCAGACACAGCCAAGGATTTATACTGAATTGAATATTGAAAACAAATTCCCAGTAGCTGAAAAATTAAATGAAACTCTGGATTGACACGTAAGAATAAAGGCTCAACAATCTCCTGGGAAAATATTAATTAATCAATAGTTTTTTAGACTTGAAAATTATCGCCCAAATAATATTGCCGCACGAGCGGATTATTATAAAGTTCATTGGCATTACCAAAAGCGAGAATTTGTCCCTCGCGCATGATGTAGGCGCGATCGGTGATGGCCAGAGTTTCACGGACATTGTGATCTGTTATTAAGATACCCATGCCGCGATCGCGAAGTCGCGCTACAATTTGCTGAATCTCGGAAACCGCTATTGGATCGACTCCAGCAAATGGTTCATCCAAAAGTAAAAATTTTGGGCCTTCTCTGCCAGCCGCTAAAGCTCTGGCTAATTCCGTCCGGCGTCGTTCACCCCCTGAAAGTTGAATTCCTTTACTGTTAGCCACTTTTTCTAAACGAAACTCCCGCAGTAAATTTTGGATACGCCCTGACCATTCCCACTGTGGTACATGAGTTTGTTCTAGTACTAAGAGTATGTTATCGCGTACCGAAAGCTGGCGAAAAACACTTGCTTCTTGCGCTAGGTAGCCAATACCCAATCTTGCTCTCTTATGCATTGGCATTGCCGTAATATCACGACCATCTAGCCAGACTTTTCCCTGATTTGGTTTTTCTAAACCTGTGGCAATATAAAAGGTTGTTGTTTTACCAGCTCCATTTGGGCCTAGTAAACCAACAACTTCTCCTTGAGCAACAGAAAGGCTGACACGATTGACAATCTGCCGCTTGCCGTAAGATTTGTGGATATTCTCTAAGATAATTTTCACGCTAGAGACGCCCTTTCCCTATAACTGCTGCTAATTAGAACGTTTGAGAGGTGGTGTCTTCGGAGCTGGTCTTGCAGATTGTCCACCAAGTTCTGAGTCTTGTACCATGTAAATAGACTCTACCTGGCGGTTAGATTCGGGTAAGGCAACAAATCGTCCTTCATCAATGAGATAAGTTACTTTCTCAGCTCGAATACTATTGCCACCCTGTTGCAAAATATAGACATTACCACTGAAATCAATCCGGCGTTCCTTGCTAAAGTATTGTGCTTGAGTAGCGGTTGCTTGAATCTGGCGCGCAGGATACAACATTTGAACATTGCCGCGAGCAGTTACCACTTGGCTTTTGGCATTATATTCTTGAACATCCGAGCGAATAGTCAAAGGGCGATTTCCCGCTGCTGTTTGTGCAGTCACGGTTTGCACTTGGGGAGGAAAAACCATTGCACCCAAGAGTGTAGCTGGTAACACCAAGGCTAAGGCACAGCGACGTATTTGCGATCTCGGCAATTGAAAGGGGGGCATCATAGCAATTTACAATTTAGAATTTCTGCTTGTATTTTAATTATCTCAACTACTTTATCCAAAGGTGAAAATTCCCATCTGGACTAATTTCGGATAACTGCTGACGCTATTGACGCTTACCCCTCGCTTAAGGTTTCGCTAGCATTTCTTGCTCATAGCCATACTAGAATTTTGAAGTATCCCGTAGCTAATTGACGCTAAGTAGTCTAAGAGTTGTATTCTGGCTTAATATCTCGCAGCATCAATTCATCGAGTGCTTGTCGGGGTGTGAGTTCTCCTTGAAGTAAGCGGTCAACTTGCTCGGTAATGGGAACTGGTATATTTTGCTGTCTGGCTCGTTGCACTAAGACTTGGCAAGTGTTGACACCTTCAGCAGTTCCTTGTAAGTTGTCCAGAATCTCTTGCAGTGTCTTACCATTAGCTAGCTGATAACCAACTTGATAATTACGACTTAAAGCACTGTTGCAAGTTGCTAGCAAATCCCCTAAACCTGATAAACCATAAAATGTTTCTGTTTTCGCACCCCAGAAGTTACCAATGCGAACCATTTCTGTGAGTCCACGGGTAACTAAGCCAGCTTTGGCATTGGTTCCCAGCTGTAAACCATCACAAACACCAGCTGCGATCGCAATTACATTCTTGAGTGTTCCGCCTAATTCTACTCCTACGGGATCGGTATTGGTATATACCCGAAAGCGATTAGAAGAAAACACTAGCTGCACCGCTTCAGCAGCAGTAGCAATGGTGCTAGCTACTACTGTTGCAGCTGGTAATTCCATCTCAATTTCTTTCGATAAATTCGGCCCAGAGAGGACAACTACCGCATGGTTAGGGAAAGCTGTTTGCCAAATTTGCGACGGCGTACAGGTAGTTTCTGGCTCTAAACCCTTCGTCGCCGTTACAAAAATTGTGTCTGGGGACAGGGGGAAAGACTTGACTTGCGTCACCACATCTCTGACACCTTTCATTGAGATCGCAGACAGGATGATTTGGGCATCTTGCAATAGTGCTTCCAGACTTACCGATCCCCAACGCGACCAAACACGCACCTGATGACCATTAGCCGCAGCCAAATTTGCCAGTGCTGTACCCCAAGCACCTGCGCCCAAAATTGCTACAGATTGTGAATTAGTCATTTGGTCATTGGTCATTTGTCATTGGTCATTTGTCATTTCCCTAGGTTCCCTTGTCCCCTTGTTCTCCTTTCCTCATTCTCGACTCCGGGGATAACGTTCCATTAAATTCCGCACTTGTTCTGCATGATATGAGCTTCTTGTTAGAGGAGAAGAAACTACTTGCAGAAATCCCAGTTCTTCGCCGAAGGCTTGCCAAGCGGCAAATTGTTCTGGGGTGATAAAATTATCTATTTTCAAGTGTTTTTGGCTGGGTTGGAGGTATTGCCCAATTGTCAAGATATCGCAATCCACGGCTCGCAAGTCTTGCATGACTTGACGAACTTCGGCATCAGTTTCACCGAGTCCTACCATGATTCCAGATTTAGTGTAGATCCAAGGAGCAATTTGGCGCGCTCGCAAAAGTAATTCCATTGTGCGATCGTAGTTACCTTGGGGACGCACACGGCGATATAGGCGCTGAATCGTTTCTGTATTGTGGTTTAACACTTCTGGTGCAGCTTGGATAATTATCTCTAGAGCATTCCAATTGCCGCACAAGTCAGGAATTAATACCTCAATTGTAGTTTTGGGCGAGACAGCGCGAACTGCTGCGATACACTGCACAAACTGAGATGCACCACCATCCGGTAAATCATCTCGGTTTACAGAGGTAATCACTACATGATTGAGGTTCATGCGGCGAACAGCCTCTGCCAATCGTTCTGGTTCCGTGGGGTCTAAAGGCTTGGGCTTTTTTTCAAAATCTATATCGCAGTAGGGACAGGCACGGGTACAAGCTGGTCCCATAATCAAAAACGTGGCAGTACCAGCTTGGAAACACTCACCAATATTCGGACAGGACGCTTCCTCACAAACCGTATTGAGCGCTAAATCCCGCAAAATTTCTTTAACGTTACCGACGCGCTCCCACTGAGGCGCTTTCACCCGCAACCAGTCTGGTTTAACAGTCACAATCCGCTTTTGTTAATGAAGTTATACAAATCTAATCCTAGCAAGCAACGCCCTGATAAAAGTAATCTATATATCTATAGATGTGAGATATAGTTTTGTACTTTATCACTTGGTGTGATATTTTGGATATATAGTGCCGTTTTTCGGCGGGATGTGGCGCAGCTTGGTAGCGCACTTCGTTCGGGACGAAGGGGCCGCTGGTTCGAATCCAGTCATCCCGATTCTTTTGATGAGCTACGGTTTAGATCGCAACAGGAGAAACAGGAGCTATCGCATCTCTATGAGGCGAAAATCAAAAATATGGGTAATGCAGGGCGTAATGGGGGTGAGTATTACACGCCGCGTCCGTTGATTCGGGCAATCATTCAGGTGGTGAAGCCGAAGATTGGGGATCGCATTTATGATGGTGCTTGTGGTTCGGCAGGGTTTTTGTGCGAGAGTTACGACTATTTACGTCGGGGTAAGCTGACAACAAAAGAGCTTGAGATACTTCAAAAACATACGTTTACGGGTAAAGAAAAGAAAAGTTTGGCGTATGTGATTGCCATCATGAATATGATTTTGCATGGCATTGATGCGCCGAATATTATCCACACGAACACGCTGACAGAAAATCTCAGTGATATTCAAGACAAGAATCGTTTTGATGTCATCTTGGCTAATCCACCATTTGGGGGGAAGGAACGCAAGGAAGTACAGCAGAATTTCCCGATAAAAACTGGGGAAACGGCGTTTCTGTTTTTGCAGCATTTCATCAAAATGCTGAAGATAGGCGGTAGGGCGGCAGTAGTAATCAAAAATACGTTCCTGTCAAATTCTGATAATGCTTCGCGGGCTTTGCGCCAAGAGCTTTTGAGTAGTTGCAATCTGCACACCATTTTAGATTGTCCGAGTGGGACTTTTATCGGGGCGGGTGTAAAAACGGTGGTGCTGTTTTTTGAGAAAGGAAAGTCTTTCGATGCCGTTCAGGGAACGCCTTTATTTTCTCAAGGAAAATCTTTAACTCAGGGAATGGCAACTCAGAAAATTTGGTATTATCAACTCGATCCGGGGCGTAGTTTGGGTAAAACTAATGCGTTAAATGATGAGGATTTGCAAGAATTTGTAGAGTTACAGGCTACGTTTGCAGAGTCGGAAAAGTCTTGGCTGGTGGATATTGCTGATGTGGATCGGGAGACGTTTGATTTATCGGTGAAGAATCCAAATAAAGCTGAGGAATCACCGTTAAGAGAACCGCAGGAAATTTTGGATGAAATTGCTGCTTTGGATGCGGAGAGTGCAGAGATTTTGGCGGGGATTGGGGAAATGTTATGAAAAGAATATGGGAAATGGTTGCCCTAGAAAAACTAGGAAAAATTACTTCCAGCAAGCGTATATTTAAGAGCGAATATATTGATATAGGAGTTCCCTTCTATAGAACCAAAGAAATTAAAGAATTAGCAAATCGAAGAACAATATCGACAGAGTTATATATATCTCAAGATAAGTTTGATGAGATAAAAATAAAATTTGGCACTCCTGCAATAGGTGATTTACTAATTACTGCAATCGGTACAATAGGCGAAATATACGTAGTAGACAACACAAATTTCTACTTTAAAGATGGAAATGTATTATGGCTTAAGGATTTCAGAGATATAGATCCTTATTTCCTTAAATATTCATTAATAGCTTTTATTGATCAACTAAATGGTATTTCTCATGGATCAGCCTATCAAGCTCTTCCAATAGAAAAACTCAAGAAACATAAAATAGCAAAACCCCCACTTTCTGAACAAAAGCAGATTGTAGCAATTTTGGATGAGGCGTTTGAGGGGATTGATAGAGCGATCGCAAACACCGAAAAGAACCTCGCCAACTCCCGCGAATTATTTGAAAGCTATCTAAACACCATCTTTACCCAGAAAGGCGATGGGTGGAAAGAGAAGAAGTTAGGTGAAATTGGTGGCAAAGTTTTTACAGGGCCATTTGGCTCACTTTTACATAAATCTGACTATGTTTCTAATGAGATTCCGATAGTCAATCCAGCAAATATTGAAGATGATAAAATCATTCCAAATTTTAACAAGACTGTTAGTAAAGATATAGTTAAACGACTGCAAGCATACATCTTAAAACAAAATGATGTTGTAGTAGGTAGAAGAGGAGAGATTGGAAGATGTGCAGTTGTGAGAGAAGAACAAGCTGGATGGCTTTGTGGAAGTGGTTCTTTCTTTATCAAACCATTTGAAAATGTTGATTCAGTATTTCTTGCTCATTTGCTTAGGTCAGCAGTATACAGAAATAAGCTAGAGAGCCTTTCTACTGGAGCAACAATGCAAAATTTAAGTAATCAGTCACTTTCGGATCTTGTTATTGCTATGCCGTCCTTAGATGAGCAGAATCGAATAACAAACAAAATTGATGATTTAAGAACTGAAACCCAACGCCTCGAAACCATCTACCGCCAAAAAATCGCTGCCCTTAACGAACTCAAACAATCTATCCTGCAAAAAGCATTCACTGGCGAACTCACCGCAGATACCCCAAAAACTGCTAAAGAGGAAATTGCAGCATGAGTGATGATTTGACACAACCAAACGATCTGTTATTTCAAGAAATTCGGCAACTGATTGACACCGCCAAACAACGCGCCGCCGTTGCCATCAATGCAGAAATAACTGTGTTATATTGGCAAGTCGGTAAACGCATCCAAACCGAAGTTTTACAAGGTCAACGGGCTGAATATGGCAAACAAATCATTGTTTCTTTATCTCAGCAGCTAACCCAAACCTATGGTAAAGGCTGGGGTGAAAGACAACTGCGACATTGCCTCCAGTTTGCCGAGACATTTCCAAATATTGAGATTGTGAACACACTGTGTTCCAAATTGAGTTGGTCACATCTGCGAGTTTTAACAGCAATAGACGATCCCCTAAAACGAGAATTTTATATTGAAATTGCCCAACTGGAACGATGGAGCGTCCGCCAACTGCAAGAACGTATTAACTCTATGCTATTTGAGCGCACTGCCCTATCCCGCAAACCCGAAGAAACCATCCGCCATGATTTAGAGCAACTGCGCCAAACTCAACAGGTATCACCCGATATTTTACTAAAAGACCCTTATATTTTAGATTTTCTGGAATTGAGCGATCGCTATCTCGAAAAAGACCTTGAAGATGCAATCCTCAGAGAAATTGAGCAATTTTTACTAGAACTCGGTGCAGGCTTTACCTTCATCGCCCGTCAAAAACGTCTGCAAATCGACAACGATGATTTTTATATTGACCTGCTATTTTATAACCGCAAACTCAAACGCCTTGTAGCCATTGACCTCAAACTAGGTAGCTTCCAACCCGAATATAAAGGACAAATGGAACTTTACCTGCGCTGGCTTACTAAATATGACCAAGAGCCTGACGAACAGCCACCACTAGGGATTATTTTATGTGCAGGTAAAAAGCAAGAGCAAATCGAATTATTAGAACTAGATAAAAGCGGTATTCACGTTGCCGAATACATGACCGTATTACCACCTAAAGAGTTGTTACAAGCTAAACTGCAAGAAGCGATCGCATCTGCCCGCCGCCGACTCCCATATTCCAAAGACGAGCCATAATGAACGAAGCCGAAACCCGTGCCGAACTAATTGACCCCGCACTCAAAGCCGCAGACTGGGGAGTTATCGGAGGTAGTAGCATCCGCCGCGAATTTATTATTGCCCCTGGTCGCTTAGTTGGCAATGGTAAACGCGCTCAATCAGACATCGCTGATTATGTCCTGGTTTATCGTGGTGAAAAACTCGCCGTCATCGAAGCGAAAAAACGCGACTCACGAGATACCGAAGGTTTAGGACAAGCCAAAAAATACGCCGAAAAATTGCAGACTCGATTTGCCTACTCTACAAATGGTATCGGCATCTACCAAGTAGATATGCACACAGGGGTAGAAGGCTACATCAACCAATATCCCACCCCGGATCAACTGTGGTCAGCCACCTTTAGCGAAAATAATGAGTGGCGCGATCGCTTTGCTGCCATCCCCTTTGAAGACAAAAGCGGGACATGGGAAGCCCGTTACTATCAACACAATGCCATTAAGCACGTTCTAGAAGCAATCTGCCAAGGACAAAACCGGATTTTGTTAACAATGGCAACAGGCACAGGTAAAACCTTCATCGCCTTCCAACTCGCCTGGAAACTCTTTCAAAGCCGTTGGAACCTTAGCCGACAACCCACCCGTCGTCCGCGAATTTTGTTTTTAAGCGATCGCAATATCTTAGCCAACCAAGCCTACAACTCATTCTCTGCCTTCCCCGACGATGCCCTAGTCCGCATCGATCCCGAAGCTATCAAAAAACGCGGTCGAGTTCCCAAAAATGGCAGTATCTTTTTTACTATTTTCCAGACATTTATGACTGGACGGGACGACGCTGGCAATCCTACGCCCAAATTCAGCGACTATCCCCCTGACTTCTTTGACTTCATCATCATTGATGAATGTCACCGAGGCGGAGCCAGTGACGAAAGCACCTGGCGGGGCATTTTAGAATACTTCTCCCCAGCAGTACAACTTGGACTCACCGCCACTCCTAAAAGAAAAAACAACGCAGACACCTACGCCTACTTCGGTGAGCCAGTTTATACCTACGCCCTCAAAGACGGCATCAACGACGGGTTTCTGACTCCCTTTAAAGTCAGGCAAATCGAAACTACCCTAGATGAATATATTTACAGCACCGAAGATGAATTGATCGAAGGTGCAGTAGACGAAACCAGAACCTACACCGAAGCCGACTTCAACCACATCATTGAAATTGCCGAGCGCGAACGCTACCGGGTGCAACTGTTCATGGAAGAAATCGACCAGAATCAAAAAACTCTGGTGTTTTGCGCCAACCAACCCCACGCTTTAGCTGTGCGAGATTTAATCAACCAAATGAAGATTAGCAGTGACCCTAATTACTGTGTCCGCGTCACCGCCGATGATGGGAAACTAGGCGAACAACACCTCAGTAACTTTCAAGACAACGAGAAGAATATCCCTACCATTCTCACCACTTCCCATAAGCTCTCCACTGGCGTTGATGCCCGAAATGTTCGTAACATCGTGCTGATGCGCCCCATCAACACGATGATTGAATTTAAGCAAATTATTGGTCGTGGTACTCGTCTTTTTGAAGGGAAAGACTACTTCACTATTTATGATTTCGTCAAAGCCTACGAACACTTCAGCGATCCTGAATGGGATGGCGAACCCCAGGAACCTGTTCTGGTGAAAATTGCCAGAGGGGGAGAGAAATCAGACGCATACAACGACTCTACAACAGATGGTGGTATAAATAGAGGCAAAAATAGAAACAAAATTGCAGAAGTTCCCAACCCCAAAACCATCAAAATCAAACTCGCCGATGGTAAAGAACGAACTCTCCAGCACCGAATGTCTACTAGCTTCTGGAGTCCAGACGGTAAACCCATGAGTGCAGCAGAATTTGTGGAACGTCTCTTTGGTGAAATTCCTGAACTATTCACAAATGAAGACGAATTAAGAGCAATCTGGAGCCGCCCTGACACCCGTAGAGCTTTATTAGAAGGACTGGCAGAGAAGGGCTACGGGGAGGAACAACTCACAGAAATTAGCCGCCTGATTGATGCCGAGAAAAGCGATTTATATGATGTGCTGGCTTATATCGCCTATGCCTCTCCACCCATTAGTCGCCGAGAGCGCGTCCTTGCTCACAAGTCCTTAATCTTCTCGCAGTATCTCGGCAAACAGCAAGAATTTCTCGACTTTGTACTAGAGCAATACATCAAAGCCGGGGTGGGAGAACTCGATCGTACTAAATTACCTCAACTTTTAGAGCTGAAATATCATACCGTTCGTGATGCTGTTGAAGAACTAGGGAGTGTTGCGAACATCAGTGAAGTATTTATTGGGTTTCAGCAGTATTTGTATTCACAGGACAGAGCAGCTTAATTGGGCAGATCGCTACAATTAACAACCCCAGTTAGGTGATTAGTCCAAAGCTACATAACTATAGCTAAAAAAGGCGATCGCTTTTCAATATATCTGTGCTGTGGGACGATGGATGCGGTGAGTGCGTAGGCGCAGCCCGCACTTCGACAAGGCTCAGTGACCATCGGAGACATCGCCACACGTCTAAATTAGGCATTAAATGTATAATTGCTGAATACTTCGTGTATTTACCAGTTAAAACTATTAAATGATTACTCTTCCACCAGAGGAAATTAGTCAGTTTCGCAGCCAGTTGGCGGATCTTCCCCAGGCTTTAGTAGCTTTGGATGCCATAGAAGAGTGTGAAGGCTATTTAGACGATGCTGTTCCACTGCTGGTTATGCGGGAAACTGCACAGGAACCAGATAAATCGTTAAATGATTTGCTTGAAAAATGCCGTCAATTCATTTGTCAAGAGGAAGTCAGAGAATTTTTGGAATCTGGATTAATTGCTCCAATTGTAGAACCATTGGCTGTTAGTGCAGGCATTCCTCTGGGTACTGCGACTGCACTTAGCATATTGGTGTTTAAACTAGGTGCGAGAAAGTTTTGTAACGTACCGGAATCGGGTGCTTAAAGCCCAGATGCTGTAAATCCAGCCCAGTAGTAGGGATTTGCAAAAGGTAGGGGTTGACGTTGCTTAATTAGTTTCAAAGATTCTTGAAATATGATACGTTGTCCTACTCTTAGTTGAGCAAGGACTGTTTCAATTTTGGCTTTGTGTTCCTCTAAAAATTTGTCTAATTCTTCAATAGTCAGATTTCGCAGCCAGTTTTGAGCTTGTTTCAGGGCGATCGCAATATCTCCTGCTTCCAGGTTATCAAGTTTGAATAATTTGAATAAGTTTTCGTAGAATTTAATCATTAAAAAGCTGGTGGAAAGGTCATCTACTTTCCAGAGTGAACTAATGACACAGGGACTACCTGCTAATAGAAAACCACTAGGTAAACCAATATATTCGTCACTGGTATTGTAAAAATCAATCAATCCAGTTTCGCACGCGGAAAGGGTGACGAGGCGACATTTATCTAATTTGAGAGTGAAGATTTTATCCAAAGTAAGGCATTTGTCTAAATCGTTGGTTTCCCCTGCTCGCACATTCAGATAACGTTCGGAATCGGTTTTTTTTGGTGTGTCTGCGATAGGCGCATCTGCCAAAATTAGGGCTGATTTATCGGCGTTTGTGAAGTTAAAATAACCGTGACAGCTAAAATGAGCGCAGTGGTAAGTATTTAAATCAGAATTATTAATTGCTGTAAGTGTCGCTGCTGTTTTTTTCAGGACATTAGCAGTATTAAAGTAGCTTTGAATAACTTGTACTTCTAGATCTGTATAGTTTAAATCGCCTGCGGGGTTTTGAATCGCAAACAGGGATTGGAAATCAGGACGTTTGCGCTGTTGTACCTGTTGCAGTAGTTGACAACTGGGTGCATAACTCACACCACCAGCAAATAAATCTAGAAGACAGCGCGAATTTTCAGCACTGTGATTGACTGGGAGTGCATGAAGGGGTAATAAGTGCAAGAACTGATGGGGAATTAGGATGAGTTGATCGCAGTGCTTTGGTATCTGGTTTAATATTTCATCAATGTGCAGAATTGAGGCTAATTCTTTGAGTGATTTTCCTAAGCTATTAAGCCATTGTTGTTTTTGCTCATAGTAGTTTTGTAAATATTTATCTATCCAATTAAACAAAGCTTCTAAATCTTCTGGTTGAGATTGCCAAACTGTTACCTCTCTTGTTTTTGTGAGAATAAAAGCCAGAATTTTGTCGTTGATAATATACCATTCAATAATGGCTGTATACTCATTTAAAGTAGGCTGAAATGAGCCAAAGTTGAAACCATAACCAACAGGTAAGTAGGTATTTTGTAATTCATTACGCTGTTGTCGCAACTCTTGGAGATGTTGTGCGAGGACTTTAAGATTTTCAGCTTTGCCATTTTGGATTTGATATTGTCCTACGGCTATTTCATCTCTATATTTTTCTAATTGAGTGAATACTTCTGGAGGGAAAATGGTTTTAGAGTCGCGTTCGAGGATTTGTTCAACTAAATTGCGAGTTTTACTACGTTCAACATATTCAATTGCTTCGGTAATCTTATTTAATTCCCTGCAAACTTCTACCATGCGGCTATAAACTTGGTTAAAGTGTTCCGCTTGTTTGCGTTTGCTTTCTTCTCCAGATACTATTTCTTCTCGCAAAGATTCTATAGTGGCAATGGCAGACTCAAAAGTATTGTATGCTAGGTCAAGCTTGTTTGCGTCTTGGTAAGTTATTCCCAGTCCAAACAATGTTTCTGCATGGTTTTCAGGCAAAGCTTCTCTGGTGTAGACAGTTAAAGCAGCAGTAGAAGCAGCGATCGCCTGTTCGATGTTATCTGCCCTGTCTCCTTTAATTCTATCC
Source organism: Nostoc sp. T09 (assembly GCF_002154695.1). Lineage (GTDB taxonomy): Bacteria > Cyanobacteriota > Cyanobacteriia > Cyanobacteriales > Nostocaceae > Aulosira. The sequence continues at coordinate 34,957 of NZ_MTAV01000129.1, forward strand.
CTGTAGGCATTTGCGAGATTATTTTGCGTTCCTGCCCAAGATTGAGGCAAAGCTTCTCTGGTGTAGAGAGCTAAAGCAGCAGTACAAGCAGCGATTGCTTTTTCGATGTTATCTGCCCTGTATCCTTTAATTCTATCCCTGTAGGCAGTTGCGAGATTATTTTGCGTCATTGCCCAAGATTGAGGCAAAGCTTCTCTGGTGTAGACAGTTAAAGCAGCAGTATAAGCAGCGATTGCTTTTTCGATATTATCTGCCCTGTCTCCTTTAATTCTATCGCTGTAGGCAAGTCCGAGATTATTTTGCGTTGCTGCCCAAGATTGAGGCAAAGCTTCTCTGGTGTGGACAGTTAAAGCCGCAGTATAAGCAGCGATTGCTTTTTCGATATTATCTGCTCTGTCTCCTTTGATTCTATAGCTGTAGGCATTTGCGAGATTGTTTTGCGTCATTGCCCAATCTTGAGGCAAAGCTTCTCTGGTTCTGACAGTTAAAGCCGCAGTAAAAGCCGCGATCGCTTTTTCGATGTTATCTGCTCTGTCTCCTTTGATTCTCTGTCTGTAGGCAATTGCGAGATTATTTTGCGTTGCTGCCCAATCTTGAGGCAAAGCTTCTCTGGTTCTGACAG
>NZ_MTAV01000130.1 GCF_002154695.1 Nostoc sp. T09
CCCTTTAACCTTTTCCCTTTTCCCACCTCTTGCAAAAACCACTTTTGCAAGAGGTCTATTGTACTTTGCGCTGCGCAACAACACACCCAACAAAATAAGATTTGCGATGATTAGTGCCTTTCTTCTATCAAAGCCATTCAGCCAATGAGGAACCTAACGGCGATGACGGTAAATCCCAATACATCGGACAACCTTCTATAACCAAAGGTGGTTTCAGACGCTGTGCCGCCCCCCACGCGGTAGCTTCGATGGCTGGAGCAAGATCATTCCTATTCTCCGCCTCAATCTTTGCAGCAAGACCATTTTCAACCGGATAACAAGCAAGTATTGCTGCTGTTCTGGCAAGCGAAGCCCGTACTTCCATACCTTGGCCGCTCGTCACACGCCTAATTAAGCCTCGTATCGCTGCTGCTGCAAGCAAATACCCTGTTGCATGATCGAGAGCCTGCACGGGCAACGGAAATGGGCAGTTTTTATTTGCTTTGACCATCCCGGTATGTGCAATACCGCTTGACATCTGTACTAGGCTATCAAATCCCCTACGCAATTTCCATGGCCCGTTCCAGCCATAAGCATTGAGTGAAATATCAACCAGCCCAGGACGCAACTTTTGTCTTTCTTCACTGTCAAGACCAAGATGTGCCAGTGCGCCAGTTCGGTATCCATGGATAATTACATCAGCATCACCCAAAAGTTTTTTCAGTGTGGCCATACCGTTGGCACTCTTTAGATCAAGCCGGGCACAGCGCTTGCCTAATACCACTTCCGGCACAACACCTGGTTCTTCCCATCCTATGGGATCAATACGCAATACTTGCGCCCCATAACTGGCAAGAAACCGTGTGGCAACGGGGCCAGCAAGAACTCTGGTCAGGTCAAGTACACGTATGCCTTCTAAAGGCCGCCCTGCCGGAATTAGCCAGTTTGGCATATGAGCGGAATCCGTAGCAGAAATGTGCAGAAGCGGCTCAGTGGCTACCGCTCGCCCCTGAGCGTGCATGCTCCAATCTTCTGCTGATCTCATAACGGCGGCACAACCGTTTGCAGAAACTATTGCATCTTCAAGCTCATTTGCTTGCCAACTCGCAACAGCCTTCGTTACGGCTTCTCTATCTTCTGAACAACCAAGCACTTGCAGTGCAGCACGGCGATGGTGCGGTGCATTGGTGTGTAATCTTATCCAGTTGTCACTTGCCTTATAATCACCGGCCACTGCATCCCATGGCTGAGGCAACTGCCACCCTATTGGACGTAACGATCTAGAAAACCACATGGATGCAAGCCGTCGATCCACCTGAATTAGCGGCATCTTGCCACTGCGTATGGCAATAAATTCGGCAACCGCCATTCCAGCAGATGCAATGGATGCTATCGCCAAATCGGTAACAGCATAGACCGATGCCAGATCACCAACACCAGATACATTGAGAATATCCATTGCGGCAAGCGACCCGCCAAATGCTTTCTGGATTTCTACGATGATAGTTTTATACCTCGCCATAGTATACCATTGAGCTGTGAGTTTAATTCTTCTATGAGGTTCAGCAATATCTCTACGGTTTGACGCACTGATTCGTCTGCAATCCCTGAGGGGTCAATGGTTTGCAGCAGATCAGATACAGAGGAGTCAGGGGGTGATTTTTGTCGTCATGTGCCATATTCTATGACGTTTTGTACACCTTGCTCACCTTTTTATTTTTTTGGCTACCCCGGATTATTGAGCCGATACATGATTAGGTTAGAAAAAAGGCATTAGAGATACACTAAATATCATCGATATTTCAGCATATATAACCTAACCAATTTTACTAATTCCTATGACTCAAAGCCAAGATAATCAACCCGCTTGGTGGGAATCGGTACAAAAGATTTTAGATAACAAATTGGTGGGGTGGGGTGTGTCGGGTATTTTTGTTGCCATTGCTGCCGATCATGCCAAAAATGCTCGATGGCAAGAGTTTGCCATCTTTTGCTGATCCCAAGGTCAACTCATCTGCCCAGGTGAGGACTTTTTAGCCTTCCCACTTTTAATCATTGAAGGCAAAAAGCGACTTCCCCAAAAATTTCTCCGCAACTTGATGGATACAATGTCATTGCGAATGGAGCGCAGCGAAATGTAGGCGAAGCCTTCCCGAAGGGTAGCAATCGCAAGAACTAGGATTGCTTCGCTTCTCTACGAGACGCTAACGCGAACGCTCGCAATGACTGGAAATAAAGAGATCGCACTTCGTGGAAATTTTATATTTGGCGATCGCCATAACTGATATCTTCATTCAAAAAACACATTAAGTTGAATTTAGTAAGCAAAATGGCATTTTACTTACTCAAAATGCCTTATTGGGTTCACAAAATGCCTTAACGCTTACTCATTTTGGTGTTTTACGCAAGCAAAAAGCCTTAATGAGTTCTTAAAAAGCCTTAACGCCTACTCATTTTAGTAAATCACGCACTCATTTTAGTGTTTTCCGCAAGTAAAAAGCCTTAATGAGTTCTCAAAAAGCCTTAACGCCTACTCATTTCGGTAAATCACGCACTTATTTTGGTGTTTTCCGCAAGTAATCGGCAAATTACATTTTAAATTTACTTATTTGCCAACTCATATTAGGAATTCACCTAACTAATTATAGAAATATCTATGTAGCAAAAGTCATTGCAGATTTGGCGAAATCTTCTCAGGCTGATCGATACAAAAGTTTTTAAGGTAAATAATATTAACCGTACTGTATGAGAAGGCGTAGGATATGGCACGTCAAAAAAGAAGCTCTAAAGTATTAGAAAGAGCAGTGCGTCGTGCTGCTAGCATGAACTCAATTAATCCAAATTTAGATGTAGGTAATGGACTTACTTTACCTGCCTTTTCCACTCTCATTGAGAAGATGCAAACTCAAGAATATGCATATAATAGTGCCCTTTCTAACTTGGATGGGTTATACCGTGAAATGCTAGAAACCGAGCGTGAATTGGGAGACATGACCGAACTTATACTGTTGGGAGTTGCAACAAAATTTGGCAAAAGCAGTGTAGAGTACAACATGGCAGGAGGAGTACCTAAAAACCAGCGCCGCCGGGCAACAAAAAGTGGCTCACCAACTCCTAGTTCTCAGCCAACGGCATTAGTTGCGAGTGAAAACGGTAATGGAAATGGCAAGACGCCAACAGTAACAAGTTAGGATGTGATACGCATTTTAATAAATATACAAATACATTGGTAGGGGTTTAGCAATGCTCATACGTGTCAACTTAATGTGAAACCCTTTTGGTTGACAAG
>NZ_MTAV01000131.1 GCF_002154695.1 Nostoc sp. T09
TGCTGCTGCAACCCTTCGCAAGTAATTGGGCGAGTAGCGGACGCCCGATCGCTCCTGTTGCCCCGGCAACAAAAATTTTCATTTGTAAACCCTCTAAAAGTTTGTTCCTAGCAGTATCTTTCTCATTCAATGTTTCTCATTGCTTGATTCATAGACTAAGAAATCAACAGAAATCAAAGTGGTGTTTGTTCTCATTAGGCAGGGACGTGTTGCAGTCGTGAGGCGAGAAATTGAGAGATATGGTTTGCGATCGCATTCCCTTCCTCTTCCAGGGCAAAATGTCCGGTATCGAGTAAAACGGTTTACTTTGATTTTGCGCTTTGAGTTCGTCTGATGCTTCGTGCTTTTGCAATTGCATGATCGCTGATCGCACTGCAAAGGTTGTATCTGAATCCAGGTGAGGATCGCCAGCAATAAAAATTTGGGTTGTCAGCGGCGTGTATTCCGGGGCACTGATTTTGAAATGGGTATGAGCATTGCTTTCTGCACCAGTTTCGGCCTTAGAAATACTCGAAACAACAGCATCTATTTCACATCCTGACGACGACTTTGCTCTTGGAAATATTCGCGCCAACTTTCGGGTAAGGCTTCAAGTTGAGTAGCGCGGTGCAGTAACTCTGGATTGTTCTGCTCACGGGTATAAAGTTGAGTGATATTGGCAACCGTAATTTTGTTATCATCTCGGCTCACCAACTCTAAAGTGTCTCCAGATCCGACTTCGCCCTCTTGCAAAACACGAAAGTAAAATCCAGTGCGACGACTTGCAAGAAATCGTTTAACCATATCAGGTCTTCCAAACCGAATCCCCAGTTTGTAGCAGGGTAGGCGAGGTTGTGTCACCATCAGTTTTACAGTGCCGATCTGGAAGCGATCGCCAATGTTCACTTCCTCTTCTTTCAGCCCAGTGGTTGTGAAATTTTCACCAAAGATGCCTAATGGCAGATCTGTATCAGGCAATTCACCTCGCCAGTAATCGTAATGCTCGAACGGATAGACATAGACTGCTTTGTCTGCTCCTCCATGAACAGTTAGATCAGCTTGTCCATCACCGTCTAAATTGAGCGATCGCACCATTACCCGTTCGCTGACTGGTTCTTTAAAAATTCCAGTACTAACTGTTTTTCCTTTCCAGGTGACTTCACGCGGCAGTCCAACGTTTACAGAGATGAGTTTCATAAGAATATTAAATTGGGTTAAAAATCAAGTATCTAAATTGAATCAACAAATAAGTTAATTAAAGGAGTGCTTGATGGATTAAAGGTGCAATGATAGCGATGTTCTTCACCAACTCATCGCAGAGAGAAAAGCGCTGTTTTAAGTAATTGGGATCGTTGTAACTCAGCCACACCTTGCCGTCAGTGGCTTCCCATGCCAGTACTTTCAGGGGTAAATCCAGGGCTATTGTTGGTTCTGCCACCATGAGCGGAGTTCCGGCTTTCGGGTTGCCAAACAGCAACAACTGCGTCGGACATAAGCTTAGTCCGACTTTTTCGGCTTCAGCCTGTTGATCAATGCGGGCAAAAACGGTGATGCCTTTTGCTTGAAGGATGGCTACAAAGCGATCGATAGTTTCAGTCACTGCATACGGGCTGAGCTGGTTGATGATGCCGTTGTTTGCATTCATAGCAGTAGATTCCTTGCAGGATAAAAACTGGGTGATATGGTCGTTGCTCCAGCTTCTCAAAGATTGAGGTCTGACAATCCGGGATGATCGTCAGGACGACGACCCAGTAACCAGTGGAATTTGCGTTCGCTCTGGTGAATTGGCAGGTCATTGATGCTGGCAATCCGCCACCGCATGAATCCGTGTTCGTCGAACTCCCAATTTTCATTGCCGTAAGAACGAAACCAGTTGCCGGAATCATCATGCCATTCGTAAGCAAAGCGGACAGCAATTCGGTTGTCTTGAAAAGCCCAAAGTTCTTTGATTAGACGGTAGTCCAATTCTTTAAGCCACTTACGTGTCAAGAACTGTACGATCGCCTCACGACCGGATAGAAATTCTGAGCGGTTACGCCAAACGCTATCCGGCGTGTAAGCGAGTGATACTTGTTCAGGGTTACGTGTGTTCCAAGCATCTTCTGCAATTCGGACTTTTTGGATGGCGGATTGACGATCAAAACGCGGCAGGGGTAGTCGAGGATTTTCGGGGTTATTCATAGTGTGGTGTAAAACTAGCATTTATAGCGTTTCTATAAGCTAGCTCCAATTTAAAGCAGCGATTTCCTCTAGTTTATTCCTCTGTGCTTTGAGTTGCGCGAAACGTGAACACTACACAGCCCGCTTGCAACCTTAGCGATCGCTTTTAAGGTGTTTCAAATCTGTGCCATACCGCCATCGACAAACAGCTCGATACCGTTGACAAAGCTGCTGTCGTCTGAAGCGAGAAAGACAACGGCTTTGGCAATTTCGTCAGGCGTACCTACTCTTCCCAGGGGGATGGTACTGGCTTGGCTGTCCACGAATGCCTGCACCTGCTCATCACTAAGCCCTATGAGATTGTAACCAGGAGTAGGAACCACGCCAGGGCTGATGGCATTGACGCGAATTTTGCGCTCTTTGAGGTCGAGTGTCCAATTCCGGGCAAACGATCTCACGGCGGCTTTGGTGGCGCTGTAAACACTGAAGGCTGGGGTGCCTTTCACAGAAGCAGTCGAAGCATTGAGGACAATCGAAGCCCCCTCTGGCAACAAAGGTAATGCCTTCTGCACGGTGAAAAGCAGACCTTTGACGTTTATGTTGAATGTTTTGTCAAAGTGTTCTTCAGTGATTGCTCCAAGTGGGGCAATTTGTCCACCGCCAGCATTAGCGAAGATGATATCGAGGTGTCCTTGTTCTTGCTTAATGGTGGCAAATAGACGATCGAGGTCTGCCAGATTAGAAACATCGCTCTGCACAGCCGTAACATTTTTACCGATGGCTTCTACAGCAGCATCCAGTTCGACTTGGCGACGACCCGTGATGTAAACGTATGCACCTTCGGCAACAAACTGTTTGGCAGTGGCAAGACCGATACCACTATTGCCACCTGTGATTAAAGCAACTTTTCTTTCTAGTTTTTTCATAGGTTAATCTGATGGGGATTCTGGATTTGTATAAACCATTGAAGTGTTATCAGTTCTGTTGCATCACAGCTTTGAGAACAGCAGATTTAACCCTTCAGTCATTGTTGGATGAGTTAAAATGCGATCGCGCAAAACGGTATAGGGCATCTGAACTTGCATTACCATCTACACCGTCGAAATCATTTCACCTGCTGCTTGAGACTTGAAACGAGGTCGGTCACTTGACGTTGAGCCTCTGCGCTCAGTGAGTCAAAGTCGTCTAAGAAGAATTGACGTTCTAGCGTTAATTTCCGGGTATTGAGCAACCCTTCGATCTGCCAACCTTCGTCGCCTTTCGTTAGGACGTATAGCGGCAGCGAATCTCGTGACGGTGAAGTTTCGGTTTGTCCGGGCAGTATTACCCTGATAACTACGAGCATGAGCGCGAGTTGCGAGTTCACGAAGCGGACAAAATTCACCTCACCCTCCAGGCGTGTTCCTTTGACAACTGTGTCGAACGCTTGCTGATGAAATGCAGCGATTTCTTTTCGACTCTTGAGATGCGTGCCCTCGAACGTGATGAAATCGGCAGTTTCGCTGAACGGGGCAGCGAAGCCTTCGCCGCTACCTCGATTCCAAGCATCAATCATCTGGCGATGGAAAGCACGGATTGCCGACTCGTCAGCAGTAGTGGTGGTTTGAGCTGCTTGTGAATTCATAGTTTTGAGTTTTCCTTTTAAGTGACAGACCAGTTTTCAAGCGGCATAGCGGGTGTTATGAACTCTGAAAATCATCGGCTCTGTGAGCCAGTTCCAACCATTCCTCAAAAATCGCAACGAGGGCTGAATTTCGCTTCTGGACTAGGTTATGTAGAAGTTCATAACACCCTCTAAGGGATATCTCCGGGCGCACCTAGAATTTCGTCGCCAATTTCGCTAGAGATGCGATTGAACAATGCTATGTCAGGTGCCTCATTCTCGTTTAGCGTCCCTGTTGCTTCAATTAGTTGAGCAAAGCCACTGGGTGCAGAAACGGTTAACCCGCGAGCTGGTTTATCGCTGAGTGCAGCAACGACATGGGGTGTGCCCATCGGAATGAACACACTTTCACCTGCGCTTAGTACAACCTTATTCTTATTAACCCAGGCAGTCAACTCTCCTTCCAGCACATAAATTTGTTCGGAATAGCGTGTATGGCGATGAGGTGGAGTTTGCGTACCAGGAGGGAAATAGCCCTCAATCAGGTCATATTTACCGTCAGTCGTGGTGCGATCGGCGAGAATAGTGAGGTGGGTACCAAGAAGCCAGAATGATTGTGTCATGGAAGTACTCTTTCTAATGAATGAATTGTGTTACGAACGCTCAAGCTTACGGCTCAGATAAAGCAGGCGTTCATGCCGTTTCTAGATAAACAAGTGTGACAAATTTTGAACATTAAGCTTGCTGGAAAGGCTTTGCGAGGTACGCTCCGCTTTAATTAAATCTGCTAAATTTAACTGCGTACCAATGGTGTATCCACCAAATGTTGTGCCAGAAACCAAACTTGCGTCTCATTGGTTGGCTGGGCTTAGCTTACTAACAAATCGTTAAATTGAGATTACTAAAAAGCAGTGCTTGCAGCTTTAATCACTTTGGCAACCTCTTGTGGATGAGAGATAAAAGGAACATGACTGGAGTTAACTTCGGTTGTCTTAGCACCAATCCGTTTAGCCATAAATCGTTGAAGTTCAGGGTTGATGGCGCGTAGACGCGCAGCGGCTTGTCGTCAGACATCGCTTTGAGTCACGATAAACCATGAAGGAATTTTTTTCCAGGCGATTTCGTTCAATGATTGCTCAAACGCTGCGCTAGCGATCGGCTTTTGAGTTGCTGCCATCACTCGCGCTTCAGCCTTCGATACGTCCTGGGCAAAAAATTCGTGAAACTTCCCGCGATCAATATAGAGAAAGTTTGCAGCATCAGGTATAATCGCCTTGCTAATCGGAGCTGCTGCATACTTTTTATTCAAATCACTCGTCTTTTCACCGACATCTGGTGCGAAAGCATTAACATAAACCAGAGCTTTCACCTGTGAATTGCCAGCCGCCGCACCTGTGATTACATTTCCACCATAGGAATGTCCGACCAAAACAACGGAACCTTTTTGATTGTCAATCACCCGCTTCGTCGTTGCCACATCATCAGCAAGCGAGGTGAGCGGAATCTGCACAGCAGTCACTCTGTAGCCATCCTGCTCCAACAATGGAATAACATGTTGCCATGATGTACCGTCAGCAAAAGCCCCATGAACGAGAACGATCGCAGGTTTAGAGTTGGACGCTTGAGGTAATTCTCTGGAGGTAGCTGATGTTGGATGCATTGATATGCCAACGACAACACTTAATGCAAATAACCACAGCAACAATTTTTGAACTTTTTTCCCTGTAAATACCATCATTGCGATCGCCTCTGTATTCTTGCTAAATTGCCGAAATCTCTGGAATCTTAATCATTTGCAGTAACAATGGCTGCCATTATCTGCTCAACAGTCCAGCGATCAAGATAGCGAATTCTATTAATAAACAGTGCTGGGGCAGCTGTTACTCCACTGTGTAATCCACTTTCGATATCTTGATTGATGCGATCAATATGTACTTGATTGGATATATCTTGCAGAAATTGGGGAATATCGAGTCCTAGATTATTGGCATACTCCACAAGATAATCGTTTCCTAACGCTTGTTGATGGGTAAACAAAATGTCATGCATCTGCCAGAACTGACCTTGGGCAGCTGCGGCTTGGGCCGCTTCCGCCGCACGTTGAGCATAAGGATGTATTTGCAGCTGTGGAAAGTGGCGAAATACAAAACACAAGTCTTTGACCTGTTGCTGGATTGCCTTGATTAATTGGTGAGCTTTGCCACAAGTGGGACACTGGTAGTCACCATATTCGACGAGTGCCACTGAATTGCCTACCAATCCCTGAATATGATCTTGTTCTGAAATCGGCACAAGCAACCGATTATAATCATCAAGACTCATTTGGCACCTCTTAGGAAAGGAGTGCAGCAGGTAGAGACAGATGATTGCTATGAAACCTCTTTCACAATTGGGTAGACCAATGCCGCTCTGTTATCTGTTGCATAATCTCAATTTAGAGAGTTAAGTTGATTCTGTCGCTGAGAAAAACCTCAGAAGATCAGCTGACAAATTAGGCAACTGATAAACTGACAAATTTGACAGGTATGAGGCTATAAGCTAACAATGCCTCGCCTTAATGCAACGATCACAGCCTGAGTGCGATCCTCCACGCCCAGCTTAGTTAAAATATGATTGATATGAAAGTTGACAGTGCGTTCAGTAATATGTAGAGCCTTGCTAATGGCTTGCGTACTCTTGCCCGTTGTAATGAGTTGAAGCACTTCTAACTCGCGATCGCTCAATTCTTGACTCACCATGCGCTCTAAGAGTTTGGCACCTACCTGGGGTGGAATGTGCTTCTGTCCTTTATGAACTGCGCGAATAGCAAACAGCAATTCTTCTGGCTCGGCATCCTTGAGTAAATACCCTTTAGCCCCTGCCCGCAATCCCTGATAAATGTCTTCATCACCGTCGTAAGTTGTCAACACAATAATCCGAGCATCAGGAAACTCGGCGCAGATGGCAGTAATGGCAGCAACCCCATCCATCTGGGGCATTCGCAAGTCCATCAAAGTCACATCTGGCTGCTGTTGACGAAAGACGGCGAGTGCTTTATGACCATTCTCAGCTTGTATAATTACAAGGATATCTGGCGCTTCTTCCAGCATAGCAACCAAGCCTTGACGCACAACGGGGTGATCATCTACAACCAGAACACGAATGGCATTGGGTTGGCTCATGATGGCTTTTCCTGATTCACGAACACCGCGATTTCTGTCCCTTGTCCAGGGGCGCTCTGGATCTGGAACTGTACCCCAATGAGATCGGCACGTTCTGACATCCCCAATAAACCAAAACCATTGTGATTAGAAGAACGATCAATGGTAAATCCCTGTCCATCGTCCTTGATTCGTAATGTACACTGCGTAGATTGATAGATGAGTTCAACGCGAATCTCAGTTGCTTTGGCGTACTTCAGTGCATTAGTCAATGCTTCCTGTCCAATCCTGAGCAGATTATTCTCCACCTCAGAGGGTAGCGGATAGGGGATACCGATAGCTTCACACATAATTATCGTACCAGTGGATGATTCTAGCTGGGTTGTTAAATGCTTGAAAGCGCTGAACAGATCATTATTTTCTAATAAGTATGGACGGCGCAACGCTTCTACAGAGCGGCGTGCCTCTGTGAGTCCAGTTTGGGCTAAGTTCTGTACTTGAGCTAGGTAAGTTTGAGCTTTTTCAGGGTCTACTGTTATTTTGCTAGCAGCAGATCTAGCGTGAATCACAATGCCCGTGAACGACTGTGCCAGTGTATCGTGAATTTCTCGCGCCATGCGGTTGCGTTCTTCCAGAATCGAGGCGGCTTCGGCGAGTTTGCGTTCACGCAGTGCTGCGTTGCGCAGTTCGCTAATATCAAGAATCACCCCCAACATTTGCACAGGCTGTCCGGCTGCGTTATAAATGCCTCGACCTCTGCCAACTAACCAGTAAATACTACCATTTGGATAGATTACTCGATATTCAGCTTCAAAATCAGTATGAGTTGCTAGAGCTGCTGTAACAGCTTGCTCGACCCGATGAATATCTTCTGGATGAACGCGATCGCGCCATGCCTGATAGCTGCTCTCAACTTCACCAGGGACTAACCCCAGCAATCGGGCGTGGTTATCGTTCCAATCTGTTGTATTCTCAACGATATTCCAGTTCCAACTGCCGATGTAGGTAAAATCCATCGTCAGCCTGCGTTGCTCTTCACTCTGCCGCAGGGCGTTTTCAATTCGTTGGCGCTCTTCAATCTCTTGTGAAAGCAGCAAAGTCCGCTCAATTACTCGTTGTTCCAATGTTCGGTTGTAATCGCCTAGCAGTTTCTGGGCTTGTTTGCGCTCTGTGATATCTTGAAAAACTACGATCGCATAAGCCACATCGCCCCTTTCGTCAAAAATGGGGGTCCCCCATGTCTCAACAGGAATTATTGCGTCGCCTCGATGAATTTCTATATCGTCTATCCTAACGTGTTCGCCTCTCAACGCTTGGATGATTGGCAATTTCTCAGTTGGATATATTTGATCAGTTCCTGATAGATAAACCTGATAAACTTCTGCAAGTTGATCTGGTGTCACAGAAGAATCACTCCCTTTGCCCAATAGCTGAATTGCTTGTTGATTGAAGTAGTAAGGACGACCAACAGCGTCTACTACTCCAATTCCCACCGGAATTGCTTCTAGAAATTGAGCCATCTTACTTTCGCTCTCCCGTAGCTTTGAGTAGAGTTTGGCGTTTTCAATTGCAATGGCTGCTTGAGTTGATAAAAGATTTAAAACTTGCGTTCGCTCCGGTGTAAATGCTCCTGTTGCTAATTGGTTTTCCAGATAGAACACGCCGACGAGCTTACCTTGATTTAGCAGCGGCAAACACAGAAGTGATCGAGTTTGATTGTGCTGAATGTATGGCTCATTGATAAAATTACCTTCATGAGCCGCATCATTTAAGATGACAGGTTCATGAGTCCGGATTACATACTGAATAATTGATTCAGGTAAGCGATTTGCTATCGGAATCGATTGCAGCACTCGCGTATCACAGACCTTCTCACCATCATTGAGTTCGCAAGCAGCCTCAATCACCCATCCCCCGGCGTATTCCAACAGCAAACATCCAGTTTGTGCGCCAGCATTTTCGATTAATATCTGCATCAAGGAACGAAGCAACTGATCCAGTTCAATTTCACTCGAAATCGCTTGTGATGCTTTCATTACCGTCGCTAAATCGAAAGCGATATGTGAGGTATTAGAGGTAGTTCCAGCAGTGGTGCGGATTGACGTGGAAGCCACGCCCGACGACTGAGGAAAAAACTGTGGATAACGAGTCTCTAAATCTCTTACTTTCGCAGTTGCTCCCCACCGTTCATAGCAGTAGTGAGCTTCTTTCATGTAGAGCTGGGCAAATTTTTCCCGACCCCGCTCTAAATAAAATTTAGCGGCTAACTCATAGGCTAAGGCTTCTTCTCGAAGATAGTTATTTTCTTTCGCTCCAAGAATTGCTTGTTCGTAGAATTCTTCTGCCTCAAGCAACTGACCCAAAACTCGTGCTGTCTCTGCTTTTATCAGATGGTATTTATGCAAATGATTCATGGGCGCATACTGTGCCCATTGCTTCATTTTCTCCTGTCTCACAGCAACTTTTTCCAATATTTCCGCTTGTTTTTGAACGCTGCTTTCAGGGTATGTTGCAAGTCTTGCTAGAGCATCATAGAGGTGGTAAAAAGGGCCAAGAGGTGAGCCTGTTATTCGGATCAAATAACGTTCTGCTACGGTTGAGTTTTCAACTGCCTGAGCATACTCAGAAAAAAGGTAGCACAGGAAAAGTTTATTGAAATAGACATCAAAGATTGCAGTTCCATCATTTGCTGCTTCGTGTTGTGGCAATCCATTCTCCTCATTGTAGAATTTACCAACTAGACGGGTTGGATTGACCGAGAAGCCCATCAAATTTGCGATCGCCTGCTGAAATATTTGATGCCAGTTTAGTGCTGTGCCCTGTTTAATTTGACGGATTGCTTCATTGTATATTGTCATCTCATGTTCAACTTCCACGAGTTCCTTTCCGATGGCATAAGATTGAAAGCAATAACAATGAGCACAATAAGCGGCAAACTCTAAATCTCCAGTTTCTAGCCCAATTTGATAGGCTTCTAGTAATGGCTGTGATATTTCTGTAACATGTTCTTTCCAATGAATGGTGCAGTTATTCACGATCAGCAATGTTCTAGCTCTGAGTGAATAAGTCTGAGGGTGTGACAACAGACTTAGCGCCAGCTGCCCAAACTCGTAGCCAGTCTCAATATTTCCGATCGTCCCACACAGAACTAATCCAAAGTTGGCATAAGCAAAGGGAGACGCAAACGCATTTCCATGTTCGATTGACAAGCTGACTTGTTTAGATACCAGTAGCGGCATTAAATCAGGAGCGGCAATCCAGGCCGCAAGCGTAATCTTAGATAGGATTCGCATCGCTGCTAATTTATCCGGCTCGCTCATTTGGGGCAAATGAATCAAGTCCTTGATCGATTTCTGACTGAGAAGGTATGAGATTGCGTCTAGTTCAAGCTGAATATCAGACTGGCTTGGCTGTTCGGGAAAACTGATCCCCAATTGCTGCAAAACTTGCAATCCAGTGTTGATCGCTTCTAATAGCTGGTTCTGTGCGATGTCGGTTTGAATTTTGACTTCGTAAACTTTTAGGCTGTCGAGAACTGTTTTAGCTGATTGTAGAACGATCGCTGCCCAGGATTCTACCTGCTCAAAATCGCCACATAAATACGCAACTTCTGTTGTTTCTATATATAACTCTAAGGTCAGGTCATAGTTTGTTTGCCAACTAGAAGCTGCCAGCCATTCTCTTCCTGTAGCTAAATATTTTTTGGCAATAGTGTAAGCGATCGCCCCTTTTGCTTTCTGACCTGCGATTAAATTTAATCTGGCAATTTCATCTTGTTCTGATTGATCTGTAACAAGCTCAATCCCATGATTAAGATGATCGACAATTTCAAACACCTGCTCCGATAGTCGCTCTGGTAAAGTCTTTTCTAATAAGTTGCGACCGATTTGGAGATGAACCACTTGTTTGTGCGACTCATCGATTAAGGCATATGCTGCTTGCTGTACGCGATCGTGCAAAAACTTATATTCTTGAACTAACAAGTTCTCATCTAATTCAGATATAGGTTGAATTAATCCAGTTTGTATCGCTGCCAGCAAATCTAGAGAAACTGCTTTAGGAGGTTGCTCACAAACGATCGCTAACGTATCTAAATTAAACTCAGCCCCGACACAAGCCGCTAATCGGAGAATTCGCTGTGTGTTCTCTGGTAGTTTTTTCAACTTCAAGAGCAGCAACTCCACCACATTATCGGTAATAGCTTGGGCTTTAATTTGAGAAATGTTCCACTGCCAGCTTAAGTGTTCTGCGTCAAAAGTCAGAAGATTTTCGCTATACAGCATTCGCAAAAATTCGCCGACGAAGAAGGGATTGCCCTCAGTTTTACGCAATACCAAATCAGCTAAGGAACCAACGGTGTCAGTATTGTGATGTAGCGTATCGGCAATCAACTGGCACAATGGCTCAAGCGTTAATGGTGCCAGGATCATCTCCTGAAGCACTGCTCCTTGTTTTCGCAGTCGTTCCAACGTTAAGACCAATGGATGCGTTGGATTGACTTCATTATCTCGATAAGCTCCGATCAAAAATAGGAATTGGATTTGCTCATCCAGCAGCATCAGCTCAATTAACTTCAGCGTTGCTGAATCTATCCACTGCAAATCATCTAAAAAAATTACAAGCGGATGTTCCTTTGAACAAAACACCCGCACGAACGACTGAAAAACCCGATTAAAACGATTTTGTGCTTCAATTGCTCCAACGGACGCTACGGGCGGCTGCTTGCCAATAATTAATTCAACTTCCGGAATGATATCAATGATAATTTGTCCGTTGGTTCCCAAAGCTTTTAGCAGGTGCGATCGCCACTGTTGCACTTGTTCATCAGGTTCACCAAGTATTTGCTGCACCAATTTTTGCAAAGCATCTGCGATCGCGCTGTAAGGAATATTGCGCTGAAATTGGTCAAATTTACCCCAGATAAAATAACCGCGCTTTTGGGTGATAGGTTTGTAGATTTCCTGCACTAACGCAGATTTGCCAATTCCCGCATAGCCAGATACCAACATCATTTCGACTTTGAAGGTTGGGTTGCTAGTTTGTTCTTGTTCTAAAGTCTGTTCTGCATGGTTTGGTGAAGAAGCAACGCGGTCAAAAGCTGCTAGTAACATTGCAACTTCTTTGTCGCGCCCATACAATTTTTGGGGAATTTGAAACTGATCCCAAACGTCTTGAAGACCCAGTTGAATGCTGTTAATGTGTCCGATTTCTTCTAATTGGCGAACGCAGATTTCTAAATCTGCTTTGATTCCCCAAGCACTTTGATAGCGATCCTCTGCATTCTTCGCCATCAGTTTCAGAATTATATCTGAAACTGGTTTGGGAATCGTTGCATTTATTTCATGAGGCGGAGGAGGCTGTTTGGCAATATGACAATGAACTAGCTCAAGTATGTCTGTTGTGAGAAACGGCAGGTGTCCGGTTAGAAGTTCGTAGAACGTCACACCGAGCGAGTAAAAATCGGTGCGGTAGTCGAGCAAACGGTTCATCCGCCCTGTTTGCTCTGGAGACAAGTATGCGAGTGTCCCTTCTAACACATGAGGACTTTTGAAAGTCGGATTCGTGCGGTTAAATTGGGTGGCAATTCCGAAGTCAATAATTTTGACAACGCTAGTATCTCGATTGAGAACAATGTTACCAGGGTTAATATCCTTATGAATAACATTAGCGGCATGGATTCTGCCCAGAATATCGGTGAGATCGATGGCAAGATGTAGAAACGTGAATAAGGGCATGGGGCAGAAGTCTGGGCACTTGTGTATCCATTGCTCTAGGGACTCTCCGCCAAAGTCTTCTAAGAGAATGACAAGTGTGCGTTGATAGTCTTGCTGACTGTATGTCTTGACAACTCCTTCCAGGTGAAGAGAACGGGTAATTTCATATTCTTGCCTGTAGGGGATCAGTTCTTGAGGAGAGGGATAATCAAGCTTTAGCATTTTGATGATGATCGCTAGATCATCTTCGACTCTAATGCCCCGATATACCAGAGAATTAGAACTTTCGTATATCTTGTCTTGGATGGCAATACCAGGTAAAGCAATCATAGAGCTTCTCTGGAGAGTATAATCTGGCATACCTCAAACTATACAGCACTTCTGATTGGGCGACATCGATCAACTTTGTGGCGGGCGGTTTGCAACGCTGCTTGGGCTTGCTGTAAGGCAACTTGGTAGCCTTGCAGGTCAAGCTGAACTGCCATCACAGGATACCCACAATCGTGAGAGCGATCGCTCCTACTCCTAACGCCGCCAGTAAAAATCCAGAATCAACCCAAGTCAGCTTTAGGGCAGATAAACTTCACAAGCTATTTCATAGTTGCGGTCTACTGAATATATATTGTGGAGTTACCGCGGTATTTTCCTGATAAATTCCTGTAAGCTGTCTGAACCCATAACCTCAATCCTGGGTAAACTGAGGGGTCGATCGCCAAACTGACTCAAACCTGAGCGACAAGATAAACCCAAAGTATAGCCGCAAGCGCCGATTAAGTGCTCGACAACGCGATCGCAATCTCCGTAAGGATAAGCGAAAGTTTTAACTGGTAAATTTAAAGCTCGTTCTAAGATAGCTCGCGATCGCGCTCCCTCTTGTACTATCTCTGTCAAAGATAAAGCCGTTAGCGGCTGATGAGTTGCTGCATGAGAACCAAACTCAACCCCCTCACTTTGAAGTTGATGAATTTCTCGCCATCCCAACAACGGTACTTCTTCTTCATAAGCCTCATCCCAACTGTTTGAGGTTCCTACTCGCTCTGCTACGAGAAATACAGTTACAGTGAAGTTATATTTTTTTAATAGCGGCCAAGCATATTCATAAAAGTCCAGATAGCCATCATCAAAAGTAATTGCGATCGCCCTTCCTGGCAAGGGTTGTCTGGTTGCCATTGCCAATTGCCACTTCTGCCACCCTACACTGTAAAAACCCGTATCCCGCAAATATTGCAACTGCTCCTCAAATGCTTGGGGTGTTACTCGGTAACGATCCATTTTCTTTGTACCCATTGGTGCAACGCGGTGATACATCAGAATTGGCAATCTGTGGGTAACAACAGGCTGTGAATTCCAAATTTCTGAAGGCTGTCCCCCATGCCAGCGAACAGAAGCCTCAACCTGAGATGGTATTGGTGTAGGCTGCTTAGCTAGTTCAACTATTTCTGGCGTATGGCGAAGCCAGGGAAATTGCAGGCGAGGTTGACGTTGAAACAATTGCACACGATAAAGAGGTGTTCTGATTTCTTTAACCAAGTTTAATGAAGGTAGCCTGGCAAAGGTATCACCGATCGCTTTGGCTCCAAAGGGCAAACCCCAATCAAAACCAGGTTTATCTGGTTCATCAACGATCTGATGGGCGTGAGCCATAATTAGATAGCCACCAGGTTCGAGCGCATCGGCGATTTTTTCGGCTACTGCTTGCAATTGGGCTAAGCCCCCAGTATAGTAAAGCACTTCGCTACAAACAATTAAATTGAAGCGTCCCGGCAGTGGATCTTTATTCATGTCCAACTGTTGGTAACTAATATTTTGAAAATTGCTACAACGTTGAGCAGTTCGCTCCAGGGCAACTTGCGAGATATCAGCAGCAATTAGACTTTCAATATGAGGAGCCAGTTGAACGGTAAAATGACCTTCGGCACAGGCGAGTTCTAGTGCTTTCTCAATTCGCTGCGAAGGAAGTAAAGAGAGTGTTTGTTCGTACTTAGTTTGCTCGTAGGGATTGGTATATTTCCAAGGATCTGGTTGGGTAGAAAATAGACTCTCGAAATGAGAGCGATCGTATTCATGGCTGGTGTTAACTTCTGCCAGATCAGTTGCAGAGGAGATGGTTGAGCATTTAGACCACAAACCCAGTGCTTCTGGTGCATAGATGACTCGCTCTGGCATCTCTCCCGGGCTAGAAAGCTGTACTATTGATTCTGCGGTGACTTTAGCCATTTCTACTAATTCACGCGCCACTGCTTTCGGGAGTATTGCTCGTCGAGAAACACTGCCATTAAAACCACAACGACGACCTAACACTATTGTTTGAGAAGTTACTAGCTGATGCTCAATGACTGCACTTGAACCGGGAAAAGCCAACCATTCTGGTAACTGAGCTTTTGCTTTAGCTGCTTGTTGCAAACGCGATCGCAGCGATGTTAAATCTTTGAAAGGCTTACCTATCAAGGCTTCCCGCACACAAGTAATGCATAACTCAAAACCGCTGGCTGTGGCGATCGCTACCCTTTGAGCTTGGGATGTGACTAAGTTGTTTTTCACAGGGATAGTGACAACACCCAAAGCCACACCGCCGACTGTGATCATGACATCAAGCTCTGGAAGCGCTACTTCTAAATCAGCAAGTTCTTCGCTAACTTCTACGACCACAAAAGCAGAATTTACTTTTTTTGTTGTCGTTGCTGCTGCAAATTCAGAGTCATAAAAACGTTCTGAAGGCCAATCTGGAAGCCCCCAAAGTTGTTGCAAAAACACCGTCCAGCCGATTTGGTCGTGGGAATTTTTGTCAGTTTGCGAGTAAATTGTTTGCTCAAAAAATCTCCCCAGAATCTGCCATGCAAATTGAGATGCGATCGCATCCTGAATTACCCAACTAGCTACTAATCCATCGCAGATAGGTAATTCTATACTACCGAGTTCGATTCCCTCCATTTTTACTATGCAGTACAAACGCTCAGATGATGCGGGGGTATGTATATCAACAATTGGTTGTGTTAAATCTAAGCAAACTCCATGAGTAGTCCCAATAGTTATCGGTTCGTTTATCTGAGCGTGTTGCAACACCATACGCTCTAGAAGGGTAGAAGTTCGACGAGTCAACCCGGTAGTATGCGACTGCGATTCTAGAGCCTGTAGAAAGTCGTTGAGATATTGATTAACATTAGGCCAGAGCTTGTACCAAACAGTTGGTAGCTGGCAGTTAGGGAGGAGTGAAGACTCAAAGATACATTCGGCAATCCAAAGCGGATCTAGATTTCGTGCATACTCATCCTTAATTAATTGCAGAAGATGCCGAGCATCTTGACCAACACCTAAAAACAGTCCCGCACACCAACTTGCCCAATAAAGCTTTTGGCTAGCAAGTTGATTCGACTTCAGCCCATCTACATAATCATGATGAGGATTGGGAACCCGAGGATCGGAAGAGTATCCCTGAGTAAGTACACGTATGGCATCAGTAAAAAATTGATTTCCATTTCTCGAAAGCGAACTCGGACGCATTCTGTACAGTGCCAATATTTCTCTAACTGCACCAAAGCGAGCACCACTACGAGCAATTCGCTGCCAGAGATCCCAGTCTTCACAGATACAAAGCGAGGTGTCAAATCTGCCAACAGCCTCAATCAGAGATTTACGAATCAGGCAGGCATGAATCACAAAAGCACAGGAACGCACAAATAAGGGAAACATATCTGCCAAAGCAGGCGCGTACTTTTGATTGTAAAGAGTGCCATCAGCAGCTACGCGGCTCCATCCGCAGTGAACAGCATCTAGGCTAGAATCAGCAGCTAGTGCGGCTGTCATTTTTTCTAAATGTTGGGGAGCCAGCCAATCATCGGCATCTAGAAATAAAAGCCAGTCGAAATTAGCAAGGTCGATGCCAGTATTTCGAGCCGCGCAAACTCCCTGATTTGACTGACTAACTGTGCGAATACGGCTATCTTTTGATGTAAATTGATGAGCGATCGCAGCGGTTTCATCAGTAGAGCCATCATCAACTACAATTGCTTCCCAATGCGGATAAGTTTGGCACAAGAGAGATTTAATAGTTTCAGCAATTGTTTGTGCTGCATTATGAGCTGGTATGACAACAGATACACGTAAGATTGGCATATTATTTTGGTTGAAATTTTGAATTCCAGTAGGTTATTAGGTGAAAGAAGACTCTTGGAGTTAGAATTTTAATTTATGAGATGTATTCGCAGATTTTTTATTTATTTTTTCTTATACCCAGCGTTACTTATAATTTAGTAATTTAATGAAGATTTTTCTATAAATAGTGTTATTAATCTCAATTTTGGCATTAATTATAATATTTGGTGAGGAGCTTTGGACTATTTTTTTCTAAATTTATTCAATCTCTTGCTAGGAGATCAAAATCCTGGTAATAAAGCAGATGAGCGTACTATTCTTATAGCTAGCCATCAGACTAATAGTGTTGGATACGAGCAGAAAATCGGTAAGGTTTTTACAAAAAATTTGTTAGATGTTAGCCCAGGGCATCTGATACAAAATATTCCAAAACATCATCAGCGCGTTTCCGTTATTAACAGTTCCTCTGAACAAAAAATAAATAGTTATTACATCAGCCCTTTAGGCAATGATTTCAATCTAGGCACTTCACCAGCAAGTGCGTGGCGAACTATCAACAAAGTTAATAATTCCAAATTTCGCCCAGGCGAT
Organism: Nostoc sp. T09; assembly: GCF_002154695.1. Taxonomy (GTDB): domain Bacteria; phylum Cyanobacteriota; class Cyanobacteriia; order Cyanobacteriales; family Nostocaceae; genus Aulosira. The sequence continues at coordinate 17,280 of NZ_MTAV01000131.1, forward strand.
CGCATCCTATTTCGAGGAGGAGCTATTTTTAAGGGTAATCTCATCTTTGATGCTAATGATCGCGGCACAGCCATAAATCCAATTATTATCAGTTCTTATGGAAGAGGTCGTGCCACTATTAATGCAGGAAATGAGACGGGAATTAATATTCATAATACTGCTGGTTATTATATCTCTAATCTCAACGTTTTTGGCTCAGGTAGTTCAACTAATAGGGGAGATGGAATTAATTTCTACAATGATCTAGCTGGTAACGTGAAGCTTGAGAAAATTACTTTTAACAACATCGAAGTTAGTGGCTTTGGCAACTACGGAATTGCTATTGGTGGTTGGAATCAGCAAAGTGGATATCGCAATGTCAGAGTGACCAATGTTCTGACTCATGATAACAGGAAAGCGGGACTAATTACTTACGCTCAAATGTTAAACGTCAACCAAAATATTTATGTTGCCTATGTGAGAGCTTACAACAATTTGGGCATTCCCGAAGATTCAACTCCGACAGGAAGTGGAATTGTTTTGGGAAGCGTAAATACTGGTGTGATTGAACGCTCTGTAGCTCATAATAATGGCGCTCTCAATAATTCTCCTAATGGTCCGGTTGGCATTTGGACTTACGATTCTACTAATATTACTATTCAATATAATGAATCCTATAAAAATCGTACGGGTGGAACAGCTGACGGAGATGGTTTTGACTTGGACCAAAATGTCTCTAATTCTGTTGTGCAATATAACTTTTCTCATGACAATGATGGCGCTGGATTTTTACTTTCGCAGGGTGCAGATAATCTAAATCATACGGGTAACTCCATTAGATATAACATCAGCCAAAATGACGCAAGAAAGCTGAATTATGGGGCAATTCATATATTCGGGAAGGTTAGGAATGCCGAAATTTATAACAATACTGTATTTATGCAAGCAGGCTCAACTAATAGCCCGTCAGCAGTCCTGATTTATAACCCCGTTAACAGCGTACATTTTCGTAACAATATCTTTCAGACTAAAAACGGTTTAAAACTCATTGTTGCTCCTCAGAATTCCACAGATCTACTTTTTCAAGGAAACAATTACTATGCAACTGGTAGTTCTTTTAATATTCGTTGGGGTGAGATGACTTACAATAGTCTTAATAGCTGGCGCATAATTACAGGTCAAGAAAAGGTTTTATCAAGAAATGTCGGCATGAGCCTCAATCCATTATTCATCAACCCTAATGCTGGAAAGACAATTAACAATCCAGCTTTGCTGAATAAACTTAATGCCTATCGACTAGGCCCAACTTCACCCTTAATCGATGCCGGATTAAATTTAAAGTTGCTTTTTGGTATCAATCCAGGAACCCAAGATTTTTATGGAAAGGTACTGCCAAATCGTTTGGGCTATGACATAGGGGCTAATGAATTCTAGATGATTAAACCTGCAAGAAAATTCCCTCCTATGAAGATGGTTTTTGTAGAATAACTAAGTCTTGTGCCGCCACCCATGTTGGTGTACTTCCTGACCAAATTCCTGGTACGGGTAACTGGGCTAAATGCAGTCCAGCTTTGGTTGTAAAATCCTCAATTAAACTTAGTTTATAGGCTGTCATCTGTTCTGGATTATTCGGTTCTGCAATGGCAAATTCATCTCCATAAGAGCCATAAGTATGATCAAAATTGAACCCAGTTCGAGCAAAACCAAGTGGTCGAGGTTGTCCACGTCGGTAATTGTCTAATAAAAAAAAGCTAAATACAGCTCGTCCGTTGGGCTTCAGTACACGAGCAGTTTCCTGAAAATAATTGGCAGCTGCTTCTGGTAGCATGTGCGTAAATACGGAAGCAGCATAAACCAGATCAAAACAATTATCTTGATAGGGAAAATGATAGTCTTTAGCCTGAATCTGCCCTGCTGGATTGTAGAAAGTGTTATGTATATTAGCCCAGATAAAGCGGAAGTTAGGATGAGCCTGATGAAATGTTCGTTCTAGAAAAGCAACTTTTTCTTGACAAATTTCAAAACCGTCATAATCTCCTTGAGAAGATAATATATAGCGTAGAGGAAACGCAATTCTTCCTAGCCCACAGCCGATTTCCAAGATGCGACTGGTTCTAGTAATACATCCGTAAACTCTCAGTAACATACTCCACTCTTCAGCCCAACGGAACCATTCTTCTAGAGTGTTAATTCCCTCTAAATCCATTAGTTCTAGTGGTGGTATCAAGTTAGGCTCATACGCAACCCAATCAGGGAATTTTTCAGCCTGCTCACTCTGTTGAGTTTTATAGTAGCGTTGTAATAAGTTGAGCCAGGGGCTTTTAAACAGATTTGCTTTCCACTGTGCAATCATAATTGATCTGCTCTCCTATTAAAGAATCTAAAATAATTTAATCTGTGTAAGAATTCAGCACCCAGGAGTCAGAAGTCAGAATTTAGAGGTAATCTATAGGACTCATATTTGATTTTTGAAAAAAACTCAGTACAGTTTTATTCCTTCTTCCCTGTTCCCTGTTCCCTCCCTACGTAAATAATTTCAGTAATCAAATCGGATTGCTATAGTAGATTAGTAAATTGATTCATCAAATATTTCTCCTCATCCTTTAACCCTTCTGGCTCCTGAATTCTTACTAATCTATTTCTTTAAAAAATGCGTAATTTGAGATTTTTGCTGGCTGAGGATTTGGCATTTTTATCCCCTTCAATTCCCAGTAGCATGGAGGAGAAATAATCCCATTTTTGCTAACAGATGACTGAACCTGTAATGAATAAACGTGCCAGTGGTAGTCATAAGCATAAGCCCAATCTGACTTATAAATTCCCACATTAACGAAATACTTTCCTTGAGCAAGATCTAAGCGATTAATATGAAGGCTGATTTTTCCTTGACCTTGAATTCCCGGAATGTTTAACCCTATTATTTCCGTATTTGTGTCTAGACAAACTTGACCGTCCTGCTGACTAATCGAGACACTAAAAATAGGTGACTCAATAAATTGTGGTGAGAGATAATCAATTTCAACTGTGAGAGAATCACCGCTATTAATTCCGGAAACGGGCGCAAGCCTCACATCAGTAATTTCGCTTTCTAAAGAGCCAAAGCGGTTTTCATTAACTCGGAGTTCGTTTCCCGTTTTTGTCATCTGAGGTGGCCTTGTAGGAGTGCGTCGTTGAGTTTCCGATCGCATCTGTGCCACATACTGTCCTGCAACCACTTCCGGCTCGCCATCAACTACGATTCTTCCCTGCTGTAACCATAAAGCGCGATCGCACAGTTGTTGAACTTGCTCCGCACTGTGAGAAATGTAGACAATAGCACAGCCTTGTTCTTTGAGATCAGCAATGCGTTCTAAACACTTGGTTTGAAATGAAATATCTCCCACTGAGAGAAACTCATCTACCAAAAGAATTTCTGGATTAGTATGGACAGCTACCGAAAAACCTAGCCGCATTTGCATTCCAGTGCTATAAGTCCGCAATGGGTTATCTATAGACTCTGTTAATTCTGCAAAATCAACAATATCATCGAAACGCCGCGCCACTTCTTTACGGGTTAATCCGGCGACAATACCAGTTACAAAGATATTTTCTCGTCCGGTTAAATCAGGAGAAAAACCAGATCCTAAGTCTAGTAGTGCTCCTATTCGCCCATTCACTATAACTCTGCCTTCATCGGGACAACCAACGCCACCAATTAGCTGTAGCAGTGTGGATTTACCTGCGCCGTTTTTACCAAGAATGCCTAGCATCTCGCCTGGGGAAACAGTAAAGCTGATATCTCGTAAAGCCCAAAAACTCTCTACTGCTCTCATGCGCCGCCAGCCTGCCAGCGCTGCTTCCATAATAGTACGCGGTCGATCCGCATGATAGCGATTAAACCGCTTACCAAGTCGCTGTACGATAATAGCTTCAGGCATTTACAGTTCCTCCACAAAGCGATGACTCTGTCGCTTAAAAAACTGTAGACCAATGGGCAAACAAACTACCATCACTACAGCCAGAATGAATAAAGATTGCCAATTGGGTTGCGTTCCTTGCATCAGTATGGCTCGGTATGCTGAGACAATATGTACCATTGGATTTAAATAGTAAAGATACTGATAACCTAGTGGTACATTCTTAATATCGTAAAAAATTGGCGTGAGATAGAAAAATAGCTGTAAAATTATACCGAGAGTATGCTGGGTATCTCGAAATGTCACGTTGAGAGCAGCTAGTAAATAGGATAAGCTGACCGTTAGTACAAATTGAAGAGCCTGTAAAATTGGCAACAAAAGGATGACAGGTTTTAATTCAATCCCATCAATTAATAAAAAAATGATCAAAACTGGCAGCGCCAGCATAAAGTGAATTAAACCTGTTGTGGTAATCACCACTGGCAAAATCGCGATCGGGAAACCAGGTTGTCTAATCAGAGCGCGATTTGCAATGATCACGCCAGTTGATTGGTAGAGGGCAGTTTGAAACCAATTCCAAACCAGCAAGCCACTAAATACAAAAGAAGAATATTTGGGAATTGATACGGGTAGCACCAACTGGAAGATAAAGGCAAAAACCGCCAGTTGCAGTAATGGATTAATCAATGTCCAAGTTACTCCCATTACCGATCGCTTGTAGAGCAACTTCATGTCCCGATTGACTAGTTCGCGCAAGAGATCTAACCAATAGATCACCTGGCGTTTGTATAGCGGCCTAGCGAAAACTTTCACAACAGCACCTCATCGCTCACTGCTTTCCCGACACTTGCTTTTGGGGGCTGGGTGGCAATTTGTCTTGCCGATGCCTGCGTTGTTCTGTAGGCGAATAGACTGAAGAACATTCCAGCTAATTCCATAACAACCAACTGTCGTGGCAGTTTACGCGGAGGAAGAATAAGATTGCGAAGAATCCATTTACCTAACCAATCGGATAACCAGAAATTCAGAATTGATGACCTACTGACAGTCTGGTTACGAATACAGGTGAGGAGATAACAGCCAAAAGCGCGACCATTATCATAGATTTGTTGGCGCAGGGCCAAGAAGTAGCGTCTATGAGTATGCCAAACTAACATTGCAGGCTCATAAAGGAGCGTGTGTCCCTGGGCAACGACACGATGGAACAACTCGATGTCACCGCCACCCCCACTAGGAGTACCAACATCCAGCGCTACATCAAAAAAGCCGATCTTAGCAAAGAGGTTACGGCGAAAAGCCATGTTGGCTCCTACACCAAAGCTACTTGCCCAAATTATTTCTCGCTCGCTGAGTGTATCCCGCCTGATCATCTTCCGCCGAAAGCCTTTGCCCATGCCACCATAATCAAACTCAAAGAGAAACTGTGGCAAGGTTTCCAATTCTGCGGGAGCAACTAACCCAGTGACTGCCATAACTTCTGACTCGGCAAAAGCGTTAGCGATCGCTTCTAACCAAAAATTATCTACCTGCACGTCATCGTCAGTAAAGGCAAGGATGTCATAACGCGCCTCAATAATTCCACGGTTGCGTGCCCAGTCTAATCCTGGGCGATCTTCGCGTACATAACGCACAGGTAGGCGCGCTACTAACTTCGCGGTTTCATCATTACTTGGTGCATTATCAACGACGATAATTTCATAGTTTGGATAATTTAGCGATAAGAGTGATTGCAGACAGCGTTCTAATTGTGTAGTGCGATCGCGGGTACAAACAATCACACTAATGGGACTAATTGCTTCTGGTGGTTTACTGCTAGTTTCCCTATCACTAAGATTTCGCTTGCTCACGGCTCGCATCAGCTCTGTTCCCAGCTGGTTGGCAATCTCCTGTTGAAGTTGTTCGGCTGAAACCATAGGTGTACTTGGGTTAGGAATAGAAACCCAAACCCAGCTAAGTGGCTGCTTATGGTAACGTACCAGAATCCAGAGGCTATCGTATCCTTCACCGCCCCAAATTGGCACGATCTTTTCTGAGAGTTCAAGCTCAAGCACCTTAGTTGGCATAGAAACTTACCTTATATCTTTTTAATCCAGATACTCGATCCCGCATGTTGACCACACAAAGGCATTTCATTCTGTAATCTGTCTCTATATAAGTGACCAATAAAAGAATTAAAATAAACTATCTTAAACGCGCTGTTATATTGTAAAAATGCTCTCAACAGGTAAGCTTCATTCCATGCCCGACCTTGGTATACCCATTCTTTGGGATATTCAAAAGGGTAATATATATCATGTAAGTGAATATAAACACCGCTTTTAATATGAGGCAATATTCTAAAGAAAATATGATTTACATCACTATCTATTTTGGAGACATGGGTAGAGTCAATGAACAGAATGTCTCCTGCATTCAGAGATGAAAAGTTGCTAAGTTCGATATCTTGAAGATTATTTGGAATAATTTTAATTCTATCTACATCAGAATGTTTTATTAATGATAGTAATAATTCTGGGTAAGGCTCAATAAATGTACATAATATTTCATTATTAAAAAACATTTCATTTGTATCTAGCATCACGCATGAGGAATACCCAGACCCAATTTCTATAATCTTCTTTGGCTGGATATGCCTGATCATGCTGTAGAGAATAATTGCTTCACCATAAGAATAATTAGGATTATCGAAGAAATATCTCAAATTATCTGTTTTTTGCTCTTTAAATGGCTGTTGAGCGTAGTATGACTTAAACTCAGTTAATAAACCAAGTTGTTCTGCTTCATTGAGATCAACACCCAAAATTTCTTTAGGTATATTTCCAAAAATTTCTGCTTCCTTATCTTTAATTTTTTCAATAGAAGGAATGGGGGAGTAAAAATGTCCTGGCGGCCATCCAAGCTGGTATTGTTTGATTGAAGATTGTAAATTATTTATCTGAGTATGTAATTGCTTAATTTCCGAATAAAGTTGTTTCACTAGAGGTAGTCTTTTAATAGGATTTTCTATCAAGCTTTTCATGATTAATTCCTGAGATTTTTAGGAGAGTAGATAACTTAGTGAAAAACTCATCAATCAACACTAGTAAATTTGTTGATTGCACCCTCCATTGCTAGTGCTTGTAGTAGTGAAAAAGCTAAGGTATGCGCCAAAATTGGGCGAAGATGCACTCCTCGCAGTCTTTCAGCACCAGATTGACAAGGGATACGACCCACAGCATATTGCCCATAGCGAAGACGAGCCGCCGCCGGACGTTTCTTGTCTAGTTGCTGCTCTGCCAAGCTTAATCCTTCTTGAAGATCGAGTTCAATCTCAACACCCGATTGATCTGGGCGGATCGATCCGCCTTGTAAAAAGCTGGCTAGTCCTTTGTGAGTTTTCAATTCATCTACAACTCCTCGAAAGTACCAATAGCCATGCAGTCGTTCATTCAAATTTTGCCAAAAACCACGCATTCGCAGCGATTCTAGTACGTTTAATAACCACCGAGATCCAGCCGCTAGTAGATCGGTAAGGGCTGGTATGCTAAAGCTGAGAAAGATTATTAGGCGATCTAACCAGGAAACAGGAGTTCCAAAATAATAAAGTCGTAGGTTAGGTATTAAATCAGGATGACAACGACCAAATAGGATGTCAGCACGCCCCTCATTACGTTTTCGAGAAAGCGAACGGTCAAGATTAGTGACTTCGTCGTGGTGATAACCTAAGGCATTATGAGCAAATACGAAGTCAGCACCAGCCTTAATCAAGCGCGCACCAAGTTCGTAGTCTTCTCGACACCGAAAAGTAGTATTGAATCCACCAATGCGCTGGAATAATTCTGCTTCTAAGGAAAAGTTACCGCTGAGCAAGTCTTCATAAGTATAGCGATGACCTAGCTGGCGCATACTCTGAAACTTTGTTTCCCACCAAGTTCCAAGCTGGATATGGAAGAAGCTAGACGAGTTTTGAAGCCGAGGCGGGAGATAGCCAATAACTACTAGTTCGGGGTGGAACTGATGAGCTTTGATGTGAGCCTCTACTAAGTGCGGTGACGCTTCGATATCATCATCTAAAAAAAGCAGCAGTGAGCCTGTAGCAGATGCTGCTCCTTGATTTCGCGCTGTGGCGGCTCCTTGTCCTGGCTGTTCGATGACCTTAAGAGCAAAGGGCACTTCATAATTGCAGAGCATTTCCAGCGTGCCGTCGTTACAACCGTCAGCAACGACAATAACTTCCATCTCCTGTAGAGGATAAGTTTGCAGTTTCAGGGCATCTAGGTTGCGTTTAAGAGAGGCACTGCGGTTATGAGTTGGAATAATTACACTAATGCTTGGTGTGATTTTATTCATTTTGGCTCCTTACAGTCTGAAGCTTTCTTCGAGAAGAAATGTAAGCCCAAGGACCAGCTAGACAACCTTGCAATTCTGCCAAGATCAGATCGAGTGGTACACTGCTAGGCCGACCCAATAGCGATCGCACTAGTGCTGGTAATTGATCGTGCCAGAACCAGGCTAAGGCTATCTGGAGGATACTAAATTCCCGCTCGAATAGTAAATGACGAGTAAACAGAGAATAAACCCCTACCCCATAACCGTAGAATGTTTGGCGCAATTCCTCCCAAGTCCGTCGATGTCGGTGCCAGCTAACGGCTGTCGGTTCATAGACGATGCGGTAGCCAGCGACTAATATGCGGGCAAACATCTCATGGTCGCCACCAGAGCGGGTAATAGTGCCTGCGTCTAGTGCTTCATCAAAAGAACCAACTAGATCTAGCACGCTGCGACGCAAAGCCATGTTGGCTCCTGCTCCTACTCGACCTGTTGCTAGCGGGTTGTGGCGATTACTGTCAAATACATTACGTCTGAAACCTCTGCCAAAAGGATAATATTGTTCAAACCACTCTTGAGCCTCAGTTTCTAGTTCTAAAGGCATTGTCAAACCTGTCACACATAAAACGAGTGGATCGTTAAAATTCCTGAGAAATGCTCTGAGCCAATTAGGATCGGGAGCAGCATCATCGTCAGTGAAAGCGACAATTTCGTTTTTTGCCTCGCGCATTGCCCGATTACGAGCTATGTCTAAACCTGGTCGAGGTTCGCGGATATAGCGGACGCGCTCGTAGTTTTTGACGAGCTGCTGTGTATCCTCAGTTGAGGGACAGTTGTCAATAATTAAAAACTCTTGTTGATCGTCAGGCATCCGCATCAGTGCATCCAAGCAACGGCGCAGATCTTCCGGGCGATCGCGCGTACAAACAGCTACAGTTGCTTTTGGTAGTGTAGAGTTACTTGTACCTGTTTCATCCCACTCTAAGTAATTTTGTAGCCAACGCTCCCACAACAATGGGCCTGCTGCACTGATAAGATGATCTTGCAATTCAACTCCACTGATTCGTCCTTTAATTACTGGTAGTAGTGCTTTACCAATTGGTTGGCCTTGCAGTCGAATTAAAATTAATGCTTTTTGGTAACTATCTAATCCGCAAATTTTTTGGGGGAGTTGCTTTAAATCAATGTCAAGGACAGCAGTTGCCATATTGTATTTCCTAAATCAATTTCATTGCTCGATGTAACATACTGCTAAATAAAATTTTTACTTGGATGTTTAATTGAGGTTTATTGATTTTGGTGATATTAGTATATTTATACTTATGAGTTTTTTTTATCGAATGTATTAGTCTAATAAAAATATCTTGCTGGGAAAAAATTACCGAAGGCAGCGATTTAGTTATGCTTCTAAAAATGCTTTTAATACTTAAGGTATATAGACTTAAATGCAAAATAGGTGTAAATAAATTTGATTTTAAAGCTTGGACTAGCCAGAATAATGTATTGCGATCGCTTCCACTTTGGCTACTTTGCCGCGCTAAATACATATAGAAGCTACTGCTAGACAGTCGATAGAGAAATCTGGAAATCTCCGGATGCTTTTGTTGCACACTATCTAACATTAATTGATGAGATTTCGCCATTATCTGATAGTTTCCTGACATACTGCTGCAAATCTGTCGATAGCCAATGAGAAATTCTGGAACGACTTTAAATCGATAATGCTCAGCAATGCGTAGGGATAGTTCCCAGTCTTCACAGCCTTGAGCATTGTTTGCTTTTAAATTACAGTTGTAGCCACCTACTTTTTCAAAACAAGTACTACGGATTAAACAAGCACTAGCATTGCCCAAAAAATAATGGCATAGCAATGTTTTGTAGACATTTCCCTCGATATGAGAAACACGAAAGCCGCCTGTAGGCGTATCATTTTCATCAATATCCATCGACCATGCATAGACTAACCCAATATCCCTTCCTCCCTCTAAAATACATTGCACTTGTCTTTCTAGATTTTGGGGATACCAGATATCATCTGCATCAATTGGTGCAATAAATTCTCCTTGAGAATTTTGAATCGCTAAGTTGCGAGCAGCAGCTACTCCTGAATTCGGCTGTTGTAACAGTATTACACGTTGGTCATTCAACGCAATTGATTGCACTATCTCGGCTGTTCTGTCTTGAGAACCATCATCTACTACCAAAACTTCTATATTTTTATATGTTTGCGAGAGGATTGAATGCAATGTCTTTTGAATAAACTTCTCTGCATTATATGCAGGAACTATAACTGATACTAAAGGACCTAAAGACGTCTGATAACACTGCTGATCGCTACCCATTGTATACTTACGTATGTGATTTTTTTCTCAGTTGTACGGCAAAACATCTGGTACTTAGGTATATTTTATTCCGTCAATTGAAAATCATCCGATTGATGACCAGTTAATGCACAATGGTAGCTGCCCTCTAAAGAGTGAGGCTAACACATTAAATTTGTAGTCTTTAATACTTTACGAAAAATTTATATAACTTTTAAGATTCCGTGAAGATACGAGTAATATTGTTCTACTTTAATAGATCTTCATAATATTAGTTAAAATACATACACGCACAAGTTACTACTTAGGTAAAGAAAATTGACTTCATCTAACTTGCAACATTTACCTAGTATCTCTGTGATTATTCCTGTTTACAACGGGGGCAAAAATTTTTACAAATGTCTTACGAGTATATCTCAAGCTTTAGCTTCTGCCTATGAAGTGATTGTGGTGGCTGATGGTGATACAGATGGTTCTTGGCTCCTAGCCAAGAATTTTGGCGTAACAGTAATTAGAAATCCTATTTCTGTTGGCCCGGCCAAAGCGCGTAACTTAGGTGCAAAGGTGGCACGAGGTGAGCTACTGTTTTTTGTAGACGCTGATGTAGAAATTTATCCTGACACTATAGAGAAAGTTGCCATGACTTTCCAACAGGAACCAGATATATCAGCGCTAATTGGCTGTTACGATGATGCACCAGGAGCAAGCAATTTCTTGTCCCAGTACAAGAATTTATTTCATCACTATACTCACCAGACAGCTTCAGAAGAAGCATCTACCTTTTGGGGTGCTTGTGGAGCAATCCGCAGAGATATTTTTTGGCAAATTGGTGGTTTTGATGAAAGTTATCGTCAACCATCTGTAGAAGACATTGATTTAGGCTATCGGCTGAAGCGGCATAATTATCGAATTAAGCTGTGTAAGCACATCCAGGTTAAACATCTCAAGCGATGGGAAGTAATTTCTTTACTCAAAGCCGAATTTTTCTATCGTGCCCTTCCTTGGACTGCTTTAATCTTACGCGATCGCCAAATGATTAACGATTTAAATTTGAGGTTGAAAAGCCGAATTAGTATTGTGTTAATTTACACAATTTTGCTTAGCTTCATAGCAAGCTGTTGGTGGACAAGTTGCCTCATACTTACCTTTGTTCTGAGTCTTGTACTTCTGGTACTCAATGCTCCTGTCTACCAATTCTTTTGGACAAAACGGGGTTTGTTATTTGCATTCCAAACCGTTATCTGGCATTGGCTGTATTACTTTTACAGTGGACTTGCATTTGCTATTGGTGTAATCCGTCATCAAATATTTAATAATCGTTGGCTTTCCTTGGGGCTGTTTCAAAAGTTTTCTTTCGGTAGTCGCTAAGAATTAAATGCTAGCTGTGATATTGCACAGTAGCGTTATGAAGTTGGAGAGAGAGATAAATTGCCGCTTACTTCAGTTCCTTGTTGGGTAATTCAATCAATATTGTAGAATTCGCAACTATGACTTTGAAAAAACATCCTGTAGTGATCATTGGAGCAGGCCCAGCTGGTTTGACTGCTGCCTATGAACTGATAAAGCATGGAATTAAATCTGTAGTGCTCGAAAAAGCTGACAAAGTTGGTGGGATTTCTCGCACTGAAGTTTACAAAGATTACCGCTTCGATATTGGCGGTCACCGTTTTTACACTAAGGTCGAGGAAGTCAAGCAACTCTGGCAAGAAATGCTGGGAGAAGAGTTAGTCAAAGTTCCTCGTTTGTCACGCATTTATTACCGAGGTAAGTTCTTTAACTATCCCCTATCACCATTCAACGCTCTATCAAATCTTGGTATCGTTGAAAGTCTACTGATTTTATTGAGCTATTTCAAAGCAAAATTGTGGCCTAACCTTGAAGAAAAAACTTTAGATCAGTGGGTAACTAATCGTTTTGGCAGTCGCCTCTACAAAATATTCTTCAAAACCTATACTGAAAAAGTATGGGGTATTCCGTGCAATAAAATTCAAGCAGAGTGGGCAGCACAACGAATTAAAGGATTGTCGTTGAAGTCCGCTGTCTTGAACGCCTTGTTTGGTAGTAACGATACTAAAACCTTAATTAAGGAATTTGATTATCCAGTTTTGGGGCCAGGCTTGATGTGGCAGCGATTCCAAGAAGCTGTAGAAAGCAAAGGTAGTCAAGTCTCTCTCAATGCTAAAGTCACTCGTATTCAACGCGAAGGAACCAATATTAAGAGTATCACTGTTCAGCAAGATGGAAAAATTTGCAAAATCACCGGAGAACATTTTATCTCCACCATGCCTGTAACTCTACTGGTCAATCGCCTCGATCCTCCAGCACCAGACGATGTAATCCAGGCAGCAAAATCACTAAATTATCGAAATTTCATCATTGTATCGCTGATTATTGATGCCAAAGATCTGTTTCCCGACAACTGGATTTATGTTCATAGTTCAGAAGTCAAAGTAGGTCGAATCCAAAACTTTAAGAATTGGAGCGCTGCTATGGTTCCCGATCCAAATAAAACTTGTTTGGGTATGGAATATTTTTGTAGCGATGGTGATGAGATCTGGACTATGTCTGATAGTGAATTGCTTGATTTAGCAACATCTGAAGTTGCTAGGTTAGGAATCGCTAATACAAATATTGTTGAGGATGGTGTTGTATTACGCCAAGCAAAAGCTTATCCAGTATACGACCGTGATTATCGTCAGCATTTGCAAGTTATTCAAAAGTTTTTGGCAAGATTTGATAACATGCAAACGATTGGACGCAATGGGATGCATCGTTACAACAATCAAGATCATTCGATGTTGACAGGTATGTTAGCAGTCAGGAATCTGCTAGGTGAAAAGCATGATTTGTGGGAAGTCAATACTGAACGTTCTTACTATGAAGAATTTACGCAAGATGAACTGAAGAAGACACCAAAGGCACTGCTATTACAACGCAATTGAATCTCAAGCGAAAATCGCTCTCTAATGCAAGTTGGCAATTAGTTATCAAAGACGGTCATCTACCAATTAATTGATTTCAGAGTGCAGTGAAAGTTAATATTGTTTGAAATTACTAGAATAGCTTTGTGTTTAATATTTATAATAAAAAAAATAAATTATCTGTATTTTTCATCTTTGCTTTAATTACATTATATTTAGCAATATTCTTTTTTTTAAACAAACTTCAATTTCCAGCAATGTGGGATGAAAAAAGCTTTTGGCAAACTAGTCTGTTGTTTAGCAAGAGTTTGATTCCTGATATAGCTGAGTTAAAAAATTATGCTGAGTTGAATACACCACTACCGTTTATAATTTTTGGGATTCTTGAGTATCTATTTCACGGTGGTTTATTTGCTGGAAGACTATTAAATTTATTGCTTTCTTTTATAATTTTATGCCTAATTGGATTTTCTAGCCGCAAAAATAGGAGAGCCAGTTTATTAGCAGCATTTGGACTTTTACTATGTCCATATTATTTGTTTTATAGTGTCCTTTTATATACAGATAATATTGCGATATTTTTTGTTTTACTGGGCTTTTGGTTCTACACCCGTTCTCATCATATTTTAAGCAGCTTTGCTTTTATTTTAGCAATTGCCTCACGCCAATATATGCTGGCTTTCCCCGTAGCTATAGCTGTTCACGAGTTGGTTACTTCTAGGCAAACAGGGGTAAAGTTACGCATTCAATTGTTAGCGCCTGTTGTGGCCTTATCATCTATTTTTGTTTGGATTTGGCTGTTTGGTGGACTTGCTCCCAAAGCTGGCTTAGGAAAGGAAGTAACACCAGTAGTTCAACAATTAGCCTGGTCTTTTTCAATAAATGGTAGCCTTTACTTTCTATCATGGATCGGGTTACATTTTGTGATTCCTGAATGGCTGGTATTTTCGAGAAAGCTCCAAAAACAAAAGTTATTTACTCGGAAAATTTTTGTTATAGCTGCCGCTTTATTACTTTTATTTTTGATATTTTCTAGTCCCTTGCAATCGCATGGACTCATTGCTAAATTAACTGATTTTTTACCAGGGAATTTATTCAAGATTGCTGTATTTTATGGTTTAGCTTTATTAGCATGTGTGCGGTTCTCTCGGATTAATTTGGTCTTTTGGTTGCTGGTAATGAACTGTGGCATTATGCTAAAAGCTTACCCTTGGGAGAAATATGTTCTCCCCCTAGTTGTAGTATTGTGGTATCTCAAATCTTTGAATCTACTAGATAAGACGCTAAAACATAGCGTCCCCAATACTAGTAATTGAGCATTTATTTTAGCCAGCGATCGCCGATCTTGCCGCGCGATCGCTACCATTGTTGTAATATCCGATCTTGCTTGAAACGGGAAGAGTGCGATCGCATTTTTAGCCTACACAATCAAATGGCAGCCGATGCGATCGCTTACAATTGGCATAACTCAAATTCGCGTCAATGTGCGTAGACGCGGAGCGACTTGTCGTTGACATCGCTAAAAACTTCTCCCTCTCATCCCAATACTTGTCGGTTAAGGGGAAAAGGGGAAGGGGAAAGAAAAAACCTTTAACCTTTACCCTTTAACCTTTTCCCCTTAACCAATTCCGAGTTAAAAATGCTTAACCGAGCAGTATTGCCTCTAATCCCTTCTGCCCTCTGCCTCCTGCCCTCTGCCTTCCCTACCGCCATTCCCCCTGTACCGTAAAAGCTGCCCAGTAGTGCGGACTACGCCATTTAGGATTTTCCCACAACGTCTTCTGTGCTGCACGCAATGCCTCAGCTGGCTTTTTATCTTGCTGCAACATTTGCTTATAAAATTCCTGCATTAATACTGATGTGCCTTCATCGCTAACTTGCCACAGGGATACCGCCACCCGCGCTGCACCCGCGTACATCAAGCCGCGTGTTAAGCCGACTAATCCCTCACCGTTGACGTTTTTACCCAGTCCAGTTTCGCAAGCACTCAAGACAATTAACTCTGCTGGATAATCTTGGTTAAATAAATCTGCCAAGCGCAAGTAACCGCTAATGGGGTTGCCTTTTTTATCAACTAAAGACAGTACAATCCCTGATAGCTCTGGTTGGTCAGAATTGACAAAACCGTGAGTAGCAAAATGGAGAATGCGGAATTGATTTAAAGTGCCACTAGTTGCCCAATTGTAGTTAGCATCAAAGCTCAAGGCTTGCAAGCTGTTTGCTGCTGGTATCAGTTTTAAAATTGCTTGTGCTTCTATTTGTGTATATTTGAGCCTGTCCCAACCTTTACGTTTGAGGCTTCTAGCAGAACGGGAGAGGGCAGAACGTTCAAGTTCAAGGTTAGGGGCGAGTTGGGATGTTTCGGGTTTACCTGTGACTCGCTCATCAGTAGCACTATATACTGGGTCTGCGAGAATAGCTAAAGCTTTCGGTGCAGGTTGACGCTTGGCGAGTTGTTGACGTTGAAAAGCAATAGTTGAGGCTGAGGGTAAATTCACGATTTCATGATTGAGCATTAATGGCTGGTATTTATTGACGCTAGGATCAGCCAACGCTGCAAAGGGAATTGTTTGTAATGCACCATCAGCCACAATTACCAAACGCTTTCCGGCTAATTTATCAGCGACGGGTGCGAGGATAAGCTTACTCAGTTTTCTTGCCCTGGCAATCGATAGGTTTGTTGCATCTGGTTGTTGCAAACTTGAAGGGAAACTTCTGACAACTTCTTCTATTTCCTGGTTTGGGGGAAGCGTATAAACTTGCATCGATGTAGGAGTGACAGCCCACAAATAACTGCGTTCTTCTCCCAAAGAATACTGCAACAGCAACGTGTCTCGATCGAGTTGTTGTTGAATTTGCGGTAATTTGAGAATGTCTTTTTCGGGGTCTGGATTTGTCAACTTTGCATATGCTGGGCTACTAGCACGAATTTTGGCTTGCAGTTCTTGATATTGGCTAAGAAGATTTGTGATTTCTATGGTTAGTTTTTCAATAGATTCTTGAGTAGTCGAGTCGTTTTTATTTGCTGAAGTTTCTAAATTTCGCCGCAGTGTATCCTTATCATCAATTTGCTGCCGTAAATCACGTTCTTGTGCTAGTAGTTGTGGGTTCGCACCTTTTGTGATTTTGGCATTCGCTTCGTTTAACAACTCTATGAGACTTCGGGCGCGGGAGCGTTCGCTGTAGTGCAGAGCTAATGCGTCATATCCTTGTGATGGGTCTTTTTTGTGCAGTTCCATCAACAGGTCAATGTAGAATTTGTAATAACCTTGCTTTGTAGCAAAGTAAGAAGTACGAAGGTCTTTGCTGACAATTTTGGTGCGTAATTCTTCAATAATTTTGATCGCTGCTTCTATGTTAGTGCGGGCTGCTTGCAAGTTACCGCGATCGCGTTCTAGCCCAGCGAGGTTAGAAAGGGTAGTAGCAAAGCCTGCTTTATTACCCACCTCCTTTAACAAAGGCAGAGCCAAGTTGAAGAATTTGAGTGCTTGCTGCTTGTCTCCTAATGAGTTGTAGGCATAGCCAATATTGTTGAGGGTTCTTGCTTCCCCTGCTTTATCTCCCACTTCGTTAATCAAAGGCAGAGCTAAGTTGTACAATTTGCGTGCCTGCTGCTTGTCTTCTAATGAGTGGTAGACTAAGCCAATATTGTTGAGGGTAGTAGCAACCCCTGCTTTATTGCCCACCTCCTTCATCAAAGGCAGAGCCAAGTTGTAAAATTTGAGTGCTTCTTGCTTGTCTCCTAATGACTGGTAGACAGCGCCAATATTGTTGAGGGTTTTTGCTTGCTGTACTTTATCCCCCACTTCCTGACTTAAAGGCAGAGCCAAGGTGTAGAATTCGAGTGCCTGCGGCTCGTCTCCTAATGAGTAGTAGACTAAGCCAATATTACTGAGGGTAGTAGCAACGCCTGCTTTATACCCCAGCTCCTTCATCAAAGGCAGAGCCAAGTTGTAGAATGTGAGTGCCTGCTGTTTGTCTCCTAATGAGTCGTAGACTAAGCCAATATTGTTAAGGGTAGTAGCAACGCCTCCTTTATTCCCCACTTCTTTACTCAAAGGCAGAGCCAAGTTGTAAAATTTGAGTGCCTCTTGCTTGTCTCCTAATGAGTCGTAGACTAAGCCAATATTGTTGAGGGTAGTAGCTTGCCATTTTTTATCTCCTGCTTTCTGCCACAAAAAGAGCGCTTCTTGCAATTTTTCTATTGCCTGTCTCAGTGATTCTGCTGTACCTTGTTTGTAAAATTCGCCTGCTTCAATATAGGCTTTTTGTGCTGCGGTATCGGTTGCATCTTGCTCTGTTGTGGTTGGTTGCTGTGCAATTTGCGTTTGTTTAAGTATGGCTTGTGCCCCCACAGACTCGGATAATAAAATTACACTCAGCAAGCAAATTAAACTGTAAAGCTTAAACGTGGGTTTTAGATATGTAGAAAAGTGGCTTTTTGTGGTTTTCTTATTCATATTTGAGTAGTTAATTATGCACAGCGTCTTATACCGCATCAATGCAGTGTGCCAAGTTAAATAATCAATTATAGACAGAATATATACTGAGCTACATGGTTAAATTTAAACCTTACATGAAAATTGAATGAGGCTGGTTTTCGATTTAGCAACAAAATTCCAAGACATTCTCTATTGAGACGCGTGCAAGCAGACCGATGCATTAATATAACAAGCCGATGCAACTCAATTGCAGAGAACTTATGCAGCGTTTTGACACTATATATAGCGGTTTTGGTTGAGCACTCTTGAGGGCACGGCACTGCCGTGCCCCTACCCATGTGTGTATTTTTGTAATCTCCAATCCACAGGGGTAATCATATTGCCACCTCATGCAATTCAATTGCAGGTCGATGTTTTGTTATAACAAGTCGATTTTTTGCTGTAACAGGTCGATTTTTTGTTATAAAAGTTGATGTTTTACTACAACAAATCGATTCTTTGCTATAACAAGTCGATGTTTTGTTATAACAAGTCGATGTTTTGTTATAACAAATCGATTTTTTGCTATAACAAATCGATTCTTTGCTATAACAAATCGATGTTTTACTATAACAAATCGATTTTTTGCTATAAAATGCAATCAAATTGCAGGGCGATGTATTAAAGTCGTGGATCTACTGGTTCGCTCTCCAATGCTAAAATGCCGAAAACGCATTCATGGACGCGACGCAGTGGGGTATTGTTGACGAATCGCTCTAATGCTTCCACACCAAGAGCAAATTCGCGCATAGCTAGAGAACGTTTCAGGGATAACCCCCGTTGACGCAGGCGTTCTAGATTCTCTGGGCTAGAGTATTCTGGGCCGTAGATAATACGCAGATATTCCTGTCCGCGACATTTCACCGCTGGTTGTACAATCCCCCGGCTACCTTGGACGATGTATTGCATGGGTTTGACTACCATTCCTTCTCCCCCAGCTTTGGTGAGTTCTTCCCACCAATGAACACCTTCGGCTTGGCTACTAGGATCTGTTAAATCGATGATTTTGTAAGCAGTGGCGAGGAGTAAAGCTGGATCGGCTTGGCAGATTTTGGCAACTTGTTTCCATGTGCCAACGGTGGTCTTTATCAATATGCACGGCTCCTTCTGTTGCTAGGATGTGGAAAGGAGCCAGCTTTAACTGAGAAATATCGGTGACAGACCAGCAGTAACGGCGATAAGCTGCAACATATTGATGCGCCATGTCTGCGCGTTGTTGGTAATGGCTGAGTTGGCTAGTAACTTCCACACCGCGATCGCTTGCTTGTTGTAACAAAGATACCGCATCATTAAGAGCAAGGCGTGATGCTACTCCCACAGGTGCATACTGCGATCGCAATAATCCCTGCGCTTTCGCTGACCAAGGCATTAATTCACAATCTAAACATACCCAGTCGGTATTAAATGTTTCCCAAAAACCGCTTTCAGATAGGGCTGCATTTACCCGCGCTAGGAGTTCTGCTTCTAATGCTAAATCATCGAAAAATCGCCTTCCGGTGCGAGTGTAGCAAATACCGATACCTTCATCCACCACACCAAAGCGTTTCTCCGCGGCAGCCGCATCTCGGCAAACAATCACTACTGCCCGCGAACCCATGTGTTTTTCTTCGCATACTACCTCAGCAATTTCTTGGCTTTGGTAATAGTTAAAAGCTTGTGCAGGATGTTCTAACAATCCTGGTAATGAGGATGTCGCCACTGGGGACATGGTGGGAGGTAAGTAAATCAGCCATTTGGGATTGGCTGCAAACCGACTCATCACTTCTAAGGCTGCGATCGCATTTTCTTCGCGAATGGTAATGTTAGATTGCAGTCGAGTATTAATGATGCGCTTACCTAAAACATCTTCTATGTGCAAAACGTCATCGAGTTCTTGCTGAGATGTGCGGGTAAAGGTGTTTTGTACCAAAGGTTTCACAGGTTCGCAGTAAGTACGCGCCGCAGGTACACTCACCAGTTCCCTTTCAGGATAGCGCAGAGCAGTCAATTTACCGCCAAAGACGCAACCTGTATCAATATCAATAGTATTATTCAGCCATTCTGCTTCTGGTACAGGAGTATGCCCATATACCACCATTGCTTCACCGCGATACTCACCCGCCCAGTTGTAGCGCACAGGTAAGCCAAATTCATCAATCTCCCCTGTACTTTCGCCATACAGGGCGAACTCGCGCACCGCACCAGAACCCCGTCCTTGCATTTCCTGCTTCATCCCTGCGTGGGCTACGACCAACTGCCCATCATCGAGGAGATAATGACTAACTAGGGAATCTAAAAATTCTCGCAATTCTTTAGTAAACGGTTCCCGCACCGTATCAGGTAACGCCTCAATCTCCTGCAAAGTTTGCTCTAAACCATGATTAACCCGGACATTCTTACCGCGTAGTTTCCGCAACAGCTTGTTTTCATGATTACCAGGAACACAGATTGCTGTACCTGCTGTCACCATGTTTCGCACTAACTTGACTGTATCTAATATCCGGGGGCCTCGGTCTACCAAATCACCCAAAAACACAGCTTTGCGTCCTTGGGGATGGTGGTAAGTGGGAAATTCCCATAAAGAAGATGAGGAAGCAAATTCTCCCTTGTCCTTCACATACCCCAACTGTTGCAATAACGCTTCGAGTTCATCGCCGCAGCCGTGAATGTCACCGATGATATCAAAGGGGCCGTGTTCGTGTTTCAGGTTATTCCACAGTCGTTGACGTTCAATTTCAACTGATTCTATTTCTTCCAGAGATTTGAGAGTGTAGACATAGCGGAAGCCTTCTTTTTCTAAACCCCGTAGAGAACGCCGCAACATTTGGCTATGACGACGCACGACATGGGGGCCAAAATTGCGATCGCTTCTTTGTTGGTTGCGTTCGTGACATAATTCTTCTGGTAGGTCGAGAACGATTGCGATCGCAAAGCAATGATAATCTCGTGCCATTTGCAGCAAATGTTTGCGGTCTTCCATCTGCACGTTAGTAGCATCGATTACAGTTAATTTACCTGCTGCTAATCGTTTAGCGGCGATAAAGTGCAGCACCGCAAAAGCATCACCAGAAACAGATTGATTATTTTCATCATTAGAAACCAAGCCGCGACAGAAATCTGAAGATAGGACTTCAAAGACTTGAAAATGTCGGCGTGCAAAGGTTGATTTACCGGAACCAGAAGCACCGATAAGGACAATTAAAGAAAGTTCGGGGATAGTGATTTTCATAGTTATTAGTAATTAGTCATTTGTTAGTAAATTATTTGTAGGGTGTGTTATGCCGTAGGCTAACGCACCTTGATTTTTGACTGAAAAATACTCAGGACTCAGCACTGATTTGTTGACGGTGCGTTGCGCTGCGCGACAACACACCCTACTGAAAAATACTCAGGACTCAGCACTAACTAATTCGGCAATAAATTTGCTGTATTCATCCTTCATTGGTAAGTCTAAATCTCGCCGGATGCGTCGCCGTGATGCTGGAACAATTTCACCTTTAATTGGGTTAAATCCTTGCTTTTCGTATTCTTCCCAATAAATGCCTACACCTCGTTTATGCCAATTAGGAAGCTGATTAAAATTAATTCCATGTTGGAATAACAATTCGTTTTTATCAGCAACAGATAACCCCTTCATCATGCTGGTTGCTGTTGTAGCATTTTTCCCATCTCGACGTAAACACCAATAGCAATGAGCATTTAGCGCATTTCTGTGAGCATCCTCATTTCGCCAGCGAAAATAATTCACTACTTCTTCTTTGTTGGGAAGCTGAGAAATCCGACAATCAAAGCAGGCTAAAGCACCTAACAGTACTGAAAATTTAGCGCTGGCTTCACCTGCTAAAACTGAATTGAGCTTTCTTAATTTACGGCTGAAAGTGGTTTCGTTGTGAGCAAAAAGTAGAGAGATTTCATCACTTTGGGTATAACCATAAATGATATCGATGCCACAATTCATCAAATGTTCGACTGTTTCTAGCATCAAATCGCGAAAGCGGGTATCAAAAGGAGCCTCAAATTGATGCACTTCTTTTGTTAGTCGGGTAAAGCCGCGTCCATCCAATCTAGCAACTATATAAAGTCCCGGTAACACACAATGATCGTGTGCTGTTTCAAATACCCGCATTCTGCTATCAAGTTCATCAAATTTCACGGTTACATTCCTCAACAATAAATAAATTATTTAATTCAGGTTTAACTGTATAAATGGCATCAAATCCTTCTTCCCAATTCGGCACAACTAGCTTTTTGTAAGTTGCTAACAGCCCGCCTAAAGGAACAATTTGTTTAGGCGGTCTCTGGTTGTTTCGTTGCTTACAATCTTCTAATAAAGCTTGAAAGTAATAACCCACAACCCGGAAACCTTTGGCTTTAGCTGGTGTAATGTAGCGTCTTCTCTCCTCAACAGTGGGATTAGTGTTATCTATTACAAAAGGCTGTTTAGCCTCTAAACAAGCTAGGAAAATAATTTGCTCTCGATGGCGGGTTTTGAGCATATCCAGGTTAATGCGGATGTGGGTATTAAAGAAGCGATCGCGATAAAAAGTAGATTTACCTGCTCCTTGGATGCCTATAAATATGATTGCTTCCATTCATCTGTGGTTCTTAAATTATGAAAATCTCACGCAGAGACGCAGAGACGCAGAGAGTATGAGAGTCGGAAGTTCCCTTCTGCTCCCTGCCTCCTGCATTATTAACAATTAAACACCGCCATTTGTGTAGGTGAACCTACTTCTGTATCTTCTGTGCCTACAGATTGAAATTCCACAGCATAACCAAATCTTTCTGCTACTTGATTTGCCCAATTTTGAAACTCTAACCGCGTCCATTCAAAGCGGTGGTCTTTATGTCGCAGTTTGCCAGCGGGGAGGTTTTCAAATTTAACGTTGTACTCAATGTTTGGTGTTGTCACTATTACTGTTTTTGGACGTGCAAACTCAAATAAAACTCGCTCAAAAGCTCCTAAACGCGGTAAATCTAGATGCTCAATTACCTCAATTACTGTAGCAGCATCGTAACCTTTGAAGCGTTTATCTTGATAAGTAAGCGCACTTTGAATTAGTTGTAAACGTTCCCACTGATTACGGGGAAGGCGCAGGCGGTCTAATCGTTCTTGAGCAATTTCTAATGCCCTGTAGGAAACATCTACACCTGTGATTTTTTCAAAAAAGCTATCTTGGAGCAAGATTTTCACAAGATTACCTTGACCGCAACCTAAATCTATTAATCGCTTGGCATTACTTTGTTTTAAAGCAGCAATTACAGCATTCATCCGCTGCTGATTCAAGCTAATGGGCTTTTCTACCGCCGCTTCTTCCTCAGCATGACTTTCTTCAGCGCTGTCGGGATCGGGATTATCTTCTTCTGCGAGTTGGGCTAAAGCTTCACGAGTTAAGCGATGCTGGCGTTTGAGGTAACGTCTGGTAATTTGCGATCGCGCTGGATGTCCGGTTAACCAACCTTCGCCATGACGCAGTAACTTTTCTATTTCATCCTCACCTACCCAGTAATGTTTATCGTCATCCAACACGGGAATCAACACATAAAGATGACTCAATAAATCGCTGAGTGGTAATCTATGTTGCAGTTCGACTGTAAAATATTGGCTCTGTCCCCAATCAGGAAATTCATCATCTAAAGTGTAACTTTGGGCACTAACAGTGTAACCCAACGGTTCAAATAGTTGGCGCAGAAAACTTTCACCACCACGACAGGGTAAGACAGAGATTTTTACAACTAAAGGAATGGGAGTTTGTGCAAGTTCTGGTTTATCTTTGCAACGACCTGACAATGCAGTGCTAAATACTTGCGCGATCGCCACACTCAAAAATGAAGAAGCAACATAAGGGCGATCGCTTACATACTGTTCTAGCCTTGCACCCTTTCCCCGCACTAACTTCACCGGATCGACATCCAACAGCAACGCCGCCATACAGCGTTCTGGCTGCGCTTGGGGGTAAAAGACGTGCGCCTGTCCAAACGTCAAAGAAAAAGACTGACAACGGTCTGGATGTTTATGTAACAGGTAGCCTAACTCGGTTGCTGGGGAGTGTGTAGTTGCGATCGTTAGCAGCATTCAACTATATCTATCTTTAAAAGATGGGAATAATTAATTAATACTGTTTTAGGTTACGCGATTACGGAAAAAAATGGTGGTGTTGTAGCGGAATGTGAAGTTAGTAGTTGTACTGAATTTTTACAATATGTGACAAAAAGAATATTATTCACAAATGATGGACATCAAGGGGAAATCTTATCCTATTCTTACAGTTATTTTTGCTATAACTATACTGGTTGGTATAGGATTATTATTCACTTTTTGAAATATATAGTAATCCGGTTGGAGTTTTGAAAAAATATTGCGTATCTGTAGAGTGGGCATTGCCCACAACATCTGATTTTTAGTGGACAATGCTCACCCTACACTTAACATTAATTTTTGAGAAAATTTAGTATGAAATATTCAGTTCTATTTTTCTTAGTTATCATTAGTGCGATCGCCGGAAGCAAAAGTGCCTATGCTCAACAAGAAAATCTATTTCCCACAAGGATAAAACCCAATCAGCCTGCTGTTATAGTACCTACAACAGATGAACCCAATCAGGCGGCTGATTTACTAACAGAAGGTGCAACAATTGATAGCAAGTGGAAAAATGTTATCATCCCAACTAATAATCTCATCCCAAATAACAACAGAATTACAGTAGTGCAGGAGCAAGGATGCCGAAAAATGAATCCTTTGGAATTTTTGGAAGATCCAGCAGCGGCCTTTGAAAAATGTCAGCAGCTAAATAATAATCAAACTCCTCCTCCTAGAAGCAGCGAACCAATTGAATATTTAAAAGTGCCTAAACTTGATTCTGGTATTAGTGTGACTGTCACTCAATTTTGATCTCGGCAGTTTCCTGGCAAATATCAATTAGAAAAATCTACCTTGCTAGGACTCATCTGGCAATCTTAAATCATGATTGCCTATTGCCTGCGTCTAGAGCAAGTTAATATAGGACTCATATTTGATTTTTGAAAAAAACTCAGTACAGTTTTATTCCCCTTCTTCCCTGTTCCCTGTTCCCTCCCTATAGACAAAGAATTAAACTTACACAGCGGATTTCAGGTTGGTGAAGTAGAAATATTGTCAAGTGCTATCTCCTAGGCTAAAGCACCTCTAATCGCTTAGAGAAAAAGATGGGAATATTAGACCTGCCTTGAAAATAGAGGCTGAAACAACGCAAAATCGTTCCAAGATCATTTTCATTGTTCCTTGTGAGCGCAGCTCATGAAGTCTCTTGCAAAAATAGTTTTGTACTCTTGGGGGAAAGGGTAAAGGTAAAAGGGAAAGGGTTTTTTTATCCCTTTACCCTTTCCCCCTTACCCTTTTCCCGACTTCTGCAAGAAGTCTATTCATTAATCTATCTATTGGTAGAAATATTAAACTATTTTGTTCGTTGATTTAATCTACAGAAAGAGCGAATTGATCTAACAACTTATGACGCAAGAACCTCTGCCTTGGGATCGATATAACTGATGAGCCTGATGAAGTAAAAATAGAATACTAAATCGCAAGAAGATTGTATTCTATGAAACTAAATTATGTAACGAAACGGTTTTCGACTGTAGGACGCTGGATGGCTACAGCTCTGTTTTGTGTGTCAGCGATCGCATTCGTTTGGCAGGGTGCGTTTTTTGCAAATAACTCCGCAATGGCTGCTCCATCTGCAACCTTGATCGCATCAGCAGACGCTGGTTCAGAGGTTAAAGGGAAAGCTAGTGAAGATGCTGGACGCGCCAAGAATTTCATCCGCGATACAGCAGATAAAGTTGAGCAAACTGCCAGAGATAATGCCAAGCGAGTTGAGCAATCAACAGATAACGATGGTAGTTTTATTGAGCGCAAAGCAAAGAGAGATACCGCTACAATTCACAAAAGAGCAGAAGAAGATGCAGCTCGGACTGAAAAAGCAGTAGATAACACCAAGAATGTTATTGAACGCACTGTTGATAACATCAAGGACACTTTTAGCAAATAGAGAATAGTTATACCGATTCCAAACATCCTTACGAAACATGGATCGGCTGTAGAGACGTTATATGCAACGTCTCTACATTCAAGCTTTTTCAGCCTTATATTTAAACCAGAACTCAGAATTCAGAATTTAGAATTCAGAATGCAATCAGTGGAGGATTTAAACCCATTCATTCGCCAGTCGCACAGAATTCAATTGGAGAATTCTGACTTCTGACTCCTGAATTCTTTATTGTTAAAATTAGCTAATTACGCAGCAAGCTGACTTTGCTGGCTTAAGGGAATTGCGATCACAAATTCTGTACCTTTACCTAAAGAAGAATTACACTGCAATTTACCCTGATGTTTTTCAGTAATAATTTGATAACTGATAGATAGACCTAAACCTGTACCTTTACCAATAGGTTTAGTAGTAAAAAATGGATCAAATAATTGCTTTTGTACGCTTTCTGGAATACCAACTCCATTATCGAAAATACGAATAATTACTTGCTTGTCAGCAGTAAGTTCAGTTTGAATGCGAATTTCTCCTTTGTTATTTGTCAATAATGTAGACATGCTTGCTTCAGCTTCCCGTAGGTTCTGACTCATCACTAATAACTCTTCTACGGCATCAACTGCGTTTGTTAAAATATTTAGAAATACTTGATTAAGTTGCCCGGCGTAACATTCTACCAGTGGCAGATCAGCATATTCTTTAATAATCTCAATTGCCGGATAATCAGATGTAGCTCGGAGACGACTTTCGAGAATCATTAGTGTACTATCAATACCCTCATGAATATTTACCGCTTTCATATCCGCCTCATCTAAGCGCGAAAAATTTCGTAGAGATAGCACAATTTGTTTAATTCTGTCGGCACCTACTTTCATTGAAGTTAGCAACTTCGGTAAATCTTCCATCAAAAAATTCAATTCAATTGCTTCTGCTTCATCGAGAATTTCTGCTACTGGCTCAGGATAGTGATGTTGGTAAAGTTGCAGTAATCTCAGCAAATCTTGAGTATATTCATGGGCCGGATTCATATTACTATAAATAAAGCTGATAGGGTTGTTAATTTCGTGAGCTAACCCCGCTACTAACTGACCTAAGCTAGACATTTTTTCAGTTTGAATCAACTGCGTTTGAGTTTGTTGTAATTCTCTTAAGGTTTGCTCTAATTCTTGCGCTTGCTGTTGCAGCGTATTTTGTTGTTGACTCAGCAGCACAACTTGCATTTTTGCTCGTTGAGATAGTTGGATTTGTCGCCAAGCTACAATCGTCGCAACGCCAAGCAGTCCACCTAATATAGAAGCAAGTAAGTTGAGCGCTCCTAGCTGAGATTCGATATTTTCACGCGGTATAACCAGAGCTACTGACCAATTTACTTGTTTGAGAGGAACATGAGCAACATATTTGTTTGTACCGTCAATGGAAATGAATTCAATTCCTGGCTGTTGCTTCACCATCCGACGAGCGATCGCAGCTAAGTCAGGATCGGTTGAATTCAGAAAGCTAGTAGCTGGTTTTTCTACCGTTGACATCAAGGCTGGATTGGGATGAACAATTGCTTCTCCCAATGAGTTAAGTGCAAATGCATAACTACCATTACCGTAGTGTAGTCTATTTACTACTTGATTAATGCGATCTACTTTCAAACTACCGTTCATAACTCCAATGGGACGGCTGGTAAGGTCATAACTTTGGCGAATCGGGGAAGCAACCGCCACTGAAGGAATTCCAGTAGTACGACTGATGAAGGGGTCAGATATATTTGTTTGTCCGGCGATCGCTTTTTTAATAAAATCCCGATCTTTGTTGTTCTCATTGGTTTTGCCTACTTCAGTGTTGTAATAAGAACCATCAGGAAGCGATAGCGCTATCTTGGAAAATTCATTAGTGCGTTTAATTTCTGCTTTTAAATATGGTTCAATAAGTGACCAATTTAAAGAACGCGCCACATCTGTATTAGCAATAGTTTGAATTTCAATAGAACAAATGGCTAACCATTGATCAATCTCATCGGTTCCTTGACGAACCTGAAGCAGTGCTTTTTCTTGAAGTTGCTGAAGAATTAATCCCCTAACTACTAAATAGCTAGCAATGCCAATCACACCTATAGCAAAAGTAGTACCAATTAAAATCAACGGCGTTGCTAAATTATGCGATCGCTTTTCTGGTTGATTTCCATTTTGCTCAAGCTGGAATAAATAACGTAATTTTTTCCGAACTGACAGTCTCATTACATCTATCTCCATGTCTGTGTGTCAGTTCTTATGAGAAGTCTGGGCTGGAATCGGTGCGGAATTGTACTAGTTCGTTGAAGGTAGGGTACTGCCATTTTAAAAGCTTGATGACAACTGCTAGGCGATCGCGTTCTCTGACTGCCCGATATACTTGGGTGCGAGAACCTGAATAAAGTCGCTCCATAATTTGGTAGCCAGCCAGCCTTACAGTTCCATCAACTTTTGCACTCATACATTTTGACGAGAATTCTTGTACTGAGATTAGAATTCCCAGAGCGATATCTGGCCTAACAAACGTTGGAAAATTTGCGGGGGCAACGACCAGATACAAGCAGGTGAAGTGAGCTCGCGCACTAGCAGCTTTTGCAGGGTAGGACATCTTCACAAGAAAATGTCCTATTTAGACGCGCATTAGCTCAAACTATGCAACTCCACCAGGCTCTTTCATCCATTGCACTGCGTTGTTATATTGCTCAATCGGTGCATTAGGGAGACGGCTCCATTCATTCCACGACCCATCATAATTTCGCACTTTGGGATACCCCAGTAAATATTTCAACACAAACCAGGTATATGCGGATCGCCCACCAATGGCACAGTAAGGAAACACTTCCTTGTCAGCTGTAATACCTTTGCTACTGTAGAGATGATGTAACTCTTTGGCTGACTTAAACGTTCCATCGGCGTTGAGGGACAGGGTATGCTCAATATGCACAGCACCCGGAATATGTCCCCCGCGTTCTGCTGCTTGTGGCGGCTGCATCATGAATATTTCGCCACTGTACTCTTGAGCGGTACGGACATCCAACAAAACGCGATCTGCCTGACTCAAAGATGCTTGAACCTCGGACTGCAAAACCCGCAAGTTGGCATCGGGAGCTTTCGCACGGTAGTTAGTGGGGGTAAAGTTCGACAACTCCGCTATTAATGGGCGACCTTCTGCTAGCCATTTCTGATATCCACCATTAAGAACATATACCTGTTCATGTCCAAAGGTTTTCAAAAGCCAGAAAATCCAAGCTCCTGTTCCAGGATAACTGCCATAAGCAATAATGGTTGTTTCATTGGAAATACCTGACCGTGAAAGCAGCTTTTCTATGGTCGTTGGATCTAAATTTATGCGGAGATCGGGCATCAGCAGATCCGTGAAGATATTCCAAAAGACTGCACCAGGAATGTGAGCGTTGTTGTATGGTTCTGGACTCATATCAACCTCGACTACGCGAACTGTGGGATCGTTGAGATGATCCATCAGCCATTGTGTATCGATGAGAACTTCAGGATGAGCATACTGAGACATGGGCTTTTCTCCTGTCATTTGCACTAAAGCTAAGATTAAAAGAGGAGTATTAGCTTCGCCCAGTCCTCGATCGTGTACAGTTTCCGACACAGTGACCATGAGAAATTCGTTGCAGTTGCTCTTTGAAGCCATCAACCAGGCGCAGAATGAACAAGAACTGCGATCGCGTGTCGTGCCAAAACTCAGTGAGTATTTTACGACTAAAAAATGTGGCGTTTTCTTTTTCGATCAACTTCTCTTTGCAGATAGTAAACTTCAGAAAATATTGGAAGTTGGGCTATCAATCGAACATAACCCTGTTGTGCGTTACTTAGTAGAGCGTCATGCTCCTGTGCATGAAGCCTTGGTAGCAACACCCAATGTCTGGAGAATGATTTGTCCCCGACCCGATCATTGGCACGTGATGGCAGGGCCGATTGTGAGTAACGGGCAATTAGTGGGTGTAGTCGGCTTCACTCGTGAACAGACAATGACTGCATTTGACGCACAAGATTTAGCAGATTTAAGCGCGCTTTGCCTGCACCTATCAATTTGGAATGCAACAGTGCGATCGCGATATCAACCTTTAAAGAGCGATCGCTTAACATCCCGTGAATTGGAAATTGCTGAATTAGTTGCGTTAGGGTACACAAACGCCGAAATTGGTCATAAACTTTGGATTACAGAGAATTCTGTCAAGCAAGCTCTCAAGCGAATGTTTCGTAAGCTTGAGGTTTCCTCTCGTGCTGAGATGGTTGCCCAGCTTGCCAAGGTTACAATTGCATTGCAGGGCGATGCAATTCAATTGCAGGGCGATGCATTAATATAACAAGCCGATGCAATTCAATTGCAGGGCGATGCATTAATATAACAAGCCGATGCAATTCAATTGCAGGGCGATGCATTAACATAACAAGCCAATGCAATTCAATTGTAGGGCGATGCATTAATATAACGAGCCGATGCAATTCAATTGCAGGGCGATGCATTAATATAACGAGCCGATGCGATCGCTCAACGTTACAGTTTGTTGCCATAGATAACATTTGGCTCTCGTAGATCAACCTTGGTCGGTTGCGTCCAATGTGATGTTAGGCTGCTGATCGCTACTGCTTCTAGCTGCTTCTAGCTTTTGACGAATCGCTGCTTGAACCTTCTCATCAAAATCGGGATCGCTCAGACTTGCAATAATCCTACGTGGACGCTGATTGATTCTGTCTAAGTATGCTTGAAAAGCAGCGTGATCCTCTCGATGTTTGAGAAAATACTGTTTCAATTCAGGATCAGACATTTCATTGTAATTAACTTGGCTCATCAGAAAACTCCCCATTGGGTAGGATTTGGAACTCAAGCTCTTCGTTATACCCAGCTAATATATATACGTTACGAGTTTGGTTATCAACACAAATAAGATGTATGGGCTGAAGCATGATGTATGTCAGTTGATAGCCGACGCGATATAAACTCTCTAATTGAGCAGCAGTAGGCATTCCAGTCACTTACTCCACCTATTGCCTATTTTAACAGTTGTTACCTGAATACTATAGTCACCTTAGATTCTGCCTCCATAGTGACTTATAGAAACATTT
The DNA here is from genome assembly GCF_002154695.1 of Nostoc sp. T09. GTDB lineage: Bacteria > Cyanobacteriota > Cyanobacteriia > Cyanobacteriales > Nostocaceae > Aulosira. The sequence goes on from NZ_MTAV01000131.1 coordinate 48,282, forward strand.
GGGAGCAAGTTTTTACATGAGAGTTCAGCCATTCTGGATCAGACCAGTTCTACCAGAGAATCTAGAAAATCTAGCCTTACTAATATCGCCAAATCTATAAGCAGCGATCCTTCTACCATTGCTTCCTGTAACGCGGAAAGTTTCTAGAGGAATTCCATGTTCTCGAACATCTCTTGCTTTCTAATAATTTAACTAGGGGTTGATTTAAATCATTGAGCCAAAATTTTTGGGAAATTCTTTGATAAGAGGCGGCAATACTAATTGCAGCAGTTCCCGCAAATGGCTCTACCAATCTATCCACAGCATTAGGGAGAAATTTGAGAATATCTGACGCAAGGTTTCTTTTACTGCTTTGGTACTGAACCAGATGCTGGAGGCTTGCCATCTTACCAAAGAAAAAATTATTTCAATAAGCTTACCATAAGGGTAAAGACAGCTAATAGTTAAGTATTCCTCAACTCATTTCTTACTCATACTCGTGCAACGCCCCTAACTTCCGCATCTCTGGCCAAATCATCGCTGTTGCAATCACCACAATAATCGTGCCAATTCCGCCGCCAACCACGGAAACTATGGGGCCAAACAAAGCAGCAGCTAAACCTGACTCAAAACCCCCTAACTCATTGGATGCACTGATAAACACGCTGTTAATTGCAGCGACTCGACCGCGTAAATGGTTGGGTGTGCGAATCTGAACTAAGGTATGACGAATCACAACGCTGATACTATCTAATGCGCCACTCAATGCCAGCATCAGCAGTGATAGCCAAAACCACCGCGACAAGCCAAAGATAATTGTTACTACACCAAAACCGACCACAGACCACAGTAAGGCAGGCCCGGCTTTGCGTAAGGGTGGCAGATGTGCTAAGGTTACCGCCATAATTAGCGCACCAATAGATGGGGCGGCTTGCAGATACCCCAACTCTACAGGGCCAACGTGCAAAATATCTTTGGCAAAGACGGGTAATAAAGCTACTGCACCCCCTAGCAGCACTGCAAACATATCTAGGGTGATTGCCGCTAAAATTATCTGATTTTGCCAGACAAACTCCGCACCACCAGCTAAAGTTTTGAGTGATATTGGTTCTTTGGAAAGAGCAGTGTTTTGCTGTTTAATTGGCAATGTTAAGGCAAAACACAAAAATGCTGCGATCGCTGCCAATACATATACCCCTGTGGCATTTCCTAAAGCAGCAATAGCAAATCCTCCCAAGGCTGGGCCAATGACTGTCGCTAACTGAAAGCTGGTACTATTCCAAGTAGCTGCATTCGTGAAAGCAGTGGTAGGTATCAACTGCCACATCATTGCATCGCTGGCAGGCTTTAAAAACGCCCTTGCTACACCTGTTAAAAATAAGCAGGTATAAAAAAGAATAATTGCACCTTGGGTATAAGAAACTACTGCCAAAGCCAATGAGCAAATAGCCAGCAGCAAAATAGATAGTAAAGTAGTAAGCTTGCGATCGCGTCTGTCAGCGACGTGTCCAGTTATCAATGTCAGGGCAATCATCGGTAGCACTTGCGCTAGCCCTACCCCACCTAATACCAGTGCTGAGTTGGTACGTTCATAGAGTTCCCAACCAATCGCCACTGTCTGCATTTGTGAGCCTGTAAACAGGAGTACACGCCCAATCGTAAATAGTCGATAATCTCGAAACCTTAAGGCTGCAAAGGGGTCGTGTTGTGTCGCCTCAGCATTAAGGAGCTTTTTTAATTTCTGTTTGCTCGAAGACATTTTTGAGTAGAGCCAAGCCTTCTTCAATATGTGATACTTGTTCTGGTGTCAGACTCTCTAGAATGTCGGCAATATGAGTGCGAGTTGTTGCTTGGGATTGCTGTAATAACAGTTTTCCTTCTTCTGTTAAATTCAGAACTATTCGCCGCCGTTCTTGAGGATGATCTGTACGTTGTACCAGATTGCGTTGTACTAACCGTTCTATGGTTGTTGATGCTGTAGCACAGGTGACACCTAAATGCTCCGCTACCTCAGATAATGATGCACCAGGATTGCGGTTAAGAAATGCTAGCGATCGCAACTGAGGTATGGATAGAGATTCAGCATTGTGACTGCGCATATCGGCTCGGATAAACCGCATCAGTAAAGGAACTGTTTCCATTACTCTAGAGGCACATTCTTCAGAGGGTTTTCCGAGCTTGGGCATCTTTTTCTCCTAATTACATCGCCACCCGTGGATAAAGTCGTCCACAGATAACAGTCAAGCCTATTAATGTTAACAAGAGAATTGTACAGTCCAGACCAAACCCATAAACACTGGAGCCATTGGCGATCATTGTGGCGCGTAAAGCATCAACTTCATAAGTTAAGGGATTGATACTAGAAATAATATGCAACCACCCTGGCATCAGCGATAAGGGATAGATGGCATTACTAGCAAAAAACAACGGCATTGTGATTAATTGCCCTATACCTGTAAACCTTTCTCGGCTTCTTACCAAACAGCCAATGATTAATGAAAAAACACAAAAACAAGCTGCGCCTAAAAGTACAATTACTACTACTTGCAGTAGCGCTAAGGGATTAAGGTTAAGTTTGACACCTAACAGCAGTGCTAATCCATAAATAATCACTATTTGTGATAAACTCCTAATTCCACAAGCGACAGCTTTACCCAATACCATCGCCGCACGAGGTATAGGACTTGCGAGAAATTTATGCACAATTCCTAAATCTCGCTCCCAAATCAGCGTCATCCCGCCTGTAAAAATCGCTACAAATAATACGCTCTGAGCGAGAATACCAGGAGCCATAAATTCCAAATAAGATAAGTTTCCTGTAGGAATAGCGCGAGTACGGGTAAAAACTTGTCCAAAAACTAGTAGCCACAACGCAGGCTGTACGCCCCGAATTAATAAATCATAGGGATCGTGGCGGAGTTTACGTACTTCTAGTTCAGCGATTACAAAAGTTTTGCTAAATAATTCTGCGATTGCAGAGATAAAATTGCCTCGATGTGCAGGCTTGGGTTCAACCCAACCGTTGAGCATTACGTCTGGTTCTTGCCGTGTCATGATAACTAACTCCTGATGCTAATTCGGCCCCTGTATACTGAATAAACACATCATCCAAAGTTGCGTTTGGTTTATCTAAGCCAGCTTTTAAATCGGTGGGTGTGCCAGTTGCAATCACCTTACCTTGGTTCATAATCGCCACCCGATTACACAAACTGTCGGCTTCTTCTAAAAAGTGAGTGGTTAAAAATATAGTTGTGCCGTAATCTGCACGGAGTTCCTGCACCAAATTCCAGACTTGGTTGCGCGCAACTGGATCGAGTCCGACTGTTGGCTCATCTAAAAACATAATTTGGGGTCGATGCAAGATGGATTGGGCAATTTCTAGCTTGCGAATCATCCCCCCAGAATAATTTCTCACCAAGCGATGAGCTGCTTCCTCCAAACCCATAAATTCCAATACATCGCGGATGCGCTGTTGGCGTCGTTTAGATGGAATGTCGTACAGCTTGGCAAAAATTAAGAGATTTTCATAGCCTGTAAGACTGCCATCAGCAGAAAGAGCCTGCGGTACATAGCCGATTGCTCTTCTCACAGCCTGAGATTGATGAGTTACATCATAACCAGCTATAGTTGCCCTGCCACTACTTGGTGGTAGCAGCGTTGTCAACATCTTAATTACTGTACTTTTCCCTGCTCCATTAGGACCGAGCAAGCCAAACACTTCACCAGGTGCGACAGAGATATTCAGCCCATCAACGGCTGTGAACTTGTCAAAACGGCGCGTGAGTTCCTGTGTTTCCAATATGACCGATTTCGGAAAGTTGGTAGGCGTTTCTAACCGATCGGCTCTTCCCGTAAGTTTTGTCACGAGTAAGATGCACTTCCTTGAGAATATAATTAGGTAAGCTAATTATTAGCTTCTCATATATTTGGTGTAAGTCAAGAGCCTAAAAGCTATCAACCCCAGCTAATCGCTAGAGCAAGGACATCTTGCGTAACTGTTTCAACAAAAGCTAGTCACAACGCTAATTTTCGATTCAGTATGGCTTGTAGCCATAGAGCCAAGTTTGAAAATCATCATTATTTGCTAATTGCGATCGCTCTTGCATTTGTCTTTCAGATGTCTCAGTATCGGTTTCGTAATAGCGCATCTCACCCAAGGCGCTACGACCTTGAATAACTTGTGTGCGCTCAATGCGCCGCTGTTCATACCTAATTAGAGCTGCTTCCAGAGTAGATTTCTGGGACAAACACGCTTGCAGTTCATATGCATCTTCAAAACTAGAATTTGCTCCCTGCGCCATAGCAGGTGCCATTGGATGGGCAGCATCGCCTAAAAGTGTGACTCTGCCTTGACTCCAATGGCTCAATGGTGGGCGATCGCAGATAGGATGTTCCTTGATTTCCTCCGCTGGTGTTGCTTCTACAACCGCTCGAAAGGATTTGTCCCAGTCTTTTAATTCATGAAGAATACGAGATTTGACTTGTTCGGCACTTTGAGAAAGAGAGCAATCTGGTAAAAATTTACGACTAATCCAACTGGTATAGCCATCACCCACATTGAGCAGGTACATGAACTGTTTATTACCTTTAATAAAAACTAGATCGTAGGAATTAAACAGTTCGTGGTTATATTTGATGACTGAACGCCAACACATACTGCGCAAATAATTAGGCTTACCTTCACCAGTTAAAGTTTCTCTAATAACAGAGTTGACGCCATCAGCACCAATTAGTAAATCTGCATTTACTGTATTTCCACCATCAAAATAGATTTCCACATTGCTGTCATTTTGTTTAAAGCCGATGCAGCGATGATTCAGATGGATAATGTCTGATGGCAATCTGGATGCCAGAACTTGCTGTAAATTCCACCACCAAACAATGATAAATGTCTGTCCGTATTTCTCTAAATACTTGGCTGTGTTAGCCCGGATTGTTTCTCCACTAACATTTTTTAAAGCTGTCTGACGAAGTTCAGTGCCAGAAATTTTAAGACTCTCGACTATTCCCGGGGAAATCGCTTCTAGACAGTTCAAGCCGTTGGGACTTAGTCCTAGACCAGTACCAGCTGGGCGAAACTCTTGTGCTTTTTCGTATACCTGAACATCAAATCCTTTGTTTCGTAGTGCAATAGCAGTAGCCAAACCACCTGGACCAGCACCGATAATCGCAATTTTTGCTACTTTATGTTTTTCTGAGTTCTGGGTTAGAGCCTGTTCTTGTATATTCATATTACTTTTTAGGCTAAACTTCAATTACATTAGTTAAAAAAAGCCTTATAAAGATATATCAAATCTTAAATATAATCTTAAATATATAGTACTCATATTTGATTTTTTAAAAAATTCATTACAACTCCAATAGCATTTTTTACTGTTTCCTGTTTCCTCCCTATGTAAGTAATTTTAGGAATCAAATCGGATTGCTATAGATACCTGTACAAAGGTTTTTAAATATTTTAGCAATTAATAAAAAAATTAAATATGTAAAAAAAATCTTGATTTTCAAAATTTTTAATTGAAAAAATAAAATTTTATACCTTTAGAGAGTAGACTTTTCGATAAATAAAGGTTAAGAAATAGACAAGATAAAATTTTAGGCTTACTGTTAATTTCATGTAGGCATAAATAGAGCCATCTAGAAATTATGCAAGAGTATTACAAAGAAGACCTCGCATTTATTCATGATGTTGGTTTTAATGATTATGCTCTCAAATCTGCTCCAGGCATCTTAAAAATTCTGGCTGAAAATAACATTCGAGAAGGGCTGATATTAGACTTAGGTTGTGGTAGCGGCTTATCGGCGCAAGAATTCACGAAAGCTGGCTATCATGTTTTGGGAGTTGACATCTCTGAGTCGATGATTGCAATCGCACGTGCAAGAGTACCAAATGCTGAGTTTCTCATTGGCTCACTGTTTCAGGTTGATATCCCACCATGCAATGTTGTGACATCGATTAGTGAATGTCTTAACTACCTGTTCGATCAAAACAGCGATCGCCAAACGCTAATTAATCTTTTCCAACGCATATATAGCGCCTTAACTCCTGGCGGTGTATTCATCTTCGACATTGCAGAACCAGGACAGGTTACAGAAGGAATAACTAAGGGATTTACTGAAGGTAAAGATTGGGTAGTACTTGTTGAAAAAGAGGAAAATCAGGAGAAAAGCATTTTAACCCGTCGGATTATCAGCTTTCGCAAAGTGGGGGTACACTACAGACGGGATGATGAAGTACATTACCAGCAGTTATACGAAGCGACAGATATTGCCAATGAACTCCATCAAGTTGGGTTTGAAGTTCAGACGATGCGTAATTATGGTGAATATGCTTTGCCAAAAGCTCATGCAGCCTTTATTGCACGGAAATCAAAATGAGTTCGTAGTTAGAACTTTAGTTTTTAATTTTTAAGTGCTAAAGCGATCGCTACGAACTCACTAAAATATGAGATTAGGTTGTTTGCAACAATTCTACTTTTTTTAAGTTCTGTTGAAATAATTCCAAAACGTGCTTCCAAGCATCAGCAGATGCTTCTGCATTGTAACTAGCTCGATGGTTGCAGAAAAAGCCGTGGTCTGCTCCGGAATAGCGAAAGACTGCATGAGGAATTTGATGTTTTTTCAACTCCGCTTCAATCTGCTCTATGTGTTCTAAGGGAATCCCCTTGTCCTCTAAGCCAAAGAAGGCGTATAGAGGATTTTTAATTTCGGCAGTGTGAGTAATAGTAGGCGCACCACCACCAGGAGTCGAGGTGGGAATACCACCACCGTAGAAAGAAGCTGTAGCTTTGATATCTGGTAGTGTGGCAGCAAGGTAAACAACATGACCACCAAAACAAAAACCAATGGAACCGATCGCATCTTTTTGGACATTTGGTAAAGTTCGTAAATAAGCGATCGCCGCTTGAATATCGCTCAATATTTCATCGGCTTTGGTATGCTCTTTATGCTTCCTGCCAATCTCGATAGCGTCAGGAGTGTATCCAGCCTCGAAACCAGGAGCAATGCGTTGAAATAGAGCCGGAGCGATCGCTACATATCCTTCTTGAGCAAGTCTCTCGGTTACTTCCCGAATGTGAATGTTAACCCCAAAAATTTCCTGAATCACGATTACAGCCGGAAATGTCCCTTCATTTGCTGGTTCAGCTAGGTAAGCATCAATTTGCAAATCACCGTTTGGGACTTTAACTTGACTAGTGCGAATTTCTCTATTTGTCATCTTGGGTAGCCTAAAATTTTGTTACTTTAATTACTACGTTAATTTGACCGATTTATCGTAGTATTAAAATCAAGTCAGAGATATTGTAGCGAAATAGCATGATTCCCCAATACAGCAGCAAACTGGAGGAAGCGAAAGTGTGGCTAGATGCAATCGATCATGTTCAAGTTACATCGCCTTCCGAAGTGGAGGATGCAATGCGATTTTTCTACGGCACAGTTCTGGGACTAACTGAAATTGCCAAGCCTGAGGCACTTAAAAACAATGGAGGCGCTTGGTATGGGCTGGGAAATATCCAGATCCACATCAGTATAGAGAATAACTCCCATAATGAAGCGTCAAGACGACATATTTGTTTTCGAGTGCATAACTTGAATGCTTTTGAAGAGCATCTCAAAGCGCATGGGGTAGAAATTATTAGCGATCGCCAACTCATACCCGGATACAATCGCTTTTATATCCGCGATCCTGGCGGAAATCGTCTAGAGATAGCAATGGCACAGCATTCGTAAATTTAAAAAAAGTAGCAGTTAGGCAAGAGCAACCCAACTGCTACTGGGAGCAGAAAGGAGTAAAGATTATTGGCTAACCAGCATGAGCGACTTCTTTTGTGGTTGAAGAAGTATTAATCGCTTTTACCAAATCATGCAAAACATCCTGTAGCCTCTGGGCAATTTCTGCATCTAGCTGAATACTGCCATCAGGTTGTACTTGAATTTGCTTATCGACACTGTAGATAGTACTGAGTATGTGCCGTCCTCCTAATTCTGACAGCACGGGTTTTAAAGCATACTCTATTGCCAATAAATGAGCGATCGTCCCGCCTGTTGCCAACGGAACTATGACTTTCCCCGCTAAGGCTTTTTGGGGTAACAAGTCCAAGAATGCTTTCAGGACACCTGTGTATGCTGCTTTGTAGATGGGTGTTGCAATAATAACACCATCAGCTTTTGCTAAAATAGCTTTCGGTTTTTCTAAAGCTGGACTATCGTAACGTCCAAATGCTAAATCTTCAGCAGGAATGTCACGCACCGAAATAATATCTACTGTGAAGCCTTGCTGCACAAGAATTTTGCTTGCATACTCCAGTAAAGAGTAGGTTCGGGAAGGATGGGAAGGGCTACCTGCGATCGCTAAAATGTGGGGCATGGTTTGAAGTTCTCCTGGGAATTATATTTGAAGAAAGGCAGGAGGCAGAGGGCAGGAGGCGGAAGGAAAGCCCAGGAATAAGTATGTTCGGATTTAAGTAGGAAGAAGTTTTTAGCTTATTCATAAATAAATCTCAGGGCTTGTATGCTTTTTTGTTTTGAGGCAAAAGTTTTACTGAAAAACTTAATTTAACCTTCTGCCCTCTGCCATCTGCCTTACTACTTAAATGTTTAATCTACAGTCGCTGCTGCTGTTTTATTAACTTGTTGTTTGGGAAATTCACGATTGGCAACTATTTCGCCAAACGGACTAGTCATCTGTGGTTCGATGGCAGGTAAATTTTCTAAAGGCAAATGTGGGAAGAGTAATTCGGCGACACGATACGCTTCTTCTAAATGAGGATAGCCAGAAAAGATGAAAGTCTCAATCCCTAAATTTGTATATTCCAACATTCTGCGAGCCACAGTATCAGGATCGCCGACTAAAGCAGTCCCCGCACCACCGCGCACTAAACCAATTCCTGCCCATAAATTGGGGCTAATTTCTAAAGCGTCCCGGCTACCTTTGTGTAATTCTTGCATCCGGCGCTGCCCTTCTGAGTCCATGCGGGCGTAAGCTTGTTGAGTTTTGGCGATCGCATCTTCATCTACATAGCGAATTAAATCATTTGCCGCATCCCAAGCTTTGCTTTCGGTTTCTCTGACAATTACGTGTAGCCTTATACCAAAGCGGATTGTCCGTCCTTGTGCTTCTGCTAGCCGACGCACTGAGGCAATTTTTTCAGCAACTTGTGCAGGTGTTTCCCCCCAAGTTAAGTAAACATCCACGTGTTTAGCAGCGATTTCTTGCGCAATCGGTGAAGAACCACCAAACCACAAAGGCGGATAAGGTTTTTGTACAGGTGGAAACAGTATCTTGCCATCTTGGACGTTGAGATAGTCGCCTTGAAAATTAGTCACTTCGCTTGCTGCTATTTGCCGCCACACTGTCAAAAATTCGTCTGTAAGTTTGTAGCGATCGTCATGCGAAAGATGCAAACCATCTCCTGCCAATTCCACAGGATCGCCACCTGTAACCACGTTAATCAGCAAACGCCCACCGGAAATGCGATCGAACGTTGCAGCCATGCGTGCAGCTACTCCAGGTGACATCAACCCCGGACGAATTGCTACCAAAAACCGCATTCTTTTCGTATGGGTTACTAGCGTTGATGCCAAAATCCACGCATCTTCACAAGAACGCCCTGTAGGTAATAAAGCCCCTGTAAAACCCAAATGATCCACGGCTTGAGCAATCTGTCGCCAGTAATCAAAGTTTACTGCCCGCCCACCTATTGCGGTGCCAAGATAGCGTCCTTCTCCGTGTGTGGGGATAAACCAAAGTAGTTGCATAATCCCTAATTTAATGTGGCTGCAAAATCTGATTACTTTCAATACTACGGTAAATGCGTCGATATACCGTATTTATTTGTCATCTTAATAATATTACACAGATGAAGGGGGAAAGCAATATATTTACCAAAGGCAAGAAACACAAGGAGAAGAATTAATGACTCTTGACGCAGCACTCTTTCAAGGTAGCCATTCAACCCCGTTTTGGAACCAAGCATGAAAAGTTTTCATTTGGTAGGGTGCGTTATGGACTTTAGTCCTAACGCACCGAAAATCTTGGATAATGCGGTGCGTTAGCCTACTGGCGTGGCAAGGCTAAAGTTGTGCATTAGATTTCTAATTGATAGGGCGCTAAAGCGCAACTACGAACATTTTTTATTGCAACATTTTAGTCTTGTCACGCCACTACTTTTGAAGGATTCATGGTATGTCTAAGTCAGAGAATTCACACCCAAGGCTCGTTTTCCCAAAGACAACCAAATTGCATCATTTTGTGGGGTATGAATGCGGCTGCAAAGAACATCGCGATAGTAACGTTCTAAAGGATTATGACGTGATAAGCCTGGATTACCAATAAGTTCGAGTCCTTTTTCGACGGCGCGAATGGCATTACTCGTGGTGAGATATTTCACAGTTTGCGCCTGTAAACCTACGTTGCTGTCATACTCTGCGCGATCAATATCGTTGGCTAAACCATAAATTAGGCGATCGCTAGCGTAGAGCAAAGCTTCAATTTCGCCGATCGCCGATTGAAAGCGGGGTAGAGTTGCTAAACTAGCTCCTAAATTAGTAGGCGATCGCTCATTCAAATAACTCACTAGCCAATCTCGCGCAGCTTTGGCTACGCCCTGATACAATGCACTCAACCACAGGCTCACACCAGCTAATTGCAGCGGATCGGGAGATGACCAAGCTTTCAAGGGGCGAATATCCAAAGCATACTCTGAAGGAATCAAGACATCTTCTAAAATCAAATCGTGGCTACCAGTTGCTCGCATTCCCAAGTGATCCCAAGTTTCGTCAATGCGGAGGCCTGGAACATCACGAACGACAAGAAAATTACCAACTCGCGGTTCTGCTTCTGTGGTTCGCGCCCAAACAATGAAATAACGCAAAATTGGGCTGCCTGTAGTGTATTGTTTATGACCATTTAATAGCCAACCCTTAGCAGTCTGTTGGGCAGTGGTTGCAGGTAGTCCACCCCTCGCAGGTGTACCCAACTCTGGTTCCACACGAGCAGCATTTAATAAGGCAATACCTTCTACCGATTCACGACACAATCGTTCGTAAATCACAGGATTCCAGCGACGGGTGCGAGCAGCATTGACGTGTTGTAGATAGTGCATCGTCAATACTAAGGCAGTAGCACCATCCCCACTAGCTATTGTTTCAATCACTCGGCTAACAGCGGCATATCCTAAATCTTGACCACCAAACTCTTTGGGAACAGTCAGATTTAGTAGCTGCGCTTGTTGAAGAGCCGCAAAGTTCTCAAAAGGGAAAGAGCGATCGCGATCGTGGACAGCAGCGCGCGTCGCAAAGTCAGCAGCTAGGGCGGCGACACGCTGAAATAAATCTGTGGTAGGTGTCACTGGATATGTATCAACTTTTACCATAGTTACTTCTTCTGTGTCAGCAAAGGATGAGTGAGCAGATATTTACACGCGATGTCCGAGGTATTGTTTTGTTAGAATCTGGTTGTATCAAAGATAGAGAAGACAGTTCTCATAATTAGTAATCGAAAAGTTTATCATTGCTGTATTGATGATTTTTTGATGAAAATTACCCAGACTTACCCCAAGTTTTAGTTTCTCGAAACTATTTCTATACAGGAAATTGAGCAAGAACAACCTTTAGTTAGAATAACATTCTCAGTGAATGACCTTGCCACAAGTCTATACTTCAGCTTTAGGTGCGTTAAAGCTGTCACTTTCTCAAGCGCTCAAATCCTTACATAGCCGTAACACAACAGCAGTTTTGCAAAGAGAAAATCTCCACCGCGAACTGCTTATCCTACTGAATAATTTAGTTGAATAATCAAAAATATAGCAGCCAAAAATTATTGTAGATTCCTGGCTGCTACTGAAGTGCTTTATCTGTAATGCTAATGAATAGCAAACTTACAAATTTGAGTTAGGCCTTTGTATAACTAGGATTCCATTGCAACCAGTAATTTTCCAAAGATCTAGCGATCGCATCTGCTAATTTACCAAATAAGGCATAGAGCAAAATGCTTACGACCACAACATCTGTTTGCATAAATTCTCTAGCGTTCATTGCCATATAACCAATACCAGAATCAGCAGCTATTGTTTCAGCAACAATGAGTGTCAACCACATAATACCTAAGGAAAAACGGACTCCTACCAAAATAGAAGATAATGCTCCTGGAAGAATAATTCGCCAAAATAAACCCCAGGTATTTAAACCATAAACTTTTCCCATCTCGATTAATCCTGGATCGACACTACGAATTCCATGAAAAGTATTTAAATAAATGGGAAACATTACGCCCAAAGATACAAGAAATAATCTAGCTTCATCTCCAATACCAAACCACAAAATGACCAAGGGAATTAATGCTAAGTTAGGTATATTACGCAGCATTTGAATAGAAGTATCTAACAATTTCTCAGCAAGGGGAGAAATGCCATTGACTAAACCTAAGATAAAGCCAATACTTCCACCAATTAAAAAGCCAGAAATTGCTCTTGTAGCACTAATAGCAATATTTCTAAATAGTTCGCCTGTTTGAGCTAAATGAACAGCAGCTCCCACAACACTTAAAGGTGCAGGCAAAATTCGCGTAGGTATTATCCCTACAGAAGATAATAACTGCCACACAACAATTATGAATAGAGGTACGAACCAGGGAATTAAGGATTGAATATGGCGATTCTTAAGGAATAGTAATTTTAACTTTTGCTTTTTCATAGCCTGTCTTGATGGAAGATTGTGAGGAGTAGAAGAGATACTTTTCATGTGAATGTTGTATTTTTGAATCGTGTTCTATGAAGTAGCTAGATAAAGTTGTGAGTAACTAACTTTTCCAAGCAGCAATAACAGTAATCGGTAGTTCTTCTGTAAATATTCCTGAAGGCTCTACTTTTAGTAGAGATTCTTTGAGGTCTTTCTCAAATTTATGGCGATTTTCTCCAACAAAAGATGGTAGACAGAAAGCCGTAGAATACAGATAACCGAGGTAAGTATCAATTGTCCAAGATTTTTCGTATTTAACTTCATACGTGGCTTGACGAGGGAATGATGATTTCGCCAAAATTTCTTCATGAGAAACTGCCAAAGGTTGCCATACGCCTTTACCACCTTGACCTGTACGGCGTTGTTCACCTAACCAGCGTTTGACAACTGAAATTGCTGTTGTTTTCCACGGATGGTCACTATTCCAAGGGTCTTCATGAGTTTTGATAATGGCAAGACCACCATGATCAGTAAGTAGATTGTATATACGTTCTATTACCAATTCTCGCTGCATCCAGTGAAAAGCTCTACCAATTGTCACTAGCTGGAATTTACCAACAGCAGGAGAGATATTTTCTGCCCTATCTTGTACCCAACTAATATTTGTAGCTCCCAGTTCTACTGCTTGCTGTTGTGCTTCTAGAAGCATATCTGCATCGGGATCTAAACCGATGACTTCTTGAAAGCGATCGCGTAAAGGAATTGCAATTAACCCCGCACCACAGCCCAAATCTAGTAGCCTTCCTTTACCATCTAGTTGAAATTTCTCTGCGAGCGAATCAAACAAAACAGGTGGATACTGGGGTCTGTAGCGAGCATAATACCAAGCTGCGCCTTCAAATAAGGTAGGATCGTAAGTGGGAATTGTTGTCATATAAGTAATGCGAGAGATGTCTAATTGATGGTATTCACAAATTCAGTTTTTATTGAGCGAACAACCGCATTAAGTTTGATAGTTAAGCCATTAATAGAAGCCTTAATTCGTAGGGTAAGCATTGCCCACCTTACAGAATTCTTGATTTTAAATCATGATTGAGGATGGCTATATAATCAAAAGTTTTGCGGTTATCCTCTAAGAATCTCAACTACTAAAAAGGACGACTGCCAGCTAAACTTATGCGTTTCATTACCCGTCGTTCCTTGGGATCAAAAGCTTGTCGATGGTGCAAAGTCGCTTGATTATCCCAGTAAACAATGTCACCTACAGACCATTTATGTTGATAGTAAAACTGTGGCTGGTTGAGATGCTGGCGTAAATATGCAATTAATTCTGCTCCCTCTTGGGGATCTAAACCGACAACTTCTACTTCGGTTTTGTAGCCAAGGTATAAAATCTTTTTGCCGCTTTCTGGATGTGTGCGTACTAGAGGATGAGGAAAAACAGGGCTAATGAGAGGAATACTCTGATCAAGACGGTAGTTAGAACGAGGTGCGTTGCGGTCTTGCAAAAACGGGTTGTAAGTAATCAACTGCAAGTCGGCAATCCGTTTTTTGGTAGACTCATCTAACGTTTCATAAGCCAAGTTCAGATTCAACCAAGAGGTATCTCCACCTTCGACGGGTACTTCTAAAGCATAGAGTAAGGAGCCGCTAGAGGGATAAGGAGTCCAATGGTGATCGGAATGGAAAGTTAATTCACCAGTACCTGTATAACCACCATCGACATTGGAAACAGGAATAATTACAGGTGTAACCCCAGGTTCTGAAGCTAAAACTGGGATATCTTGCGGTGGTACAAACAGAGAGCCAAAGTAGAATGCAAAATTCAAAAATTGCTCATCAGTAAGCTGTTGATTTTTGAAGATCAGGATATGGCGATCGCGCAATGCTTGTTTAAGTTGCAAAATAACTTCAGGTGCAACAGATTGACTAGCATCCAGTCCCGTAACCACAGCGCCCAAAGGTGCATCTAAGGGAGTAATTTTAACTTCTGTTAACGTTAATGTGGGCATAATATTTTCCTACTTTGAGAACAAGCCAGAGGGAAGCAGAAATAAAGATATTTACCAATTCTTAACTACAAAGTAGATGATGTCTGCTTTGACGAAAGAAATAGCAGATTTGAAAAGACAATCAAGAAATTTTTTATGTACAGAATGGCTGAAATAGCCTGGTAGTTAAAATTAGAAAAAATAACTTCCGTCAGCGATCAACCCTTCTGCCATCTGCTTTTTATTTACTGTTTAGCTAAGACATCTTGAGGTGTAATTTTGGTATACTCTTCAGGTTTCAAAAACCCATCTCTGACATTCACCTTTTTAGGTATAAGCCCTAGGCTGTACCATTTATCTGCCACTTCTTGTTGCTTGGTGATAATTTTCTCGGTAATTGGTTCCAAAGCAAAATCATATTTACCATGCATTGCTTCTAATGTTGGTACATCGAGTTGCGTCGCTGGTGCAAGTAATTCTGCGATTTCTTTTGGATGTTGTTTAGACCAAATTTGTGCTTTTTGTAGTTCCTCCAGAAAAACTTTAATCACTTCTGGATTTTCCTGATAGAATTTGCGTGTTGTGGAGTAAAAGTTGTTGGTATCCCGTAATCCATTACCACCATCTATCAGCACACGACCGACTTTTTTCTGTACATTTCTAGTGACAAATGGCTCCCAGATAAACCAAGCATCAACTTTACCTTGGCTAAATGCTGCATTCGCATCTGGAGGCGGTAGGAAAACTGACTGTACATCAGAAAGTTTTAGCCCTTCTTTTTCTAACGCTCTGACTAACAGGTAATGTCCAATAGATGCTTTTTGGAAGGCAACTTTTTTACCTTTCAAATCTTGAACACTTTTAACAGTCGAGTTATTAGGAACTAACAGCGAAACTGCTCTTCCATCAGAGGAATTAGCCGATAAATATATTAAAGGCGTTCCCGCTGCTTGAGCAAAGATAGGCGGTGATTCTGCTGTGGAAGCAATATCAAGACCATTAGCATTTAATGCTTCTAATTGTTGTGGACCCGCAGCAAACTCAGGCCATTCAAGCTTGTAACCAAGCTCTGCTAATCTTTTTTCTAAGTTGCCTTGTTTTTCGAGAACAGCTAGGGCAGTAAGTTGTTTAGAACGTACAATTCTAATGACTTTTTGTCCACTACTAGCTGTAGATGTATTCGCTGTATTAGTTGTATTGGTTGTATTAGATGAAGATGAATCTGCTTGTTTTTGAGTATTTTTTTCTGGTGTACTGCAACTAAATAGTGTTGTCGATAACACTAAGGTGTAACCAAGAGCAAATAATGCTGAACGGCGAGTAATGCGTCCGCGTTTCCAGAATTTTAATTTATCTTTCAGATCTTGCATTAATTAGCTAACCTCTGCCTTTAAACCGATTACAAAAATTACAAACTTGGAGAATTATAAATACCCTCATCTAAGGGCTTCGGGTATCTATAAAATTTTTTTTACTCTTGAATTCGGATTTCATGGAATGTTATTAAGCTTGAGCTAAATGCAATGAAAAAATTTCTTTAATATGGATAGCGCTACTATCTAATTTGTGAAAATTAACCCTGAATAAAAGAACCACAGATGCACATATTGGAAAAAAGAAGATAATGACAACTGATTTGTGAGTCAAATTTTAGGAATTAAGGTGGAGTAACCCACCTTAAGATAGATTCATGAGAGGTTTACTGTGGTGGAAACTTATATTTGAACAATAATATTAATCTTGGCTCAGCCTCTATTTCGTTTAGGATTGCAACGATATTAGGAAATAAGGGGGAAGAAAAATATTGCTCTTCATAAGAGAAACGAATTCTCTTCCCTTGCGCCATGTTTGTTGAAAGTTCACTCACAGCTAAAGGCTAACTATTTCCCATGTGTTAAAAACTCTTTTAGGGAAAGGAAGCGCCGTGTTACTCCCCCGAAGGATAGGGATTTACATGACGCTTCACCAGCGGAGGCAAAGTGACCAATATAGTTGTACTGGTAATTGGAGATTGAGCAGTGTGCCGTCCAATCCATACCAGAAGAAAGGGTGGTGGGGAATAGTTTCAATTCGACACACTTAGCTGAAACAGGATCGTAATCATATTCGCTATCTAAGCCATTGAACCATTGACCACAAGAAGCACTAGCTAAATCCTCTAGGAAGCGATCGCCAATCTCAGATCCACCCACCAACTCTAAATCATCTAAGAATGCTGGAGAGAATTCCTGAGTATGGACATCGGGATCGATGACATGATAACCGAGGCGATCGCAGATTTGTGCAGATTTAAATTTCTGTGGACGGTCAACAGCAATAGTCATAACTCAAAATTCAAAGTTCACAACGAGGTTGAAATTCTTTACGCTGACAAAGATGTGAAAAACACTGGTTGTTCTTGCAAACCTGGTTCGCGCTCTTGCTGACCCATGACTCGTTGTAAAATTTTCTCGACTGTCTGAGCTAGTACAATGTCTCCCCTAACTCTTGGCCGTGGGAGATTAATCTGTAAATCTAGCCCTATCTGACCGTTCTCAATCAGTAACACTCGGTCTGCTAGTACAACAGCTTCTTCCACATCATGGGTAATCAGTAATGCAGTAAATCCTTGCTCTTGCCATAATTGCTCAAGTAATTGCTGCATTTCAATTCTTGTTAGCGCGTCCAATGCTCCCAATGGTTCATCTAGCAACAATAAAGCAGGATTACTAGCCAAGGCTCTTGCTAACGCTACCCGTTGGCGTTGTCCACCAGAGAGGACAGAAGGCCATTCGCTGGCTCGGTCTTCTAAACCCACAGCACCCAAGACTTGTAAAGCTTTTTGTCTGGCATAAACTTTCGAGTTAGCGCCTAATAAGCCTAACTCCACATTTGTGATTACTCGCTGCCAAGGTAGTAACCGTGCATCCTGAAACATCATGCGGATACTTGGGCTAATACGATGATGTGAATGCTGGTCATTTAACAACACACTACCCGCACTCGGAGCGTCTAGTCCAGCAATCAGGCGTAACAACGTACTTTTACCACAGCCACTGCGACCCACAATGGCAACAAATTCCCCAGGACGAATATCTAAATCAATTTCTTGCAAAACTGTTTTTCGTCCAAAGGACTTTCGTAGCCCTTCGAGTTTTAA
>NZ_MTAV01000132.1 GCF_002154695.1 Nostoc sp. T09
GTATCAAAGACTCGTCCGCGAGTATCAAAGACTCATTCACGAGTATCAAAGACTCATTCAGGAAGTGCTGATATTATGTCCGGTTGAACACTTGTGTTTGCGAGCGTAATGAAATGAAGCGAAGCAATCCCAACACCCTTGCGATTGCTTCGCTACCCTGCGGGAACGCCAAGGGCGAACGCTCGCAATGACTATACTTACTCATTTACCTTGAAATTTACAGCCACTGCATCAGGAAAACTTTTTGCACCACTGTCCTACCACCTCTCCCCTTCTCCGCGTCCCCGCATCTCTTTTCCAGAGGGACACCCATGCACTTCGTACACAATGAATCAACAAAAATTCTAACCTCTTCTGCCTGGACACTGAGCGGAGTCGAAGTGTGCCCTCTGCCTTACTCTCCCGACAGCGGATGACTTTGCAAAACCCAAAGGCGAAACAGTTCTACAATAATTCGCCACCGTCCCTCAGCCTGTGCAACCACATCATGACGTATTAACATACTGAGCGCTGCTTGTAACTGTTCGCTACCCAAAGCCGTAGACTCAGCTAAGACATCTAAACTTAACCCTTCTGGGTGTGGTGCGAGTACCTGTATTATCGCCTGCTGACCATCAGCACCCCGCATCGCCTGACCCCAAACTCCATCAAAATAGTAGCGTCCCCGCTTGAAAAACTCAGAATCGTTGATAACTGCTGCTACATCTTCCACCGTGAAAACCGGATTGCGCGATCGCCCTTGCTCAAACACAAAGTCATTGTAGCGGCGCACTAACTGGAATCCCACCCATTGCACTAAATAAGGTTGACCAGATGTTAAGGCATAAATTTCATCTAGCGCTTCCGGGGTATAGTCAAGGAGGAAATCTTCACCTGGATTAGCTAAGATTTGCCTAGTAGCTGCACGTTTGAGAAACCCTACAGGAATGTCGATGACACTGCCAAAGAAAGGATGAAAATAATCTGCCGTCATTTCCTCCAAGGTGTGCAGTCCAGCAAAAGCAAAGGCAACTTTAGAACTCATTTGCACCAACCCCCGCAGAAAACCTATAAAATCTTGGGGGATTCTTCCCGCTTCAATTAGTTCTTCAATTTTCTCAAACTCATCTAAGGCGATGATTAACCCACCTTCTAACTGTGCTTCTACCTGTTTCAAATAACGTTCAAAAGTCCGGTAAGGGAGGTTGAGCAAATCTGCATCAGTTGGGGGTGGAATTTTCACAGCTTGCGAAATTTCATCAGTAATTGCCATTAGCACCTCGCCAACTCCTTGCGGAGTATCTCCCAACCGCAGCAGGTTGACATAAACTAGCTGTATTCCTGAACCTAGAGAATTAGCGGCGTTAACAAGGATAGAAGTCTTACCCATACGCCTGTGACCGTAGAGAACTACAGACTGGAGTTGATAACCCATCACCCAGAGTTCTTCTAACTGTCTCATCACATCTTCTCGCCCAACGAAGAGATTACCTTGAACGGGGTCGCCTACTATATAAGGATTAATCACAGGCTTGGTGATGGCAACTTCTCCCACTTCACCAGCGATTTGTAACAAGCTTTCTTTCCAAGTTTGGGCGATATCTACAATTAGTCCGCGTTCTGCTTGCGGTAAAGTGTCGGCTTGATTCAGGATGTTAATGAGTTCACCTAAAGCGCGATTGAGAGCCAAAGACTTAGCAGAACGTGACACGCTGCGATTAACAAACTGGACATCTTCAACAACTCGACGCAGGCTTGTAATTGTACTCCAGGTAGCTGGACGTAAAAGGGGTTCTTGTGGAAAAGCAGGTAGTTGTAGCCCAGCAATGGAGCCTAGTTCTTTAGCTTCGTGAAACATTGCTAAAGTTTGGGCAAGGGTATACATCTCCTCACCATAGAGAAGAGAACGCACTACAGCAAAAGCTTTGGTTGCTATGATTGGCTGTTTTTCATGCAGATGCCAAAAACCAGCAGCAGCAGCACGGGCAGGGGTGTCTAAGAAAGTATCTGTTATAAAAATAACCTGTGCAACTTCCCACCAAGAATTAGGAACAATGCATAAAGGATCTATAGCCCTTAACCTTGGCTTTTTATCTAGAGAAACTGAAGCAAAATGTACTAGATTCCAATCAAAAGGAGCTTCAGCCAACCTAGAGACACGCCAAATAATTTCTTGTGATGCTGTTCTGGCAAGTACCTTATTAACTGCTTTTAAAACAGGAATAAATTGCAGGGTATATGCCAGCAATTCATTAGTATTATGCAAAGCTATTTCCCAATCGTGTTGTAACCAAATTTGCAAGCGCCTCTCAAGATTACTTAGAGGAATGGGAGTGCAGTGGAGGAGTAAGTAACTATCGATTGGGATTTTTTGTGAGTATAACAGTAAGCCAATGAACCAATTATCTAAACGTAGCACCGCAAAGCTGAACACCAGGGCAAACACCAGACCGAACACCAGGGCAAACACCAGTACAAACACCAGTACAACCGCTACGCCAAACGCCATGCCGAACACCAGACCATTTAGCAAACCGAACACCACGCCACTTACCACACTGAAAGCCACGCTGTTTACCTCACTGCCCACTACGGCAAACGCCACGCTGCCCACTACGGCAAACGCCACGCCACCTACCACACCGAATGCTATGGCGAACGTCATACTGCCTGCCACACTACTCACTACGCTGCCCACCACAGCAAACGCCACACTGCTTGCCACTCCAGCCGCCATGCCAAATACCACGCCAACCGCCACGCCCAATGCTACGCCGCCTACTATTCCACCCGCCAAGCCAACCGCTACACCCCCCGTCACGCTGACACCAACTATTAAGCCGAACCATCTGAGGCATTTACCAGTAAGTTCCACCTTTACCGGGTCATTTGCACCAGGAGACGGGTTGGCAAAAAAATTGACGAATATGGCGCGACATTTTATTTTTTGGATCTCCGTGAAGGGAACGTCTATTATCTGAACAATTAGACCAACAGCTACTGATATCACTACTGTCAACACTAACCCTTGGAAAAGCAACTGACGCTGGATAGGATTTTGACGCAACAACTCCCATCCTTTTCGCCAATTCATTTCACTGTCAGCAATATTGCCGCCCCCGAAATTATCCACATACCATCGCAAAGCTTGGGGAAAGAAAAACACCCAGTACAACAAGCGCAAGTAATCCAAGGGGTTCCACAGCGAGAGGGGACGGCGCAATTTGGGTGCTAAGTCTAAGCGCGGTACAGGCGGGTGTTGAGTCATAATTCAGTTTTCATCATCTCCATATACTGCGAGTAGGTTCGATGGCACAAATACATAAGTCGCTGGGGGTGTCCGCCACTTTCTTGGGTAAGTTGAATGATTTCCTGTTCTGTAAAACTCACCTGAGTATTCGCTAAACGACGGTGAATAAACTCACGAACCATATTTTCGTCCCAAGGCTGGATAAATTCTTCAATGCAAACGCCTTGAAAGGGTGAAGGATTATCTCGGCTATCAGGAAACAGAACATCCAGGTGTTCGCTGGCTGCAATCACCAAGCGCAGAGGTGGGTTAGCTTGTCCATCAGCCAAACCGCGCAGTTGTTGGCGTAATTCCCTGGTGAAACCATCCCAAGTCATTTGTTGTACTTCGTCTAATAACAGCAATAATTGCTGTTTCTGTAATTCACGAATTAGTTGCCGACCTTTACTGACAGGGATTCCCACCTGATAGCAGAGTTCATCATAAAAGTCTTCGTCATTAAAAATTAGGCTTAAGTTGAGATAAATTGCCTTGCGAGGTTTTAGCAGCCGATGTTGTGCCTGTTGGTAAATAGCTTGGAGTAGAGAAGACTTGCCGATTTTTTTCTCACCAATCAGCGCTACGCTACTGCCACTGTTTAGGGTTTCAAATACTCTGGTAATCTCTCTTTCCCGACCGAACAATAGATGCTGTTCCGTGATGATGTCATTGAGGGGAATAAATGGGTTATCTGTGTAAGCAATAACAGGAGGAACAAGATTATTGTTTTTAATTCTCAACCATTCTAAATATTGAGGTTTAAGCCAAGCTAAAAATTTGGCATCTTTGTCTCTACTGCTTCTCTGGTTGTAATCTGGGAAGCCTTCCCGGTTTGGATGAGGGGAAAATCGCTCATTGTCTGGGAAGCCTTCCCGGTTTGGATGAGGGGAAAATCGCTCATTGTATATTGTCCACATCTGCCTTGTCACAGTTTCAGCCGAGATGGGAAGGTCAGGGTTTTTTAATGATTGCTCTGCAACCTGATTATTGTCATTGACAATATCCTCATCAGGAAATTTCGCCAAAAGAATCGCCTGTTCCTTCTGGCTCAAACTATATTTAAGGCATACCTCCACGAGTAGAAAGTTTTGCCAAGAGTTCATAGTTATGCTCTACTCCTCAACACCTTGGCAAGCGAGGCTTCACTGGCAAGGCTGAATTTAACTGAATTTAAATATAGCGCTTTTCCGATTATGAGAAAATGCGGAAAAATTTTTCCGGTATTTTTCAGAATAACCAGAAAGCTCTTTCTGGGACATTATCGAAGCAAAATTTTATGATTTTGATGTTAAAGATATTGAGTTTTGCTTAAAAAGTAAGTTGGAGGAGGAAAATTAATATGAGATTATCACTAGAAAAAGTAATCGTGCCAGTGGGTGTTGCCCTGATAGGCTTGGTGGGTGCTTTGGGTGCTGCCTGGATTAATGTAAACCCTAATAATAAGCCAGAAATTAAGCCTTCTACATTACAATGCAACCTAAATATTGCATCTAAAATTTGTGTTGCTAATCTCACTGTGCAAATTAATAGCGACGAACCTCTGCAAGTAATTAATCATCAACGGATTCCTCTGAAAACTGGGGATAATTTAAAAGTCTTAAATCTCAGCTATTGCATACCTTCTGAAGTCAGCCTTAATAAATTAGAAGCAAAAGCTTATTTGTTCAAAAATGGAGTTGAGACTTATAAAGATGTTCTATCAACTCCTAGTCATTTTGCAATTCATGCAGGTGTTTGTCACAAAATGGGCAACTTCCAAACAAGCTGGAAACTTGAGCCAGGACAACACCAAGCGATGATTCCTATCATCAAATATGATGGCAGCAACAGAATTGTTGACAAGAGTTTCTACTTTACTTTGGATGTTGGCTCTTAAATGTTGCAAGATTCTCAATTAGCACCATCGTCCGCCTTGGAATGAATTCCAAGGCTAATAGCCTAAGTCCACTCAAGTGGACTAAAAACTTTACCAGTTGTCTTTAGACGAATTTAGCTATTAGCCTAATAATTTATTCTCTTCTCAGGTGATTGTGAAGAGTGGTGCTAAGTAAAATCTCGCCTGATGCGAATGAGTGCTTGGTTTAAACCTTCGCTGTGAATCCAGCCGACAAAGCCACCGTAAATCATTCTGTCATTGCGATCGCTGATAAAAACATGGTCAACGTCAAGTTGATTTTTCCAAGTTCTCACCACGCTTCCATCCCGCAGCCTCATAATCGGGTTGGAACTTTTAAAATCTCTGTGGTGTGCGCGAGTTATACCGGGGACATTTTCTAGGATGGCGATCGCTTCTTTAACATCATCTGTTGTATTCTCAGTGACTACCGTTGCACAACCGCATCCATCAGTTACAGTTGTCTTGAGTCTGTCTTTCATATCGCCATCAAACAGCGATAACGAATCAATCTCTTCTAAAAGTTTGCCATGTGGTTCAGTTTGTCGGCGTTGGCAATAAACCGCTGTCAGCAAGTCTTCCAGGCTGACTTTTGCTAAAGCATCAGTAATTAAACCCGTCAGTCCCAACACAGCAATTCCACCCAGCATCCCCGCCGGGCCGCCCAAAAAAGCTAAAGCTGCGGTAATAGCAGCAGCACCCGTAAAGCCTGTAGCAGCCATTGTGATTACTAAAATCACACCCGGTAAACCCAAAGCAGCGACTTTTTTGACAACTTCATCCATACCCTGTCACCTCAAGACAAGATTCTCTCTGAAGTCTTTTCTAACACTTCCGCTATATAAACTTGCTTCAATGACAGCAATATTTTCTTGTATACCCAACAACCGCCGCAGTCTGGAAGCCTAGAGCTAATGATACCAAGCCTCCGGAGGCAGGCTTTGTTCTTTTAACCACACCATTCTATGGTGATGGCGGGATTTTGGAATAATGAGAAATTTAAGTCCTAATTTTCACAGCCTCTTAACTATGCTGCAAAAACTCAACCTTAGGTAATAAAGGATCGGTAACAATGCCCACGCCGTTAAAACTCCAGCGTTTGAGTAAACTATTCACCTGTGTACCAGGAATAGATTCTACAGCAAAGCGGTTTGCCACCTCTGCGGCGTGGGTGTTGAGATAGCTCAAAGCATCAAAGTTTTCTTTAAACAACAACAGATAACCCGATGTTTCAGCGTTGGGACGAGCTGTAAGATAACGACCATCAGATTTTGAGCGCACCAGATAATATACTTCGGACAGCATGGCGAACAGATGGGGAAACGGGGAATGAGGAAGATGAGGGGGGCAAGGAAGACAAGGAACAAATAATGACTCTTGCTATTGCTTTTTGACTATTGACTGTTGATCCTTGACTCTTAACTAATTCAAATCTTCTAAGCGAATGCGTGGATCGGCAGCCTTCAGCAACAAGTCAGCAGCTAAATTACCAAGAATTAACAGTACTGCACCCATCACTAAGCTTGCCATTAATAAATATAAATCTTGAGCTTGTAAAGCTTGTAAAGTTAACCTACCTAAACCTGGCCAGTTAAAGAACTGTTCGGCAATGAACGCACCGTTTAATAAACCAGCTAACTCAAAACCTAATAAGGTAATTAAAGGGTTAATCGCATTGCGCAGAGCATGAACATAAATCACACGGTTTTCTGGCAATCCTTTAGCACGAGCCGTTTGAATATAATCTTGACGTAGAACATCCAATAATTCGCCGCGAGTAATGCGTTGCAAGCCAGCGAAACTTGTAATCGAAAGTGCGATCGTTGGTAAAATCATGTGCCAACCAAGATCGAGGAGTTTGCCAAACCAGGACAGTTCAGAGTTATTGATGCTAGTCATCCCACCCACGGGAAAAATAGGTGAGGTGAGTTGAGCGAAGATCAGTAGGAATAGGGCAGTTATGAAACTGGGAAATCCTTGTCCGGTATAGCTAATTACCTGCAAGACACGGTCAATCAACTTATTTTGCTTAACGGCGGCGATAATCCCTAAAGGGATAGCGATCGCCCAGGTGATAATTAAAGAAGCGATCGCTAACAGTAAAGTAGCTGATATGCGTTCCCCCAACAGCGAAGCCACAGAGCGTTGGTAAACAAAACTAGTGCCAAAATCTCCTTTTGTAAAAATTCGCCACAGCCATAACCCAAATTGCTCTGGCCAAGACTTATCCAAACCAAACTGCCGCTTTATTTCCTCAATTCTTTCTGGAGAGATTTTGGGGTTTTGCCGCAATGTATCTACATAATCCCCTGGAGCCAGTTGAATAATGAAAAATGACAATGCTGACGCTAAAAATAAAGTCAACAGTGCCTGTAGTAACCTTTTCATTACATAAATAAAGGTTTCACTCGTGACCAGCCTAATTAGCCAGTCCCGACCTGTCTCCATAGAAATTCTTGTAGATGTCATATGCAGTTAGTCAAGGGTCAAGAGTCACAGGTCAAGAGTCTGTAAGCGGGACTTTGAGACTCTTGACTAATATTCAATTAGGGAGATAATCGGCACATCTGGCAGATGTTTACGTCCTTGTAAATCCCGTAGCTCGATAATAAACCCAAAGCCCACTAATTCGCAGCCAATTTTCTGCACTAACTTTGCAGTTGCACTCGCTGTTCCGCCTGTGGCAATTAAATCGTCCACAATTAAAACTCGGCTACCTGGGTGTAACGCATCCTGATGCACTTCTAAGGAGTCTGTACCGTACTCCAATTCATATTCGATTGAGTGCACTGCTCCTGGTAACTTACCTTTTTTGCGGGCGGGAATAAAACCAGACCCTAATTTATAAGCTAAAGGAGAACCAAAAATAAAACCCCGTGACTCCATTCCCACAATGTAATCTGGGTGCAATTCCTTCTCGACACACTGTTGAGCGAAAAAGTCAATAGTATAGCGCAGCCCTTGAGGATCGCGCAGTAGCGTAGTGATATCTCGAAATAAAATTCCAGGTTTGGGAAAATCTGGGATATCACGAATTAGCGACTTCAAATCCATAAAAATTGGTATTAGGGATTGATTATTGGGAATAAGAGATTAGGCATTGAGCATTGGTGATTTAGAAACTTCCTTTTTCGCGATCGCCAGTCTCTAATCACCAATTCCAGATACCTGACAAATCGTACACTATAATGTCATACGCTGGGGATCAAAGCTCAAGTTTCGGCATCCATTGACGATAACTTGAATCTAACTCAAGCTAAGGATGGAATTGCACTACCAAATGGGGTTGATACACTTATGTGTTAAGAACTTAGATTTCAGTATACGGAAACCTTTGAGTAGAAGAAGTAATGTATATATCAGGCAGTACTACTACTGCTACAAGCCTAATGTTTTTGTATGGCTATTTATCTTAAATTAGTTTTACCTAGTCTGTTGGAACCGCACAAGGTATCTATAGAATGAATGTCTCCGCAAGTTTAACACCTTTCAACAGTCCTCCCCCGCCCTCATTGCCTATGATTCTGGATACCTTACCCGATCCGGCGACAGAGGGACAAGGATGTCCCCGCAGAACTCGGGTACAAATCGATCTAATTTTACTGGCAATTGAAGCTTTAGAACTGGGTGGTTCGGAAGCCATCCTAGCTTTTGCCGAAGAATTGGATCTAAAAGGAATTATTAAAGATCGAGTGAATTTATGGCGAATGCGTAGTTCTAACCCACTACGACGAGCACACATGCGCCGCCCCTTAACAATCATGGAAGCGAAAGCTTTGGTGGTTATTGCTTGTTACATAGCGCGGCGTTTGACAGTTGTCATTCGTCAGTTGCTAATGATTTATCAACAAATGAATGAAAAGCAAATTCCACTAGAACAAAATTTACGGCTATCTAATTATCTAGAGCGATTTAGAACGCATTTTAAGAGTAGGATGAGTTCCCGGCGTTCTGGAGCACTGGCATTAAGTTCTGATGAAAAATTAGACGATTTGGCTATAAATTTGTTGGGACAACTACTCTTCTGTACTGGCACAGCTGGAATGCAGCGGTTCTGGATCAGTCTTTTTGATGGGGAAGTAGAATGAATATTCAACGTAAATATAGTCTACCTAATTGTACTTTGCTCTTAGAAGGTTTAAGTGATGCCAGCAGAGCAGCACACTTTCAGGAGTTGCGTCCGGAACTATCAATATTGGTAAATGCAGAATGCTATTTATCTAGTTATAACCAGCCCTTAGTCGGTGGACGGGAATTTTTTGAAAGCTTGGTGAGGGCTGTTAGTGCTTATGCTCAAGAATTTTTGAGTAATGTACCAAATCCTCAGGCACATAATCGAGATTCAGAGTTAGTAGAGTTACAGAAACTAGACATTGATCGCCACAGATTGATTGTACATTCGGAGGGCGAACCTGAAGGTTTTGATGCTAACCCTAACCATACTAAAGAGCCTGTTCAAATAGATTTGAATACGGTACAGCTATTTGACTTAGTAGAAGCGGTCGATCAGTTTTTCGCTGACAGCCAAACTTTACCAGAGCTATCGCTGGAATTACAACCAGTTACCAGACGCAGTAGTATTGCCAGTCAAGCTGTGCTCAAGCAGGCAGTACCTGCTAGTATTGGAGTCTCAAGTTTAGCGGTAGCAGCAGTTGCTTTAAGCTTGATTCCAGCGCCCCAAGTACGTCCACCAGAGCCAAAGTCACAAGATCAAACTAACTCTACAACACCTAGTGCCACACCTAGCGCTACTCCGGCGGCTGTTGAGTCTACAGATCCTGCATCAGCGATCGCTCCCACAGCTAACCCAACAACTACACCTATAGCTGCGGCTGCTATCACTCCTACGCCCGCTCCCACACCGACAACAACTCCCGCAGTTAAAGATTTAGAAGCACTTTTAACTACTGTTCCAGAAATTACTGATGCGTCTAAGCTACGTGCATTGAATCGCCAACTCTATAACCAAATTAATCCAGCTTGGACTAATCGCTCAGAATTAAAAGAGGATTTAGTTTATCGTGTAGGTGCGGCTGCGGATGGTGCGATTGTTGGTTATAAAGCGGTGAATCAAAAGGCAAATGAGGACGTGCAAAAAACTCCTCTACCTAACTTACTTTACAATCCTGCCAACCGTGGCTCTACTAGCAATGAACCAATTGCTCAATTTAAAGTTGTCCTGACTAGAACAGGTGTGCTGGAAGTTAGCCCTTGGCGAGGATACGCTAAGACACCAGAAGTTGTTGGGGCAAAAATTAGTGACCCCAAAGCAGTCAAAGATTTAAGCCAGAAGCTTTATAATACAGTTCGCCAAAACTGGGGTGGTACACCCAACTTTGAGAGAAATTTGAAGTATCGGGTGGCGGTCAACAAAGATGGTACGATCGCCGATTATGAACCGCTCAACCAATTTGCCTATGACTATGCTAGGGAAACTCCGCTTCCCCAGTTGTTACAAGCAGCTTACGGTTCCAATTTAGTTGCTCCCAACACTAAAGAACCTCTTGCCCATTTCCAAGTAATATTTCAGCCTAGCGGCAAATTAGAAATAGCTCCTTGGCGTGGATATCAATAACAGGGAACAGGGAACGGGGAATAGGGAGACAAGGGGGAGCAGGGAGCAGAGGGAGCAGGGAAAGAAATAACAAATGACCTTTGACACTGGACTGTTGACTAATGACAAATGACAATTGACTATTGACTATTTACTTAACAATTCGCCCCATATAATTTCCCCATAACTGAGCTGCTTGCGCACTACTACCAGATGTGGGGGAGTTATTGTCATTGCCTAGCCAAATCCCAGTAACCAACCGCCGACTAGGAATAAAGCCGATAAACCACAAGTCAACGTTGTTATTCGTTGTCCCTGTTTTACCAGCTTCCCCTAGTCCAATGCCAGCACTGCGACCTGTACCCCTTGCTACTACCCCCCGCATTAAGCTAGTCATCTCATCGGCTACATCATTGGATAGCACTCGTTTGTTGCCATCTGGATCTTGGTCGAAAGAGTAAATCACGCGGCAGGTTTTTAAATCTTTGCGATCGCGGCAATCACTACTGTCTAAAATCCTACTAATTGCATGGGGGGGATTCCATACCCCACGATTGCCAATTGCGCCAAAAGCACCAGTCATTTCCAAAACGTTAACCACGCTTTGACCGAGTACTAAGCCAGGAACCGGATCAAGTGCTGATTTTATCCCCAAACGTTGGGCCATTGCTACTACTTTATCCAGTCCGATTTCTCTCGCCACCCGCAAAGCGATAGGATTTTCCGAAAGCGCCAGCCCTGTAGCTATATCTAAACTAGTGTCAGCACCAGCACGACAGGGTTTGTAAGTAAAGCCTTGCCAAGTTAAAGGTGCACAGGAATAACTCCTAAAGGGTGAAATTCCTTGCTGAATAGCAGCAGTGTAAGCAAAAATTTTAAAGGTGGAACCTGGTTGCCTTTTGGCTTGAACTGCACGATTGAATTGAGTTTTTTTGTAATCTGTACCGCCCACCATAGCCAGAATCCCGCCTGTGCTCGAATCCAAGGTAACGAGCGCACCTTGAGAAAAGCCAAAACTTGACCCAGCGTTATTTACCGAATTGCGTAAGGCTGCTTCTGCTTGAGCCTGAATCGCTGGATCTAGCTGGGTTTCAATAATATAATTACCTTCTTTTGCCGCTCCTTCACCCAAAATTGATTCGAGTTCTTGGAAGACATAGCTGTAAAAATAAGGACTGATAGTTTTGGCTTGCTGTTCGCAAACCTTAGGACTCACTTGGACGGTGGAACGTCTAGCACGGTTGGCATCCTCCGGTTTGATTTGCCCCATTTCTACCATTCGCTTAATCACGCGATTGCGGTATTCAGCTGCTTGAAGCTTATTTTGACCATCGCCACAAAAATCGAAGGCGTTAGGCCCTGGCAAAATTCCTACCAAAGTTGCGGCTTCCGCCAAAGTTAATTCTTTAGCCGACTTATCAAAGTAGTATCGCGCAGCATCCTCAAAGCCAGAGGTATCCGCACCCAAAAACACTCGATTTAAATAAGTCAGCAAAATGTCGTCTTTGCTATAAAACGTCTCTAGTTTGAGAGCAACGACTGCTTCTCGTAATTTTCGTCCTAGAGAATCTTGTCTGCCTACATAATCGCGGAACAAACTGCGGGCAACTTGTTGAGTAACAGTACTAGCACCTTGCTGCACATCACCAGTGCGGCTATTAATCAACACAGCACGCAAAATCCCCAAGGGGTCAACCCCAAAGTGCCAGTAATAACGACTATCCTCCGAGGCGACCACAGCTTTTGCTAAATAAGGGCCAAAATCCTCTAATCGCTTCATGTCTACGTGCGATGTAGTTCTTGGCTCACGCAAAGGAGTAGCACCATCACGGGCGTAAACAATCACTGGGGCGCGGGTGGTTGTGGGTAAAGGTCTTACCGAGAACTTCAGCCATTCAACACCAATTACTAAAGCAAATAAAGCACTGACCCCACCAACACCATAAGCTGTCCAAGTGGCTGCTTTCACATACCAAGCTGGTGGATCGACATATTGCAGGCGCACGGAAGCGGCGAGTTCGGGTGGACCCAAGGTCAGGATATCACCGTGACGTAATTCTAAAGAAGCGATCCTTCGCTTGCCACGGTAAATACCATTAGTCGAGTTTTCGTCTTTAATGATGAAAACAGGGGTACGTTGCGTAGAATCGCGGGATAACGATAGATGAATTTGACTGACTACTGGGTTCCGAATAACTATATCGCTGGATTTGGAACTGCGACCTAGAATATAGCGATCGCCTAACAAAGGATATACCTCTGCCTTATCTGCCCCCGCATCCTGCACCCAGAGTTCCGGTACTTTGGCATTAGGCTTGAGCGCTAGTTTGGAAAAATCTACCCTAGCTTGAATTGTATGTACTGCTTGCGTCAGTTGACCAAGTATCGTTTGGGGCTTTTGAGGGGGTTGCGGGGAACTCATCGGCTATTTACATCACGCCTATTAACGAAAAATTAGGAGAATTATAATCTTAATGGTAGTCTTACACCATTTTACTCATAAGCCTAAGCAGAAAATGGCTGTACTGATTTTTTTTGAATATATTTTACATCTAAAAAATAGTTAGTCAGCATATTTACGTTATTTATTCTGAGCACTTATTTACCTAAGCAACTACTAGTATTTTGCTGCTAGAATGCCTATTATATATAGTATTAACAGGAATAAATATCCAAGACAGTAAATTTGCTTTTGTATTTGGCAGAACTTGCGATCGCAAAATTAACGATGTAAATTTTACCGCTTTAACATATCCACATATGTTGCAGCAAAAATATACATCCCTATTTAGACAGATTTTATAAATAATTTTGTTTGATTTAATGGGCGGAGTGTTCCGTTGAGGTTAATTCAGAATGAAGGGAAAAACTCTGAGCCTGATTGGTACGGCCCTAACTTTGGCGCTGAGTGCTAATGTTGCTGCCGCCCAATCAAGTAAATCCTCCATTGCCCAAGCTAATAGTTCATCCACTAGTTCACCAACGGAAATTAAGATGTCACCAGAAGGCATGAAAATTCTGTGTGAGTATTTTCCGCTGAATTCACGCTGTCCAGGTGGCACCGCAGTCAACACTGGTGCTCCTAGTAGCGGTACAACTAGTCCTACTCCTGATAATACAACACCAGGAAGCCCGAGCAGCCCTGAGTCTCGTCCTTCTGGGACATCAGGACCAGACACTACTACAATTCCTTCTGAGTCAACTCCTGTACCAGGAAGCACCACCACACCTGGATCTACCCCGGATACAACTCCAGCACCAGGAAGCACTACCACCCCTGATTCTGGTACTCCTAACAAAATAACTCCAGCACCAGGAGGCGCTACCACACCTGATTCTGGTAATCCTGGTAGTTTAACTCCAGTGCCAGGCAGCACTACCACCCCTGATTCTGGCAATACTAACAAAATAACTCCAGTACCAGGCAGCACTACCACCCCTGATTCTGGCAATACTAACAAAATAACTCCAGTACCAGGCAGCACTACTACACCTGATTCTGGTACTCCTGGTAGTTTAGCGCCAGCGCCAGGTAGCACAACCATACCCGATCCTAGCAACCCAGGTAGCACTACCGAACCAGGTGCTAGTTCTCCAACTCCAGTTCCAGGTACTGGCTTACCAAAAACTCCATCTACTGGTAACTAAAAGCTGAGGCCGAATTCTGAGATTAATTTGCCAACCATAGATAGTCAGTTGATCTGACATCTTGCACCAGTTAATAAAATTACATACTGTGCAATGCAAAGTTCCAAAAACCAATATCTCAAGTTCTGGTTAAATATCTTTAAGTAAAGATTTCAGCTAATGTAAGCCTGGGGGTAAAAACCTCCAGGCTTAATAGCGTTAAAAATTTTTGTAGATGTTTAAAAACCAAATTACTGTAGTATTTTTTCAATACTGCGTAGTAGTGCGATCGCTGTTTTTACGCAGATGAGATACGAGAATTAACTCCGAAAATTTTATTCCGCTCAAATGCAACATTCTACTCAGATTTGCCTTCAGCCGCAAATAAAGTATTAGCTAAATCAAGATTTGAATATCGATAATTACCGGGATCTATGACTTGAAGTTGGTGTTTTTTGCAAAGAAGCTATTAGCAAACAAACAATACCTATACTTATAAATGAATCTGCCATATTAAATACAGCAAAATTAATCAGCCGAAAATCGAGAAAATCAACGACGTAACCTAAAATAAACCGATCAATTCCATTACCCATTGCTCCACCTAAAATCAAGCCATAGCCAAGCTGATCCCACAAGTTTAATAATGGGCTAAATAGTGCTAGTCCGATCAAGACCAAACTCACTCCCAAAGATAGCCAGCGCAACCACTCCACTTTTCCACTTAAAAGACTAAAAGCTGCACCAGTATTAGTAACATAAGTAATGTGAAAGACATCTTGTAAAAGTGGTAGTGTTTGTCCCAATTTAAAGGTTTGCACCACCCAGTATTTTGTCAGTTGGTCAATGAAAAAAGCTATAAAAGCAGCGAGCCAGAAGAGGTGATTTTTTAAACGCATGAAATTAGGAACTAGAGGCTAGGAACTAAGGACTAGAGTGTAGGGATGAGAAGAATAGTTTTTGGTTTTCGCTCTCTAGCCCCTGCATAACTAGTAAAACATTAAATGTCTTAATACATATGCTATTACAGTAACGGCACAAACTACAGTAAACTGTCCTGGTAGTACTGACCAGGAATATTTCAGAATTGCTTGCATTAATGTTAAATCTTCTGTGCCTTTCCACTGGAAAAAAAAGCTGATTGTCAAATAAGCAATACCGCAGATGTGGACAGATAACAAGCCACAAAGACAACTAAATGCGAGACTTTCAACTCTAGGCCTGGCTTTAAATGCTAACAAGCCACAAATCCAAGCTCCAGGAATAAAGCCTAGCAAATAACCAAAGTGAGATAACTTTACATAACCGATACCGCCACCTTCGGAAAAAACTGGTAGCAATGTTAAACCCATAACTAAATAAGCAATTTGCGAGAGCGCACCAGCATTTTTGCCTCCTAAACAACCTACTAGAAGCACCGCACCAATTTGATAACTGACACCTAAAGAAAAAGTTTGAATACCGTGCTTACTCCAATTCCAAGGTAAGGTAATGCCATAGGCTTCTAGGAAGGTGCTACCCATTGTTAGGAGTAAGCCAATCATGGACCATAATAATTGATTGGAAGCAGCAAACATTAATATAAAGGAAGAAGGAATAAGCAAGCAAAAGACATTACAACAACTAGTCTAAGTATTAACATTCAAATCAAAGTTGTGCTGGCACATTAAGCAGTAAATAAATATTTTGATTGTGCAATCAGTAGTTTCAAATGGACTCAGGCTCCGAATGGAGAATTTGCTATGTCTACATGATCAGCCACTAGCGGCTATGTTCACAGTTAAAATTAAAGCGTTTAATTATATCACCTTTATATTGATTTAAATAGTTTTTTCATTACTTGAGAAACCAAAATTACACTATACAAACAGGTTTTGTAGATATGTTGTACATAATTTTTTCAGCATCAAATGTTACACCTGTAATAAATGTATAAATTATATCTGAAATCAGAGAATTTCCTTTAGGAAATTCATCTAAAAAATACAGAGATTTTTCACGTTGTTAACCTCTTGTTTACCTTCAAGTTTACCTTTTAGAGGTATCTTAGAAGCGCTCACTTGCAAGTTGACTAAAATTGACAGCAATGCTCTCACGTTTAAGTGCAATAAAAAATAATCGCCTAACAGCTTCAATATCAGTGTTAGCACTGACAATTAGCCTAGCTGCTTGTGGCGGACAGCAAACCCCAGACAATACAGCTACTAAGGAATCACCTGGTACTGCTACGGATACTACTGCCTCCAACCCAGGCAAAAAATTGGATCTAGGTGGAAACATTTCCTTGACAGGGGCTGGTGCATCTTTTCCTGCACCGCTTTACATAAGTTGGTTTACTGATTTGAACAAAAAATATCCCAACTTGCAAGTTAACTATCAGTCAGTTGGTAGCGGTGCTGGCGTTGAGCAATTTATCCAAGGTACTGTAGACTTTGGTGCCAGTGATGTTGCCATGAAGGATGAAGAAATCCAGAAGGTGCAGAAGGGTGTAACTTTGCTGCCTGTGACAGCAGGTAGTATTGTGCTAGCCTACAATCTACCTGATGTTCCAGAACTCAAGCTACCACGGACAGTTTACACAGATATTTTATTAGGCAAAATCAAGTCTTGGGATGATCCCCTCATTGCCAAGGCTAACCCTGGCGCAAAGCTTCCTAAACAGCCGATCACAGTTGTATATCGTTCTGATGGTAGCGGAACCACAGGTGTGTTTACAAAACATCTGAGTGCTATCAGCCCAGAGTGGAAAACAAAAGTCGGTGAAGGTAAAAGTGTAAAATGGGCAGTTGGTGTTGGTGCAAAGGGTAACGAAGGTGTTACTGCCCAAATTCAACAAACTCAGGGTGCAATTGGTTACATTGAATATGGCTACGCCAAACAAAATAATCTCAAATTTGCAGCTTTGGAAAACAAAGGTGGTAAATTTATTACACCTACCGATGAGTCGGCATCTAAAACCCTAGAATCAGTAACTCTGCCAGAAAATCTCCGCGCTTTTATTACAGATCCAGAAGGTGCAGATTCTTATCCCATAGTTACCTATACTTGGATTCTGACTTACAAAAAGTATGATGATGCTGCCAAAGCCAAGGCAATGGAAGCCTTAATCGAGTACGCTTTAACTGATGGTCAAAAGTTAGCTACGGAACTGGGGTATGTTCCTTTACCCCAACCTGTAATTGCTAAGG
Source organism: Nostoc sp. T09 (assembly GCF_002154695.1). Taxonomy (GTDB): domain Bacteria; phylum Cyanobacteriota; class Cyanobacteriia; order Cyanobacteriales; family Nostocaceae; genus Aulosira. The sequence goes on from NZ_MTAV01000132.1 coordinate 17,532, forward strand.
TGGCTGCGGCTGCCGATCAAATCAGTCCCGATTATAAGATTGCTGTTGGCGGCGCTACTAGTGCTAGTAAATAGCATTTTTGGTAGCCAAAGTCAAGAGCAAGAGGATGGGGAGCTATAAGTCAATTAAATTTTGACTAAAATTATTTAGATTTGTCGCTTTCTGAGTGCTCCCAAATTAAAATCCTAGTTTCAGATTCAACAGTTTATCTGGCGACAATTCTACTAAATCTGGTTCCCTCCCACATTTTTCTTGATCTAATTTTTTAAGTCAGTAGTCATGGCTACAAATACTCAGAATCTGCAAACAGCGATCAAAAATCGCTCAGAAATAGAAAAGTCGCTAGATCGGAGCTTTATTTGGCTGACTCGAATTTTTGCATTGGCGATCGCTGCCACTTTATTGTGGATTACAGTACAGGTTGCGATTGGGGCTTGGCCAGCTATCCAGCAGTTTGGTGTGGGCTTTTTAGCCGAGAGCAGTTGGAACCCAGTTAATAATGAATACGGAGTACTGCCACAAGTTTATGGAACTTTAGTAAGCTCTTTTATTGGTCTATTGTTAGCTGTACCTATTGGCGTTGGCACTGCGGTTTTATTAAGTGAGAATTTTCTGCCAACAAAAGTGCGAATTGTATTGGTATTTTTGGTAGAACTGCTCGCGGCTATTCCTAGCGTTGTCTACGGAATCTGGGGCATTTTTGTTTTAGTGCCAATTATAACTAACTTGGGCAAATGGCTCAACAGTTCCTTGGGCTTTTTACCAATTTTTAGTACGCCTCCCACGGGTCCAGGAATGTTGCCTGCGGGAGTTATTTTAGCAATCATGACCTTGCCAATCATCACAGCCATATCTCGCGATGTTTTGATTTCTATACCTCCGACTTTGCGTCAAGCATCTGTAGGATTAGGCGCAACTCGGTGGGAAACAATTTTTCAAGTTTTAATTCCAGCAGCCTTTTCTGGCATCGTTAGTGCTGTAATGCTAGCACTTGGTAGAGCTATGGGAGAGACAATGGCTGTTACAATGTTGATTGGTAACTCCAACAATATTAGTATTTCACTGTTAGCACCAGCCAATACGATTTCTTCCCTACTAGCAAATCAATTCTCGGAAGCTAGCGGTCTGCAAGTAGCGGCTTTAATGTACGCAGCTTTAGTTCTCTTTGTATTAACACTGATAGTTAATATTTTTGCAGAATTAATCGTTATCCGAATGAAGCGAATTTAGGGTAGTTGTGGGATGAATTATGACTTCTAGTTATCCAGAAAGCAGCCTGACACGCGCCCCTATGTCTAAGAGGACGCTTTTTAACACAATAATGACTGTCTTAGCATTTATATGTGGGTTATTGGCGCTTGTACCTTTGCTGGCAGTGCTTTCTTACGTCATCATCCAAGGTTTTAGCAGTCTAAACCCTAGCATATTTACGGAGTTGCCACCAGCGCCTTTGAGAAAGGGAGGTGGCTTTGGTAATGCCATTTTAGGAACGCTACTGATGGTAGGAATTGGTGCATTGATTAGCATCCCATTTGGCGTTTTAGGGGCGATTTATTTGACAGAATTTAGTTCTGGTAAAATAGCTAGATTAATCCGATTTGCTACTAATATCCTTAGTGGAGTTCCGTCAATTATTGCTGGGGTATTTGCTTATGGGATTGTAGTGTTGACGTTGGTAAAACTCAACTTAGGTTCTTATTCAGCAATAGGTGGTGGGTTTGCATTAGCGATTTTGATGTTGCCAATTATTGTCCGCACCACTGACGAAGCCTTGCAGTTAGTATCACAAGATTTGCGACAAGCATCTGTGGGTTTAGGAGCAACTAAATTTCAAACTGTGACGCAAGTGGTATTGCCGGCTGCTTTACCAGCAATAGCAACAGGAACAACGTTAGCGATCGCCCGAGCCGCTGGAGAAACTGCTCCTTTACTATTTACTGCTTTATTCTCCCCGTTTTGGCCGAATAGCTTATTCAAACCAACAGCATCTCTTGCTGTTTTAGTTTATAACTTCGCCACTACTCCATTTAAAAATTTACAGTCACTAGCTTGGGCAGCTTCTCTGATTTTAGTGTTGATGGTACTGCTCACCAGTATCATTGCACGCTGGGCAACTCGCCAGAAAGCTTAGTGCAGTATTGTCTGGTACATTACTACCCCCAAACTTACACAAGACTATTTATGGTTTCTAACATTAGCACAGTCAATGGTACCGAAACTGTATTACGTACAGAGAACCTGAATATTTACTATGGCAACTTCCTAGCTGTGCGGGACGTTTGGTTAAATATCCCAAAGAATCGGGTTACAGCCTTTATCGGTCCGTCTGGTTGTGGCAAAAGCACATTGCTGAGATGTTATAACCGTCTCAATGACCTGATTGAATCTTTTCGGGCAGAGGGTAAAGTTTATTACTACGATAAGAACCTGTACGCATCCGACGTTGATCCCGTAGAAGTGCGACGTCGGATTGGGATGGTATTTCAAAAACCGAACCCATTTCCCAAATCAATTTATGACAATATCACTTTTGGCGCGAAAATCAACGGCTACAGAGGAAATCTAGATGAATTGGTGGAACGGAGTTTGCGTCAAGCGGCTTTATGGGATGAAGTGAAAGACAAACTGCGGCAAAGCGGCTTGTCTTTATCTGGGGGACAACAACAACGGTTGTGCATTGCCAGAGCGATCGCTGTGCAACCTGAAATTATACTAATGGATGAACCGTGTTCTGCTCTTGACCCTATCTCTACCCTGCGGATTGAAGAATTGATTCATGAGCTTAAAGAGCAATACACCATTGTTATCGTTACTCACAACATGCAACAAGCTGCACGGGTTTCTGATATGACAGCCTTTTTCAATGTCCAACAGACCGATAAAGGAAGTCGTAGCGGCTACCTAGTAGAATACGACGCAACCGAATTAATTTTTAATAATCCTAAGCAGGAAGATACTAGAGATTATGTCAGTGGCAGATTTGGTTAAATATTACCAAATATGTTATTGGAATAAAGAGGTTTACATAGTTGTAAACTTTTCCTTACTAAAGCTATTAAATACTAGCTTGTAAAATCATTTTCTATAGCAATCTCTTTTGAATTGTCCAAAACTTATGTGTGGCTGTTAACAGTTGACAGCCACACATAATTTTTTATTTATGATAAATTACCATAGTTATACCATTTTGGATTTTAGATTTTGCGAAAAGTTGCGTGGTGAGGCAATGCGGTCTTGGGGGTTTCCCCCATGAGCAATTGCCGAAAGGGTTTCCCGACTTGAGCAAACTTTTCAAGACAGATTTTGGATTGTGAAACATCTATTGGATAAGCGTTTCAAGTTTCCATCTGTCGCAATCATTTTTCAAATCGGTATTAAATATTTACTTAAGATAGAAGTATTCTTACTAAATATTTATATTCCAATACGGTTCAGTTAGTGCAAAAAACATTAAACTCCGTAGCTTGGGGAACCACCTCCGAAGGCAGGTTACCCAACTTGAGGCGAGTCGTATTTGAAGAACAGAACCCAACATCTACCTCGGTTTTGTTAGGTTGCACTCCGTTTAACTCAACCTACAATTTTTGTCAACGCTATTGATATATAGTCAATGCTTTGTCCTTAACTATAAACTTAGAAATAAATCAATTTTACTCAAAAAAGGAATTGATTCATTATGAGAAATCAACTCGTTAAGAAGATGTGATTAACAGCAAACAAAGCATTTATATAAAGATAGTATATGAGTTTACCTTGAGGACAACTGAATCAAGCTTACAATAGCATCTACGCGAAAAACTCATCAGCGCTTACACGCTCTCAATTTAGCATTTTAACCACGGTAAGTAATCGCAACCATATCATATCTGCTCACATAACCATCATGACTACCGTTCTCTAGAAGTGTTCCCGCAGGGTAGGAAAGCAATATCAAAAACCCTGTGTTTGCGTTCTTTCAAGGGTCTACGTGAAACTTGCAATGACATATAGCAATCCTAAATGGTTTATGAGAAAACACCATATTCATGAAGTTTAGGGAAG
>NZ_MTAV01000133.1 GCF_002154695.1 Nostoc sp. T09
TATTGCCTTTTTGACACCAGTTCACCAGTCTGATTTTGTAACTGGCAACTTGGGTTATTACATTCTCAGGTGTGGGAAAAGTCCACAATATAGGCAGTTCAGTGACAGATACTGATGTGAATCCGCTAGTTCTCAATGCTGTTTCACATTCTGCGGGGTCGCCAAAGCGGAAAAGGGGCGGTCCGGGAGGTAGATCTACGTTGATGCTACCGTAAGTTTGCACTGAGCCTAAAACCAGTTTCATGAATGGATTACGCGTTGGTGGTGTCCAGCAGGTAAAGGCATAGCGCCCTCCTTGTTTGAGTACTCGCCAGGACTCCGCGATCGCTTTTTCTGGATTCGGGAAATGAAGAATGCCCAAGTTACAGACGATCGCTTCAAACCTACTGGACTCAAAAGGCAGGTTTTCAGCATCCCCAGTATAAAATTCTGCTTCGGGACACCGCGATCGCGCAATGGCTACCATATTCTCTACAAAATCTAATCCAGTAACTCTGGCTTGCCTTCTCACTGCGGCAACACTGAGCCAGCCAGTCCCGCAGGCGACATCTAGTAATTGAGTGCCATACCCTGTTTCTACTGCGTCTAAGATGGCTTCATTCACCTAAGATGTTACCTGTGCAATGGCGCGATCGTATCTTTGTGCCACTCTAGAGAATCCGTTGCGCTCGAATTGTTTGAAAGCTTCGCGATCTGTGGGAGAGCGATCTGTCATTTTTTACCTGCTAATTACTTGCTTGCATTGAGAAAATTTAAACCTAAAAAAAGCGCCGCCACACTACCTGCTACAGCAATTTCACCTTGAGTAATTTTCTCTAAAACTGATTCTACAGGAATTAATATAACTTCAATTTCTTCTGTAATATCTAGCTGTTGTTCTTTAGCTTTTATGACATTTTCTGCTAAAAATAAATGGATTTGATTGGTATCTTTGCTGGGCTTATCGTATATTGTGGCGATTTTTCTCACTTTTTCAGTAATATAACCAGTTTCTTCTACCAATTCTCTGACTGCTGCTTCTTCCGCGCTCTCTTGTTCTGGATCGAAACTGCCTGCTGGAAGTTCTATAAAAAATTCACCTACAGCGTGTCTATATTGCCGCACAAATACAATTTCTTGATTGCTAGTTATCGGTAAAATTAAAGCTACTTCTGGTTTGAGATTAACAAAATAATCATCGATAACTTTTCCATTAGGTAATTCTATTTCATCTTGTCTCACCTTGCACCAAGGATGATCCAATACCATTTTTGATTTTAGGATTGTCCATTTTTTGAGCTTTTGCATAGATACTTTATTTGATTTGTATAGTTACTATTAGAGGTAGGCAATATATTTTTTACAGCCTGATTTAGGTTTACTATATAATCTGGCAGAAATATCTCTAAATTTTGGCAATTAAGCGTGTGTAAAAAAGTATAACAGATGTATAAAACTAACTAAACTTTAGACTTACACTGTGATATTTGTGTGATTTGCCCTAGCTCTAGATAAAAATATTTATGGAAATTCAGGTTCAAATATTTACTGTCAACAAGCGGTTTCCCTTGACGATTAGTCGGGGTACAACTGCACAGACAACAAATATATGGGTAAGTATTTCCCAGGATGGGATTGAAGGCTGGGGGGAGGCCTCACCGTTTGGTGTCGGCAATCATTCGCAATCAACCGATAAAATTAAAGATGCTTTGCAGCAAGTTACACCGATGTTGCAAGCTTTTAGCCCATTGCAACGACAGCAAGTTGAGCAAGAGTTAATAACAGCGCAGGTTCCTTCTTCTGTTAGGGCGGCACTGGATATGGCCATGCACGACTGGCTAGGCAAGCGTGTAGGGTTACCGCTGTGGCAACTCTGGGGACTTGATCGCAATGTCATAGTGCCAACTTCAGTAACCATTGGTATAAATTCTCCCGAAGGTGCACGAGCTAGGGCACGAGACTGGTTACATTTTACAGATGTCCGTCTTTTCAAGGTGAAGCTAGGTAATCCGGATGGCATAGATGCAGATCGGAAAATGTTATTAGCAGTCAGACAAGAAGCACCAAATTTGGATTTTTTTGTTGATGCTAATGGTGGTTGGAGTTTGAGCGATGCTATTGAAATGTGTAGTTGGCTAGCTGATTTAGGTATAAAGTATGTAGAACAGCCACTACCACGGGGAGAGGAAAAAAATTTAGCAGCATTAAAGGAGCATACGCCTCTGCCGATTTTTGTTGATGAAAGTTGCTTTACCAGCACTGATATTCCCCAACTAGCAAACTATGTGGATGGCATTAATATCAAACTCATGAAATCAGGAGGCTTAACAGAAGCAATACGAATGGTACATACAGCAAAAGCCTATGGTTTGCAAGTTATGTTTGGTTGCTATTCTGATAGTTCGCTAGCCAATACAGCAGCGGCACAGCTGGCACCTCTTGCTAATTATTTAGATTTAGATAGTCATCTCAACTTAATCGACGATCCTTTTACGGGTGCATCGATTCAAGAAGGGAGAGTTTTGCCCAACGATTTACCAGGTTTGGGGGTACAACATAGTGCGTCTGCCACTTAATCAACGAATAGCTATTTTGCTGCATGAGGGAACTGCTGGAACTCAGGGCAAAACAGGGTTGTCACTTTTACGCTACAGTGAAGCCCCAATCGTCGCCGTTATCGATCGCGAATGTGCAGGAAAATCTTTACCAGAAATTACAGGTATTAAGCGTGATGTTCCGATTGTGACATCAGTAGCTGCATCTTTAGAATACAAGCCGCAAGTTTTGGTAATTGGCATTGCTCCCAAAGGCGGTGCTGTGCCAGATGATTATTGGCATGAAATCAAAGATGCCCTCGAAGCTGGAATGTCATTGGTGAACGGTTTACACACACCATTGGCAACCATGCCAGAGTTAAATGCACTGTTAAAACCGGGGCAATTAATTTGGGATGTACGCAAAGAACCACCTAATTTAGGTGTTGCTAGTGGACTAGCGCGCACCCTCCCCTGTCGGCGGGTGTTGACTGTGGGAACTGACATGGCGATCGGCAAAATGTCAACTAGCCTAGAAATGCACTGGGCATCACGACTTAGGGGTTGGCGTTCTAAATTCTTAGCCACTGGTCAAACTGGTGTAATGCTAGAAGGAGATGGCGTAGCCTTGGATGCCGTACGGGTAGACTTTGCCGCTGGTGCTGTCGAACAAATGCTGATGCGCTATGGCAAAAACTACGACATCGTGCATGTCGAAGGACAAGGTTCTCTATTGCATCCAGGCTCAACAGCAACTCTGCCTTTGATTCGTGGTTCCCAACCAACTCAACTCATATTAGTTCATCGGGTGGGACAAACTCATAATCGCAATAATCCCCATGTACCGATTCCGCCTTTACCAGAAGTGATTCGGCTTTATGAAACTGTTGCTAGTGCTGCCGGTGCTTTTGCACCTGTGCGTGTAGTCGCTATAGCGCTGAACACCGCTCATTTAGATGAGGCTGCGGCTAAAGAAGCGATCGCACAAACCACACAACAAACTGGGTTACCCTGTACTGATGCAGTACGTTTTGATGCTAATGTCCTGTTGGATGCAGTGATGAAGAATTAGTTCTAGTGTTGCTTTCATAAAAGGAAATTCTGTGAATCCGAATATTCCAGCAAGTACTAGCAAAGTAAAAAATTAAACCTTGTTACCGCGTTCAGCCTGAAATAGCCAATTGGCTTATTTAAAAGCATTGTTTAAGGTCAAACAAGCCTTAGATAAAAGACTACAGAAAGTTGAGTGGCTCATTGTGCGACTCAAACCCAGTCGTGTCCGCCCTCAAGTCCCTTCTTTTTAGGAGGGACTTTTTTTAAGAGATTGTTAAAGATGGTAGTTCATATCATGTCCGGTTGAACACTTGTCATTGCGACCGGAGGGAAGCAATCGCAAAGATGTAGGGATTGCGTCGTTCCACTACGTTGCACTCGCGGCGGACACATCACAACTAATTTAGCGGACATAATATCAGATAACACTAAAGCAGCTTGGAGTTTTGTATTCGCATCGGTTTGTAATGTTAATGTATTGCCAATTTGGCAACATCGATCAGCAGCCATAAATTTAAATTCTTTTAGAAAAACCTCTACATTCATAGCAAGTATTTATGCTTAAAAATCTTGTTTGGCAGATTGACTTGTAAAATGGAATAATTTTGTGCTCGCAATTTTTTAGACTATTGGTTAATTTCTTGACTGAATTAGCTAAATTTATCTATTACTATTAGCAAGCTAACAATCTTTGGCTATCTATCCCCAAGAGATTTCTAAGTAAAATACTGTCATTTATTTAAACATCTACCTTAGTTTAATCAACTCGAATTCGCTAAAATTTTGAGATAAATACGATACATGAATAAAGCTCAACGTCAAAAAACTGCTCTTATTACTGGAGCCTCTAGTGGAATTGGCTACCAACTAGCACATATTTTTGCCCGGAATCATTACAATCTTGTGCTAGTAGATAAAAAAGCAGAAAAACTTAATGCAATGGCGGATGAATTTCCCCAAAAATTTGGCATTTTCGTCAAAATTTTTGCTAAAGATTTATCTATACCAACATCTCCAGAAGAAATTTTCTCAGAGTTACAACAAGCATCTATTAAGGTTGATGTGTTGGTAAACAATGCTGGATTTGGCACTTATGGAGTATTTGCTGAAACCAACCTCACTACTGAACTAAATATGCTACAGGTCAATATAGTGAGTCTCACCCATTTAACAAAGTTATTCCTTAAGGATATGGTAGAGCAAGGCTATGGAAAAATATTAAATGTTGCCTCGGTTGCAGCTTTTCAACCAGGACCTTTAATGGCGGTTTATTTTGCTACTAAAGCCTATGTTTTATCATTTTCAGAAGCAATTGCCAATGAATTAGAGGGTACAGGTATCACCGTAACTGCTCTTTGTCCAGGACCAACAGCAACGGAATTTCAACAATCAGCTGCGATGAAAGAATCTAAGATTTCCAGCGTTAGTAGAATGATGGATACAGAAACTGTTGCCAAGATTGGTTATCGCAGCTTAATGGCAAACAAAACAGTTGTAGTTCCTGGCTTCAGAAATAAGATATTGGCTGAAAGCGTAAGATTTACACCCAGAAGCTTGGTAACAAAAGTGGTTAAAAGTATGCATGAACTCAAAAAAAATTAGTGCAGCTAAGTTATACCAATTCTCCTAAAAATGGTAACAGATGATGACGTGGGAACTTATACAGCAGAATTCAGGAGTTAGAATTCAGAATTCAGAAGTAAAACAGTCTTTATGCTTGGGTTTGAGGCTTAGGATCTGTACTTCACTAACTTGAAATTTGCTGTATATAGCCAAATTTTAGGGAAAATGTATTAATTTTAGGATGCGTTAATGTAGATAGAAATGCAATCAGAAATGTGGTGCGTTACGGCTCTTTCTCACTTGCAGAAATGCTCAAATATTTACATAGCCGTAACACACTCTTGTATCTTCGTTAATAATTAGGAATTTCTAATTTCAATTGTTGTAAAAGTTCAGTATTAATGGGCGATGTTGCGAGAATTTGATGCTTAATGCCTCCCCAGATAGTTCCAGTGCGGGCGCGATGTAAGGCTAATAATTCAGGTATTTGATGGGAAATTAAAACCTGTGGTGGTGCAAGTTGACCGAGCGATCGCGCACGATAGTAGTGATGTGACTGTGATAAAGCACGATCCAGTTGTTGGGCAATAATTTCTGGGGTTTCTGTTGCCGAATCGAGTAAAAGAACATAGTGCGGTAGATTAGCAACGGGAACTAAACTCTTAAAATGAGTTCCTTGTAAGTTCATGCTATTCAAAGCATCATTTACAAAAGTTTCGTGCAACTTTTCGCCAACCAAATCGCTGATGGCTTGATGTCGCCCAAGAAACTCTAAACAGGGAGTTTGGCGATACCAATGAGTCACGCGGACGCGATCGCCTATTCGATAACGGTACAAACCTCCCTTCTGTGACAAAATAATCGTGTATTCCTTTCCAATACTGAGTTCGTGCAACTCATGCACAGAACCAGTATCATCCTCGAACTCGAAAAAAACTTCATCAAGAACCGGAACATAACCCCCAGCTACAATCAACGGAATGGTCATTGGGGCTTCGGTTGCTAGCAGTCCTTTACCTTGAAGTAACACACCTGGAAACTGCGATCGCAATCCCTTAGCTTGATCTGCTGCATTGGCGCTATCCCAGCAAGAAATCAGCTTCAAGTTTGACCAAAGTTTTGTCCAAGGAATACTACTTTCGCTGAGGAGTTGCAAGCGATCGCGTGAAATGCGATTGTGTAATTCAGCGCGCAATAATTCCTGATTTTCTTGAATGTATTTTAAATGTACTTGCAGGAAACTAGGACTCCAAATAGAAATAATTTCTAGTGATTCAGCCTGCAATAATGCCAAAGCCAGCTGATGTTTAAATAGCTGCGGTTCATGCAAGCGATTTAGTCCATTCGGCATCACCAACCAGGGACGCAGCACCCAACGCAACCAACCGTCCAGATAATCTAGATCATCCTGTAAAGATTGGGAATCAGGAGGATTTAATTGCGGCGAGATACAGGCGTAAAGCTTACCTGTGGAGAATTTAGGGCCATATGCAATCAAATCATGCGCCCATACACAAAACATCTGATTGAAAGATCGCCGCAAAGACTGAGTGTAAGGAATCCATTTTGCCACCCCACTACTACCAGAGGTTTTTTCATAGAACAAAATTGGTTCGGGCGTGAGGGGAATTTGCTGAGGTTTGTTATGTCCTAAAATCCAAGGTTCGAGTGCGTCGTAATCAACAATTGGCACGCGTTGCCAATCTGCTACAGAACGAATTCCTAAGGCTTTGCCATACTCACTCGCAATCAGGTGATCGCAAATCTCTCTCTGTACTGAAATCTGCATTGACTGAGGATCATCTAATGCTTGCTGAAATCGCCCTGCACCTGCTGCAAGGAGTTGCCCAAAAAGCTGAATCATCGGACGCATTATGGCACCTGCTGGTTAGGAGAAAGGTTTGTGGCCATTGTCAGAAATGTGCCATCCCCAATGACTACACCAGGTGCAAGAAAAGATCCAGCTCCCACAAAGACATCGTTGCCAATCTTGACTTTTTTGGCATACAACATTAAGTTTTGCTTCCGGGGCTTGATGATATGGGAGGAAATAGTAACACGATGACCCATAACCACGCGATCGCCAATTTCCAATAAACCGCGATCGGCAATCTCCAATCCTGGTGTCCAGTAAACATCTCGCCCCACTTTAGCACCCCATAATCGCAACCAAAAAGAAAATGCTCCCGGAATCAGCCGCAGCACTGCCTCGAAAACCGGAATTGTAATATAAATTACCTGGATTTGATGACTACCCCACCAAGGGCTATATTCTTTCCCACGTAAATAACTAATGCCCTCCGGCACAGGGTACACCCATTGATGCCAGCGGTAAACTATCACTGGCAAACCGTAAATAGAAAGTAACACAGCGAGAATACTGAAAATGCTGGGTGAATAGGCGAGGTAAACTATTGCAGCCCCAGTTAGCATTAATATAAAAGTTGGAAAAAATAAAAGAATTGTACTTAAAAATGTCATGAAAATAAGTCACACCATATCCGGGTTTTGGTGGGCAATGCCCACCCTACAATTAAGCTTCGAGATTAGTCATGAAAATGGGAACAAGAGTTTTTGAGTAAAGCTTAATGACGTAGGAATCCCAATTGCAGATGGTAATTCTTTGCTTTGATAATAGGTTCCATGTAACTTGTCCCAAATTTTTAGATTAGCGCCATAGTTGCAATGAAAAATTTTGCTGCAATGGTGCCAAGCATGATCCTGGGGTAAGATTAACCAAGGAAATAAAAATCGATAAACCCAGTTATTTTCAGAACTGACCAAGCGGCTATGTCGCCATAAATCCAATGCAGAAGTTAGACTTACTCCAAGTAAGTAGCCTGTTGGATCAGCTAATAGATATAAAAACAAAGTGTGTATCCATAAATAAACAATTAGTAAACTTGTCCAGAGGGTATTACGGGAAGTTCCTAATACATCCATCTGTGTGACTGTATGATGCACTTGATGCGCTTGCCAAAACCATTTACTATGCAATAACCGATGATTCCAATAATATAAATAATCAATTACAACAAAACTCAGAATAAAAGTAAAAATTGGTGATAATTTTAGATGTCCCTGATAATTAGGTAATAAATTATTGTAAAGCCAATAAACTAAGGTTGCTTGTAGCAAAGGAATTAACATCCCTTGAATTGTTAAACCTATAGCATCTAGTAACCAATCTTCACGACTTTTCTCTTTGAGTTGACTTCGCCCAAAGCGATCGGCGATCGTCCACCCAACTAATCCTAGAAAAGTAACAAAAATTAAAATTTGTGCCAAGTTTTGGATATTCAAATTCTTATATAGCATTTCCTAGATTTCTCAATTGCGAGAAAAAACATCAGTTTAAGTGTAGGACGGGCAATGCCCACCCTATGCAGGTTTTGGTGATCTGTTGCTAAAGATGGAAATGAAGCGATCGCGGCTGCTGTCATTGACTATTTTGAGAGCATTTGACTTCACTTGAAAATCAGGCATAAATTCTTGTAGAACTTTGTGGTGAGATATCGATCGTTAATGTTGGGTTTCATTGCTTAACCCAACTGCCGTATCAGTAAATCAGTTCCCCAGTTGCGTCAACTTTTTCTGCGATCGCTTGACATCCAAGACAGTCGCTACAATTATTCTTAACTTAACCGTATTGGGATATGGTGGGTACTGTCCACCCTGCTAAGTCAGGACAGTGCAAGACGAAAGTTGTAGGAATAATTGCTTAATTGCTCAACGAAAGTTAGAGATCGCGTCATTATTTAGTTGGTATGAAAATTCTAGACGTTGTGTAGATGTATATCCTGATGAAAACTTTTACGATAAAGATAGTTGTTTAAAGAATTAAAACCATATTTACGAAAAAATAACAATAATCAATAAAGTAAATATAGTGCTGTTTAGCAACTTGCTGACATTGGAAGAGAAATATTTGATGCAACTAAACCTGACAAATTTACTCTCACACAATGTTGCAATCACTAATATTACAATGAATTATAGCCATGTTAGGGAATCTCAAGCTGGCAACAAAATTTACCTTACTCTTATCTATCGTTTTCCTCTGTACCATCTTAATTAGTGGGTTTGCTTTATCCAAAGCACTTGAGCAAAGAGCCGAAGATGAAGTCAATTATCGAGGACAAGTTCTGATACAAATGATGAACTCGGTCACAAACTATACTAATAATCATATCAGTCCCCTGTTATCGTCCATCTCGGAACAACAATCACAATTCACCCCAGAAATCGTACCTAGTTATTCCGCAAGAGAAGTGTTTGAGAATCTGCGCAATCATCAAGAATATGCAAATTTTCTTTACAAAGATGCCACAATTAACCCGACCAATTTACGGGATAAAGCTGACGACTTTGAAATGAATCTTATAGAGCAGTTTCGCCAAGATTCAAAATTGGAAAGCCTATCAGGTTTTAGGAATTTATTTGGAGAACAGTTGTTTTACAGCAGTAGACCACTGGCTATTAAACAACAGAGTTGTTTGCGCTGTCATTCTACACCAGATCAAGCACCTAAAAGTCAAGTGGCAACCTATGGCACTGAAAATGGGTTTAACTGGAAGCTCGATGAAATTATTGCCACTCAAATTATCTATGTTCCAGCTAGTAAAGTTTTTGAAAATGCCCGTCAGACTTTCTCTTTAGTTATTGGAATTTTTATTTTAATCTTTACAATAGTAATTCTTGTAATTAATTATTCCTTAAAAATGAATGTTCTCCAGCCTATTAGACCAATGGCTAAATTGGCTGAAAAAATTAGTATGGATACAATCGATGGCGATACAGAAAATAAAGATTTAGAACTTACAAAATTGGCAGTGATTGCCAAGCGTACTGATGAGTTAGGCAAGCTGGGCAAGGTATTTTATCGCATGGTGCATGAAATCCAAACGCGTGAGCAAGCCTGGAAACAACAGATGGAACAACTCCGGGTTCAAATTGACCAAGCCAAGAAAAATAAGCAAGTCGAAGAAATCGCTGGTTCGGACTACTTCCAAAAATTAAATGCAGAAGCTAAAGATATTAGAAATAAATGGTCAGATAACGACGACGAGTAATTTAGTACTTATGGTTGTGAGATGAGGTTGTGCAACCTAATTTTTAATTTTAAATTTATAGAGAGGCATCATGTCTAAAGTCGTGTCTGTCCATTCATTCCGTGGTGGTACTGGCAAGTCAAACGTCACTGCAAACCTAGCAACAATGATTGCTCGTTCTGGTAAACGGGTTGGCATTGTCGATACTGATATTCAATCACCTGGAATTCACGTTCTTTTTGGCCTTGATGAGAACAAAATTAGCTACACTCTTAATGATTATCTTTGGGGGCGTTGTGCAATTGAACAGGCTGCTTACGATGTCAGCCAGACGGTGAAGATTAAACCAAAACCTTTTAATTTTGGTATGAGTGGTGCTATTTATCTAATTCCTTCTAGTATTAAGACTGGAGAAATATCTCGCATTCTGCGTGAGGGTTACAATGCTCGTTTACTCAACGATGGCTTTCGCGATCTCAGCCGTCGGTTGAAATTGGATTATCTATTTATTGACACTCATCCTGGCATTAACGAAGAAACTTTGCTTTCGATCATTATTTCCAATATCTTAGTCGTCATCCTCCGTCCAGACCACCAAGATTATCAGGGTACTGCTGTCGCCATTGATGTAGCGCGGAAGTTAGATGTTCCTAAAATCATGTTGGTAGTGAATAAAGCACTACCAAAGTTAAATTTTCCAGCTTTGCGGCAACAGTTACAAACTGCTTATGGCACAACTGTGGCGGGTATATTACCTGTCTGTGAAGAAATGTTTCATTTAGGTAGCAGTGATATTTTCAGCTTGCGCTACCCCGAACATGCTTGGACTCAGGAAGTAAACGCGATCGCCAAACAGATCATGCACAGTAAATAGTAAATAATTTATATTTATAAGTAATTAATTATAGAGTTTTTAAAATAGCTTGTAAGAAAAATCCGCCTAATATCTTATGGCTTTTCTGAAGTAGATGCACAACAATATTTACAGTGCGAGAGGAGCGTCTACATTTCGCTATGATGTAAGAAGCGCTACGGGAAACGTGAACGCCAAAGGCGATCGCTGCATAAAGCCCTTTGGGCAAAACTACTCTTCAAGTTCTTCTTTGGAGTGTGTTTATCGCAATTATATTGTGTAATTAATTATGTTTACCTACTTACAAGCATGTATATCCAATAAAGTCTTTGGCAAAACTTGTGACTATAGCCTGACGCCCGAGAATTACTAAACGGTGAGATTTCGGTACAGTTAATCTAGGCTTAATTGTGGTAAAAATAATGCTTGGCATAATTACTTAATGTTTTTCGCTTTCTGGGTTTATCTTATTCTTTGAATAACTAACATCTCACCTATATATAGGAGTTGTAAAAATACAAAATAGCATGATAAAAATTCGCGGAATTTTAAAAACTGCTCAAACAGTACAAGACGACTTGAGAAATGGGTTATCAACCCAGAAGGTTGCTGAATTTAAACAATTTATTCAAAGTTCAGTTGAAACTATTGAGCGGTTATGTGCTGAAGCCAAAACCACCCCTCACCATTTACCAAGGCGCTCCCGCGAAGCTTATTATTTTCTTAAAGGTATTGACTTAGGTAATTTGCCCATAGCTTCAAGTCAAGCAACCCAAACACAGGTTGCAAGTATCAGCATCAAAAACATCAAAGCACAACAAAATACTATTTTAGAGAAGATTTTTAACTTAGCCTCGGCTTCAAATCAGAACTCTGCTGAAATACAACAACTAGCTCAAACTTTAACCAGAACAGTCACAATAATTGAAAAAATATGTTTTAACCAACAAGCTACACCAGCAAGCCTGACTCGTTCATCCCGTCAAATCTATTCTTGGATGAAGTTTTTAACAGATGAGCAGAACTTGCAACTTCATTTAACAAGCACTTATCGAGTACGCCAAATTGCTCAAGAAATACTCAATAAACATCAACAAACTTCGGTCAAACTCACGATTGAATTAAGTAATATAGCAGGATTATACAAAGGTAAAAAATCTAGCACCTTTGCCCATATTTCAATTAGTGAAGGGTTTATCAATGCTTCCGATGAAGTTTTACAAGCGTTAGTCAAATCTGTTCTTTGTGGTAAAAGTCAAGATAGTACACGATTGATTCGTTCGTTTGCGAGTTCCGAAGAATATAGCACTGTAGTACTGATGCTTGATTTAATTGCTGAAGTCATCTCAGAAAACCCACAAGGTAAATTTTATAATTTGGATGATTTATTCAACAAACTGAATCACGAATATTTTGCTGGACATCTTGTTAAACCTCGTCTTGCATGGAGCAAAATTACTACTTACCGTAAGTTCGCACACTATGAGCCAGCTAGAGATCGTGTGGTGATGAGTTTGACTCTAGATAATGCCAATATACCTGAGTTTGTTACTGAGTTTGTGTTATTTCACGAATTACTGCACAAGTATCACGGCACGAAATGGGTAAACGGTAGAAGAATGGTTCATACTCCAGAGTTTCGATCTGACGAGAATAAGTTTCAATTATACGCAGAAGCTCAGAGATGGCTGCAAATGTTAGCATCAGGCGAAAGTTAGCCAGAGAATTAATTCCCTAGCGAAAGATTGGGCAAGTTACCTTATTTTCCTATTCTGTAGATGCTGCACCAAAAATAAAAACCCCATTGGGGTAATGGGGCAAATGATACTGAAAGCAATCTCGCTTACCCATGTGTCCCCAACATCTATTACCTTTTGTGGAAGAATTTGTATTACCCTCCTCTTACTATCAATTAATAAAAAAGTGAGAAAATTCTGGAATTTGAATCGGCTAGCGCGTATTTAACTCTAGATAAAAATCAACTCTATAATTGAACTTCTATGAAATCTCTTACCCCAGATTTAATTCGAGCTATCACCCCCCTATTTATGGCTGGTGTTGGAGCTGTAATTGGTGTTGCTGTTTTAGTTTCACCCAACACTACTGATGCAAAATGGTCTGCTGGTCTTGGTCTTGCGGGAACCGCAATTGCTGGGGCTGCTGGTCTGGCGCAAACTAGCAAGAGTGAACCTGATTTTTCAGTTAAGAAACAAGGGGATACTTTGCAAGTAGAAACCCCAGCCAATCAGCACAATGATCAAAACAAATAATGATAAATCCACATTTTCTTGTATGTGAATTTTGCATTTCCTTAAATACCCCTCTTTTCTAAAGTCCGCCTTAGCGGACTTTGTTTATATATTTACTAGGGCAAAGAGGGGTTATATATGCGTAGTTATTGTTAATTTCTACTTCCAATCTTCCCAGTTTTGGTTAAAAATTGAAGTGTCAGGAAAAGCAGTAGGATTACCATTTTGTTCCAAAAGGCGTTTGAGTGCTTCTAATTGCGGTTCTGCTTTGGGCAACTCATCTACAAGTTGGTAGGGTGCTACAGCATTTTTGAGGGCAAAAGCTGCAACTGTCCCCGCAGCCGCACCCGCAGACCATTCAAAGGAATGTACTCGATAGGCAGCAGCAGCAATATGACTAGTAGCAATACTTTTACCACCTACTATTAAATTGTCAATTTTTTGGGGAATCATTGTCCTAAGAGCAATTTGGAAGGGATAAGCTTGCCCAGCGCCCCGTCTTTCACCTGCACGTTCTGTATTACCAGGTTTTTCTGGAGGGCTTTGCGTCATGCAGGGATGGAAGTCGATGGCGTAGTGACCGATACCTATAGCGTCGGGGAAGACTGTAGAACGAGTCCGTCGCATTGCTTTGTCTGGTGAAATTTGCCCCGAAATTACCGATGTTGCCTCCAAGCCTGCTAGCGCTGCTCTTAACTGCCTATACATATCTGCGGGCAGCGTTTTGCGGTAATATTCGTCATTGTAGTTGCGGCGAGAAATATCAATTTCCCAGATGCTAAAGCCAGAAGGTTGTCCCCAACTAGGGCGGCCAATAATCCTCCGTGCTTCCCGCATATAAGGATATTTCGACAGACCAGACACTGTCCCCATTGGGGAATCTAGGCCTGTTAACAAGCGGTTGTTTGGTTGCGGCTGCTTTACACCATTTCCTAGTTGAGAATCTGTTGTCCCAGCAGCTAGCCAGTAGTAATAGGAGAGCGCATTTTCCTCAGCTTTGCGCAAGGTATCTGTTCTTAGTCCTCCCATCCAGCCACCAGGCTGCAACTGTCCAGTACTTCCTAACTGTTGGCGAGTGTAAATTAGATTATCGGCAGCAGTTCCGGGACGGTAGTCGTTACCCCAAGTCCAGTTTTGCATGGAGATATCCCTAGGTGTGGCGGCAGTAAAATTGACGCCACCGAATTTTGCTGGTTTTCCCTTGCTTGGATTCCAAATGCGACGGTAGGTAAAAACTAAGTCAAAGTTTGCCAAGCGTTGCAATTCATAACTGAAATATGGGGCGTATTGGGGATAATATGGAGGCATTGTTTGGGGTTGTGCTTCTTTGGTGGCCTCCATTGCAAAAGTATAGGTAAAACCTTGAGGACAATAAGGGTCGTTTTGGGGGCTAGAAGCAGAAGGCTCTAAGTAGGAACGGGCATCAATACCTAATCGGTAGGGAACATCAGCAAGGGCAATTATTTCCCCGGTTTCACTAGTATCTACGACATACCAATTTGAAGCTGTTTTTTGATATTGCTTAGGTACTAAGCGAATAATAGTTTTACTAAACCGTGATGAGTTGCCGTAGGTATAGGCATCTTCAATGGTTTGTGATAAAGGATAAGTATTAAGAGGTACCGCACCTTTTGCTGGTTGATGTTGAATAGCGATCGCACTATTAATTATTTTCCCATCACTACTAATTTCTAAATCCTTAATCACCGTGTTTGCAAACCACTGCAACTTGCCTTTGCCCTTTTTTTCGGCATCTTTGAGCATCTGAGCCAAAATGTTGTGAGCATCACGGGGAAGAAAGCAAGAGTCACTTACCCAGCAGTTACCAGGGTTGAGTTTACCGTACTTGCGTTGAATTCGGTCGCGCAGTTCCAAGTAACCGCGAGAATAGAATTTGAGCGCGCGCTGAGTTGGTCTTTCGTCTAATGCAGATGTTCCTTGAGCAGAAATTTGTCCCCCTAGCCAATCGGTAATTTCTGTTAGACATACAGTTCGTCCCGCTAGCAACCCCTCGTAAGCTGTGGCGACACCAGAGAGTCCACCCCCGACAACTAAAATTTCACAATTTACAGTTCTATCTGGTGTTCTTGGTGGTGCGGCAATAATAGCAGAATAAGGCGCAAGCAAAGCCGATATTAAGCTGAAACTGATCAATGATTGCTGTCCACAAGCCACTTTTTGTCTAGACTTCATTTTTGAGAATCCCTTCAAATCCTATTTCACCTGTAGACGGTAGCATTTGATAAATGTTTTACTCAAGTTTTTTCTAGAAATTTCCAGCTTAATATCCGCCGAGATAATATATATAGCCATCCGTGTAGGAGTTGTGAAATTACTCGTTGAGTCAGGGGATAGAAAATAAAGAACAGGAAAAAAGGATATACAAATCTACTTTGCTTTTTACAAATGAAATAGGACTACTATATAGAGTAAAATGTCCCCTCATCCAAACATTGTTACGAAAAATTTACTTTAATAACGGACGATATTCCCAAAGCAATTGAACATTGAGAATACATGGTAGACCAACGTTTAAGTGCCAAATCTTTTGATTTTTAATTAATTAGTTTAAAAAATACCTGGTTGCTTGCCAACGATTATAGCGATCGCTGTACATCTGTAATTTAAGAACTCATTGTTGCCTGATGTTGCTTAAGCCAATCTACTGCCCATTGGAACAGAACGCCAGCACGATGGGCAGCAGCCTCATCTTCGGGGCGATCGCCCACATAGCGTGTATTCTCTGGAGTGTGTTTGTGCCGAACCATCGCTAACTGTAACATTCCGGCTCCGGGTTTGCGATAGTATCCAGACCAATTAGTTTTACTGTGGTTATGGGCATTATGGCGGGTGACACGGAAACACTTCTTGCCTTCAAAGTCTGGGCAAAAGTAGATTTCTCTTAATTCTGGGAACAACTCAAGCGTGTACTGCTGTTCCTTAATGCATTCTTGGATAGATTTGTACCCAGCGGCAACTCCACCTTGATTGCTAATACCAACAATGATCCAATCATCTTTATAAGCACTCACGGCAATATCAGCACCCGCAATAATTTGTTGGTCTTGAGGATGTTGGAAGTATTGTTTGCCGCTAAGTGGTTCTCGGATTGTGCCGTCTAAGTCTAGTAGTAATAGACTCATTATTGCTATTGATAATTTCCCTTTTTACTTTGATATCTTAAATTGCAGACAATTATCTCACTTCTAGCTAACGGCAGGCAATATTGGTGTATTTGCTCGTCCTCTAGATTGAATGAATGATTAAATTGATGTGATGGATCGATTACAAATTTTTTGGCAAAAACTCTATTAACTACCAAGCAAACAGAACCAATGTTAGTTGGCTAATAGATACTTATAGGCGAAAGCAAGTTCTGGTTACACAGAGATTTAATATGATGCTTTAGATAGAGAGTGAGCGAAATATAAATCGCTAATGTTTAGGTGAAGATTAGTAGGTTGACCAGGCTTAATTTCAATATAGGGAGTATATCTCAGCAATTCGGAATTGCTGATGGGGAGCATCCACTTTTGGAAGAAATACCAGGCGATTAGAAATCGCGGCTATAAAAACCAAATCCACCTG
>NZ_MTAV01000134.1 GCF_002154695.1 Nostoc sp. T09
ATCTACTTCCTCTAATAAATGCAGTCGGAACTTCAAGACAGAATTGCTCTGGATCACAGCAGGGGCAAAAATGTCTGTCATGTATCTGCGAAAAGCTTCCACACTCACAGCATGAGATTTTTTAATCATGACGTGGAACTTAACCACACCCAATTTTCCGTTGGGATCTCCTGTAGGGATGCTATCAATATAAGTTTTGGAATTGCCAGAATTAGTTATGTAACCAATTGCTTTGCTGAAGATGTTGCGTTCATCATCCATGAGAATGGCGGCAGATTTGAACCAGATATCGCGTTCAGCTTCTGACTCAAAGGTTAACTCGGCAATTGCCGGAAATTGTTCTTCTTCAGTACAGGTGTAATCTATGCCGACAGTTGTCGGCCAAATGCCAGCTTCATTTTGAGCTAGGTGAAACTGCCAGTATTGATACTGTCCTGGAAGACGGGCACAGACAGGGCCATGCACATTCTTCCAATAGTTATTGAACAGTTCTAGGGAAATGCCTTTGCGTTTCCACAAACATAAGTAAAAAGCTACCTTGCCTTTTTGGTCGCGGGTTGAGTAATCGAGTCTTCTGATTGCTGTTGTCATTGCTTTTCTCCTTGCTTCAAAAATCTCATTCAGAATGCTGAAGTTTTCGACTTGATTAAATCGCGTCTAAACTCACATGAATACGCAAAATCATTACCTGGGTCTTTGTGCTTTTGATTGGCAATATCGACTGCGATCGCAATTAGCACCTGACAATTAATCGCAGCTCCTAGGCTTTAGCTATACGAGTAACAAAATCGCCAAACTTTGGATTAATACCTGAATCTAAGTAAAAACAAGATAATTAAAACTACTGCGCTGTAAAGCCACCATCAATAGCTAACGATTGTCCAGTAATAAAACTAGCTGCCTGTGAACAAAGCCAGATAACGCTACTAGCTATTTCTTCTGGTTTACCTAAACGACCCATAGGATGTAAAGATATAAATTTGGTCTTACCTTCTTCACCTAAAATATCTAGATTACGAGCTAGCAAATCTGTTTCTATGCCTCCAGGGCATACGCAATTAATCCGAATATTGTCTTTAGCGTGTTCTAAAGCTAATGATTTTGTTAAACCAATAACACCATGTTTACTAGCAGTGTAAATAGGAACATTAGGTAAGGCAACTAGTCCAAGAATAGAGGAATTGTTGATGATTAAACCTCCACCTTGTTTTAACATTTGGGAAATTTGATACTTCATAGATAACCAAATTCCTTTCAGATTAGTATCAATAACTAAATCCCAAATCTCTTCAGATTGTTCCACGCTAGAAGTAACAGGTTCTTCAACACCAGCATTATTAAATGCATAGTCAATGCGACCGTAATGGTTAACTGTTTGAGCAATTAAGTTTTCAACTTGGATGGCTTGAGTTATATCAGTTTGGACAAATATAGCTGTACCACCTTTGTCTTGAATTAATGAAACTGTTTCTTCACTCTCTTGAATTCTGCGGCTAGCGATCACCACTTTTGCTCCTTTGTGAGCGAAAGCTAATGCTGCTGCTCGACCAATACCTGAATTGCCACCTGTAATTAGAGCGACTTTACTATCAAATTCATCCATTGTTTTGGCACATATTGTATTTATGCTCTTAAGATAATTCGATATTTTATCTGTGTCATTACATAAAATGTCTGCTTTTAAAGGCTAAGAAAGTCAGGTTTTTGGCTAAATATAAATTTAAATATTGTTTGAAAATTATAAGCGTTTGAATTAGGATATTTCACTCCACTGTTAGGCTTGTTAGAAGTTAAGTTATACTCAATCTTTTATAAATGTCTGAAAATGTCAGGTATGATTAGCATGTCGGTATAAAAAATGAAAAGATGGACTTTGAGCCAAAACTCTCTACAGTAAACGCTGCGCTCTTTGAGCGTTTTGGCAGATATCTCAATGATGTTGAAGCAGCAATTATTGTGGGTTCACTTCAAAGGCTAACCTACGAAAAGATTGCAGAAGATTCTGGATACTCTGAAAGTTATGTCAGGCGTGATGTTGGGCCAAAGCTGTGGAAGATGCTTTCTGAAGCCTTGGGAGAACAAGTTAGCAAAACCAACTTTCAAACAGCATTGGAGCGAAGATTGCTGTTGCTGGAAAGCAAAGAAAAAGCGTCTCAATTAATACCTCTAACCCCAGATGCAGACTGCAAAACACAATTATTAAGTTCCTCACGCCAAGACTGGGGTGAAGCAGTTGATGTTTCGTTGTTTTACGGACGGCAAAACGAACTTGCTACTCTTACACAGTGGATTTTGCAAGACAAATGTCGATTAGTTGCACTGTTAGGTATGGGTGGAATTGGTAAGAGTGCTTGTAGCGTGAAACTAGCCCAAATTCTGCAAGCAGAGTTTGAGTTTATTATCTGGCGCAGCCTGGCTAACGCTCCTCCTTTAGAAACTCTTTTAACTGACTTAATACTGTTTTTATCAAATCAGCAAAGCATTAAAGCAGACATAGGGCAATTGATTCATTACTTGCGTAGTGCGCGATGTCTTGTAATTTTAGATAACTTGGAAACGATTTTAGATGCAGAGCAAGCTGGACAGTATAGCCCAGGCTATGAAGGATATGGCGAACTGCTGCGCGTAGTAGGGGAAACAAGTCATAAAAGTTGTGTGATGCTTACTAGCCGCGAAAAACCAGCTGAAATAGCTACCTTTGAAGGCGTAGAATTAGCAGTACGTACTTTGCAATTAAAAGGCTCACAAGAAGCAGCCGTTGCCTTGCTACAAACAAAGGGCTTAGTCGGTTCTCCACAAAAAAAGCAAGCATTATGTGAACGCTACAGTAACAATTTATTAGCCCTCAAAATTGTTGCCACTACTATTCAAGACCTCTTTGATAAGAGTATCGAGGATTTTTTAAAACAAGACACAATGGTGTTCAATGGTATCCGTCGCCTATTAGAGCAACAATTCAATCGCTTATCTGCTTTAGAACAAACTGTGATGTACCAATTAGCGATTAATCGTGAATGGACAACAATTGATCAGTTGCAAAAATATATTGTACCGACTATTTCAAAGGCGCGTTTGTTAGAGGCATTAGAAGCGTTAAATGGGCGATCGCTAATTGAGAAAAAATCCAGTAGCTATACTCAACAACCTCTAGTAATGGAATACGTTAATGAGAAATTAGTAGCGCAGGTTGCCAAAGAAATTGCACTAAAAAAACTTTCGTTGTTGTTCACTTATGCATTTAAACTGGAAGCATCAATGCTTGGCTCATCAAGCTTGAAAGCAGCTTTGGATTTAAATTGGAATGAACCAAATCAAAGAAATTTAGCTTTGAGTATAGTCCTAAGTGTACTTGAACAAGCAGAAACACGCGCCCAACACAAAAGTCACTAATTACTCATCAGTCATTTCCACTTTAAAAGCAACACCAAGTAGTAGATAATTTATAGATGAAGTTAATCTATACTAACAAGACCGCCACGGGCGTTAGCGTAGCTCTTCCTTAAGGAGACACGTTCCTACAACTAAAGGATGAAAATGCTACCCTTTCTGCCTACTGCCTGCTGCCTTTATATTTTTAACTGATTTTTGGCATCAATCAACTTTGAAAGAGGCAACACTTCCCTATTCACCCGACTCCAAACGAAAATCTCTACACAAAAGGAAGCTGCGTAAAGAGAAAATGTCAATATACTTAATTATTAATAAACTATTTTTTTGCTGACGAATAAATCTACCTATGCTAAAAATCAAGCCATATCAGGCTGAACCAGCAGTTATCGCGGCGGTTGCTGAGTATTTCAAGGTGCTATCAGAAGTTAGCCGACTACAGATTTTGATCTGTCTTAAGTCAGGCCCGATGAATGTGATGGAAATTGCGGAAGCGACTGGCTTAGGACAGGCCAATCTATCCAAGCATCTAAAAGTGTTAACTCAGGCAGGGGTTTTATCTCGTCAGCCCAAAGGTACAAGTGCTTTTTACGAGATTTCCGACCCGATGATTTTTGAACTTTGTGAGTTAGCTTGCAATCGCATTAGCGATCGCATTCTCCAACAGGCAGAAAGCCTGAAGGCTCTGCGCAGTAATACAGGAGTTTTTTGAAAATCTGTAGGGGTGGGGTTTCCCCGCCCTTTGCGACAATCCATATCTGACGATCATTAATTGAATCTATATAATTTTTCAGTTTCTGGGTATACAGATCCGCCCGTATGGGAGTCAAATTACTCAAAAGCTATTTAGTGATTTAATGAATAAGTCAAGGTGATGGCGATCGCCGTTATAAAGAATTTCATCTCCATGCCCGTCCAGAAGATATTATGACTGTGCCCAGTCCAGTGGGAAAACCTAGCCGTGCTTTATGTAATTCTTTTGCAGAAAAGGCGATCGCAGGTTCATCAGCAATAGAACGACGATGCATTGCCAATTGTTTAGAATCGTGTTTGAGCGGCATAGATTTTAGTTATAGCGATTTACGTCAGACACGCTTAGGCAAAAGCAACTTCAACCAAGCTTGTCTACGAGAGGCAGATTTAAGTGAAGCCATCCTCTGGGGTACAAACTTGAGTGAAGCCGATTTGTATCGTGCCATTCTCCGAGAAGCGGATTTGACGGGTGCGAAGCTAAATCATACTAATTTGGAAGAAGTCAACTTAATCAAAGCTAGTTTATGTGGCGCTAATCTAAACGGTGCAAAACTCTCGCGTTCTCTGCTATTTCAAGCCGATTTACGCCCCAGTTCCGACCAGCGTACAGACTTGGGATATGCTGTTTTAACTGGCGCAGACTTAAGCTACGCAGACCTCAGAGCCGCTTCACTACATCATGCAAACTTAGATAAAGCAAAGTTGTGCCGGGCAAATCTTAGTCAGAGAATCGAGTGGGAAGATATGGCGACAGATCTCAGCGGAGCCAGTTTGGAAGGAGCAGATTTAAGCTATGCCAATCTCAAAGGAGCAGACTTAACAGGAGCTATTCTCACGGATGTAGAATTCCAGGGGGCAATTATGCCTGATGGGAAAGTTCATGTTTAAAGATGAGCGATTACTCTCAAAAATTTAGATCCAGATGCGATCGCCCATTCCCCGATCAATTAAAATGCGCAAACTGAACAAATATTATATTAAGCAAAGACATCCTTACAAAATGTTTTAACTAAATCATAAGAGTAATAATCTAACGCACATTTAACTAGAGCATCCCAAATGTGCAAACTTGATTTGTAACAGTTTACTCACCAAGGTTATGTATTGCGCTGTCACTTTATCGGACATACTAAAACAGCACAAAAATATCAATTTAAAGAATGTGGTTTTCACTACGTTATTGCATGGAATTAGTAAGATAAACTTGCTCTATGCATGTCATCAAACTACTGAGTATCATTTAGTTACAAAAAGGGATAACCAATGAGTAAAGAAGTAGTCAAAGTAATCTTATGGGAAGAAAATCAAAAAGATTTTATCAGAAAGTTCTACGATCTCCAATTTATTCCCAGAATAGGAGAGGAAGTTTACTTAAAAAAGGAGAAATGGAGAGTAACCAGAGTTGAGCATGATTTAGAAGTTAGCGAGATTAATATTTACATAGAAGTAATCAAAAAAATGAAGCAGGAAAAATCATCTAATTCATAATTTAGATGGACATAAATATTGATAGTAATTGCAAGCCAAATGACATTGTGCGATTATGTTTAGTTACTTAAATAAAACTAAATACACTTAATTTTTGTAAAAGGAAGTTACTAGCATCCCTTTGAGTGGTTTCATGATCCTGGCGTCTTCCGACCCAAACAATTCTGATGATCCAAGGTCTAACATTGTAGTCTGTGGATTACAGAGTCTACAATTTAGCGATGAAAATCAATTGGCACAGATGCGCCAAGGTTGAACTCTGGAAGAGGTAGAGTAAATTTTTAGTCGCAGGTTGCATAATGACCGTGACAAAACCCTGTTTGAGGTGTGCCTAGGCGCACATCTGGTTCTAATAGGACGGAGTTATAGCAATCTACTCTTGCTATCTGCCCACAATGATCCAGCAGCCTGGGTACTGCCATATTATCTATATTTAAGGTAAAAATGGTAACCTTAGTTGTTATACTTAATATCCTAATTTCGCTCCTGCTACTCTATGTGGCTTGGCGAATGTGGAAGCTGAAGCAACAAATACGGATAGTAGCAGATAGATTAGCTACTTATGAACGTTATAGCCATGCAGTACTGTATGCAGCACCCGAAAATATCTATACTGCCCAGCAGAAAATTTCTAACCTGCGGCAGAGAAACCAAAGCCTAGAGGTGCAAATTCAACAAGTACGGCAAATTATCAGTCTATTGTTTTTAGGAAGACAAGTCTGGCGGCGCTCTTTTCAGAGCTTAGGCTCTACATTTGGCAAGAAGACAGTAGCAAAATGACCGTCAAAGCAACATTTCTACCGCAGATCATAGTCACTATAGGTTTAAATAATTAAAATTGCTTGAGTTTTGCAACGGGAGAAAACCCACCTAAAATGGGTGTAAGGAGAGAAACAATATAAAAATGTCTAACAACCGTTCTGGAGTATTTATTGGCGGTTTGATGCTAGGGGCAACCATCGGAGCCTTGACAGGTTTGCTCGTCGCTCCACGCACAGGGCGCGAAACGCGTAAACTCTTAAAAAAATCTGCCGATGCCCTACCAGAATTGGCAGAAGATTTATCAACAAGTGTACAAATCCAAGCGGATCGTCTCTCTGCTAACGCACTACGCAACTGGGATGAAACTTTAGACAGACTCAGAGAAGCGATCGCAGCTGGTATTGTTGCTACTCAAAGAGAAAGCCAAGTCTTAAAGCGGCAAAACGTTGTAGAAAACCGCAGCGCCGATTCGCAAACCGAAGAAGACTCAGATTCTCTTGCCCAGAATCTAGAACGTTCATAGATAGCATAACCGTGATCGATCCGCTATTTTGGCTGGGATTTTCCATACTCTTAGTCGCCGCTAGTCTGACTGCTGTTTTAGTGGCGGCTATACCGGCTTTGCAGGAATTAGCGCGTGCGGCTCGCAGTGCAGAAAAGTTATTTGATACTCTCTCACGAGAGTTACCGCCTACTCTTAATGCTATCCGAACCACTGGTTTAGAAATTACTGATTTAACCGATGATGTCAGTGAAGGTGTTAAAAGTGCCGGTCAAGTAGTTAAACAAGTCGATCAAAGCTTGGATAGTGCAAAAAAACAGGCTCAGAACCTTCAAGTAGGCACACGCAGCATCTTTGTGGGTGTTAAAACTGCTTGGAAAACCTTCACGCGCCAAAAACCTCCCAGGCGATCGCTTGATCGTCTGCCAAGCACTGAAAAAACATCTCTCAATTTACGTGAACGAGAAGCGCTCAGGCAAGAAAATCGCCGCAATAAATCAGAAGTCTACCGTACTAATGACGGTTATAGTGAAGCTCCTGGTTGGGAAACGAGTTTCGACGATCAAGACTTGTCTTGAAAGGGACTAGGGAGACAACTAGTCATCAATGCCCAATGCCAAATGACAAATACCAAATCTGAGAGAATATAACTCACTATTTGCTTAGATCCTTATAGATTAATTCCCCTAGATTAGAGTAAAGTAAACAAGTGTAAAGAAGTATCTCTTTTCCCGTACCTTTTAAAACAACTTGTTCACTTCTACTGTTGATATTTGTATAAAAACGTCCATGCAATCTTGTTTTTGGCGACGAATTCTGGTATCTATTGCAGTATTTTTCTTGGCTGGGTCAATTTGGGTGATGCATTCTCCACCAGCACTGGCTTATGACAATCCTGAGTTACTACCCAATACTCCTACTCCAGTTGTAGACTTAGCCAAATCGCTCACCGATGTCCAAGAAGAAAAGCTTGTTCATGATTTAGAGCAATTTCAAGCTGAAACCGGTTGGAAACTGCGAGTATTGACCCAATACGATCGCACTCCTGGTCGCGCAGTCATCAATTTTTGGGGTTTAGATGATAAAAGTATTCTGCTAGTTGCCGATTCACGTGGTGGTAACATCCTCAGCTTTAGTGTTGGCGACGCGGTTTACGAGTTTTTACCCCGAACTTTCTGGATTGAACTACAAACACGCTTTGGCAATTTGTATTTTGTCCGAGAACAAGGTGAAGACCAAGCTATTCTACAAGCCTTAGATTCAGTTAAGGGTTGTTTACTTCAAGGTGGTTGTAAAGTGGTTCCCGGCTTGCCACGCGAACAGTGGATTCTCACTCTGATTACCTCAGTTATCGGTGGAGTAGTTTGTGGATTTGCATCTCAACCCCAGCGCGAAGGACAAATTTTTGCTTGGCAATGGGCCTTAATTTTCTCTCCTTTATGGGGTATCTTGTTTATTGCCTTCGGTATTGGCCCGGTAGTTACAAGAACAACTGATTGGCTACCTCTATTTCGTAATATCGCTGGTTTTCTGATTGGCGCTTTGGTGGCTTATCTTTCGCCTATTTTCACTCGGTCTTCTTCCAATGCTGAGCTATGAGTGATTCAGAGCCTGCACTTTGCGAAGAGAAGCCTGAACGGAGGCTTCCCGACTAAAAAGCAACTGGTGATTCCAGTCCTATTCGGCGCAGCCGTTCCCTAAGGTAAGCGGGTTTCCCAACCTAGGGAACTGGCGTTAGCGTTAGCGACATTTGCGTAGCGTCTCCCCTTGGGAGAAGGAAGGAGCGTCGGAACGATCTTCACCCAAAGGCTGTTGCTGATTAACTTAATTTTTACCTATTACTCAGCACTCAGTTTTAGGGAAGGTCTGAAGCTGATAAGCTGAAAGCTGAGATCTTAGAGCTGAATGGTAATGGAATGGCACGTAACTGATGCTCAAAGTTTAGCAATCATTGATAGTGAAATTGGCGATCATGTATTTTCACCAGCAGAATATGAAATTGTCCGGCGGGTAATTTACGCCACAGCCGACTTTGAGTATAAGTCTTTAATTCGCTTTTCTGAGCACGCCTTGCAAGCTGGAGCAGCAGCCTTGGCGGCGCGTAGCACTATCGTGGTAGATGTGCCCTTGGTGCAAGTAGGCATTAGCTACGATATTCAAAACACTTTTGCCAATGCGGTATATTGCAGCTTTGAAACCCCGACACGTCCTCAAAAAGAAAAAACCCGTGCAGCTTGGGGAATAGAAACTCTAGCGCAGCGTTATCGAGAAGGCATTTTTATTGTCGGTCAGGCGCAAACGGCACTGACAGCAATAGTTGATTTAATTGAAGCAGAAGAAATTCGACCTGCTTTGGTAATTGCTACCCCAGTTGGTTTTGTGGATGTCGATATTGCTAAAGAACGCTTGCAAGAATCTTTGGTGCCAAACATTATAATTGACAGCCGAAAAGGCAATGCAGTTGTAGCGGCTGCGATCGTTAATGGATTGGTAGACTTGGCTTGGCAAGCCTACGGGCAAGATCAGAATAGGTGAAATTGAAGCAGAGCAACAACACAGTGAAGAATTAATATCGCTCATCGTCTTCTTCCCTCTCTTCCTGTTGACGACGACGCCGACGCGGCCTATCTTCTGAATCTTCACGTAAGCGACGGCTGACTTCACCAAAGAAATCTTGTCGCACATAAGGATAGTCGCTTACCCACAAGTCACGGCTGGGAATGTAGATATCGCTGAATTCTTCTATTCTGCCCAAATCTCGGCGATTTGACATCACCACCATTTCGGCTATTAGTCCCCGAGTAATGACTTTATAAGCAGGCTTTAGTGGAGCTTCAAACTCAATGCTAAATCCTGTGTCATCGCCGACTTCTAAGTTAATCCGCTTTTCTCGATTTTCTACAATTACCAACTCTCCTTTGCTATTAACAGTTTCCTGTTTGCCAATTAACTGGTCTGTGATCCACCAATCGATTATTCGGCCTCGGAAAAAGCCGCTGTATTTGTAACGGCGGCATTTTGCATTCCGCACACTGGCTTGAAATACTGGATACCACAGCCAGAAAAACGCGCCGACTATCCCCAGGATAAAGACTATTAGATCAAAGTCAATTCTAAAAAAAACTTTGACAAGCAGAACCACAACTACAGCAACTACAGAAATTAATAGCCGCTGTATGAAGTTAGAAAACTTTCCCCAGTAATGCTTGTACTGGGGACCACTGGCAATCAATGGCATTACTTGTTCAAATTTCTGTCGAGTCAGTGGGACGAGCATGAGTGCTGAGTAGTGAGTGTTTAGAGAGGCTGGGGAAGAGGCGCGGGCGCGGGGCAGGGGGCAGGGAGTAGGGGGACAAGTGGGACAAAGGACAAAGCGCAAAGTCGAGCCAGTCGTGTGGGCGGGTTTCCCGACTTGAACGAACTGGCGTTGAGCGGAGGCGTCCTCCGATCAGAACTTTGTAAGAGAGGACAAATGACCATTGACCAATGTCCAATACCTTTGAAGTTTATAGTATCTTTTCTAATCCATATACTAATGACTTTAGCTGTAAGACTTTGCGAATTGCTAGTAATACTCCTGGCATATAACAAGCACGATCGCTCGTATCATGCCGTAAAGTATAAATTTGACCTGGTGCGCCAAAAATCACTTCCTGATGGGCAACCAATCCCGGCAATCGCACGCTATGAATCCGAATGCCTTCTTCTGCTAAACTGCCTCTAGCTCCAGTCAATTTTTCTGTCTCTTCTACTAGAGCAGGGTTAAAAGTTTTACCAAGCTCTGCTAGTAATTGTGCGGTTTGAATCGCTGTCCCACTAGGCGCATCGGCTTTTTGATTATGATGCAGTTCGATAATTTCTACGTGATCAAAATATTGGGATGCGGCGATCGCTGCTTGTTGTAGCAGTACCATACCAATGGAGAAGTTAGGAATAATTAGACAACCAGTACTAGCTTTGTCCGCAAAGTCTGTCAAATCTTGAATTTGTTCTGGACTTAAGCCAGTAGTGCCAACCACCGGACGAATACCGTAAGCGATCGCACTGCGAATATTGTCATAAACTGAATCGGGATGGGTAAAGTCTACCATCACCCCTGGCGGGCTTTGTCTGTCACCAGCCACGTATCCCAACATTGGTTCTAAT
The DNA here is from genome assembly GCF_002154695.1 of Nostoc sp. T09. Lineage (GTDB taxonomy): Bacteria > Cyanobacteriota > Cyanobacteriia > Cyanobacteriales > Nostocaceae > Aulosira. The sequence goes on from NZ_MTAV01000134.1 coordinate 11,039, forward strand.
TGATTGGTAATTGGCACTTCTAGGGGTTCGCTTAAACCCGCCAACTCTCCAGCATCTTTATCTTGATGTTCGGGACTACTGTCAATTGCACCCACTAGGTTTAAGTCAGGTGCTTGTGCTACAGCTTTCACTACCTCGCGGCCCATTTTGCCAGCAGCACCGTTGACAATAACAGGTATTGGAGCTTGATTCGTCATAGGTCGAGCAAAACTTTTTTAGCTAACAAAGGAATTGTAGAGACTTTAGTGATCTGGTAGCTAGTTACTCAAGTTTCTGGTTCAATTCCTGCGGCTATCAGTTGTGAGGCTAAACATTCAGTTTTTTCCATTCCCTAAAGTAATAGTTTGCCATTGTAAGAATTCTGAAGCCGAAAGGGTTAAAGAATAAGGAGAAATATTTGATGAATCAATTTACTAATCTACTAGATTACCGCTAAATTCTGACTTCTGACTCCTGGGTGCTGAATTCTTACTTGCCATTTTCATCTAGATTTTTATAATTAGACCGTAAATCAACAGTTTCAGATATACACCCAGGGCTTTGTAAAGCTGCTTGATAATTTGTGATTTAAGAGTCGAAGTAGGCTGTAAAATTCTAAATTAGAGTTCATAATAATTGGCAAAAAGTAGCCCATTATTGTTCATAATAATTCTTTAAAGCTGGCAATAATAATTTAATCTCCAAATGGAGAATAGGGAACTCGAATCCCTGACCTCTGCGGTGCGATCGCAGCGCTCTACCAACTGAGCTAATTCCCCATATCTAAAGATTTCGGACACTCTTATTTGAGTTGACTCTTCAATCTTTAATATTCACCATTTTCCATTTTAACATTCGCCCGCCGTTACTTGTAACTCTTTTTGGGAATAAACTTCCTGTACTCGTTCCAGTTCCAAATCAGTCAAATAATCCACAGTCCAATTACAGCAGCGCTGAAGCATATGGAAAGGGTAAGTATTTGCTACACCCACTACTTGCATTTGCGCTCGTTTGGCTGCTTGGATACCAGCTGGGGTATCTTCAATTGCCAAACACTCTTGTGGTTGCAGGTTTAAGTCAGGATATTTTTGGTTTAGCCGTTCTACAGCCAATAGATAACCATCAGGTTCTGGTTTGCTGGTAGTGATATCATCACCAGCTACGATCACTGAAAAATGTTCGGCTAGTTGAGCGCGATTGAGTACCAGTTCTATTTCTTTGTAAATTGCACCACTAACTAGCCCTAGTTTCAGATTACGCGAACGCACCTGAAAGATTAAGTCGTCTAAACCTGAATATAAAGGCAGCTTTTCAATTTTCTCTATTTCCAAGGCATATCCCTGCGCCTTCCGGTTCAACAACTGAGTTAAATACTCTTCGCTGACGACACGACCGCGATTTTGCAATAGTTGTTGAAAACAAGCGCGATCGCTGCGTCCTAAAGAAGCTTGACGTTCATTGACTCGTTGGGGTTGGAGATTTTCCTGAATGAGAATCTCATCTATCAGTTGCAGGTGGATTTGCTCATCGTTAATGATGACACCATTAAAATCAAATAAAACTGCCTTTAAACTCATGCTCTTATGCCAAAAACTGGGGACCCTAGATCCTCCAAATCACTGCTATCTGTTGAATTAGATACGTACTGCCGAACTTTTTTGTAGGTAGTTACATCTTCTTTGGAAATAGGTTTTACGCCACTAGTTACCTGATGCATCCACCAAACATCCTGGATTGGCAAGGTTGAAAATCCTGCTTTACCCATACTTTCATTGAGATTGAGAGCGGCATACTCGCGAAGATATGGCTCCTCAATAACATCATTGAGCCATTCTAGCTGACGTAGGGCCTTTTGATTACTATCTAAAATTAATACTTGCCCACCTGCTACGAGTAATCGAAAGCTTTCCTGTATAATCGCCTGTGATACGGCAGTTGGGATTTCGCGGAATAATAAAGAAGCTGTTACTAAATCAAAAGCAGCATCAGGAAAGGCTATTTTCTCGGCATTACCATGTCGCCAAAGTATCTCTAATCCAGCACTTGTGGCTTTATGTTCTGCCATTACCAACATATAAGCGGATAAATCTAATCCTATAACTTCCGCTTGCGGGAAAGCCTGTTTTAACATCAACGTAGTAGAACCTGTGCCGCAACCCAAGTCAAGTATGCGCCGGGGTTGGACTTTAATCGCATCAATCAAAGCCTGACGTACAAGGGTTTCGTTAGGAGGCAGCAGGTATTGGATAATTGGATCGTAGGAAACTACTACCTGAGGGTTAAGATAGCCGCCCTCAATTCCACGAAATTTGTAGCTACTGTAGTAATAGGGAATTGCAACATCAGCTCGTTGAAAGCGATCGCTCTGTTTCTCCCAGTCAATACTTTGAGCATAACGTTCTAACCCCTCTTCATCAATCAAAAACCGGACTACAGGGGATAAAAAACGTTCCCAGAATGGATTTTGAGGAACCGCCATAGGATTGGACTATTTCAACCACAGTGATATTCTTTACAAATTTTAATATATTTCTCAGCACTCTGCTTTTGTTTGGGGAGCGATGCCTTCTCTTTCAGAGACGCTACGCGAACGCTAACGCGATTACTGATTGCTGATTGGTTGACGCAGATAATTACATATACTACATTAATAATACAAACTCTCAAAGCTTGGAATACTTCTTCAGTCTGATTAACTGTGAAGAAACAAATTTTATATCAAGCAAGATGTAAATTAATACAATTAAACCTGATGTATATGCTTAAAGCTGCATCTAATTTCAAATTACACTGGAACAATCTTATATAAAGAAAATTATGCCCTACGAAAAGTTAGAAATTCCTACACCAGCACCAGTTTTATCTTGGGCTAATCATGCTTTGGGACCAGAAGAAACCAAAATGGCCAAGAATGTAGCATCACTGCCATTTGTGTTTAAACACGTAGCATTGATGCCAGATGTCCATTTAGGTAAAGGTGCCTTAGTAGGTTCTGTACTAGCAACAAAAGAAGCAATTATACCTGCTGCTGTTGGTGTAGATGTGGGCTGCGGTATGTGTGCGATTAAAATGCCATTTACTGCTGAACAACTAGAAGGCAAGCTGAAGAAAATTCGCTTGGATATTGAAGCAGCAATTCCTACTGGATTCAACGAAAATAAAGAGGTTGAAAAATCTGTTACTAATTGGCAACGCTGGAGTGATTTTAAAGACTTGCATCGCGGTGTGCAAAATCTACAAAGTAAAGCCATGAAACAGATGGGTTCTCTCGGTGGAGGAAACCATTTTATTGAAGTTTGCCTTGATACAGAGAACCAAGTTTGGTTGATGCTGCATTCTGGTTCGCGCAACATCGGCAATAATTTAGCTCAGTGCCATATTAATACAGCCAAAGAATTAGCAAAGATGGCAGGTAATAATTTACCCGATCCAGATTTGGCTCATTTTGTAGCTGGTACACCAGAATTTCAGGCATACTGGAACGATTTGCAGTGGGCACAAGATTACGCAAGTTTCAACCGCGATGTGATGATGGCAAGATTTAAGCGCATCATCGAAAAACATCTAGCAGGTGGAAAAGCTACTAAACCCTTATTACAAGTGAATTGTCATCACAATTACGCCGAAAAAGAAGTACATTTTGGCGAAGATGTGTATGTGACTCGTAAAGGCGCAGTTCGTGCCCAAGCTGAAGACTATGGCATAATTCCTGGTTCGATGGGAGCAAAATCTTTCATTGTCAAAGGCAAAGGTAACGCTCACAGCTTCTGTTCATGCAGTCATGGTGCAGGCAGATTACTGTCTAGAAATAAGGCAAAAAATGTCTACACACTTGATGATTTAATTGAGCAAACAAAGGGCGTAGAATGCCGTAAGGATGAAGGTGTATTAGATGAAATTCCTGGTGCTTACAAGCCAATAGACCAAGTAATGGAAAATCAATCAGATTTGGTCGAAGTTGTAGCAACACTTAAGCAAGTCTTGTGTGTCAAGGGATAAGGTAGGGGCACAGCAATGCTGTGCCCTTCCGTGAATTTTGCGTTCAAAGCATGAATTCTATTCAAATGAAAAGCGCTGTAAATAAATGATTGTTTTAAGCGAATCTACCGAACAAATAGAAGCATCAGCCAGCGCTAGTGAAAATAAATTAATGACGGAAGCTGCTCAAATATTAGGCTTTAAAGTCTACCATATACCGAGAGATTTTCAACGCTGTGGTACAGCAGAAAATGCTCTATGGCATATTCCCATATATACAAAACAAACCACTGGCATTTGGATAGGATATATTCCTGAATTGGAACGGTATAAAGCTATATATCAAGCCGCTTTAGCTAAAGGTATAGAATTACTTAATACTCCTTTAGAACACCAGACAGCACTAGAATTTGACTTGTTTTACCCGCATTTACAAGGATTAACGCCTGATAGCGTAGTGATTACATCGACGCAGGAATGTATCAAAGCAGGTGAATTATTAGGATTTCCTGTATTTATTAAAGGCGCAGTTCAATCAAGAAAGCAACAAGGATGGGAGTCTTGTGTAGCCAATAATCAAGAAGAATTAGTTAAGTTAACAGAATGGTTATTAAAGCTCAAATATGGTTCACGGGGTAGAGTAATTGTCAGAAAGTTAGTGAAGCTGCGACATCAACGTCTAGCTCCTAATAGCTTTCCTATGGGAAGAGAATTTAGATGCTTTATTTATAATCATCAAATTCTCAAGTATGGATATTATTGGGATGGGAAAGATGATTTGAGCAAGTTATCGCAACAAGAAGAAAAACAAGTTTTAAACTTGGCACTTCTAGCCTCTGAATGTCTTAGAGTTCCTTATGTGGCAATTGATATTGGGCAATTAAAAAGTGGTGAGTGGATTGTGATAGAAACAGCAGATGCCCAATTTGCTGGGATTTGTCACATTCCTGCACTTGAATTATGGAGTAAATTAAAAAATATCTCTTAAAATAATTTATGATTCCCCGTGTTAGAGCGCCAGAACTACCGCAAAACTCCCCTTGGTTTAACACCGATAAACCATTATCTATTAAACAACTCAAGGGCAGAGTTATAATATTAGACTTTTGGACATACTGTTGTATTAACTGTTTACACATCCTACCAGACTTGAAATATTTAGAACAAAAATATCAAGATAGCCTGACAGTTATCGGTGTCCACTCTGCTAAATTTGACAACGAAAAAGAAACTGAAAATATTCGTCAAGCTATCTTGCGCTATGACATCGAACATCCTGTTGTAGTAGATACTGGTTTTCGGGTTTGGCAAGAGTATGCTGTACGTGCTTGGCCTACTTTAATGATTATTGATCCAGAAAGTTATGTAATTGGCTATGTTGCTGGTGAAGGTCATCTTCATGCTTTAGACCAACTAATTGAAAAACTAATTCAAGAACATCGCGAAAAAGGCACAATTAATTTTCAAGAATTCAGCCTGAATTTAGAAAAACAGCGCCAACCCTTAATTACACCCCTGGCTTTTCCTGGCAAAGTTCTAGCAACATCAGCAGGTTTATTTATTGCTGACTCTGGTCATCATCGTTTAGTGATGAGTAGTTTTGAAGGGGAAATTCTCCACGTAATTGGCACAGGGAAATCTGGTTTAACTGACGGTAATTTTAGTGAAGCACAGTTTTCTGCACCTCAAGGAATGGCATTTGATGCAGATAATCAAATTCTCTATGTTACTGATACAGAAAATTATGCTTTGCGGCGAGTTGATTTGCAGCGTCAGGTTGTAGAAACTACCGCGGGAACTGGTGAACAAAGTCGTAATATTCGTCCTCATGGTGGCGCTGGTTTAGACACAGCGCTAAATTCTCCTTGGGATTTGGTGAAAGTAGGAAATACCTTGTTTATTGCGATGGCGGGAAGCCATCAAATTTGGGAAATGGATTTAGAAACTGGGGTTATCAAAACTTATGCTGGTATGGGCGCAGAAGCTTGTATTGATGGTTCCTTAAATGAATCTGCTTTTGCTCAACCTAGTGGTATTAGTAGTAATGGCGAAGAATTATATATTGCTGACAGTGAAGTAAGTTCAATTCGTGGTGTGGGAATAGTGGAACCACGTTTAGTGAGAACTGTGTGCGGTAGTGGTGATTTATTTGGCTTTGGCGATGTAGATGGGCAAGGCGAAAATGTCCGTTTACAGCATTGCTTAGGGGTGGAGTATTCTCAGAATTATTTATGGGTAGCAGACACTTACAACCACAAAATTAAGTTAGTTAGTCCCAGCACAGGTAATTGTCAAACAATTTTGGGCGATGGCGTGATGGGTTTGCAAGATGGTGAAGGAAAAAATAGTAGATTTTTTGAACCTTCAGGATTGAGTATTATGGGTTCAAATTTATATATTGCTGATACTAATAATCACGTAATTCGTTGTGTTGATTTAAATTCGTTTGAAGTGACAACGTTGAAGCTAGAGGGTTTATGTGCGCCAGATGTTTGTGTTCCGTGTAATTTGTAGGATGATTTCTCACGCCAAGGCGCAAAGAATCACCGTCTGTGCGTGATATTTAAAAGAAAATTGTGTAAGGGGATCGCTTAACAGATGCTTAGGTTTGTATTTGTTGTTTTTATTACAGTATTTTTACTAAACTGTTGTCAAGAAAATTACAATATAATTTAGTCGTAACTGTAGATTGCTACTTTTAATTCTCGTATCAATAGTGACATGAAAAATAAATGTATTTTATTAGATTGTGTAGATGATGTAGTTTTATTTGAAAAAGATACTTATAAAATAAGTAGATTAAGAGAATTACTTATACAACAATTTATTAAGAAATGGCGTCAGGAAATTCGCACATATAAAACTCAGCTTACTAATGATTCAGTTGGTAGTTTATTTGCTAACATCTCTGCTGGTGATGAGTCCATTCCCTTCAGTGAAGTTAAACTAAATGCTGTTAAAGATTGTCAAGTTCTTAAAGCTGATGGTAGAGGGTGGCAAAAAGGAAAATTAGAAATTCAGATCTTCATATATCCTAATATTAATGAACGAAATAACTTAGTTATTGAATTTTATCCATATGAACCCATTTAGGCTTATTAAGCTCTAGATGAAATTCAGAAAATGTGCGAGCAACATGAAAACTATCCTCCATATGACGCAAGCGAAAAAATGGGAACAAGCAAAAATACTCGGTAGTTATCGCGCTGATTCACTAGATACTGAGGGTTTTATCCATTGTTCGGAAGCTAGCCAAATAGTCAAGGTTGCAAATAGGTTTTACCCTAACCAGAAGGAATTAATATTGCTATTTATTAATGCTGATAAAGTTAAAGCTGAAGTTCGTTATGAAGAGGCGGAAATAGGTGAGTTATTTCCTCATATTTATGGTGAGTTAAATATTGATGCTGTATTTCAAGCGATCGCTTTTGAATCTGGGGAAGATGGTTTGTTTGAATTGCCGCAAGAAGTTGTAGATTTAGATTGACGAACCGCGAAGACGCGAAGAACGCAAAGGAAGAAAGATGGAGAGTCAAGGGTTTGATGTGGGTGGGTATGTGGATCAGATGGCGTTGTTGGTGGATTTGCAGCTTAGGGATGAGTATCGTGATGGGGTGGTAGCAAACTTTGAGAGAATTAAAGCGATCGCTCTCTTGGTAAATGAATTCCCCATATCAGAGGAGATTGAAGTTGCACCTGTGTTTGAACCATGAATGATGCTGTATCAATAGCTGCGGCTGTGCGTGCAGGTAAACTTAGCGCGGTGGAAGTGACTCAGGCTGCGTTAGCCAAAATTGCTGCACGGGATCGTGAACTGAATTGTTTTACGGCGGTGATTGCGGAAACGGCTTTAGCAGATGCAGCCAGAATTGACAGCGAAATTGCTCAAGGTAATAATCCTGGGGCGTTGGCTGGTGTGCCTTTTGCAGCGAAAAACCTCTACGATATCGCTGGTTTAACCACTCTAGCGGGTGCGAAAATTAATGCCGAAAATCCCCCAGCTACCCAAGATGCAACAGCAGTCGCCAAGTTGAAGCAGGCTGGTGCTGTTTTGGTTGGTGCGTTAAATATGGATGAGTACGCCTATGGGTTTGTGACGGAAAATGCCCATTACGGCGCTACTCACAACCCCCATGATTTACAGCGCGTGGCTGGTGGTTCATCTGGTGGTTCGGCGGCGGCGGTGGCGGCTGGTTTAGTTCCGTTAACGCTGGGTTCTGATACTAATGGTTCGATTCGCGTTCCGGCTGCTTTTTGTGGGATTTTTGGTTTAAAACCCACTTATGGAAGGTTATCTCGTGCTGGGGTAGCTTTATTTTCTAGCAGTTTTGACCATGTTGGCCCTTTTGGGCGTTCGGTACGGGATATTGCGACAACGTTTGATCTACTGCAAGGAGAAGACGATCGCGATCCGGTTTGTACAAAACGTTCTCCTGAATTATGTTTACCACAACTCAATCGAGATATCTCTGGGATCAGAATTGCGATTGCTGGCGATTATTTTGTCAAGGGTGCGGAACCGGAAGCTTTAGCAGCAGTAGAACGAGTTGCTCGTGCTTTGGATGTGAATGAGTACGTTACGATACCAGAAGCACATCGCGCTAGGGCAGCAGCATTTATTATTACTGCCAGTGAAGGGGCTAATCTGCATTTTGAGAAATTGCGATCGCGTCCCCAAGATTTTGATTATGCAACACGCGATCGCTTTTTGGCTGGGGCGTTAATACCGAGTCAGTGGTATTTGCAAGCTCAAAGGTTTAGAAGATGGTATCGCGATCGCATCCGCGAAATATTTCAAAATGTGGATATAATTCTTGCTCCCACTACACCAATTACCGCCCCATTAATTGGTCAACAAACTATGATTGTAGATGGACAAGAAATACTAGTTCGTCCTCATCTAGGATTATTTACTCAACCATTATCTTTCATCGGTTTACCTGTATTATCAGTGCCAATTCAACGTTCAAATGCTTTACCTTTAGGCGTGCAAATAATCGCAGCACCCTATAATGAAGCGTTAATTTTAAAAGTTGCATCTGTGCTAGAAGCCAAGAGTATAGTATCAGCACTCGTGGTTTAAGTAAGGAAGTAAGAAAAATTTAATATATATGAATAAATCTAAACTTAACGTAGGGGTGTGACACACCTAAATTAGTACATTAGCGAGAATAAAATAAACCACCGATGAACACAGAGAGAAGTCGGAGCGGCGGTTTCCGCCGATCTGAACTTCGGTTTGAACACCGATAAAATGGATTTTTAATAATGCACGATTTTAGTCGTGTCAGTCCAGTAGGGTGTGTTATGCCGAAGGATAACGCACCTTGAATTATCAATAGACTTCTTGCATAAATAAAATTTTTGAATATCGAACCACAGATAAACACAGATGCACACAGATAAATATCTGTGTTTATCGGTGTTCATCTGTGGTTTTTTAATTCAGATTTTTACAATAAGTCTAATGTTGCAGTACTCAAGACCAATAACACATTCTACTCGCATGAATATTACCTAACTAAGGGTGAACAGTGATTGGCAGGAGAAAATTATTTAGTATACTTTTTGCTTTGGCTAATCGCAGTGACATTTGCATCTAAACTATCACCTGTAGAATATATATAATTCAAAGCAACTTTGTCATTTAAAATAGTAGCACGCAAGAACAATCCACTCCAACGAGCAATAGTTTCTATTGATGTATTTTGCTTGAGCTTGGGCAACTTTTTTTCTGCTCTTGCACCCACAGGGTTGTTAGTATTTGTGATGCCATAGTGATTTGCACCCAAAATGCTAATTAATGTTTTAGGAGGGTTTTGAATTTGTTCGTAAGTTGCCTGCGCTCTAAAAGGAAGAGCTATACTGTCAATGGTTCCCTGTAATAGAGCTACTTTAATGTTGGAATTATTGATAGGGATAAATTTTTGAGTAGTTTGGTTGCGAAGATTTGCACCAAAAAATGCTCCTGCTAAGAGTTCTTTAGGACGACTAAAAGAACCTTGACATAAAAAAGGTAAGCATAGATTTGCAATAGCAGATAGTCCTACAGCACCTCCTAAAGAGTGACCAAGCAAGCCTAGTTTTTCTGTATTAATAATGTTAGCAACAGGCGAATTAGGATTTTTATTTTCTAGCTTCATTTGTGCTAACACAGCTTCTATTTGTGAACTATCAGCGAAAAGTCCTGTACCAATCTTTGGAAGATTTGCTTGATGATTGGGAACAACTACGACAAATCCATAGCTAGCCACTATTCGGGAAAAATTTGAGTAATTGGATTTGTCTACATTTGCACCTTGTAATAACAAAGCAATAGGAAATGAGCGCTTACCTATTTTGTTACCTAATGATTTGGGAAAATAAATATCGGCTAGATCATTATTTGCAGATATTTTTGTACTGTAGCTATCGACATATTTAAATAGAGGTGCAGGATTGGATATTTCAGCTTTAGCTATTTTCCCAATGCCGCCAATAATCAATACTGCACTAGTTGAGGCTAATGACAAAGCTTTTAAGATAGCCACAAAAAAAGCTCCTTAGCGTAACTATATTGATTTATGCTTTTTACAAAGGTTATGTAAATAACAAGATTATATACAGGTTTTGTAACCAAAAAATTACAATCTTTCTATCTTTCTCTGAATAATAAAATTAGTGATTGAAAGGTCTGGGAATAATTACACCTTCTCAAAAGCTGGTGGATAAACAACTTTTCCCTTGTACCTTTCTTGATAACTTTGCAATGGCTTAACCATGAAAAATTCTTCTGGAACTGGGAAAGGAGACTCGATCGCATAATTAACTGATAGCTCAAACCCAAAGCGACTATAGAATGGGGGATGTCCTAAAACTATAACTATAGCTTCTCCTCTCGTATCTGCTATTTCTAAACCAGCTTGTACTAGTGCGCTACCAATTCCCTGTCTTTGAAAACGTGGATGAACAGCCATAGGTGCTAAACCAAGTACTTGTAATCTTTCTTCACCTACTAGGTTAATGTAGCTGAATAAAATGTGACCAACCACTAAACCTTCAACTTCTGCAACTAAGGAAAGTTCTGGAATATAACGGTTAGAATGACGAATCTCCTCAACTAACTTAGCCTCATTCTCTTGTCCAAAAGCTAGTACATTTACCTCAGCTATTGCTGGATAGTCTGCAATATTTTCCCTGCGGATATTCATGATGTTAAACTCAATTCCATAAAAACCCAGTTATTACGATATTCTAAAAGAATTTCAGTTTTTTCAAAATATGGTTCAATTTCATAAAAGCCCAGTGAACGATAAAGTGATAATGCTGCTTTGGTAAACGGTGCGGTATCTAATCTTAATTTTGCATAACCAATGTGGCTAGCTTCATTGATAATAGCTATTAATAAAGACCGTCCTATGCCTTTTCTTTGAAACTCTGGTCTGACATACATCCTTTTAATTTCGCCAATATTTGCACCAATGTTTCGCAAGCAAGCACAGCCGGCTATTTTATTGTCGTACTCTCCCAGAAGTAAACGGCCTGATGGTGGCACAAATTCTTCAAGTTGACTCATGTATTGTTCTAAGAACTGAGATACATCAAAACTAATACCTAATTCATGGGTAAATATTAAGTTAGACCAGTTACAATATTCTTCCCAAATTTGATGTAAATGGGATTGATGTTTTTCAGTCTCGAATTGGATAATTTTTAGCAAACTTTATCCCCTTGCTAACTCACAAACTAATCGTAAAATGGTTGCAATTCCCATAATTAATTTAGCTGCCTTCAGCCAGGATAATACAACAAAGTCAACTGTAGTTAAAGAAATTTATCAAGCTTGCCATGAAATCGGCTTTATGTACTTGCAAAATTATGGAATATCACAAGGATTGATAGAGCAAGTATTCACACAAAGTCAATCTTTCTTTAATTTACCTTTAGCTGTGAAGCAGCAGCTAGCTTGGAGTGATGAATTTAGTAATACAGGCTATGTCGGCATAGAAAGAGAACGCCTGAACCCCAAACAACCAGGAGATTTGAAAGAAGCGTTTAATATAAGTAAACAAGAAGAGAACAGGAAAGATTTACCTGAGTTCCCTTCAAATGTCCCAGGTCAAAACCCTAGTTTTCTTGCATTTTATGACGCTTGTACAAAACTAGCTAATACAGTGCTACAAACTTTTGCTTTGGCGTTGGAATTACCAGAAGATTTTTTTACTTCCAAACACAATCAACACAATCATACTCTGCGCTCGCTCCACTATCCGCCGTTACAAACAACGCCTCAACCCGGACAGATACGAGCTGGTGAGCATTCTGATTATGGCAGTATTACTTTACTGTTCCAAGATGACATTGGCGGGTTAGAAGTGCAAACTGCATCTGGAGAATGGATTGCAGCACCGTCGATTCCTGGTACGGTAGTAGTGAATACTGGCGATTTAATGCAGCGTTGGACAAATCATGTATTTTGCTCAACTAAGCATCGGGTAATGATTCCCAATGACAACAGGGTGAAACAGTCGCGTTATTCTGTGGCTTTTTTCTGTCATCCTAATGACGATACAGAAATTGCTTGTCTTGAAAGCTGCCGAAATTATCATTCCCCAATTTATCCTCCCATCCTTGCGGGAGAATATCTGTTGAGCCGTTTACAAGCAACATATTAATGAAGACTTACGACTGGATTGTGGTTGGTGGTGGAATTACAGGTGCTGCACTTTCCTACGAATTAGCAAAGACAGGCTTTTCAGTACTGTTGTTAGAGCAAGACGAAACACCACACAACGCAACTCGTTATAGTTATGGTGGGTTAGCTTATTGGTCAGGTACTACACCGCTAACTCGTCAACTCTCTGAAGAAGCGATCGCACGTTACCAAATCCTATCTCAAGAGTTAGACGCTGACATTGAATTTCGCGAATTGAATTTATTACTCACTATTCCAGCTGCTAGCGATCCCAAAGCAGTAGCAGCAAACTATGCTAATTTTGCCATTCCACCCCGATTACTCACTGTTAAAGAAGCTTGTGAATTAGAACCACTGCTAAATCGAGATGCGGTTTCAGGTGCTTTAACTGTTAAACACGGTCATATCCACCCAGAAAAAACAACACAAGCTTACATTCAGGCTTTTCTACGTTTTGGCGGCGAAATGCAGATATCTCAAGTGTGGCAAGTACTATCAAATGGTGTAAAAACCAATACTGCTACTTTCCATAGTGCTAACGTAGTTATTTGTGCAGGTGGACTCAGTCGCCAGCTATTAAAATCGGCTGGAATTCCCATCAAACTGTATTTCACCCATGCAGAAATCATTAAAACTCCACCTGTGGATGTGCGATTAAGTACCTTAGTGATGCCAGCCAATCTGCAACGGTTTCAACTAGAAGCTAAATCTACCCAAGTTGATGAGTTATGGAATGAACCAGGTAATCAGCCAGTACCGCCAATTTTAGATGCAGGTGCCGTACAATTTCAAGATGGTAGTTTGCGCTTAGGTCAAATTAGCCGCACACTTACAGATCCTCATGCGGAAGTAGACTCCCAAGAAAGTGAAAGTTGGCTGCGGGAAAGTATTGGTCAAGTTTTACCAGCGTTAGCAAATTTACCAGGAACCTGGCATCATTGCTTAGTGGCTTTTAGTTCTAATAGCCTTCCTTTAATTGGTGCGATTCCAGAATTTGCAAGTATTCATATTTTTTCCGGGTTCAGTAATCCTTTAGTGCTTGTACCACCTTTAGCACAGCACTTTGCTAAATTTGTATCTGGCAAAGATGAAATCATCAGCCAGCTATTAAGCGATCGCACTTAATAAACACAGAATTTCACAAGTTCGTAGTGCGATCGCTCCCAGCATTGACGCATCAGTTATACAGTGCGAATATCAATTTTTATTGAGCTAAGTTTGTCAAAAACCTGTTGAGTTCGATGAACAGGCCACCAATCGTAAAGAAAAATTTCCAATGGTCGCCACATTGCTACCCAACCAACAATCAAAAGCCCTTCTGTGAGAATGTTCGCAAATGTACCATCGCTAAACAAAGTAATTAGTTTGCTAATACTGGTACACAAGCCTAAAAACAAAAGACCAATTATCAATGAAATCCGACCCCGGCGGAGAGTCTGACGAAGTTCTCTGGCTGCATTATGCTTCCTGTAATCAAAATAGTTATGAATAGCTTCAGGTAGAATTTGTGTTTCTCGATCTCGACCCTGTTTGGGTAAGTAAAAAACTAGCTTTAAAGGAGTTTTCAGGGTAAATTCACTTACAGACTGGACAATGTAAGATTCAGCATCTTCATCAAGGTCTTTCTCTAAAAATGGTGATGGATCAAATGAGTTAAATATTTGACTCACATTAGTGAGCCGAATTTCAATTAAGTATGTGCCACCTTCATTTTTATAATAACCCAAGTTGCGGGTTATCGAATGATGTGTGCTTGTCACCCCTCAACAATTTAT
>NZ_MTAV01000012.1 GCF_002154695.1 Nostoc sp. T09
AGGAGTTAGAATTCAGAATTCAGAAGTAAAACAGTCTTTATGCTTAGGTTTGAGGCTTAGAAGCTGTACTTCACTAACTTGAAATTTGCTGTAAATTTGGTTGGAAAAATTGCTGAAGAATTATTATGATAATTGGTAAATAACTTTACCATCAGTTTTCTACTATTGTAGGAATTGTAAAATAAAAAATACTACCTTCTCCTAAAACACTTTCTGCCCAAATTGCGCCACCATGCTGTTGAATAATGCCACGACAGATAGCTAGTCCTAAACCTGTTCCTCCTTTTTGCCGCGAATCGCTAGCATCAACCTGTTGAAACCGTCCAAAAATACTTTCTAACATTCCATTAGGTATCCCCCTCCCCTGGTCTTGCACTTTAAATAAAACGCGATCGCTCACATTTTCTACACTTACCGTCACTGTACTATTTGGTGTAGAAAACTTGATGGCATTACCGATTAAGTTGACTAGAGTTTGCATAATCCGATCGGAATCTACCCATATCTGCACAGAAGTGAGCAACATAACTAAAGAAATATTATTTTCTGTTGCTAGAACCTTCACTGCTTCTACAGATTGGCGTATGAGTGTAGCAGCATCACACCACTGCTTAACTAAAGTAAATTTGTTTGATTCTAAATGTTCTAAATCTAAAATATCATTGACCAAGCGCACTAAACGTTCCGTATCGCTGTAAGCAATATCTAACATCTGTTGAGCAGTTTCTGGCTGTGCTTGCAACACTCCAGCCGCCAGCAATCCTAAAGCACCACGAATAGAAGCTAAGGGAGTTCTTAATTCATGGCTGACAATCGAGATAAATTCATTCTTCATTTTCTCAATTGCCCGACTTTCAGTAATATCTTCGATTGTACCCACGTACCCCATTAGCTCATTTTTACCAGAGATAATCGGAACGATGATGATGCGACAAAAACGCAAGGTTGAATCAGGTGGAATGTAACGTACTTCAGAGGAGAATTCTTGGTTGGCTGTTGCTAGTGCCTGCCACTGTGGTAAAAATACTGCTAAATCATCTGGATGAATGAATTGCAGCCAACGATCGCCAAAAGACTCTTCAATGCTCAATCCGCAAATTGCTTGAAAGCGAGGATTAGTATAAATGTTTGTTCCTTGGGCATCACTTCTAAAAATGCCAATTGGCGCAGACTCGCTGAGAGTCCGAAACAAAGCTTCGCTTTCCCGCAGAGCTTCTTCAGCTCGTTTGCGATCGCTAATATCTAATGTCGTGCCTACAATCCGAATTAATTCTCTTTGGTTGCCCAAAATTGGCTCTCCACGAATTTCAACATAGCGAACTTCTCCATTAGGGCGTATGAGCCGTAGATCGGTTTCAAATGGTAAGCCTGCTTGTGCCGGCTCACTAATCCTCTGTTGATACAGTTCCCAATCATCGGAATGAACTCGTTGAGAAAATGTGTCTGGTTCTGGTGTGGGTTGGCTGGGGTCAATCCCGTGAATACGGAACAGTTCTTCGCTCCAAGTAAGTGTTTGGGTAGTAGCATCCCATTCCCAACTGCCAATATGACCAACTCGTTGAGCTTCCAGCAGGTTTCGTTCGCTACAACGTAATGCATCCTCCATCTGTTTGCGATCGCTAATATCGATGCTCACTCCTGTTACAATCCAGCAATCACTCGCTTTATCTCTATGGGAAGCGTAAGTCGCCGAAATCCAACGCAGAGAACCGTTTTTGTGATAAAACCGAAACTCAACAGTAGTAGTATGTTCAGCAAAAAATTCCTCAAACAGTGGATACATAACTGTATCTCGGTCTTCTGGAAATACCTGTGAAATCCACAGCATTTTGTCAGCAAGGATTTCCTCAGGAGAATAGCCGAAAATTACTTCGCTAGCAGTCGACTGATACTCATACTCCCAGTCGTAATTGGCAAAGACACGAAAACTCACAATAGAGGCGCTGGCTGTGGTAAGTATGCTGTTGAATCGAGTTTGTGAAGCTTGTAAAGCCAGTTCTAATTGTTTGCGATCGCTAATATCGAAAGCTAGTCCTTGAAGAATCTGAGTTTTGCCATCTGGCGCTAGCACAAGGCTGGATTGATCGCGAACCCAAATGATTCTACCGTCAGCAGTGAACATACGATATTCCGTAATTAAAGATTCTCCAGCCTGAATAGCTTTTTGAACACTTTCGGTAATGTAATCGCGATCGTCTGGATGTACATATTTAGCCCAAGTGTTTAAGTGACCAGCAGTCCATTCTTGGGCAGGAATGTTGAGAAACTGGTGAATTTGGGGACTAATGTAAGCGAATTCAGTATTAGCAGTAATGGGTGCGGTATAGAAAATTCCAGGGATTTGTTCAACCAAAGTTCTATATCGCAATTCCGCTTGTCTGAGCTTTTCTTCTGCTTGTTTGCGATCGCTAATTTCTATGCTGCTACCGACAAGCCGATAAATACGCGAATGTTCATTAAACAAAGGAGTCAAGTTGGTGATCCACCAAGTATCTTGTCCTTTAAATGGCAAACATTCTTCGTAGGTAATAGTTTCTCTTGCGGCTACACAAGCTTGATAATGGTGCCGAATTGACGATGCCATTTCTGGAGGAAACAGTTCTTCTAAAGTTTTGCCTTGGATATCCACAGAACGCATACCACAGAAGCGTTCAGCAACGGGATTCAGCCCTACAAGGTAAAATTCATCATCTTCGAGAATATCCACTACAAAAATACATTGTTCAACACCGTTATAAATACTGCGTAAAAACTTCTCTTTTTCTTGCAAAGCTTTCTGTGCTAAAAACCGTTCTGTAATATCCTGAGCAGTGCCATAGAGACGAATTACCTGCCCATCTGCATTAAATTCTGCATGTCCGATGGACTCAGTGTAGCGGGGAGAAGCATCTGGACTAGTATTTGGTCGAAGTATCAGCTTGTAGGATTCACCAGTGGTAATTGCGCGCTCAACTGCTTTGTACAATTTCTCTGCATCTTTAGGGTGATACATTTGTAGGTTTTCTTCATAAGTAGGTTCACTTAGTGCTGGATCTCGATTCAAAATGTGGAAAAGCTCTTCTGTCCAAGTGATTTTTTGGGTAGCTAAATCAAACTCCCAGTTGCCAATCTGAGCAATATGCTGTGCTTCTGTAAGTAAAGCTTTGCTCTTACGTAGAGTTGCTTCAGTATTTTTAAGGTCGGTAATGTCAAGCCGGATACCATCCCAACAAATTCTCCCATCATCCATGCGGCGGGGGGTTGAACAGAGGCGCACCCAACGGATCTCTCTCTCTGGGGAATACTCGCGTAGCTGAACATCAAATACTGACATCGTTTGTATAGACTCCTCCTGTTTCTGAAGGATATCAGGTATATCTTCTGCTACAACGTTGTTAAACAGCAGACTTGAATCAGCCAAGATTGCTTCAGCTTTTAATCCATTCGTTCGTTCAACGCCAGCACTGATGTAGTAAAAACGATTGCTACCATCTAATTCCCGAACCATCTGGTAGATATAGCCATTGGGAATGTGATCGCCAATTCCCCGCAGAAAAGCTTTTCGCTCTGTTAAAGCTTGTTCTGCTAATTTGCGCTCGTTGATATCTCGATGGATTCCGATCATCCGTAATGGCTGACCATTTTTATCCCTTGCTACAACTTTGCCGTGGTTAGCAATCCATATGCAATCACCCGATTTGGTTTGCATTCGGTATTTAAAAGTGTAGGGAACCGAACTATCCTTGAGATGAGACTGTAAAACATCCATTACCCACGGTTTATCCTCTGGATGAATCAATTGTGCCCAAGTACTCAACGCACTTGTCAGCTCACCAGCAGCATAGCCTAGCATTTCATACCAGCGAGGGCTAAGATAAACTTCTCCTGTAGGGATCTTCCAGTCCCACAGCCCATCTCCAGACGCTTCCAATGCTAACTGCAATCGTTCTTCACTTTCGCGTAAAGCTTCTTCTGTTTGTTTACGCTCTGTGATGTTGGTTTTTACACTCATTACCAGCCAAGATTGGGTCGTTTCCTCCCATCCTGCACTGAAGGTATCGCAAATCCAGCATATTGAGCCATTTTGATGCTGAAACCGATACTCAACGCTAACTGTTTGCTCAACAGCAATGGCAGCCTGAAGATGTTTAAAATACAAAGTCCTGTCTTCTGCTAAAAGCCGAGAACTCCAGAGGTTTTGATCTGCTATGAATTCATCTGGAGAGTAGCCTAAAATCTTTTGACAACTGGAAGAGATATATTCATACTCGAATTCTTGGTGTGATCGCAGTCTAATTCTGCTGACAATTGTGCTTGTATTGCGGAGAATTGTATCAACCTGAGCCTGAGACTTTTCTTGCGTTTGTGCAAGATGCTCGCAGCGATCCATTTCTTGTGACAATGCTTGCTGAATACTTTGAGGTGCGATCATACCTAATAGTTGTCCCTGCTCATCCAAAACTGGGAGATAGGAAATTTGACGCTGGCGTAGCAGGCGGGCAATACTAAACAAATCGCCTAACTCTGATTCTTTGATAGTAATGACGTTATCAGCCATTACATCTGATAGGGTAACAACACTCAAGTTTTTCCCTGAGGCGATCGCCTTTACTAAATCTCTTTCAGTAAAAATTCCCACTAACTTGTCTTGCTCTAAAACCAAGACATAGCCTGTTCCTAGCTGGCTCATCACTTGAACTGCAAACTCAACAGATATATCTGGCGATAGTGTTGTCTCGCACTTTTGCATGAGTTGAGTTTGGGATAATGGCAGCATAATACTTGAGGTATTTTGAGTACAGCTAAGTGTCGGTGCAAAACAGGATGAGGCTATTTGATCTCATCTCGACATTTAGGAAATTACAGAATAACTCAAGTAGAGAAGAACTAGGTCTCAAGGTAGTTAGTAATTCTCAGCTTTTTCTATATAGTTCTGGTAGCTAGTACAGTCAGGCAAAATCAAAAGAGTATTTTACATTTTGAATGCCACTCAGCACTTTTGGTATTTAATTCATTAGTAAATTCTATACATTGCATAAGACCTTTGTATTAACTTAACAATTAGCAAAGTAAACTATGTAACTTGATCGCTAAATATGAACTTTTATCAAGTTTGTATCTTAATATAACAAAAAACAATTTTAGATTTAAAGTATAAATAACTACAACGTATCGAATAGGGTTTGTAATAAAATTGACCGTTAATTTATTTAAATAAAGTTTTTTAGCCGCTAAATGCTCTCAGTGCTTAATAGCAGAGGTATTGCATATTACTTATATTTGGGATAAATACATAAGCATAGCAGGCGAATCTTTCTGAATATATATATCAATTAGCCTGCTGATTCTCAAACTATATATTCAATCAAAGTTTGTCTATCGGAAGCGTTAGATATAAATATATCAGCGTATATATAAAGTAATTAAATATAAATACGGAGTCAAAGAGTTTATTCCCCGCAGTAGATACATAAAAATATTTGACCTATTAAATTAAAGGAAAGTTTAATTAAAGCTCTTAAATGTTTCCGGTAAAAGTGCTAAGGCGCAAATTTGGATTTGCCGTGCCTGCGACTTTTTTTACAATCAGCAACAACAAACTATGAACGCTACCACTGAAAAACGCATCGCTTTGATTTCAGTTCACGGAGACCCGGCGATTGAAATTGGTAAAGAAGAAGCCGGAGGACAAAATGTTTACGTCCGACAAGTGGGTGAAGCACTAGGGCGATTGGGATGGCAAGTTGATATGTTTACCCGCAAAGTGAGTGCGGAGCAAGAAACGATTGTTCAGCATAGTGAGAATTGTCGAACCATCCGTTTCCAAGCAGGTTCTCTGGAGTTTGTACCGCGAGACAATCTTTTTGACTATTTACCAGAATTTATAGATAAGTTTTTAGAATTTCAACGAGAAAATGGCATTACCTATGAGTTGGTTCACACTAACTACTGGCTCTCTAGCTGGGTAGGAATGCAATTGAAGAAGATCCAAGGCATTAAACAGGTTCACACATACCACTCTCTAGGAGCAGTCAAGTACAACACGATAGAAACAATTCCTGTAATTGCCAGTAAGCGATTAGCAGTAGAAAAAGAAGTGTTGGAGACAGCAGAAACAATTGTGGCGACGAGTCCGCAAGAAAAGCAACATATGCGATCGCTCGTTTCTACTAAAGGTAATATTGATATCATTCCCTGCGGTACGGATATTCAGCAGTTTGGTTCTATTGATCGCCAAGCGGCACGGGCTAAGTTGGGTATCGATCCAGATGCTAAGGTGGTGTTGTACGTAGGACGTTTTGACCCACGCAAAGGTATAGAAACCGTGGTACGAGCCGTGGGAGCCTCAAAGTTGCGTGAGTCGCAAAAACTCCAGTTAATTATTGGTGGTGGTAGCACTCCAGGTAATAGCGACGGTATCGAGCGCGATCGCATCGAAGGCATTATTAATGAATTGGGCATGAACGAGATTACCACCTTAGCTGGTCGTCTCTGCCAGAAAATTCTGCCTACTTACTACGCCGCTGCTGATGTATGCGTTGTTCCTAGCCACTACGAACCCTTTGGACTAGTGGCAATTGAAGCAATGGCTAGTGGTACACCAGTAGTAGCAAGTGATGTTGGTGGACTTCAGTTTACTGTAGTTCCAGAAGAAACTGGTTTATTAGCACCACCACAAGATGTACCCGCTTTTACAGATGCCATTGACCGAATTTTGATGAATCAAGAATGGCGCGATAAATTGGGTAAAGCAGCTAGGGAGCGTGTGAGCGGCAAGTTTAGTTGGGATGGTGTGGCATCTCAGCTGAGTGAACTGTACACCCAACTATTAGAACAGCCTGTAGCAAAATCTTTAGTACAAACTTTGGAACAAACCCTAGAACAACCTGCGGTAAAACCTGTCGTAAAACCTGCGGTGAAACCTGCGGTAAAATCTGCCAAAGAGCCGGCTTTACTGAGCTAATTAACGAAACCCCTCTCCAAATCACTCCCGGTTTGCGCAAGAGGTTAGATAAACCTACGTTAATTAAGCTCTAACGATTTTCGAGCGTCAGTAGTCGTTAAAATCAAAAAGGAGAAGGTATTTCGCGCAAATCTGTGATTTTACCTTTTCCTTTTAATTTTTCATCCTTGGCCAACGAAGAGCATAAGATATTTGTCCATACATTTTGGCACTATACTTAGCATCGACGTTTGAAGCCAATGGCTAACTGTTGTGCAACCAGTTGACTTTACCACCCTAACAGCTGCTTGTAGCGAACTCCGCGCTCACTGGCTACCATCCCGGACAGAACAGGTTTTCCAGCGCGATCGCTATACTATTTCTGTAGCATTACGTACTTTAAAACAGCGGGGTTGGCTAGAGATTTCCTGGCATCCCCAAGCTGCACGCATTTGCATTGGCGATCCGCCACCGCGAACACCAGATACCTTTACTTTTAGCCAACAACTCATACACCAGTTAAATGGTTTGGCACTGATAGCAATTGAAGCGATCGCTCCTTGGGAGCGTGTTATTGATTTACAATTTGCTCGTCGTCCTGGAGAAAGCCCTCTTTACCATGTCTACGCGGAAATCATGGGCAAGTATAGCAATGTCATTCTCACCGATGCCAGCAATTTGATTATCACCGCAGCTCATCAAGTCAGCCAGCAACAATCTAGTGTCCGTCCGATTCAAACCGGACAACCCTATGAAACACCACCAAAACTGACTGGCCCGGTTCCTAGTTTGAGCGAATTTCAAGAGCGTTGGCAAGAACGAGTTAGTTTAGTACCAGGAGCGATTAAGCGTCAGTTGCTCAAAAGTTATAGCGGCTTAAGTGCTGCACTGGTAGAATTAATGGTGCGATCGGCAAACATTGCACCAGATACAACTACCGATAGTCTCACATCTGAGGATTGGCAACGATTATTTGAGCGATGGCAAGAATGGCTACAAGCTTTAAAAGATGAAAAATTTCACCCAGCTTGGAGTTCTGAAGGCTATACGGTAATGGGTTGGGGTGGAGTTAAACCAGCAAAAGATATTCAAGAGTTACTCAATCGTTACTATACCGATCAGCTAAATGAACAATTATTTTCCCAACTGCGCCATCAGCTGAGTCAAAAATTGAATAATATTTTGGCAAAATTACGGCTTAAGGCTAATACCTTTTCTGAACGCTTGCAGCAATCAGATCGAGCCGATGAATATCGCCAAAAAGCTGATTTGTTGATGGCTCACCTGCAAAACTGGGAAGCAGGGATGAAGGAAATTACCCTCCTGGATTTTGAGACTGGCTTACCAGTTGCGATCGCTCTGCAACCAGATAAAAACGCTGTACAAAATGCCCAAGGTCTTTATAAACAGCACCAAAAGCTCAAACGTGCTCGTGCTGCGGTAGAACCTTTACTGGCAGAAGTTAAGGCGGAAATTGAATATTTAGAACAAGTAGAAGCTGCGATCGCCCAAATAGACCAATACCAAATACCAGAGGATTTGCAAGCTCTCGAAGAAATCCGCGATGAACTAATTGGACAAGGCTATCTAGAAGATCCCGAATATCGCAACCGCAATAGCAATGAAGCTAGCTGCAACTTTCATCGTTACCGGACACCCAGTGGTTTTGAAGTATTAATCGGTCGCAATAATCGTCAGAATGACCAATTGACCTTTCGAGTCGCTGGAGATTATGACCTGTGGTTCCACGCGCAAGAAATTCCTGGTAGCCATGTGTTACTACGTTTGGAACCAGGCTCTGTCCCGGAAGAAACTGATTTACAATTTACTGCTAACCTGGCTTCTTACTACAGCCGTGCTCGGCAAAGTGAACAAGTGCCAGTAGTGTATACTCAGCCAAAGCACGTCTATAAACCCAAGGGAGCTAAACCGGGAATTGCTATTTATAAGCAAGAGCGTATTCTTTGGGGAAAACCACAATCAATGGTCAACAGTAAATAGTTATTCTCTGTCTGCTGTGTTCTTTATGTTGAGAGAAATATATTGAGTTCTTCTCAAAGATAGAGGTTATTAATCTCTGACACAATCTTTTTTTGGTAAATTTTTACGAAAAAACTGTGTTGACTGCTACAATATTGTTAAGAAAAGTTGCCCGTTGCATTTTGGGAACGCGCAACTCGGTTTTAACTCTATTGAGAAGACAACGCGGAAAATATTTTTTAGACCAGCTGTGGGAGGCTGGTCATTTTTTTGAGATTTATACCAACTGACTTCTTAGTTGCAATTTTCTTACTCTTCTCAATTGGTAGAGAGGTGACTAGCTACTTAAGTAAAAGTGCAGTTGTGATTGGTTGCTTTCAGGTATTCTTCCTGATATCTCTACAAAAACTAGCTCTATAACTGTTACATCACAAGGCAAAACTAAAATTTTTAGCTAGCTAGGAATACTAATCCGATTCCAAATTCCAGTAATTTCCACATGTTTTTTATTGCGTCTAAGTTAAATTCGCTATGGATTTTATGCCTTATTCTGCTTACAGACTCTAGTAATAGTAGATTTACTTAATAATCAGCCATGAATTTTGATTAATGATACATTTAGGCTTTTGTTTCTGGAGATAAATACTTAAAAATTTCTCAAAAAAATAGTTTTATACCTATTTATAAATAAGTGCTTGATTGCATCTTTAGACTCAGGCAAGATAAATCTTTTTTTTGTAAAAAAAATTGCTTTAATCTATACAGTCAGATCTTTTGTATGCGAAGGTATGGATAGGCAACATGCTAAATCAATCAAATCCCTACATTCTTTAAATGCAACAAAATTGGGACAAACATTAGGTAAGATAATTGCCTGAGATCCAAAGAGAAACAACGGTTATTTGGTGTAAAAGATTTAACCCAGCAGAAATGCTGGGTTTTCACTTTAATTAGCTAGTTAGAAACTGAATGTAGTTCTTAAAGCACCAATCACAATATCATCATTTTGCTCATTGTGATCTGGTGCTGTCAGCCAGATCACCCCAGGAGTAATAGTGATATTGTCGCTCACCTTGTACTGATAGAAAGCTTCAATGTGATAAGAAGTATCTTGGTCTCTGTCCAGCCCATTAATGTTGGAACTTGTAACTTGTGGTTCCATACCGAAGATGAAACCAGCTAAGTTACCTTTTTGACCAAGATCGGGTAATCCTAAAGTTACAGCCCAGTTCCAAATATCAACGCTGCCTCGGTTAATTGTATCTCCGGCTGTGGATAAGTTACGAGTATTGGTATATCCGACCCAACCACCAAGCACAAATTTTTCACTAATGGCGAAAGATGCTTCTAAACCGTAGGAATTACTAGAAGTAGGTACGGGAAAAGCTTCTTCACTTCCTGTTAAATTTTGAACTACCCCACCGAGAAACGAGCCGACGTTTGCCCGATTGCTACCAGTCGCTAATTCCTGATTGTAGGCATTAATGTAGGTGAAGCCAACTTTCAAGCGATCGCTTGGTTTAAAAGTGATCTGTGCTAAAGCGCCGTACCCACCATTAAATAAACCATTTCCAGGAGTAGGGTCATTAGCCGCACCAGTCAAATACCCTAAACTAAGTGCTAATTGCTCGCTAAAATCATAGTTTACTCCTAACCCTGCACCATTCATCTGATAATAAATTGGGTTGCGTGTACCAAAGCTAGACAAAGCGCCCAACCCACCATCTCCATCAAAAAGATTTATGGTATCGGTAATATCATCTGCGGCGGCGGCATTAGCAAGCGCGATCACTTGTAGTTTTTCACCAATCGGAAATTGGTAATATAGCGCATCAATAAAAGCATCATTCGTACCATCCCCAGCAAAGAATAAGTTACCCTCTGGTGTACCGATATTGGGGCTAAGAATATTGTTCATTTGAATTCTGGTAAAGAGTGTATCTTTACCCGTGAAGCTGGTGACCAATTCAACTCGTGCCCGTGCCCCAAGACTTGTATTCTGATCTATAATTTCTCCACCGTTGACTTGGCTACCAGATAAAACATCACTAACTACAGCAACAACTTCTCCTTGTAGTTTGGTAGTAGTAGAAAATTGATTCGCTTCTAACTCCGCAGTTTTAGCTTCCAACGCATCCACACGACCCCGTAATGTTGCCAGTTCTGCGGAAAACTCTTCTTGCAACCGTTGCAAGGTTGCCAAATCTTGTTTTGTTACCAAATCAGCTGTAGCTGTAGCAATCAATTCGTTAACTCGGTCCAAACAAGCATTTAAACCAGCGGCAAATTCGTAACGGGTTAAAGCACGGTTACCGCGATAGGTTCCATTGGGATAACCTGCGATACAGCCATAGCGCTCAACCAATGACTGCAATGCTTGGAAAGCCCAGTCAGTTGGTTGAACATCAGAAAATTGGGAAACCGATGTTACTTGAGACATTACCTGTTCTTGCGGGGAATTCTCAGCCTCTTGTTCTAAATCAGCTGCAACAAGCGGCTCACTAATTTCCCCCGCAACTGCCGCTGCACTCAAAAATAGCATTGCGCCGCCAACTGCTGAACTAACCAGCAGAGACTTGCATACTTTCCGCATTTTTTTCCTCACACCTATTGATAGTAAATGGCTACACTACCCTGCTTTGAAGTCGGGGTTATTAAAAACTATTCTCAACATATTATCAGGAGCCGAGATTTTTTTTGAATAAGATTCAGTCAGGAAATCATCATCGATTAAATAACAAAAATTTTGGTGTGATGACTTACACCCCAATTGCATGAGAATGAGAATTATTATAATATGGGATTTAGAATCAATCTCATTGTCAATAGGCATTTTAACGAAGACAGCGCCAGCTAGTTTTCGGAGGGGAAAAACTTTGGTTCGCACTCTTATAGAACCCAAAAAAGGCAGAACAACAAGCGCTATTCTGCCCCTAATTGTTTTGCTGATATTATCAATTGCTGGTTGCAACCAATCGCCTACAGATCGGAAAGCAGTTTCCCAAGAGTTACCATCTACGGGAAAAACCAAAATAGTAACAACATTTTTACCTATATATTGGTTTACTAAAGCAGTAGCTGGGGACACAGCAGAGGTAGAAATTTTAGTACCACCAGGTACGGAAGTACATGAGTATCAAGCAAAACCAGAAAATGTCAGAGCGATCGCTACTGCTAATGTGTTAGTAAAAAACGGTTTGGGTTTGGAAGAATTTCTCGAAGGAACTGTCAAAAATGCTCAAAATCCCAAATTAATTGAAATCGACACCAGTAAAGGGATTAAATCAATAGGTGCGATTTCACCCATTGTGAGCACTACTAAAGAGGAAAAAGACCACGACCACGAACATACTGAGGGTAATCCTCACATTTGGCTAGATCCTGTTTTAGCAAAACAACAGATAACAAATATTCGGGATGGGTTGATTGCAGCCGATCCTCGGAATAAAAGGACTTATGAAGCTAACGCAGCAGCTTATATTCAAGAATTAGAAAGTTTAAATAGTGAATTTCAGCAGACCTTACAGAAACATCCTAACTGCACCTTTGTCACGTTTCATGATGCCTATTCATATTTAGCCCAACGCTATAACCTTAAGCAAGTTGCAGTGGCAGAAATTCCTGAAGATCAACTCTCACCAGCAGATGTACAAAATGCAATTAACGCTGTGAAGCAATATAAAGTTAGAGCTTTGTTTAGCGAACCAGGGATAGATAACAAATTGCTGAGAAGCCTCTCCCAAGACTTGAAGTTAAATTTGCAAACGCTAGATTCTTTAGAAAATGGCGAGACAGATCCGCAGCATTATTTCAGAGCAATGAAAGCTAATTTACAAACTTTGGAAACATCTTGTAAATAGGTTAATTTAGTGCTAAAAGCAATAATGCATTTTTTAGCCTTGATTCTTAGGCATTTACGAATTCTAATTACTCATGAACAATGACCAACGGCAAATGGCATTACCTATTTTAAAAGTAGAAGGATTAACTGTATATCAAGGCAATTATCTAGCTCTGCGGGATGTTTCTTTTGAATTATTGCCAGGGACAGATACAGCCATAGTTGGGCCTAATGGTGCAGGTAAAAGTACATTAGTCAAAGCACTTTTAGATTTAATTCCCCACAATGCCGCGAGGATTGAAATATTTGGTCGCCCAATTAAAAATTTAGGGCATTCACGCCATTTATTGGGGTATATGCCGCAAAATTTCATTTTTGACCGCAGCTTTCCCATTTCTGTCAGCGAGTTAGTAGGACTGGGATGGGCGAGAATTCCTAGACAAAACCAGCCCAGAAGTTCATTCTGGAAAAGCTTGTGGAGACAAGATCAGGAAAAATCAGCAGCAATAGCGCAAGCTTTACAGCGAACTGATGCTTACCATTTGCGACATCAAGCTATTGGTACTCTCAGCGGTGGTCAACTCAAGCGGGTATTATTGGCTTACTGTTTGGTGACGCCTCGGAAACTTTTGATATTAGATGAAGCATTTGCGGGAGTTGATGTACAAGGTACAGCAGATTTTTATCTGTTGCTCAACGAGTTAAAGCGTGAGGAAGGTTGGACAATATTACAAGTTTCCCATGATATTGATATGGTTAACCGTCATTGCGATCGCGTGCTTTGCCTTAACCAAACCGTTGTTTGTACTGGTAAACCAGAAATTGCCCTTTCACCACAAAACCTATTAGCAACTTATGGTCCTGGGTTTAGTCGCTACCAGCATCACCACTAAAGAATTCAAAATTTAAAATAAATTACTTCATCTTTTTCCTTTAGCTGTTTAGCTTTAGTCAATAAAAGTAGTTACAGAAGAACTCAGTAAACTTTAATTAGTAATTTATAGAAAATTAGCGATTAATCTGTGATAAATAAAAAGCTAATCAGTTAAAAAGCTTACAAATGAATTTATTCGCTGATTGCCAGATTTGGCTAGGTATCACCAATAGTCAGGATTTGGTGAGTTTATTGCAATTCCCTTTTATGCAGCGTGCGATCGCGGGTGCTATTTTGATGGGAATACTTGGCGGTTTGTTAGGTTGTTTTGTCACCTTACGCCAGTTATCTTTTTTTAGCCATGCTGTCGGTCATGCAGCATTAGTAGGTGTGGCCTTAGGTGTAATACTACAGTTAAATCCTACGGGGATGTTGCTGCCATTTACCTTAATTTTTGGTGTGATTGTCCTCTACTTTATCGATAAAACCGATTTAGCGAGCGATAGCGTACTCAGCATAGTTCTTTCAGGCGCATTGGCGATCGGCGTAATTCTTACTAGCCTGATCAAAGGATATCGCGGCAACTTAATGGGAGTGCTGTTTGGGGATATTCTCGCTATTGATGCCACAGATTTAATATTGACACTGCTTGTATTGCTAGGCAGCAGTATATTCTTGCTCTCAACCCTCAGACAGCAAATTTTGTTGACCCTCAACGCAGATGTAGCCCAGGTACAAGGTATTCCAATCCAGTTGTATCGCTATGGATTTGTGATCTTGCTGTCATTAGCTGTGGCTGTGGCTATTAAGGCTGTTGGTGTTTTATTGGTCAACGCCTTTTTGGTGATTCCTGCTTCTACTGCCAAATTAATGAGTCACCATTTTACCCGTTTCCTAATCCTATCAGTTATTATCGGTTCTAGCAGCAGTGTTGTAGGCATGATGGTTTCGGGTATTTTTAACTTAGCTTCTGGACCTAGTATCGTTCTGGTTCAATTCCTTGTATTCGTTGCTGTATTTGTTTGGATCAAGTTGACCATAAAAGCAGCCTAAAACTTTTTTTGCTCATCTACTTGCATAATCATTTTATCTTTGCTACATTAATTAATCGTGACACAAACAAGTCCCCGCCGGGATAGCTCAGTCGGTAGAGCAGAGGACTGAAAATCCTCGTGTCACCAGTTCAAGTCTGGTTCCTGGCATGTTCAAAAAACCCTTGAAATTGTTGAATTTCAAGGGTTTTCTAGTTTCTAAGTACTGGCTGACGAAGAATAAGGTTCTAAATTTGAAGTGAATTTTGGACTGGCAATGATAGATTTGTATTTGCCAATTTGGGTGAAAGCATTGATATCAATAGAATATTGGGAACGATTAAAAGTCTTGCTACCACCAAAAATAGTCTGAATGGATGAGGTTTAGCTGATAATTGTGGTTGGGATCGCCTTATAGTTCAAGAAGCGATCGCAAACTAAGATCATGGTAAAATTTTATTTCTAACGAAAAATAATTAGTAACCGTACCCAAATAAAGGAAAAGACCGTGGAACAAAGAGTTCCACGGCTTTTTGTGTAGTGTGAGGAGCTTAACTACATCTCATGATAAAGTAGCTGACCAGTCACAATACGCTCGTAACAATTTTGGTAACAGAATATTTACTGATAACACCACCGTTAACTCACCAGCCTAGTCATAAATTCCAACTTGAAAAGGTAAGAATCTAAACGCTGCAAGTATTATGGCTACTGAGTGCAGATCGTTAAGTCGAACGAGAACCCGAACCCCCACTTTACAGGAAGGATAGTCGGTGGCGGAGGATGCAATGCGGAAGTATTTTACGTTTGGAAAAATATATCTAGCCTTGGCGAGAATCCGCGGCTATAATAGCAAACTTTGCATCCAGCACTAGGAGAGATTTAGTCCCCTCCAGGCGATTAGTATTGGCGTTAGTGAGTGTTTTCCCAACGGAAATGCCAAAGGCTAACGAGCGTTAGTTGGAGTAATTTCTTGAGTATAGTCAGGATATCTCATTGCCAAGTATTGTTACTGCCTTTGTCGTAATCTGATGGGATGTCATAGAAGCAATTAAGTTTCGCTCTCAGCAATATGGATATTTATTTCAAGATTTTAAATTTAAAGTAGAAGTGAATTGTAACTATTCAAATGCTTAATCAATGTCTAATTTTATCTCTAATAAAAAATAAAAGCCGTGGAAAGTAACAGGATTCCGCGGCTTTTTGGTGTGAGGAGACTTAACTAAATGCCATCATAAACCCATCTGACTATAAGTGATGCAAGCTTAACAGGTTTGTAACAAAACTTTCCTTTGATAACATACAGGTATTGTCTTTCCTTCAATCCAAAATAAAATATTAATTAAGTTTAGACTAAAGCACCACTGCAACTAGAACCACATCCAGCCGTACAACCATAGCAATAGGCAGCAGTTTGGATCTCACTAATCAAATCTAAACTACCAGCTTCTAGTAATTTGGTAACGGTTAAAGTTTCACCATTGCGAGTTTTTGCAGGCAGATTCATCATCTGGTTAAAGTCGCAATCATAGACATTACCCAAATAATCAATTGATAGTTGATCGCGACACATTAAATGTTCAACGGTACTAGGATTAAAATGCAATTCTAAAAACTGTAAATAGCTACTATATAATTTTTTGCGTTCTAAATGCATTTTAGTTCTACCAACTGGTAGATTTGTAATCGTAAATAAGTTGTTGAACACAATTTCAAAGTGTTCTTGCAAGAAAACTTTGTAATCTTTTTCTAGGTTCGTCTGTTCGGGAGCTAAAGAAAATTTTTCTGAGGTTGGTAACAGTGGATTATATACTAAGTCTAAAATTAAATCTGGTTTTTTCCCATAGCCGAGACGGTTAAGCCATTGCAAAGCTTTGATGGAATTATCAAAAACACCAGTGCCGCGCATTTTATCTACATTATCTGCTAGGTAGCACGGCAGAGATGCAACTATTCTCAGTTTGTGTTTGGCAAAGTATTCAGGTAAATCAGCAAATCCATCTTCAAAATAAATTGTCAAATTAGAACGGACAATTACTTGCTTTCCCGTTTTCCTTGCTGCTTCTACTAATGGCTTAAATCCATAATTCATCTCTGGTGCACCACCAGTCAAATCAACAATTTTAATTTCGGGGAATTTGTAAATTAACTCAATCAGCTGTTCGCAAATTTCTGGAGAAAGTTCTTCTGTGCGTTTTGGGCCTGCTTCGACATGGCAGTGTGTACAGGCGAGGTTGCAACGTTTACCAAGATTAATTTGTAATATAGATATCCCTTGTTTTGTCAAGGTATCGCTGAGTTTCTGTTTGAATGGAGTTACTTTTATATTTAGTGAATTTCGTGATTGAGTCTGCATTAATTATCTTTCTCCTAGAAGATAGAAAAAATCTTTACCGCTAAGCCATATCCGGTCACCTTAGTTGTAAAAATTTAAGTTATAGAAAATAGACATTCTCTAAGAATGGCAGCGATCGCTGAGTAGGCGATCGCTTAGTTAACTGTGTTTAAAACTTAACAGCAACCACCACCGTTATAGTGCCATGTAGAATCGGTAATCATGATTTCTGTTGGTTTTAAAGCCGCGAGTTTAGCAGCAGTTTTATCACAGACTGCTGCGGGAATACCACGCTGTAATAGATGACCTGCTGAGTCATCAAACCAGGATTCTGCACCAGCATAAATTGCTGTTTTGCCAGTAAAAATACAAGCGCCATCTTCTGGTATGCCAACTTTGAAAGAGACAGAATCAAGACTTTCTAGCAGTAAATTCTCTTCCAAGTTATAAGTCAGTGTATCTAACAGGCGGTAAGGACGTCGGGCACGAATTTCGACTTGACCAAAGCCAGCATTAACGATTAATTGAGTATATTCTTGATATGTGAGTGCGCCTGATAAGCACATGGCACGTAGCCTTTCATCTTGTTGTAAATGCGCTGGAATGGAACGAGTCGCAATCGGATCGCTCATCTGTAAACGTCCGCCGGGTTTCAAGACGCGAAATGCTTCTTTTAAAGCACGAGTTAAATCTTCTGGTTCAAATATATTGAAGAGACAGTTTTGTGCAACCACATCTACAGAAGCATCAGCGACGGGTAAGTTGAAAGCGTCACCTTCGCAGATTTCCACAAAACTGGGATCAAACCAGGGATTTTCTTGAGCAGCAATTTCTAAATTGCGTGTGGCGGCTTCTCGCATCGCTGCAACTGGTTCAACAGCAATTACAGCACCCACATGGCGGGAAAAGTAAGCGAATTGTAAGGCTTCTAAGCCACCACCAACACCAACATACAAAACTTTAGGTTGGTTAACTAGTTCATTGGGGTGAACGGTAGTCCCACAACCATAATTCATTTCCTGCATTGCTAGAGGAACTTTCAGCCCAGGTAGTTGCAGGGGTGTACTTTGGACACAACAAAGTCCAACTTGCGGTGTTTCTGCAACTTCGCGGTAGAATTGCGCCGCTGTTTCTAAATAGGTCATTGCGATTTTGATATTGAGTATCGTTCTCTAGAGCCAACTTTGTGCATCCTAATATAATTAAATCTCAATTGCATGAGCTTTAGGTAAGAGCACAAGATCCGCAAAACACCTATAAAATAGAGGTGTTTAATTGTCTGAATTTTGCTTAAAAGTAGAAGATCCCCTAAACAGCCGTAAAACAGGGAAGTTTAGGGGATCTGTGCGAGTCAGAATTAAGCATTTAAAACGTAGCCGATACCATGCACGGTTTGAAGGAGAGGCTTTTCGTTATTGGCTTCGAGCTTTTGGCGTAAATAGCGAATATAAATTTCAATTATTTTAGAATCGCCTATAAAGTCATTACTCCAGACTTCTTCTAGAATCCGATCGCTTGTGATTACCTGTTGTGGATGAATAAGTAAATATTCCAGTAAATCAAATTCTTGGTCGGTTAAATCAATTAACCGTTGACCCCGGTAAACTTTCCTTGTACGACGATTCAATCTCAGATCTTCAAATTCTAAGATATCTGCAACGTCTGTTTGCTGGATTCTTCGCAAATGGGTACGGACTCTATCGACTAACTCTTCGGCACAAAAGGGTTTAGGTAGATAATCATCAGCACCAGCGTCTAGGGCTGCCATGCGATCGCTTGCTTCATCTTTGGCAGTTAATAAAATTATCGGGACTTGATCGCCAGTACTTCGCAGGCGGCGACAAGTTTCCAACCCCGATAAACCGGGTAACATCGATTCTAAAATTACTAAATCAGGATGCAACTTCTGCGCTGCGGCAATGGCAGTTAATCCATCATAAGCAACACTGACTTGATAACCCTCATAATTCAGTTCCAATTCTACAAATCGAGCTAGTTTGACTTCATCTTCAACCAGTAAGATGTGCGTCATAGATGATGTTGATATATTTCAGCAGGATATGGTTACAGAGATACAAAATTAGGCAAGTTTTAGAGAGGTACTAACTACTAAATAGTTAGACATCTAATTAGTACTCCGTCAGCTTAGTATAGTTCTGAGTACGTAACAACCGTAAATCTGCGGTTCCCTATGACTGCTACATCACAAAAGCATGGCTATTTAGCAGTAGACTGCGACATCTTCACCACACTCATCCGCAAGATAACAGAGAGCTTTAAAACGCAAAGTTACTACTTGTTCGTAAAGAGGATTTAACTTACACATCGGTGGAATGTGAACTAACTTCCGACCAAAGATTTTGATGTCTCGTTCAAACGGGCATTGGGCAGGAATGGCTTTACATAAGAAATGAGCTAGTTTAGGATTATGAATTTCTACTTTTTCTAACCATTCACGTACTGGATAAAGTAGGTCGTGATGTAACAGAATTTGTGTAAGGCATGTCATAATTTTTTTCCTAATAATTTATAATTGCAAAGTTCGCTTACTTGTTGGGATTTTCATCCCTATAAATTTATACGCTAGATAATTGAGTTTTATGCAAGTCATTATGACTTTTTACTTAGTTCTCTTGTGAGTGCATTTCTCTTTTTGGCACAATTCTGACTACACAATCAATTTTCTGCATTCCGGATGATTTGCTGCGCTGCCTGTGTTAGTTGTTTTTGGATCTAGCTCAGTGCTCTGTTCCCTTGTAGGTAGGTATTTTTAATTGTGCGATCGCTATCCTATCGTCTTAAGATAAATTTGCCACGCTAAATTAGCGGTTTTTAGGTAGGCTTATCCGAACTTGATTGGGCGTTTATGCCTAGATGCAGAAGTGCTAGCTTTAGGCTAGAGTACAGGATAAGGAAGACAAGGAAGGAATTACTAATTAAGCCTTGACTGTTGCTAGTTTTTCAGTGCTAACTCCTTGTCCTTTGTTCATTGTTGGAGGCGCAGCTTAAACTTTTCCACTGACGCTGTAAATATAAAAAAGCTGCGAAAACAGATGACTCGTGACTTTATCAGTAACAAAAAGCAAGTTTTTGACCTCTGGGCACCAAGCTACGACTGGCTTTTACCATCAGTGTTTTACCAAAGCATCCACAAACGGTTGCTGGAATACGTTGATTTACCACCTCAACCTCATGTACTAGATCTGGGTTGTGGTACTGGACGCTTGTTGGATCGCCTCGCTACTAAATTTCCTGATTTGCGCGGTACTGGATTGGATTTATCTCCGGAAATGGTGCGAGTAGCCAGACAAAGTAACCGCCATCGTCCGCGTTTGATTTATGTTGAAGGTAAGGCTGAGTCTCTTCCCTTTGCTGACGGTCAGTTTGACGCTGTTTTTAACACTATAAGTTTCTTACATTATTTAGAACCCAAACAGATTTTGCACGAAGTAGCGCGGGTGCTATCTCCTGGTGGACGCTTCTATTTAGTTGACACCACTTTTAAAAGTAAGGCAGAACTGCATCTGACGTTGGGTTCGCTTGGCAGAGTTAGCCTTTACAGCCCTCATCAACGGGAACTGATGGGTGCGTCTGCTGGATTAGCTTGTGTCGGTCACTACTATTTATTAGGACCTGTCTTGCTGACAATTTTCGCTAAACCAGTCTTGAATTAATAGCTGTTGAACTTAGATTTCTTCTGTTCGCGGGAGTTTGGTGAGATTCCCCGCTTCTGTTTGTTGATAGTGCATGAATACTACAGGAACTCGAATCAGCTTTTTAGCTAACTCCGACAATCGAAACTTAGGCTTGAGCGATCGCGGTAAATCTTCAAAAGCAACGGGTACAAAGCCAAAGCGACTGTAAAACTGTGCTAATCGCTGACCTAGACATTCCAAATATAATGGCTGAGTGGTTGTAGAGATCAAATGCTGTGTCAGAAAACTCCCCAAACCACGACCTCGCCAAGTCGGTGCAACAACCAAACTACCTAGTTCTTGAGTATCTAAAAAGTTACGTAACTGTCCGCAAGCTGCTAACTTGCGATCGCATTCAATTACCCAAAATTGCTGCCAACGTAATTGAGTCGGGTCGAGTTTAGCAGATAATACCAACAATCGAATCGGCCAATTATCCTCAGACGTTGCCTTGCGAAGGACACATTCAGAAGGTAACACTAAATTGCTCTGTTGCATTAATTCTACTTATATAATTTATCTTGCAGAAATTACACTTTAATACTTACCCAAAGGCACTCAGAATTTACTTATAAATAGTAGTTATATCTCAATCAATGCTCTCAGAATATCGAGTAAATGATTGCCTATAATCTGCTTTGCCGTTACTTCTTAGCTACTGAAAGCGGTTTCGATTTACCAAAAGATAGCACTAAACATTACTTCCGATAGAGGGATGAAGCAGACACAACTATATTCTAGATAGATAAATTTTCATTTCTGTTGTTCTTAAAATATTAACAACAAATCACAGGAGCTTTAAATATGTCTGAAGAACAAAAGCAAAAATCTAATAGTGAAAATACTACACCTTCAGCTTCTGGTGGCTATCAAACACCCCTTGAAGATAGTATTCGTAAAACTGGCGACGCTGAACAAAGTGATGCTAGACAAACTGCTACGCCAGAAGCACCTGGTGAAGATAATGTAGCAGGTAGCCCCAATCAAGGCACTGAATCTCGTTAATTAGCCTCAAACGGTAAAACTGACCTAGCCAAATAAGGCATTTTTCTGTTTATCCCAATTCAGCAAAACCCGAGTGGAAATTGTCGATGAGAGCGCAATTTTCCACTCATTTTCATTGCATAGAAAAGCTTGACTGAAATTTATTTTGTTTTGCTGGATGAGATGCGATCGCCCTTGCTACCCCATCATCAATTAATCTAGCTTACGTGCGATCGCCATCTCAAAATCCAGTACAGCCTCCATAATTGACATAATTCAATACATTCTTGGAACCTTCTCGTTGTACCATCGTATACAGGATGTTATTAACAGCTTGCCATTGAGACTAAATCTGATCAAGTGCTCGGCAACACTCCTGTGAATATGCGATGAACAAATTAACAGAAAAATTTATTGCAGGTGGTTTTAGTTTGGCACTACTACTGTTATGTAGTGTAGGTGCCGCTTCCTACTGGAGTGTGCAAAAGTTGAATGAAGATCAGCAATGGGTAATTCATACCAATCAAATCTTAAATATCCTTGATGATTTAAATCATGGATTTCTGAGTACCGAAAGTGGAAAACGGGGTTATATTCTGACTGGCAAGGCTGATTACCTAAAAAGTTATGGGATAAAAAAGCAAGAAGTTTATCAGGCATTTCAAGCGTTGCAACAGTTAACCAGGGATAACCCAAATCAACAACGCCGATTAGATGCGCTTAAACCACTGATTGAGAGAAGATTTAATTTACTTGAGGAGTCAATCAAGCTTGCAAAGCAAAATACCTCAGATCGGACCAATCAAATCATTATTACAGATGAAGTTAATGCAGTCAGCAAACAATTCCAGACAATTAGGCAAGCAATGGAAGATGAAGAGAATAATTTATTGCAAAGGCGGATAGCATTAACGAATTATAGAGTTAATCAAATTATTCTTATAATCAGTGTTGGATATGGATTGAGTTTGGTTCTACTTATAGTAGTTTACTTACTACTGCAAAAACAAATCCAGCTTAACAAAGCATTATTAGAAGAAGCTATTTATCTAGAAAAACAAGCTGCAAAAGCAAAATTAGCAAATATTTTAGAAACAGTTTCAGATGCTTTTATTGCCCTTGATCGCAATTGGTGTTACACCTACGTTAATGAAAGAGCAGGACAAGTTTTTAACCGTTGCCCTACAGAATTAATTGGCAAAAACATTTGGGAGGAATTTCCCGAAAGTGTGGGACAAAAGTTTTATCATGCCTACTACCAGGCTGTAGCCGAACAGCAAGTCATTGAAATCGAAGAATATTTTCCACCTTGGAATCGCTGGTTTGAAAATCGCATCTATCCTTCAGGGGAAGGACTATCAATTTTTTTTCAAGATATCACCCGTCGCAAACTTGCAGAAATAGCGATAGAAAAGAGTGAAAAACGTTATCGCTCACTGGTAATTGCCACTGCTCAAGCTGTTTGGATAGCTGATGCTCAAGGCTTACCAAAAGAATTTTCCTCTTGGATAAATTTGACTGGGCAAAGTGAAGAAGAAGTCAAGGGATGGGGTTGGCTGGATGCAATTCATCCCGAAGATCGACAATTCACAGAGTGTTTGTGGAATCAAGCACTGGCAGAGAAAAGCCTTTATAACCTAGAACATCGCGTGCGGTTGGCTGATGGTAGCTATCGATTTTTTGCTGTACGTGCGATTCCTGTATTAGATGGAAATGAGCAGATTATTGAGTGGGTAGGTACTCACACCGATATTACCCAGAGAAAACTCACTGATGAGGCTCTGCAACAGGCAAAAGCAGAGTTAGAAATCAAAGTTGCGGAACGAACAGCAGAATTATATAAGCTGAATGAGGATCTCAAACGCTCTAACCAAGAATTAGAGCAGTTTGCTTATGTGGCTTCTCACGATTTACAAGAACCATTACGCGCCGTGGGTGGCTATAGCCAATTGCTAGCACAAGAATATCAAGAGCATCTAGACGAGTCGGCGCAGGAATACTTGGCTTACATTGTGGATGGAGCAACAAGGATGCGGCAGTTAATTCAAGACTTGCTCGCTTATTCTCGTGTTGGAACTCGCGGTCAAGCATTTATCTCCATTGACTGCAATATTGTACTCAATCAAGCACTAAGTAATTTACAAGTAGCGATCGCTGAAAGCAAAGCTATCATCACCTATGACCCCTTGCCTACTGTACTTGCTGACAAAACCCAACTGGTGCAATTATTTCAAAATCTCATCGGTAACGCCATCAAGTTTCGCCAAGGTGAGTCACCCCAAATTCACATCGGTGCAGTTAAGGGAGCGGAAAACCTTGAAGCTAAATCTGAATGGCTTTTTTGTATCCAAGATAATGGCATCGGTATTAAGCCTCAATATCTTGAACGTATTTTTGAAGTCTTTCGACGCCTGCATACCCGTCGGGAATTTGCCGGTACAGGTATCGGTCTAGCTATCTGTAAAAAAATTGTTGAGCGACACGGTGGTCGCATTTGGGCAGAGTCTCAGCTTGGAGCAGGAACAACATTTTATTTTACCCTCAATGAAAAATAACTGTACTGTATAAAGTATTTGCCATATTTATAATTAATACTTAGAATGATTAACAACCAAGCATTGCGATGCATTGAAATTTTGCTAGTTGAAGACTCTCCTAGCGATGCTAACCTAACCATCAAAGGCTTCCAGAATGCCAAAATTGCCAACAATTTGCACTGGGTTGAAGATGGCGAAACGGCGATGAACTATTTGCGGCAGCAAGGTGAATTTGCCAATGCTCCTCGCCCTGATTTAATCTTGCTCGATCTGAATCTGCCTGGTATGGATGGACGCGAAGTCCTAACAGAAGTCAAATCAGACCCACATCTCAAATCCATTCCCGTTGTTATCCTCACAACCTCCACAGACGACCAGGATATTCTTCGCTCTTATAATCTCAGTGCTAATTGCTACGTAACCAAACCTCTTGATGTTTACCAATTTATCCAGGTGGTGCAATTGATTAAAGACTTTTGGTTAGCAGCAGTGGCTTTACCACGAGAGTAGTGGGTTTGAAAATTTCTTTTCTGGCAGGTAAAGCACACAATTACAGCCATTTGTCCCCAGAAATAATATAACGAAATATTAAGAAATCAGAGATAAATACATATAAACATTAATAAACACAGATAAGTCTGTATTTAATCTTAACGAGCAGCCGTAAATGCTTAGTGACAGATGGGAAACAAGGAGATTATCTACCAAATCGAGCAAACCCTACCCTATGGAAAAGAACATAATTCACATCCTACTGGTAGAAGATAGCCCTACTGATGCCATGTTGCTCCGTCAGGTTTTGTCGCGTGCAAATCCGGGAGAATGGCAGATGACCCATGTTGAGCGGTTATCTGAGGCAATAGATATTAGTAGAGAAAATACTAGACAAATTTCAGATGATTCTCAACAGGAAAGTTTCAAGCAACACAAATTCGATGTAGTTTTGTTAGACCTCCATCTCCCCGACTCTACTGGGCTGGACACGGTAAAAGAATATCGAGCAGCAATACCTGATATTTGCGTTGTCGTATTAACTGGGCTTGATGATGAAGATTTGGCACTCCAAGCGATGTCAGAAGGTGCACAAGACTATCTTGTTAAAGACCAAATTACTATCCAACGGTTATTACGTGCAATTCGTTACGCTATTGAACGTGGCGAAATTCTCAACAAGCTGCGGGAGAGTGAAGAACGTAGCCGTCAAGCGTTAACAAAGGAGCAGGAACTCAACGAGTTAAAGTCAAACTTTGTAGCAATGGTTTCCCACGAGTTCCGTACTCCCATGACTACGATTCGCACAGCAATAGAAATCCTGGAATATAATAACCATAAACTCACTGATGAGCGCCGCGCTAAATACTTTGTTCGCATTCAAAAAGCTATTAACCAGACGCTTCAACTTTTAGATGAGATATTATTCTTGAGCAGAACTGAAGCATCTAAACTAGACCTGTATCCTACACCTTTAAATTTAGAAAGTTTTTGTAGCGAACTTACAGAAATTTTCCAACTCAGTACAGGTAGCCAGCACAATATTATTTTCACTTCTCAAGGCGAATCTACCCAAGCTGAAATGGATGAAGAATTACTCAATAGTATCTTCACCAATTTACTTTCTAATGCCATCAAGTATTCTCCTCAACAGAGCAATATTTTGTTTGATTTGACCTTTGAAGATGATATTGCAACTTTTCGAGTTCAAGATCAAGGTAGGGGAATTCCCCTCAAGGATCAACCGCATCTATTTCAAACTTTTTATCGTGCCAGTAATGTGGGGACAGCTCAAGGTACAGGGCTGGGTCTTGCTATTGTCAAAAAGTGCGTAGATCTACATAGGGGGCAGATTCAAATAGAAAGTCAGCAGGATGTAGGTACAACAGTAACAGTAACTCTGCCCTTACGCTCTGCTGCCTTATCTTAAAACACTGATTCACTCATCAAATAGTAGTTGATGCTTAATTTTTACACTAGTTTAAATCAATATTTAGCAGCAACGCTCGCAAGTGTTATAGGAGCCGCATTATTGATTTCTGTAGGCATATTTCTTAGTTCTATCTTTGAAAATGCCACCGGAAAACATGGTTTAGAACATTTATTCTTTCGTGCTGCGGGAATGTTTGGTGGTTGGTGGGTTGGAGCAATAGGCGGTTGTTGGTTAATGTTATGGAAAAGACCATTATCTAATGCGGTACTGACAACCACTTTGTTAGCAGTGCTGACTCCTCTAGGTATGTGGTGGTTCATGTACTTTATTAAGCGCACAGACCTGTCAATAGACAAGTTAGGTTTTTGGTCGTTGATCGGGTTGATTATTGTTGTGTTATCACTGCTAGCCCAGTTACTCACAAATATGCTCCTCAGTTTGTAAATAGGTAAAAGCTCTTTGAGCATAAAGTGCAAGCATTTTTAGCCTGAATAATTCAAACAGGACATGAAGATACTTTAGCTATCTTCATGTTGTGAACTCGTCTGAGATACTTCACCTAGCTATTATGCCGCCTCCTTAATTTGCTGAAAATTTTGCTTCAGCAGTTCAGTTATTCTGTCAGCGGGAGCAGGGATACCAAAGTAGAATCCCTGACCTTCTTGACACCCGTGCTCTTGTAAATAGTCTAGCTGTTGTTGAGTTTCTACTCCTTCAGCTGTAATGTTCAACTGGAGACTTTTAGCTAGAGCAATAATGGCATTGGTGACGGCGGCACTATCAGCATTAGATGTTACGTCTTGCACAAATGACCGATCAATTTTGAGCATGTTTACAGGAAATCGCTTCAGATAGTTCAAAGAAGAATAACCAGTGCCGAAGTCATCTAAAGCTAGCCATACCCCTAATTCTCGTAATTGTTTAAGGGTATTAACGGAATGTTGAATATCACTTACTAAAAAGCTTTCCGTCACTTCCAATTCTAGGTAAGATGCTTGTAATTCTGTTTCTTTAAGAACTTGTCTGGCAACCTCGACTAAATTTGGTTGTTCAAACTGTCTAGCTGAAAGGTTCACTGACATACGAATCGGCCGCAGTCCTGATCTCTGCCAAGCGCGATTTTGGGCGCAGGCGGTTCGCAAAACCCATTCACCAATGGGTACGATTAAACCGTTATCTTCAGCAATGGGAATAAACTTTCCAGGAGGAACCAAACCTCTGGTTGGATGCTGCCAGCGTACTAGTGCTTCCAGTGCTGTTATTTGTCTGGTGTGCAAATCTACTAAGGGTTGGTAATAAACTACCATTTCACCGCGCTCTAACGCCCCACGTAATTCGTTTTCTAATGTCAATCGCTCTTGCAACTGTGCGTTAATTTCAGGTGAATAAAACTGATATTGACTGCGCCCTTGCTGTTTCGCTTGATATAGTGCTATGTGAGCCTGTTGCAGTAGTTGATCTACACTATTGCGTTCGCCTAGTTCATTGATGGCAATCCCAATGCTAGCTGTAATATGAATTTGTTGACCTTCTATCAAGAAGGGTTTGGATAGTGTACTCAGTAGTAACTGCGATAACTTAATTACACTTTCAAACGAAAGTATATCTGTGCAAGCGATCGCAAACTCATCTTGATTTAAATGGGCCAGGATTTCTGTTTTAGCAAGACAACTCGTCAATCGCTGGGAAACTGTTCTTAATAAACAATTGCCTGTTTCATGTCCTAAGGCATGACTCATACTAGTAAAGTCATCAATGCCCAGCAAAAGCACAGCTACAAGCTGCTGAGAATTCTGAGATTGCGACACATTTTGGTAGAGGCGATCGCGGAATAAATCTCGATTAGGCAAGCCAGTGAGATTATCATAATTAGTGATCTGGTGAATCAACTCATCTAATTTATAGAGAGTTTGTGAGGTATTTGCCATTAATGTGCCTGCCTCATCTGCAAATTCTGTCGGCAGTTCGGGTAATTTTTTGGTATGCAGATAGTCTTGCAATGCAGCAGATGTTAAAATCACGGGGGCAAGGAGGTAATGGAGTACATAGATAGTCGCTGCTGCACCTGTGAGTGTAGCCAACAGAGCAATCAGCAACACTCGCATCGTTATATCCCAAGAATAGGAGTTAGAAGTAACAAAACTGATTATTAAAGTTAACAGAGGTACGTGAGTGCCGATAAACGCCACTAACATAATTTTGGCGATATAACTTTTTTTGATTAATCCAAATTTAGCCAAAGACGAGTATAGATAAAGTTTTCGATTTATCTGCATACAATGTTATTCAAGAGTTGAGCCTCAACTAATGTTCTACTAAGCTTCTCTGAAATCATGAAAATATTGACTACTATTCCATGAAATCAAAGTCCAAAATAGTAGACTAATATAGCTTTATGTACGTTGCTTCTGTGAATTATCTAATTCTGAGTTTTATTTACCCAAATATTACTTCTTGCCAAGCAGTATTAATTCTTTCCTGAGCAAGAATTTTATAGATTTTTCTACCAGCTTGTAAAATACTAATATTGCCTATTTTTTAATAAAAAGCTTGAAAATTAGCTTGACAAAATACCTCTTATAGTTTTATTTGATTACATTGATTATTAAAATTAATATACTTAATATTTCTTCATATTCGTCAGAATTTTATTAATTTTTTATATTTTATAACCAGTATCATCTCAGATATATAAGTAGTATAATATTGAGTTTTTGGAAAAATTTTAATCAAAAATTCCGATGTTTATTACCCCATTCCCCGTTACTTGTTTCCTGTGCCCTCTTTTAGAGATGGTGAAGCGGGTAAACTAATTGTAAATACACTGCCTTCAGCTAGGCGCGATCGCACGCTCACGCTACCACCCATACTTTCTACCAGCGTCTTGACAATTGACAAACCTAAACCAGAACCTCCAGTAGAACGGTTACGGGTTTCATCTACGCGATAAAATCGCTCAAAAATCTAGGTTTGAGCTAATTCTTTAACTTCGCTAGGTGCTTTATCAATAGATAATTGTGCTTCTAGTAAATCGGCTCAGGAAATGACCTCTGTCATTTGGCTAAGCTAACGCAGCGGCTTAAGAGAACGCTGGATATAAAGTGCGATCGCTACGGAAATTATAATAATTACTAAACTACTGGCAATTCCTAAACTTTGTACCAATGAATTATGGGTAATCAGTGAGTAGTGAAGAGTAAACACACTGAATAATATTGCCACCCAACCAGTAGCCGCTTGGCTGTAAAAACCTTTTATTCCTTTGCTTTAACGCTTTTTTGTAGAAACTA
Source organism: Nostoc sp. T09 (assembly GCF_002154695.1). Taxonomy (GTDB): domain Bacteria; phylum Cyanobacteriota; class Cyanobacteriia; order Cyanobacteriales; family Nostocaceae; genus Aulosira. Next base: position 29,414 of record NZ_MTAV01000012.1, read on the forward strand.
TTTACTTATTGAATCTTCTTTTAACTACTCCCTAAAGGAGCATAGCCAAAAGTAGCATTGAATTTGCGACACCATATGGCTACAGACTTAAATTCTCCTAGTTTCACTTTTGCAGGTAAAGCATAGCGTTGAGTTCCGCTGGGTTTTTGTAAGCGAGCAATGCTCAGATAATCTTTCTCTTTAATACCAGATTGTGGTGGAGCATCAGAACGATACAAAATCACATATAAATCTGGACCTTGATTAGTTTTAAAATTTTGATCGAACTCTAGGTAACGTTTTCCTTTTTCAGTGACAACTTTTACTTTTCCCTGAGTAGGCTGTTCTCCTGCTTTAAACGCTCCAACTCCTGCACCTGAACTGGCTACTGTTGTTTTAGGCGTTGTTTGAGTATCTGTTTGATTTGAGGTTCTCTCGTTTGCACAACCTATGGTTATGACAGCAACAATACTCAAAATGGCTAAATGCTTGAACTTCATAGTGCTTATATTTTCATTTCCTTTCTAAGAATAATGTAAGGCTTTGCTCTGTTAAAAAAATTAATTTAAGCTGAGAATTTATTAAAAAATTGGCATGTCAATTCTGGAATTGCGCCATTGATGCAGCAGGTGACATCTTTGCTCCTGACGATGCTTATGCACAAGCAAAACGCTGTTTTGAAATTATCTAACAAGCTTTACAAGACTTAGGTGCAGATCTAAGCAATGTAGTCAGAACTCGGATGTTCGTTACGGATATTAGTCGTTGGGCTGAATTTGGAAAAGCATATCAAGAATTTTTAGGAGAAAATACACCAGTTGCAACTATGCTATAAATGAAATCATTAATTGAGCCAACAATGTTAATTGAAATTGAAGTGGATGCTATTGTCAGCGGTCTAGCTAACTAGCTTAAAAATACTTCGGACATAAAATGAGAGTCAGAAATTTTTTAAAGCAATCTACTTTGTTACAAAACTTTGGGAGTGCCATTTAGCAAACTCTTCGATATTCGATATTGTTAAAAAATCAATTGTTTTGAACTGTCGATCAATGGCTGGAAGGCTACATATTTTTGCGCCAATATTTAAGTATGCTTGCACTATATTAGGAATAGTAACATTACATACATCTGGGCCTTGTTGAGTAACTTCTAGAGAATATTGGGCATTAGGATAAACCAAAATACTGGGATGCATCAAATTATTCTGTTGAAAATAATGATAAGCACAAGCAGCTTGACAAGGATTTTGTGTTAGTAATGATGCACACCCAAAAAAATATTTTCTTCTACTTTGGATAAGATAATTTCCTAATCCTTCCCATAGTAATAAGAGTGCTTGACTATTGCGATATTCCTTAGCTATACATGCACGCCCAACTTCCACAGACATTTGAAGTACAGCATCAGGAATATCATTGAGATTAAAGATGTCAGCAGCATCAAAACCTAGTCCTTGTGAAGCCATTGTATAGGTTTGCATCCGATAGGTGCCAATTGTTTTACCAGTCAATTTAGAAATAAGCAGCAAATGATGGCACACTATATCAAACCTATCTCGATCCATTTGGGTAAGGTTAGAAGTAGAAAAACCCAGACCTAGTTCAAGATTAAAGACTTCAAAGCGTAAACGGAAGATTGATTCTAATTCTTCTTCAGTCGTAGCTAGTTTTAATATATACTTTTTGCTTTGAAGTATAGGAAAATCTATTAGTTGTGAAGCAGGACTCAGTGGTTTATCAGTGTTGCGACAAGAAATTTCCATCTGTCTTCCTACTGGGAATGGGAAAATATGGTATTAAAATTTAGACACTGCGTAAATAACTATATTGTGGGATGGCACTTAATTAAAAGAAAGTTTTTGCCAGATCCCCGACTTCTTAAAGAAGTCGGGGATTTAAATGTAGCTTGTTTCAGTGACTCTATTAATTAGAGGGGTGAGGAAAGGAGTGTTAGTATTATCAACATAATTGCCGAAAAAATCTGTCAATAAGATACAGAATTTTTTGTTGATCTATTTTATCTGTCTATTTAGATTATGTAACAGAGCCTTATAATCCTTTCGCAGAACAACGTAATTCCGCCAGGGAAAGGAAATAATTATTTTAAAACTGGTACACCCCAAATTTTCATTGAACTATAACGACCCAGATTAGTACCACTATATTACTAGTGCTAGTATTCCCACTACACAGCTATCAATTACTCTCTGCTCAGGAGGAATGCGGTGTGAGTATTATGAACATAGTTACCGAAAAAATATAGCAATAAAATACAGAATTTTTCCCTCATGGCATTTTATCTGTCTATCGATCGCGGTTTAATTGCGCTCGCCAAATATATAAATTGATTTGATTTTGTAGTGCGGGCATCTTGCCCGCTTGGGGAATCAAGTAGGGAGCAAGATGCTCCCACTACGAACTTTTTTGCTTGCATTGGGATGCTCCCTCGCAATATAGCCAACAAGCCCACGGTTTTATCCGTAGGCTTGTAGAATTTTTACACCAATTATCGATTGAGATGACTCTTTGTACTGGAGAGAAGAGCAAGAAGCTAAAAAAGCGATAAACTTACCATCAATTGCGGTGATTATTACTGTAGCGAACCCTAGTACCAGCCCAAAGCAATTTCTCTCGTAGGGTCTGATAATATGAATTGTTCTCCCGCAAAATAATAAACTTTGCGCGACTATCGGCCATCCGCACATCAACGCGGTGTCCTGGCCAAATCGAAGTAGCTAAAACTCCGTCTGTCCATAGCTTAGTACTCAAATCGTAATCCCCCAAAGGCCAGACACTGACCACAGAACCAGGGGGTAAGACCAGGGGGCGACTAGAAAGGCTCATGGGACAGATGGGAGTGATAGTAACCGCTTCCATGCCATCGTGCATAATTGGACCGTTGGCGGAAACGGTATAACCTGTGGAACCAGTGGGAGTAGAAACAATTAACCCGTCTCCAACATATTGATCGACGATCTCACCATCAATTTCCATTTCTAAAATTGAGGTAATCATGCGATCGGCAGAGGCGGGTTTAACACAGAATTCATTCAAAGCTAGATAGCGATCGCTTACTGGTTCTAAATTCGATCCATAGCCTTCAAACACTGCTGCTTGTAACATCATCCGCCGTTGAACAGCATAGCGATCCTCAAACAGCCTGTCCCAAACTTTTTCCGTATCTTGAAATTCTTCAACTGACTCAGTTAAGAACCCCAGATGACCTCCCACATTCACTCCCAGAATGGGGATGCCAGCTGGAGCTAAATGTCGGGCACCAGTCAAGACAGTACCGTCACCACCAAGTACCAATGCCAGATCGATTGGTTGACCTACTGAAGCCAAAAACACTGGGTAAGGGTTATCTTTTGGTCCGCTAGGTCCTATCAATACCTGACACTGGCGATTTTCTAGTTGTTTGGCACAGATTTCTGCCCAGCGTTTACTCTGGGCATCTCGCGCCTTATAAGCAATGATTACCTGCTTGAGTTGCACGCAAAATTACCACTTGAGGAGATTAAACTGCTCCATATCGACGGTATCACGGTTGCGATAAATGGCAAGCACGATCGCTAAACCTACCGCCGCTTCGGCTGCGGCCACGGTAATCACAAATACGGTGAAAACCTGACCCTTAATTAATGTTGAGTCCAAATAGTTGGAAAATGCCATTAAATTCAAATTAACAGCATTGAGCAGCAACTCAATTGACATCAGCACCCGCACGGCGTTGCGGCTGGTAATTAAACCGTAGATGCCGATACAGAACAAAGCGGCTGCAAGTAATAAAAAGTACTGGAGTTGCATGAATCTTTTGAGTTTTTATTCAGATATCAGTTGTTAGTTGTGGGCTTTTGATCATTCGCGACGAGAACCGCCACGATAAACGGGAGAATCACCAGATTCATTGCTAATGCTACCTATTGCTGCCATTTCTCTGGGGCGTTCTGGTAAAGTTAAAACACTTTGTGGCAGTTCTGAAGAAGTCGTTGGTTCTGGTAAGTATTCGCGACGTGCCAAAATAATTGCTCCCACCATTGCCATCAGCAACAAAACCGAAGCCAATTCAAAAGGTAGTAGAAAGTCACTGAAGAAATGCTCGCCAATCAAAACTATTGAACTTTCAGCCACTGGAGTAGTTGAGTAAGCCCAAGGGGTTGCCAAGATCATCGTGCTCAAAAGAGCAAACAATCCTAGACTGACCACAGCCGTTAGTATTTTCCGTACCCAAGCACTAGGAAATGGTGCAAAATTCTGCCGCTTGTTGACCAACATAATCGCAAACAAGATCAGCACGTTAACTGCTCCAACATAAATCAGTACTTGTGCTGCTGCTACGAAGTCACCATTCAGCAACAGGTACATCCCAGCAATGCTGATGAATACGCCACCAAGCAAAAAGGCAGAATAGACGATACTAGAAGACAACACCACGCCAAGCGCTGCCCCAATCATCATTACAGCCAGTACACCAAAGGAAACAACCTGTACTCCTTCTGCTAGATTCACTGTTTTTGTCCTCAATTCGGTTGTCATTGGTCATTAGTCATTGGTCATTGGTCATTAGTCATTAGCAAAGGACAAATGACATAGACGCTTTAGCGGCTTCCCGCAAGGTAGGACTAATGACTAACTAAATTTATTTTTCTGCTTGTTCTACCAAGTCTTGTGGAACCGCGCCAGGAAGTGGAGCATCGGCGGGTAGATCGTGGGGTTCCATGACGCCTTTGGGCAGGTAAACTAATTCGCGTAGTGGTGTCACCATTGGGTCATTTGTTACCTTGTATGGCAAACGTCCCAATGCTACGCTGTCATAGTTCAACTCATGGCGATCGTAAGCGGACAGCTCATAATCCTCTGTCATTGACAGACAGTTAGTTGGGCAATATTCCACACAGTTACCGCAAAAGATACAAACTCCAAAGTCAATGCTGTAGTGATTAAGCTTTTTCTTCTTGCTGGCTTTGTCAAATTCCCAATCGACTACAGGCAGGTTGATTGGACAAACGCGAACACAAACTTCGCAGGCGATACACTTATCGAACTCAAAGTGAATTCTGCCACGAAATCGTTCGCCAGGAATTAATTTCTCGTAAGGGTACTGCACAGTAATTGGCCGCCGTCGCATATGGTCGAAGGTGACAGATAGCCCTTCACCAATGTAACGACCGGCTTGCACTGCTTCCTTGGCATAATCGCCAACTTGTTTCAAGAACTTTAGCATCGTGTTTTACTTTCTCTTGTGTCAGTTGCCAATTGTGAGTCAGTGCGGTGTTGGGGAGCCACTGCGTTGCGGTGAATCCAGCGCTCTTGGTAGGGTTTCCAACGCCACTTGCTTCAAGTCGGCAGAGCCGCCCAATGCAGTGGCTCCTCCGCAGGCGACTGGCGTTAGCACAGCGTAAAGCCTACGGCATAGCTTCTCTGCGAGAGGCTGCGCCAACGCTTAGAGCGACGTACTCCTACGGAGAAGCAAGCTACGCGTAGCGTCTCCCTTTGGGAGAAGGAGCGTCACTCGAAGGGAGGTTCCCTCCGTTGTAGCAACTGGCGTGGTTCCCCCATGAGCAACTGACGTTCCTGTAGGGGTTCTCGCAGAGTACCCGAAGGGTCAGTTGTCATTAGTCATTTGTCAGATAACTAATAACTTATGACTCATGACTAACCACCGAAGGCGACGGGAAAAGCTAGTTTCAGGGCTGCGGTTAATAGGAGATTAACCAAACCAACTGGTAGCAGAAACTTCCATCCTAAATCTAACAATTGGTCAATCCGCACCCGTGGTACTGTCCAGCGCAATAGGATGGCGACAAATACTAGTAAGTAGGCTTTGAGTACGGTCATAATAATACCCAAAGAGGCAGTTACTACCTGCAATACGGGATTTGCTTCACTGATTCCCAGCCAATTAGCGATCGCATTGATGGGAATAGGAAAATCCCAACCGCCTAGGTATAAGATTGCCACCAGTAGGCTAGAAAGGATCAAGTTGACATAGGAACCCAGGTAGAATAAACCGAATTTCATCCCGGCATATTCGGTTTGATAACCTGCTACTAGTTCTTCTTCTGCTTCGGGTAAGTCAAAGGGCAAGCGTTCACACTCAGCAAGGGCTGCTATCCAAAAGATTAGGAAACCGGCTGGTTGTCGCCAAATGTTCCAGCCCAAGATACCGTAGCCAGATTGCTGATTAACGATATCAACGGTGCTGAGGCTGTTAGACATCATAGCGATCGCTAGCACGCTCAGCGCCAAGGGAATTTCATAACTAATTGACTGCGCTGCTGCCCGCAAGCCCCCTAAGAGTGAGTATTTGTTATTGGATGCATAACCAGCCATTAACAAGCCAATTGGCTGAATGCTAGACAGGGCAATCCACAAAAAGACTCCCATCCCTACATTTGTAATTACAATATTCTGTCCAAAGGGAACAATCAGAAAAGACAGAAACACTGGAATTACAACAATAATTGGACCGAGAGTAAACAGCCAAGGGTCAGACTTGGCTGGTACTATATCTTCTTTAAATACAAGCTTCAGTCCATCCGCGACTGGAACCAGCAACCCAAAAGGACCCATGTATTCTGGACCAATCCGCTGCTGAGCTGCGGCGGAAATTTTCCGCTCCAGCCAAGTCGCAACTAGTACCCCCACTGTTGCCCCAATCAGCATCAGTATCATTGGCAGAGGCATCCAAATAGCTTTGGCTGCGTCTGGTGGTAGTCCTAAATCCGTAAGGGATTTAATAAAAGTTCCTTGGAGGTCAATTCCTGAGTTCATGTTTCCGCTCTTTAAGTCATCGAGTCAGGGTGAGTTACAACTATTAGTTAAATTAATACCTGTAATTTCACCCATTAATATCTCTACTGAAACGACGCCTGATTGAATATTGATTGCTAATTCCCATGCCTAGTATATCGTTCGATGGTTTTAGCCCCCCTCACAGAAATCAGAAGTTTTACTGATGGAAAGGATTGAGATTCACGCATCAAAACCCTTAATTGCCTTCAGATATAGTATTTAACATCTGAGGGCGCAGAAGGTTTAAGAAAGACAAGGAAAGGATGTAAATCAGGGAGAATTTTCTTCCATCCTACTGCTACTTGCCCTTATCTTCCTTATCCTTTCACTCAGGCTACACAAAGTTCCCGCCGCCATTTTGGCAACGGTTTCCGCTTTATCCAACACTCGTGATGCCCCCAACTTGGGAGCTTGTATAAGTGGCAGTCGGGCTGCCCATTAGCGTTGGTCAATGGCGATATAAGGAACTTCGTGGCGACCGTTGTAAATTTGAGTAGGACGGAAAATCCGGTTTTCTTCTAGTTGTTCTTTCCAGTGAGCTAGCCAACCGGCAACACGGGCGATCGCAAAGATTGGTGTAAACAAGTCGGTGGGAATGCCCATTTTTCTATACACCAAACCTGAATAAAAGTCAACATTAGGATAAATCCCTTTGTGTCCCAGTTTTTCTGCTACCACCCGTTCCATCTCTTGGGCAATTTCATAATACTTGTCGTCCCCAAATTTACAAAACAACTGCTCTGCTAATTCTTGCAAAATCGTGGCTCTAGGGTCTTTTACCTTATAAACACGATGCCCAAAACCCATAATTTTAGCTTTGCGTTGGAGAAGATCTTCTACGTAGGGACGTACATTTGCTACCGAGCCAATCTCTTCGAGCATTTGAATGACTTCTTCATTAGCTCCCCCATGCAGCGGCCCTCCCAAGGTTCCCACTGCGCTAGCAACTACAGCATAGGGATCTGTTAGGGTAGAAGCCGTCACCCTAGCACTAAAGGTGGAAGCATTCATCGTATGCTCGACATGAAGTATCAAGCAGACATCAAAAATTCGCGCTGCCAACGGATCGGGTTCTTTCTCGTTGAGCATGTACAGAAAGTTGCCGGAGTAGTCTAAGTCATCGCGCGGCCGCACAGGATCGTTACCCTTGCGCATCAACTGAAACGCCGCCACCATTGTGGGAATAGTTGCTATTAAGCGAACTACCGCATCTCGAATATATACAGGATTATGTAAATCCCGGCGGGAGTAAAACAAGCCTAATGCCGCAGCCGAGGCTTGTAGAGCATCCATTGGGTGACCACTTTCTGGAAAGCATTTCATCATGTCTCGGATGCGATATTTAATCCGCCTGTGGTGGCGGACTTCATCCTCAAATGCTTCCAATTCTTCTTTGCTTGGCAGTTCACCCCAGATTAAAAGATAAGCAGTTTCCAAAAATGTACTCTTTGCTGCTAGTTCTTCAATCCGGATACCGCGATATTCTAGTAATCCCTTTTGCCCGTCAACATAGCTGATACTGGATTGGGCAGCAGGAATGCCTTCCAAACCGGGCTTGTATTCGCACACCGACATGGCAACACCATCTGCTTTGTGAAAGATTTGCTCAGGCTAACTTACCAGAAATCGTTATCGCAATAACAGTGACAGTTACAACCTAAGTTCTTTCATAACTGTTATAAAAAACCGTTATAGCAAGTACTTGGGTGGTGTCAACCAAAACATCTGACTACGACCCAGAGGCGAGCCTATTTCTGGTAGTTTTATCCCGATCATACCTGCTTTTTTCAAGACTAAGCTTGCTTTGGCTTCTCCCCAAAGAAGAATTTCTGCCCACTGGCTCAAATCGGGTTCATGTCCCACCAGTGCAATTTGAGTATTTTGGGCATAATTTCTCGGTTCTAGCCAGTTTTTCAACCAAATCTTAATATTACCACCAGGAGCAAGGTAGTGGCATTCCTCCATCTGAGAACTTAGCCCAGCTTCTACAAGAATTTCTGCTGTTTGACGTGCCCGTACTAGGGGACTTGTGACTATCAAATCAAAGTGTAGATCTAGCTGAACTAGTCGTTGAGCAACTTTCTTAGTTTTTTGTCTTCCTTCTTTGGTGAGAACTCGCTCTTCATCTTTGATTTCAGCAGCTCTCTCTTCGGCTATACCATGTCGAATTAAATACAGTTCCATCGCACATGTTAGGCTTTTTCAGCATTACGTATATGGCAATAAGTTTAAACCTTGAATAAACCTGTAATCTCATTGATTTTTTGTGATGAAAGGGTAGTTCTAAACTATTGCTGTAGCTGCAATCAGACTATCGGGAATCAACAAACCATGACTGAGCCGATAAGACCGCAATAAATCAACTGCTTTATCTGATACAGCCTGGTCAATTTTAATGATATGAAACTTAGAAATCAGCCAACCTAGGGCAATGAAATCTTACTATACTGATTTTGCCATACCTTACAGTTAAGAGCGATCGCTCTCATCTTTTGAAATAACTTGTTCAACTTGAGATTCCGCTTCATATATCAATAGACATTGTTTAAGGTCGATAGCAAAAGAATCTAGACCTTTCATGCTAATGAGCTATATAACATTTCCAGACGGTTGCGATTAACTATATCAACAATAGTTATTTGCTCAGGTTTAAATTCAAAAATAATCCTATATATCCCAGAACGCGCAATGAAATAGTTTGGAATAGATTTCAGTTGGTTAATTTTAACTAACGAACTATTTGGAAATTCTTCTAAGCAATTTATGACATGCATCACTTTTGCTTGTTCGTCATTTTGTAAAGCATCAAGTGCGATTCGCGCTTTATCAAGAAAGACTACTTTGTTTTTATTTAATTGCTGGTTACTAGAGTCAATACCTAAATTCATAACATATACGATTTCTATTTGATTTTGGGAATACACTTAAGAACAGTATTATCCACCAAATCTAGGATATGGTGGATACTGTCCTAATTACACTTTAATTCCAGATTTACTCTGACTGAATCGGGTTGTCTTTGGGATTAACCAACTTCAACAGCTTTTGCTTGATTTGAGTATCGAATACTTCCCATTTCATTTTTGCATAGGCTGAATTTTCGTTACCGCCAGATAAGAAACCCATCGGAATCTCAAAGCCGCCTGCACCTGTCCTTCCTCCACCAAAAAAGCGCCCGTTATTATCTTGACCAAAGGCTTCTTTGATGAATTCATCAGGATCGAGAGTGAGTTTGGTGGTTCTTAGAGAGCCGATAACTACCTCTAATTCGTCATCTTCATCGTGAACAATACCGTAAACTACAGCGGTGTGAACGTTTTCTTCGGTTACTAAGAAATCTGCCGCTTGCGGGATGGCATCTCGGTCATCGTAGCGGATGTAACCAACACCAGCAATAGAAAAGTTATTTTGGACGATGCGGTTTTTGAGCGCGCGCTCAATCACATCCATCACCCGCTTAGAACGATTTGCCTGTAAAATTGCGTTCAGCAATTGGGCATCATAAAATCGGCTGAGATAGGCAGCAGCCATAAAATCTTCTTCTTGTGCTTGCATCAGCCTATTTGTATCTGATCGCAAGCCATGCATCAAGGCAGTAGCACATTTAACATGCTGGTTGATGCTGCTATCTAAGGTCAGTAAACCCATCTGTAAGTACTGAGTGAAAATCGTTGCTGTTGCTCGCACATAAGGACGGACATCAACGAATTCTGGCTTTAGATCCGCCTGTACGCTGTGATGATCGATAACTGCAACTAGTGGAATACCTGCCTGCTGTACCGTTGACAATAGCTGACTTGTGGTTCCCTGGTTATCAATTAATACAAAACCTTGGTAAGATGACAAATCTTTACCTTTAAGGGTTTGCAGTGTCCAGCGCTGGGCAGGTAAATTAGTGAGCTTGACTAGGGCAATATTTTCTTGGTGGCTCAAGGTCCCAGCATAAATAATTTCACATTTGATATCGTATTGCTGGGCAATTAATTGGTACGTCCAAGCACAAGAGAGGGCATCAGGGTCAGGAAAATCTTGCAGAAGTATTAGCTGACGTTCGTGTCGGTGTGCTAGAAGGGTCTTTTGCAGCTCTTCTGACTTCTGAGACACCAAGGAATTACCACGCTGAACTAGATACATACCTCCTTCACTAGTCGATGGCGGGATGGAGGTTTTGCTAAGTGGGACTTCAACGACGGGAACTGCGTCTATTTCAGCATCCTCTTGGTTAGGCTCTGTGGTCAATGGCAAACTCTCAAACTGCATCAAAGAAGAATTCAATTGCATATGGAATGTTTTTGTAAGCGTGAGGCTCCATTTATTAGTTAAGAAATATTACAATCAGTGTTACGCTGATTTCGCCACACATTACGATCATCGCAAAAATATAGAAGCGTGGCACTATATATCTTGGTCTATTTTTTATCAGGAAAAATAGTTAGCATTGACCAAATTCGGTCAGCATATTTAGATAGGTTCTAAAAAATAGCATACTTAGTATTTACCAATACATTTTAATGTAAAATAATTTTTTCATCTTCTTGAATTTTCTTTTTTAAAGAAAAATAGACAGAGCTTTTGTTCTCATCGTTGGGCTAATAGCTGACCTTTAAAGGCACAAAAATTGTGGTTATAAAGGCTTGCTTTCATAGAGCTTTCTTTACCCAATTATGCCGCCAATTGGATATTTTTACAGATTTTTTTCCATTTTTTAAATTTATTCAGTTTAATAAGCTTTTAACTTCATATTTCACAGGTAATCATCAATTAAGGTGATTTTGCAGTTCATAGTTTTATCCTGTTGATTCATAGGCAATTAAGAATTATTTTTATTGTTAACAAAAATTGTCTTTTTATCACCTACTTTAATAATGATGCGAATTTAGCACGTATCCCAGAGTTCTTACCCTGCTTAATGGTATAGGAATAGACTGACAAATAATTACGTTACTAGCTAATACTCTGATATGCTGTAGGCAAAACGAATTTTAAAGCATACTGATTCTTCCTGATGAAGCTTTGCCATTCACACATCAGAGTCATGTCCTGAAACATAGCAAACATGAACAGCGACTAGGTGCTGCTAGAAATTTTGATGGTTGAGATAGTAGCTTTAAAGACCTATTACATATTTTTGCCACTCTTGGTGTAATCCACTCTTAAGGTGTTTACTAACCTCAAAATAAAGGCTGCTGTAAGGTTGGCGGGGGGGATGACGTAAAAGCATATGGGCTTCATGGGGTGTGCGACTGCCTTTCTTGACATTGCAACGCACACAAGCTGTAACAATGTTTTCCCAACTATCTCCGCCGCCACGCGATCGCGGGATTACATGATCCAACGTTAACTCATCCCCGGTGTAACCGCAGTATTGACAAGTGTGACTATCGCGGTGCAATATATTTCGGCGAGTCAGAGGGATTTCTTTATAAGGAACGCGCACGTAATGACGCAACCGGATTACAGTTGGCAATGGAAAATCCGAGTACAGGAATTTACCGTTGTGTTCAACGCGTTCTGCCTTGCCTTTTATTAACAAAACCGCAGCGCGACGCCAGCTCGTGATATTGAGCGGTTCGTAAGAGGCGTTTAGGACTAAAACCTTCCCCATTGGTAAGCGCTCAAGGTATTAGTTTTACATATATTAACACAAATCTACTCTAGTTGAGAGATGAGAATAAATGATACTTCCGGCATAATTCTCAAACCAAAAAATCAGTGTTAGGTAATAAATTTACCTAACCTCTACAGGGGTAAATTAACTTCAGTATTTCACTTTTGAGGATAGTTAGGATATTCGCCCTTAAAGTTGTTAAGGCTCAGTTGCCAAAATGACTGGCACCTGATGTGTAATGACGAGTCGGAAGCCTTCAAGCCCAAAAGTGGGATAAGAAAAAGATTTTCAGGAACATTGCCTGAGATTAAGCACAAATCCACTATGTAGCGGTCTTGTGACAATTCCATAATCAAAGGTAAACTTCCAGATTAATCTGATTCCGTTTTTGAGAATGGAATAAATTGATCATCTGGAAGCCAAGTACTGGTGTGATAGGAGTGAGTGAAAATGTTAAGTAGCAAGCAAATTCCTGGTGTAGCTTCTGAGCAAGAATGTGATACGTATGCTTGGTTTTCCCAACGTGCTTGGGTAGAAATTGATTTAGCGGCTTTGTCCCACAATGTACGGCAGTTAGTCGGGTTTTTATCGCCGCGTACCCAACTCATGGCGGTGGTGAAAGCTGATGCCTATGGACATGGAGCCGTGACAGTCGCTCAAACAGCATTAGAGTCAGGAGCCAGTTGGCTAGGAGTGGCAACAGTTCCAGAAGGCATTCAACTGCGAGAAGGCGGAATTAAAGCTCCGATTTTAATTCTAGGAGCAACCCACACACCAGAACAAATTCATGCGATCGCTCACTGGAAACTACAACCTACTCTATGTAGCCCCAAACAAGCCTTGGTATTCTCAGATACTCTAGAAGCCATGAAGTATGGCTCTCCTTTACCTGTACATATCAAATTAGATACAGGCATGTCCAGGTTAGGAACTAACTGGCAACAAACAGGTGAGTTTGTGCAGTTAGTGCGGCGCTTGCCTCATCTTGCTATTGCCAGCATTTACTCCCATTTGGCAACAGCAGATAGTCCTGATACCACAGTAATGAAAGAACAGCATAGACGATTTGAGGAAGCGATCGCCCAAATCAAAGCTATGGGTATAGAACCACCTTGCTTGCACTTAGCAAACTCAGCCGCTACTCTCACAGATTCAGCCTTACATTACGACATTGCCCGCGTGGGTTTGGCGGTGTATGGACTCTATCCATCTCCTCATCTCCAAAATAAGATTAACCTCCAGCCTGTTTTACAACTTAAAGCGCGTGTCACTCAGGTGAAAACAATTGCGCCTGGAACTGGCGTTAGCTACGGACACCAATTTATTGCCCCGCACGAACTACGCCTTGCAGTCGTGGGTATTGGTTATGCCGATGGTGTTCCACGCAATCTTTCCAACAAAATACAAGTATTAATTCGCGGTCAGCGTGTACCACAGATTGGCACAATTACAATGGATCAGTTGATGGTGGATGTGAGTACCATTCCCGATATCCAAGAAGGAGAAGTAGTTACCTTACTTGGGGTACAAGGCAAAGAAAAAATTTCCGCTGATGATTGGGCAGAAAAATTAAATACAATTTCTTGGGAAATTCTCTGCGGATTCAAGCATCGTCTCCCTAGGGTGGCTATGATGTAGCCCTAAATCCATAAGAAATCAAAAGGAAAAAGGTAAAAATCGGCTTTTTACCTTTTTGTTTCTCTATCGATCTCTCAAAATTTAGAGTTTTCTAGCTATTTGCATAAATAATTTGTTGTGTTATATTAGGAAGCTGATGCGGATGTGGCGGAATTGGCAGACGCGCTAGATTTAGGTTCTAGTTCCGAAAGGAGTGAAGGTTCAAGTCCTTTCATCCGCACTTTTAAGTAATTGCTGCCCCGAAAGTTAAGAAAATTTGAGTAATAGTCATTAATGACGACTATTGCTTTATTAGCCATGCTGGGAAAAATTAGCGTTGGAAATTCTCACTCAGCGCTTTTTTAGTGTGTCTATCAAAATGCAAAATCTGTATTACTTCTAATTTTTATTTGTGAACTTGCTTGAAAATAAGGCAGGAGGCAGAGGGCAGGAGGCAGAACGAAGGATTAATATTTTCATCTTTGGTTGTGCTAAAACCTGGCGTGAATGGCTTACTTGTAGAAGCAGGGAAGTCTTAACAGGAAACAAGGGAGGTAGAGGTAAGCTAATCTGCCTTTAAGTTGCATAATCGTTAGCCTCAAAAAGACGAAGGGATGCGGAGAACGGGAGACGCGGTGAGGCAGTCGCAGTACTGGCTGTTTCTGTTGGTTGCGTTAGCGCAGCGGTAGCGACGCAGGCGCGTCACTGCTGAACCCGAAGGGGAATGCAATTTGAATAGATTCCGCAATAGTGTAATTTAGGGAATCGTTATCAGCAGCGAAAAAACTACTTTGAGACCGCTGCTATTAAAAGTAAAAGTAATTTTTATCACTTTTAAGTAAAGATACTTATCATTCAAAAAGCAGTAAGCTGAGTTTTCGTACTAATTTTTTTTGGTGTAAATACGTAAAATATTAAGTAAATATTATTTAAAAGTCAGTATTATTACTTGAAATTTAAAAAAAATGTTACTTAAAAGCAAGCGACTTTATCTAGTCTTTAAATTTTATTTAATAATTGTCCAGACAACTCTGATAATCTCAGTATAAGTAAGTAAATTGACAATAACTTCATAATTGAATAAGACTTTATAATCTGAAAACAAAGCTACTGTTAAGTTTACTCAAAAATAGGACAAATATTTTTGTATGTTATGCTACAGGGCACCAATATTTTCTAGGTTGATTGGAATTGTATAAGAGCGTCTGTACAAGTTTAGCTTACACGTATTGAATTTAGCTGAAGTAAAAGCAAAATGAGCACAACTCCTATAAGTAGCTACAAGTTGTTCCAGAAATTACATCCGTTATCGCTGTTGGCACAACTCACCAGTAGGCGTGCTACAGGGTGCTTAAGGGTATATACAGAGACTACTTCTTGGTCTATCTATCTAGAGGACGGTAAACTGGCTTACGCCTCTTATTCAGATAAAGTGTTTGAAAGACTAGACAGTCACTTGCGGCGCTTGAGTCAGCAAATTCCGACTCTCAATAGCGCTACTAGGGTGCAAATGCGGCTGATGTTTGAAACAAATAATGAAAATCACTCAACATCAAATGCAGACTATCATGCTATCTGCTGGTTAGCTGCCCAGGATTATATTACTTCTCAGCAGGCAGCAACTCTGATAGATGAATTGGCTAAAGAAGTGCTGGAGTCATTTTTAGCTTTAAAAGAAGGAAGTTATGAATTTAATCCAGAAATTACCTTAGATGGCTTACCAAAATTTTGTAGCTTGGATTTGCGGTTAATAGTTGAACATTGCCAAAAGCAGCTAAGAAATCGGCAAATTACCCAGTCACCACTTCCTGCTGCTGGGGGTTCTCCAGTCGTGCATACAACAAAGCTACCTCAAACTCAATCGCCGTCTCAAACCAAGCTGGAACAACAATTACCTAAACAAAGTAATTTTGCTTTGGCTGAAGAGAGAAACTATACATTTAGTCAAAGACACTTTAGCAAAGGGCTTTATACCATTGCATGTATTGATGATAGCCAAACCGTTTTGAATTCTATTAAGCACTTTTTGGATGAGGAAACATTTTCTGTTGTCCTAATTAACGATCCAGTCAAAGCTTTAATGCAGATACTCAGGAGTAAACCCGATTTAATTTTACTAGACATTGAAATGCCCAATTTAGATGGTTATGAACTATGTTCTTTACTAAGAAGGCATTCACAGTTCAGGGATACTCCAATTATTATGGTGACTGGTAAAACAGGATTTATCGATAGAGCAAAGGCAAAGATGGTCAGATCTTCCGGCTATTTAACAAAACCATTTACACAACCGGATTTGCTAAAAATGGTGTTTAAACACCTCGGTTAATTATTAATAAATAGATAGTTAGTAAGACCAATAGCATTTTTTAGGAGATTTAGTAGTGAATCTTACTTTGATTGGCACAATTCTGATTGTTGAAGATTCTCCTAGTGAATTAGAACTAATGAGTTATTATCTCACAGAAAGTGGTTATAACGTAATCCCAGCTACTGGTGCAAAAGAAGCATTAGAAAAAGCTTTATTACAACAGCCTGATGTCATTGTCACTGATGTAGTCATGCCAGGGATAAGTGGATTTGAGTTATGTCGTTATCTCAAAAAAAATCCGCTTACACAGAAAGTTCCGATTGTAATTTGTAGTTCTAAAAATCAAGAGATTGACCGATTATGGGCAATGAAACAAGGTGCTGATGCTTACCTGACTAAACCATATACTCGGGAACAACTTTTACGAGCTATTAAATCAGTAGCAAATTGAATCTATGAATAGTCCAAAAAATCCCCTCCCCACTAAACCTACCACCAATAATTTAGGAGATGGCTATATTAAGTTTCAGCTAAATCAACAGACTGCGGCGATTTTAGCAATGAGGCACACGCAAGAAGCGATTATCATGCCTGTTGAGTCTGTTACCTCAATGCCAAATATGCCCGCCTGCATCCTCGGATTAATGAATTGGCGAAGTCGCATAATTTGGGTAGTAGATCTGCCAAGAATGCTCAATTTAGAATTTTTAGATAATCGGCTGCGGCAGTACAATGTGATTATTGTGCGGGTGGAATCAATGCTTTTGGGTTTAGTTGTACAAGAGATAAAAGGTACAGCTAAGTTCTTGGCTGATGAAATTTGTTCTCCTATAGGACAAGTAGCATCCAGTTTAGTACCGTATCTCTCTGGATGTGTTGGGCAACAGCAAGAGATATTGCTGGTATTAGATGCACAAGCTATTGTCCATTCTTCTATTCTCCGCAGTGATTAGGGTGTACTACTAAAAAAAGGATTTTTAGTGTTCTCATTCACATACCTAGCAGAATTAATTAATGTTTAATAAGACTGACACGGCTAAGAGTAGTGATCCTCAAAATCACTCATCATTAATTTCGTCCCAAAAACTTCTTAATACTCCAATCAAGCAACCAAATAATCTCACTAATGAAACTGCAAATACTTCTGTGTTGAGAAAAGCAGTTACTTATTTTAATAGGCTCAGCTTAGGTACAAAAGCTACAGTATTAGCGATCGCGATTGGAACTCTACCGACATTGGGCATTGGCGCGATCGCTTATAGTTTTGCCAATAACTCGATTAATAAGCAAATTACTCAAGCTCAAGAAGCAGAAGCAATTGGATTAATCGACAAAGTCAACCGTTACATGTTGGGACGATACGGAGATATTCAAGTACTCTCTAATCTGCCATTTTTGACAAATACCCAAGTCAGAGAAAGCATAAATCCGCAAGAGAAGCAAGCAGTTTTAGATCGCATTGTCAAGGCTTACAAAGCTTATGACAGTATTGCTGTCTTCGATCTAGAAGGTAACGTAATTGTCCAATCTACAGGCGAACCCTTAGAAAACCACAAAGACCGCCAGTATTTTCAGGATACTCTTAAACAAGATACTCCCGTTATTAGTCAGCCAGAAAAATCAAAAAGTACTGGTCTTGTGAGTATTCACATAGCTGCACCTGTTAAAGATACAGTCACAGGTCAAAATATTGGCGTGGTGAGAGCGCGTATGCCCGCCAAATCTCTAGAAGAAACTATTAAAAACTATGCAGGTAAAGGGCATGAATACCATTTGCTAGACAAATCAGGCAAGATTTTCCTGGCAACCCAAAATAATCAAGAAGGTAGAGAGGCTAAAGCTGATTTTACGGGTTTAACTAAACTCCAAGGACAAAACAAGGTCAATAGTTTTATTACAGTTAACAAACTGGATAAAAAACAGCAACTTGTAAGCTATATACCCTCTAAAAAAATTGAAGGTTTACCAGATTTAAAATGGGATGCTCTGATTGCGACTGATACAGCAATTACATTTGCACCGCAAAGAGAATTATTATGGACTATAGCAATTGGCACCGCATTAACCGCATTCATCGTAGCAGCGATCGCTGCTTGGTTAGCTAAACGTGCGACAAAACCAATTTTGAGTGCAACTGAGGCAGTCAGCAAACTTGGTGAAGGTCAACTCAATACTCGTCTAGAGGTGCAAAGAGCAGACGAATTAGGGATCTTGGGTTTCAATATTAACCGAATGGCCGAGCAATTGCAGGTATTGCTACGAGAACAAGAGCGGGAAACTGAAAGAGTCAAATTTATTGCAGATGTTACCTTGCGAATTCGGAAAAATCTCGAAACTGAAGATATTTACACAACAGCAGTTAACGAAGTTCGCCTAGCACTAAAAACAGACCGAGTAATCATCTATAAGCTGAATCCAGAGAACTGGGATGGTGTGGTTGTTGCTGAATCTGTGACTGATGATTGGCCGAAAATGATGGGAGTGCGAATTGACGACCCCTGCTTTCGGGAACGCCATGTAGACCTTTATCGAGATGGACGAGTCAGGGCGATCGCTAACATTTATCAAGAGCCGAACCTTGCTGATGCCAATTGTTACATTGAAATTTTGGAAAAATTTGCTGTTCAAGGCAATTTGATCGCACCAATTATTACTCAAGATCAACTCTTGGGTTTATTGATTGCCCATCATTGTGAAAGTCCGCGGATTTGGCAACAGCCAGAAATTGATTTGTTGAAACAAACAGCGATTCAAATTGGCTATGCCTTAGAACAAGCTAGGTTAATAGAAGAATTAGAACAAGCAAAAGCTGCTGCTCAACAAGATACTCAAGAAGAACGGCAACAAAAAGAAGCGCTGCAAACGCAACTTTTAGAATTGCTGAGTAACGTAGAAGGTGCAGCAAGCGGAGACCTCACCGTGCGTGCTGACGTGACAGCCGGGGAAATTGGCACTGTTGCTGACTTTTTTAACTCGATCGTTGAAAGTCTCCGGGATATTGTCACTCAAGTTAAACAAGCTGCTACTCAAGTAAATACGGCGATCGGCTCTAACGAAGCAGCTATCCGCCAGCTAGCAGAAGAAGCACTCACCCAAGCTGCCGAAATTACCCGCACCTTGGATGCTGTTGACCACATGACTCATTCAATTCAAGCTGTAGCCGAAAATGCCCAGCAAGCTGCGGTAATTGCTAACCATGCTGCCCACACTGCAACCAAAAGTGGACAAGCAATGGATTTAACAGTGCAAAACATTCTTTCTTTACGGGAAACTGTTGGTGAAACTGCCAAGAAAGTAAAGCGGTTAGGAGAATCTTCCCAACAAATTTCTCGTGTGGTGTCTTTAATTAACCAAATCGCCATCCAAACTAACTTACTAGCGATCAACGCTGGTATTGAAGCTGCACGTGCGGGTGAAGAAGGTCAAGGTTTTGCCGTAGTTGCCGAAGAAGTAGGCGAATTAGCAGTCAGAAGTGCAGCCGCAACTCAAGAAATTGAACAAATTGTCGAGAACATCCAAAGGGAAACCAGCGACGTAGTGCAGGCGATGGAGGTGGGGACGACCCAGGTTGTCGAAGGCACCCGCATAGTTGAAGATGCTAAGCATAGTCTCAATGAGATTTTGGATGTGTCGCGTCAAATTGATCAGCTAGTGCAGTCGATTTCTCTGGCGACTGCATCCCAGGTAGAAACCTCGCAAACTGTCAGCAATTTGATGAAAGCAATTGTTGCTGTGTCACAGCGTACCAGCGATTCTTCTCGTTTAGTTTCCGAATCTTTACAACAAACTGTGGAGATTTCCCAAGAGTTGCAGGAGACTGTTGGCACATTTAAGGTCAGTTAGTTCTCTAGTCATTGGTCATTGCTGATTACAAGAACAACTGAATACCTATAACAAATCCTTTATTAGACGCGCATTAGCTTAACAACTCACGAAAACCATGTCACAGGACAAAGAACTGGAAATCCAGATGCAGTTTCTGGAAGAAGCCACTGATTATCTTAATACCCTAGAAGGGGTATTGCTGGAAATCGATATTAGTAATCGCATCGACTCAGATAAAATAAACGGGGCACTCCGAGCAGCTCATTCCATCAAAGGTGGTGCGGGAATGATGGGATTTCGCACCCTCAGTGATTTAGCGCACCGTTTGGAAGATTCTTTTAAAGTCTTAAAAACTCGGAAAAACTCTTTAGAAATTGATACTCAGTTACAAAGTTTACTACTA
The DNA here is from genome assembly GCF_002154695.1 of Nostoc sp. T09. Taxonomy (GTDB): domain Bacteria; phylum Cyanobacteriota; class Cyanobacteriia; order Cyanobacteriales; family Nostocaceae; genus Aulosira. The sequence goes on from NZ_MTAV01000012.1 coordinate 49,954, forward strand.
TCTGGTGTTGATTGGTTACGTCAAATAGTGGAATTGCTCTCAGAAGGAAATGTTATAGAAGAGCAATGGCTAGAAACCTTTTGTTACCCAGTTTTTGACGAGCTGCATGAGCGTTTGGGCGACCCTGTGCCAGAAGACGCTACAACCATGCTTTCACCAGAAGATGGGCAAGATATTATCCCCTTGCTGTTTGAAACAGAAGTGGAAGGCTGTTTGCAGCGCCTAGAATCTGTGTTAGCAGATCGAGAACAGCCTTGTTTGCAGGAAGAAGTAGCAATCATGGCGGCTGAATTGGGCGGTTTAGGGGAAATGCTGCAATTGACAGCTTTTACCCAGCTCTGCGAGTCAATAACACATCACTTAGAAACTGCTAACCCTCACCAAGTTCCTGAAATTGCGCAGTTAGCATTGCAAGCATGGCGGCGATCGCAAGCTTTAGTGCTGACACATCAACTAGATAGTCTACCGACAGAGCTTAAATTAGACGAGCTAGCCAATACCCAAGCTAGCAATATCTCACCTAAACAAGCAGCGATTGCGGAGTTTCTCGCCACAGATACATCAGAAATTCTCGCCAGCGATTTCTTGCAATCAGAAGAAACTGAGGAAACCTGGAGCCAAGAAGATGCGATCGTTCCTGCCAATTTTGAAACATTAGATGTAGAGTTTGCTGAGAACATTGCAGAGCCAGTCAATTTCCTAGATCCAAGGATAGTAGCCGCTCGCGAAATTTCCCCAGCAGATTACAAACTCATCGAACGCAAAGCCGAGCCAGTTAGTAATGGCAAAGACCGTGAAATTCATGAAAATACAGTCCGAGTTCCCAGTAAGCAACTTGAGCAAATCAATGATTTATTTGGTGAACTGATTATTCAGCGAAATGGGCTGAACTTACAATTAGAAAGATTACGCAAACTCGTCCGCAATCTCAGCCAGCGTGTCCAAAGTCTCGATCGCGAAAATCAAGAACTACGAGCAGCCTACGATAAAATTGCTACTCAACCTGTAGGCACATCTACTGTACTATCATTGGCAGATGATCGGCATCATCCCCAAGATGTAAACGCTAACTTTGATGTCTTAGAACTGGATCGCTATAACGAATTAAACCTGCTGTCGCAGGAAGTTATGGAAACCATTGTTCAAGTACAAGAAGTCACAACTGATGTTCAACTCAGCGTTGATGATACAGATCATATAGCTCGCAAGTTGAATAAAACATCAAAACAGTTGCAGACCAAGCTGACACAAGTCAGGATGCGCCCCCTATCAGATTTGGTTGAGCGTTTTCCACGAGCCTTACGCGATTTGAATGTGGAATATGGCAAAAATGTCCAGTTAAAAATTGAAGGTGGCAACACCTTAATTGAACGTAGCATCTTAGAGGCTTTGAATGAGCCTTTAATGCACCTGTTAAGGAATGCCTTCGATCATGGTATTGAAGATCCAGTCACCCGCAGCAACTTAGGTAAACCAGAACAAGGCTTGATTGAAATTAAAGCTACTCACCGTCGCGATCGCACAATTATTAGTATCCGTGATGATGGTTGGGGAATTTCTCTAGAGAAAATTCGCGATCGCGCACTTGCGATGGGGTTAGATGCTTCTCTATTAGCTAGTGCTAGTGATGATGAACTGTTATCACTCATCTTTGAACCAGGGTTTACCACCTCCGACCAAGTTACAGCTCTATCTGGTCGTGGTGTTGGCATGGATGTAGTGCGTAACAACCTCAAACAGGTGCGGGGAGATATTAAAGTTGATACTGAGCCAGGAGTTGGAACTACCTTTACTCTAGCAGTACCATTTACACTTTCAGTCGCTCGAGTGCTGTTAGTGGAAAGCAGTAGGATGCTATTGGCATTTCCTACAGATGTCGTTTCAGAAATATTTTTACTCCAAAACGAACAGGTTTTTGCGATCGCAGACAACGAATTTATCAATTGGCAAGGAACTATGCTGCCATTAATTCGCCTTAGTAGCTACCTGGAGTTTAATGGACCCCGCTACGATAACCCAGAGTTGGAAACTCCCCCAGCTATTAATGCTAGCAGTGTATTAATAGTGAAAAGCAATAATCAATCGGTAGCTATACAAATAGACCGTTGTTGGGGCGAGCAAGAAGTGGCTATTCGGCAAGTAGAAGGCAATATACCTCTACCGGAAGGCTTCGGCAACTGTACTATTCTCGGTGATGGTCGGGTAGTAGCACTAGTCAATACCAATGAGTTACTGTATGGATTTACTACTAATCAGCGCACTTCTAGAAACAATCAATTACCATCAGCTCGGTTAAAAACAGCGTTCCTGTTCCCCCATGATGATAAACAACTAGTGCCTGCTGCCAACAAGAAAAGCACTATTTTGATCGTGGATGACTCAATTAATGTGCGGCGTTTTTTAGCCTTAACTCTTGAAAAAGGAGGGTATCAAGTAGAACAAGCAAAAGATGGTCAAGATGCTTTAGAAAAGCTTCAGAGTGGATTACAAGTCCAGGCTGTAATCTGCGATATTGAAATGCCTCGTCTTGATGGTTATGGCTTTTTAGGTCGTGTCAAATCCAGTGATGAGATGAAAAATATCCCAATTGCTATGTTAACCTCTCGCAGTAGTGATAAACATCGTCAATTGGCAATTCAATTAGGTGCACGCGCCTACTTCTCTAAACCTTACAATGAACAAGAGTTACTCCGAACACTACAGGACATAATTATTTCCGCAGATGGAACAGTAGCATCTCATAATTAAATTGAGAATTTAGCCATGAGTAAAGATGACTGTCAGTTGTAAGCTAATTTTTGGTTGACAATTTACAACTGACAAATTATCCATTTGTTAAGTTATTTTGCTAAAACCTTGCTAAATTCTATTTAAGAAATGCAAGTATTTTTTTGCTACTTAGTTTTTGCTGGGTAAACTACAGCAGAATTCAGGAGTTAGAATTCAGAATTCAGAAGTAAAACAGTCTTTATGCTTGGGTTTGAAGCCTAGGATCTGTACTTCACTAACTTTAAATTTGCTGTATTCGGTGACACTCCACCCTGAAAATTATTTCTCTTTTAATTTTATTTTATGAATATAAGTCTCTTTTTATACTATTAAAACCAAAATTCTATAGTCTCAAAATGTTCAATATGACATTTTAGAAGTTAGAAACGAGGGGAAAAGGGAATATCCCAGTTACTAGTTATTGACAAAGGTAACAACAGATCGAATAAATGTTGAAGTTTGGTTTATTTTGTTCTTATGGAGACTCAGTTTCTTCTCGGTTCTGTTCCTAGCTAGGAAGAGACAAGAGATTCAAAGTCGGTACATGAGTTGCTATTAGATGCCATGCCAAGTTAAATAAGAAACTGTTATTTGTTTGTAAGAAAACTGCACTTAGATTGATTTGGTTTCAGAGGATTCACCCTTGGTAGGATCATAGCAAGATCAAAAGTATATACCAACTAAATTGGTAAATTTATGCCAAGAAAAGAACAAGGATGGGTAACATTTCAAACTTCAGAAGAAGAGCGCAAAATACTGGAAGAGTTCTGTAACCAGTCTCAGCGTACTAAAACTGAAATTTTACGAGAATTGGTACGTGGTTTAAGCCAACACTCTTCATCAGCATTGCCACTAACTAAACAGGATACGAAAAAAGATGTTTACACTGCTGAGGTAGAAATTAGTAGTCAAAAGAAACCATTAAAAGTTAGCTCGCGTAATATTCTCAAGGGAGTTGTCAAACGGGTAATTACAGGATCTGTTAATACTGAAGTGACTCTAGAGATTGTTCACAAAGTTGAACTAACCTCTATGATCACTAGAGTTTCAGCAGAGGAGTTGGGTCTGTCTGAGGGAACTGAAGCTTACGCAGTAATTAAGTCCAACGATATTGTGATTGCTAGGGAATAATTACCAAATTTTCAGAAGTTCCTGCTGTTGAAAACAAGAACAGCCTTTTTGCGCTGAGGATGCTAAGGCAATGCTCATTAGTATCAATTAAGAAGAAATCCAATCATAGTATAGTTTTCTGGCTTTACTAGTTTTACTCTCAATATTCTTTGTGCCACATAGGGATATAAAAAGCTCCACACAGGATGCAGAAAAAGAGCAGAGAAAGGATTTGATGTTGAGTGTCACTTAGGATTGGAGCTTCAATCGATACTAGTGGGCTAGGCTTCTGTTGAAGTATTGAAATAATACATAAAACTACATTAATTAATAATATTTAGTTTTTTACCTAGGGGCGTTAGCGTAGCTCCTTTCTAAGCAGGCTCGCGTTCACAAATAGGGCATGAAAATCTTTTCTAGCCCCAGTTCTCTGAAATTCCAGTGCCAGTTTGTTTACAGCCAAAGTTAATGTAAATAATTTTGTCAATCCGCCCCAATCTTCCTCAAGAGCTATAGTTATTTATTTACTTCTGTGTTAGAGATAACCGGAGAATAACTATGCTTGATTGGTAGTTTGATATTTACACATAGATAATATGTGTGCTAAATCTCCTTAGGCAGATGTCATTGCAAGTATTAATTATCCTAAGTCAATTCTTGCATCTAAGCTAATTCCGATAATTTCTAAAGCAACTCCACAATTTTCTCTACCAAAATATTTTTATGGTCTATTCTGCTAATGTGTCGTATAACTCTGCCATTAAAGAACAAATCCCCCATCGCTTATTTACCAGGCGGGAAATGATACCGCCACGCAACGATGTACTATGGCGAATCGAACGTGGTGCAGTTCGCACCTTAACCTGGAGTGAAGAGGGAACATTTATTACTTTGGGTTACTGGGGTACTGGAGATTTAATCGGTTCTCCTTTGTCTAAAGTCAAGCCCTACCAAATTGAGTGTCTAACCAATGTAGAAATTAGTATAGTGCCACCTCATCTTTGGTATCAAGATGTCACAGCTTTACTTTCTCACATTCAACAGGCAGAGGAACTTTTAAGCATAGTGCATTGTAAACCTATGTCTGTGCGTTTGTGGCAATTTTTAGTCTGGTTAAGCCGGAAATTTGGTCGTGAGGTAGAACAGGGTAAATTGATTGACCTGAATGCTACTCATCAAGAAATGGCTGAGGTATTAAATACAACAAGAGTAACAGTAACGCGCCTTCTCCAGCAATTTGAAGAAGAAGGAACACTGTTACGTCAAAAACGCCAAATGATATTGCGTTTGCCAAATAAATGAATCAAAAATCTTTTCAAAATTCTGGTGGTTGATACAACTCAACCACCCAAAAATTGGTTAAATTATGACTGACTAGTACAGCATGGCGTAAATAAACAGACCATTAACAATGCTGCAAAAGGCCGGAATACAATTCTTTTGACTTTTGACTTTTGACTTCCAAGGCTGCGGTACTAGCTAGGGTAAACATCTTAGAAATTAAATGATTCCAAGAGTTAAGCACCAATTAATTTTCGCTAAGCCTCGACTTTAACACCTCGCCAAAAGGCAACATATCCTTCAATATTCTTAGCTTTTTCTTTAGCACTGGGATAGTACCAAGCAGCGTCTTGATTAACTTGCCCATTCACTTCAACACTGTAGTAACTAGCGACACCTTTCCAAGGGCAAGTAGTGTGAGTATTACTTTCTTTGAAATACTCTTTCTTAATAGCCTCAGGTGGAAAGTAATAATTACCTTCTACAACTATAGTATTATCGCTCTCGGCTAAAGTAGCGCCATTCCAAATTGCTTTCGGCATAAGTGACTTTCCCAATAAACTTTACACATAATATTATGATTCGTAACCTAGTCTTTTTGCAGCCCGTAAGCATTTGGGAGCGCTATTGCGATCGCGAACGAGTAAGGATAAATATTTCCCGTAATTCAACTAAATGGTGATGTCATTTTGCTAATTTTATGCTAAAAAATCTTAACTCATTTGGCTTGTACGCAAAAAAATACCCTTCCTTGTCACTTAGGTGACTAACAGAGAAAGGGGTATATGAGCAACTATGATTTAGTTGACTTATAAAAATATAGAACTCCTATTTGATTTTTGAACAAATTCGGTACACTTCAATTTCCCCTCTCTGCTGTTCCCCGTTCCCTGTTCCCTGTTCCCTCCCTCAACGAGTGATTTCTCCGAATCAAATCGGATTGCTATAGTTTATTGACCAATCTTTGCTATTTACCGCCGTAGAAAAAGGCAATTTCTTTTTCTTTCAAAGGCGCAAAACCAGCATCTACTAGCAATGTATCGAGTTCTGCTTGGGGAATGTGTTTTGCACCAATTCGGACAATGCGCGATCGCATAGTATTCGATACGCCGCTACGCTGTCTATTTGCCTCTAGTGCCATGACTTTGTTATACAGTTCCAGCTTAGCCGTTGGAATGGGAGAACCGTCAAAATCAATTCCCTGTGCGATCGCTTCGTCAATAGCATCAGCACCTGTGGTTGTTTGATTTACTTGATTAGTTTCAGCAGTCATGAAAATTTGCTCATTAGGCTAAGAACATATTTTACCAGCCATGCTGACGCCAAATAACTGCTTTTGCTACTATCGATATCCCACTTAGTGATACTACCTTGCTTGCTGCTGCAAGATAAATTTCATGACTGTGGCTTTGAAGGTGACTGTACTCTTGTCACTTTTCAAGATTTTGGTTTAATCTCAAACCATCGGTGTAGCTATAGGTGATGCTATGTCTGACGCCCAAACTCCCCAAAACCAGGACCGTACTCTTGAACAAGCTCTGACAAACAAAATCATAGATGATTATTTTGACAACTCTGAAAGCTGGCTCAGAGCTATTCTGCGGATGTGTATCTTCTCTTTGGCTCACCTGGATCAAAAACCGGTGTTCGTCGTCGAGTGTCCAAATCAAGCAGTAGCCAAGCGACTCAGCCGTAAAACTTATCCTTTTCGAGGAATTGTCTATTACTTAACTGATTATCTTGATGGACACGATCGCACTCTATTTTGCTACCAAGAAGTTAAAAGCGGAAAATGGCACTGTTATGATAGCAGTACGCAATCGTGGAAAACCCTGAGCCATTTGCAAGCACCTACTGCCTCAACGGATAGTCAATAGGCAATCGTCAAGGCTCAGCAGTTTTAAGCCATTTACTCTGGACTTTGGACTTTTGACTAATTACGAGTTTGGTGTGTTGCTAAACCGGCAACAAATGCTCCCAAAACTGTGCCCATCCATAGCCCTGTCGTGCTACCTTGCCACATTGCTCCTGGTATCACCCAGGTGTTGCACATTTCCTTTAAGGCCCAAGGCTGATTTTGACACTTCTGACTATGCCGCATTAAGGTGATGTGTCCGCAGATGTAACCACCAAAAAAGCCTGATGATAATGCCACTAAGGTACAAATTAAAATTCTATTTTTAATCATTAGTTAATTGTCAGCAGTTAGAGTGGCTGGTTGTATGTGTTTTACCACTGGCCGCTGACCACTGACTATTAACTTTTCAACCTGTATTTCTCATACCTGCCGCAATACCGTTAATAGTTAACAATGCTCCTCGCAGTAACTCGCCTTTACTGTAACGAGAGTGGATCACACCAGATGGAGCAGCATTGCGTGACTGTCGCAGGCGCTTGAGTAGGGAAACTTGGATAAACCCTAAAGGTACAATTGTGCCATTGCGTAACTGTACTGAACGCTGCAATACAGGATCGCCATCTAGAAGTCGATTATGTCCGGTAATTTTTAAAACTAAATCTTTGGTGCGATAGTATTCGCTAGCAATTTGCTCAAAAACCTTATCAAATCGCGGTTTATCTTCTGGATTTGACAACTCTTGGACGTAATGCTGGGCCATTTGCATGTCTACTTTTGCCAAGGTCATTTCTGCTTTAGAAATTACCATCTTGAAAAAAGGCCACTTCACGTAAAAGTATTGCAGCAGTTTTAAGTGTTCTTCTGGTTCTGCTTGCAAAAATTCTTGCAAAGCTGTACCAACACCGTACCACGAAGGTAGTAAAAACCTTGTTTGTGTCCAACTGAATACCCAAGGAATAGCTCTCAAACTGCTTAAATCTTTCTTACCCGATGGACGGCGCGCCGGACGAGAGCTAATTTGCAGCTGGCTAATCTCTTCAATGGGAGTTACTTGGTGGAAAAAGTCGATAAAATCTGGTTGCTCATAAATTAACGAGCGATAATGACTACGCGATCGCGCTGCTAGTTCCTCCATAATTTCATTCCACGGTTCGATATCATCAAAACCTGTTTTAAGGAGGCTGGCTTGAATTACAGCAGTGGTAATCGTTTCCAAATTATACAAAGCCAAGTCCAGCAAGGAATATTTAGAAGCTAGTACTTCTCCCTGTTCGGTGATTTTGATTCTGCCATTAATACTGTGACCAGGTTGAGCCAAAATCGCTTCATAAGCCGGGCCACCTCCCCGTCCTACAGAACCGCCGCGTCCGTGAAAAATCCGCAGATTCACACCATACTGTTCTGCTATTTGCTGGAGTGATTTTTGAGCTTTATGAATTTCCCAATTGCTGCTTAAAAAACCAGAGTCTTTGTTACTGTCAGAATAACCCAGCATCACTTCTTGTAGATTCAGGGTTAGCGGACAAGTAGCGTGAGTAGAAAGGTCTGCTTTGTTTTCCTTGTCCTCTACTTGCTGGTAGCCTCCCGCTAACAAAGCACGATATAACGGTAGTTCAAATAGTTCTCGCATCACACTTCTAGAGCGTAGCAAGTCTTCTACCGTTTCAAACAGAGGCACAACTTGAATTGTACCCACAGCGATCGCTGGGTCAAAAAGTCTGGCTTCTTTGGCTAATAACAAAACTTCTAGTACGTCGCTGACTTCGCGGCACATACTGATAATGTAAGTTTGGCAGATGTGGACACCAAACTCTTGTTGTAGCGATCGCACTATGCGGAAAGTTTCAATTACATCGTTGGTTTTTTCGGAAAATGGCAATTCTGCTGGAATTAACGGCCGACGGGTTTGCAGTTCCCCTGTTAGCCAAGCCACTCGTTGTGCTTCCGAGAGTTCATTATAAGATTGGGGCAAGACTTGCAAATATTCCAGAATCTCATTTAAGGTATCGGAGTGACGTGAAGATTCTTGGCGAATATCTAACTGTGTCAGGTTAAACCCAAAAATTTCTACCTGAGCAATGAGATTATCTAATTCCCGACAGCTTAAACCTGTCTCAGTCAAGTTGCGTTGAATCAACCGCAGTTCTGCTAAAAAATCCGACCCCGAACGGTACATGGGTTTGTCTTCATTTTTTGGCGTTTCCCGCTTATATAAAGCTAGATTGCGATCGCGTGTATTTTCTAGCCTTTTTAAAACATAGGATAACTTCAGACGATAGGGTTCTTGGCGATAACGTAGCGCTAAGGCGTCATATATTTCGCTCAACTGCGACTGATCCAACTCCAGAGATTCCAGCAAATCTGGTAAAACATCACTCCAGTGCATGGACACGCTCAATAATTCAATCAGCTGCTTCACTGACTGAATATATCTCCCCAACACCATTTTCCGTTGATAACAAGCAGTCTGCCAGGTAATTTCTGGTGTGACTGAGGGGTTACCATCTCTGTCTGAACCTACCCAAGAACCAAAGGAGCAGAAATTTTTCTGGGGTGGTTCTAGCCACGGAAAGGTCTTATTCAGAGCGTATTTAATCCGTTTGTGCAGTTGGGGAATACCGTCAAATAACACTTCTTGGAAGTAATGTAGGGCATAGTCTACTTCATCCAAGACAGTAGGCTTAAACTGGTGCAGTTCATCGGTGCGCCACCACAGGCGAATTTCTTCGAGTAATTTTTCTTGTATTTCTGCTGCTTCCCAAGGATATCCCCCGGTTGTACTCCCAGAGCGATTTTCTACCGTATCCAACTGTTGCAATAAATTTACCACCTGTCGTTGCTTATCCCGGATAGTATGACGCACAATTTCCGTAGGATGAGCTGTAAACACTAATCGCACATCTAGTTGGGCAATCAGGCGTTGAATTTGCTGCGGTGGTACATTCAGTTTGAATAAATGCGGGAATAAAGCCGCGAAAGTACCTTTTTGTTTGTCTTTTTCTTTGGCAACCCAACTCTTAGCTAGCAAATCTGCGCCTATTGCCCTTGTAACAGGTGCATCGTTTTCTCTTTGGTTAGATGAATAGCTAATATTGGGTAAAACTTCTGAATCTTCTATCTCTGCCTCTGCTTCAGAATAGCGAGTCAATTGCTGCCGTTGTTCATATTCCTGCTCTATGATGTTGATCAACTGGAAATATAGAGCAAAGGCACGAGCTGCCCGAATTGCCTCGTTGATATTGAGTTGTTCAATCAACTTCACTGCCGATGAAGCTTGGTCATGAGTGGCTTGGCCTTCTGGCGAACACAAATCGCGCAGTTGCCCTAACAAATCTACCATTTTTTGTCCGCATTCCTGGCGGAGTACTGACTCCCACAATTCCTCCACTATTTGGAGGCGATGACGCAAAAATAATTCCGATGCGGGGTAGATGTTCGCCGCCTGAGACAAAGAGTATAAAAGGGAACTCATATTCTCTATTCTTGCAAGACAATTACTGTTTTGAATGCTATGTTCTGTAAGCAACACTCATAGGAATAGCCCAGAGTGCTTCATTTCTTAGAGTAAAATTTTTAACTGTTCTTTAATTCGTTATCTTCTGGAAAGTCGAGTATGGGTAGGCGATCGCCCCGAAATAATTCTTCACTGGCTTGCCCCAAAGATTCTAGGGCTTTGACCGAGACTTGCCCTGCTGTGACCAGCAGTAGTATAGACGCTGTACCTATATTTAAGAGCAAAGATTGGGGAATGCTAAACAGCAACAGATTTAATTCAGGGTTGGGTGAGGGTTTTTGGGTGGCAGGAGACATTGCTAATTCCTGGTTGTTTGCAGATTAGTAAAATAAACGGAAAATCCAAAATTCGCATGGCTCACAATTGTACATAAATATCTATCTTTGCCCATTTTGCAAGCCAAGAAGGTAACAAAAGTGTTAAAACCAAACGTCAGGGTGTGATAAATCTATGGTTCTAGTTTACAAGTGCAGGCACTATCCCCCAATACTCGCTTCCTCTAAAGTTAATTGCCCATGAAAACAGCATCTCAACTAGATCGCCAAAAATCCTTAGTCCAATGGGTAAGCCAAGCAACTGGGATTAGCACTGTCGGGGTGAAAATCCGGTTGCGGGGAAATGACTTACATATCCTTTGTGAAGGGACAGAGTGCCCGCGACGTTGGCGGACTCTGTCTGACTTGCTGCAAGCAATCCAGCAAACCGACTTAGATGTCCTAACAAACAGCGAACAAACCTCAATATACCAAGTATTGGTCTACGGACGAAAAAAAGGGGAGATCCGGCCCCAATGGTGTCATCGGGTTTATTTAAATCAACTTGATAGACATTTGGAGCAGGTGAACCAAGCCTTGTTAGAAGATAAGAAAAAATCCCAAGTACCAGGTGGAGCGTTGATTATATCTAACGAAAGCCTGGCAAAACAAGGACATCCAGATGCCATTGCTCGCTATCTGAGTGAAACCTTGAGTAGGTTAGGTGTGGCGGTACAGGTAAAAGTTAAGCCGCAACATCCCACACAAACAAGCTCCTTAGAGGAACATCGGCTGTGGATATTTTGTCAGTCAGGTTATAGTCCCGATCCTTCATTACTGGCAGAGCCAATAGCCCAGAAGTTGCGCTACCTTAAGCTGTCCGGTTACCAAGATGCAGTGATAGTTTCGCAAGTGAATGGCGAAACTACACCTGATTGGCTGCTGCGGGTGGATTTGACGCCACCAGAGGTAATGCTGAAAGAGTGGGCGCGTTGGGGGGATGTGCAAGCGATCGCCAGGCTGTTAACTGAGCTGTTATCAGAGTTAAAAGTGGCTGTACAAGCTTCGCTGCAAGAATCAACCCTACATATATTTTGCACCCCAAGTTCTGACCCGCTAGAAATCGCCCCAGCGCCAGATAAGCATTTATGCTTGCAAGCGATCGCCGAGCAACTAGATATCATCGCTCCCCAAGGTATCAAAGCTGCTACTGTATATGGGCAAAAAACTGCTGATAAGCAACCAGCTTGGATTGATTGGCTGACTTTACCTGCTGCTCAAAATCCAGCCCAGTCACCATCAGCCTTAGAGTTGGCAACTGCTGGTGATGAACCTGCTGTCCATTTCTTACTAGAACGTTTACTTAATCCTGATTTGGATTGGCGACTGAAGACGGGCGGTATCCGCGTAGTCCCGCTTATTAAAGGCGATTTATTACACATTATGTGTGATGCTCCTGTTTGCCCAGCCCGGAAAAAAGTGGCAAACAAAGTCGTTCAGTTAATCCGTCAGTTAAAACTTCCTGGGGTTTTAGGCGTGCGTGTCTATGGTCGCCGTGCAGGTAACAAGGAACCTGCTTGGCATCATGGCCAAGATTTTGTGCGTCGTCAACGTTTAGTACCAGAAGCTACTCCCGAATTCGCGGCTGCTGCTATCTATATTAAAGATCTGGTACCATCTCAGACTAATGAACCAATCCTGCGTCCCGAATTGACTACAGAGGAAGTTCAAACTTTTATTACAGAAGTAGCGCGAGATTGGGTTACAACAGCAACTGCCAAAGTCAAAAAATTGCTATTACAAACGCAATTTTTTACAGAAATCGATCAGCCGACAGAGTATAACCCGGAAGCTCAAGGAATTAAGGTTGCTCTTGTCTGGGGTACTCTGGGATTATTGCTGACGATGCAAACTGATTGGGTGTTGGGTCAAATCATTACTCGTACTATCCCAAATCCGCCATCTCAGGTTGTTAGTGCGGTAACTCCATCATCACCCGCTAATCAAAAGACATCTCCCAAGCTTGGAGCAAATCAAAACCAGAGAACAGCATTTTTCGCTAACACTAATAAGACTAAACCAAATCAGGGTAAGAGTTCTGTATTTAATGCTTCTGGCTTTACCCAAAGTGAGGATACCGAGACAGAAAGCTTGGAAGCTGCTCCATTGAAGGAAAAAGCTACCGCCACCGCGATTCTATTAGCAGCGCGATCGCAGATGCCCAGTTTTAATGCTAGGCAATTAGATGAGCAAATAGCGTTGTACAAACAGCGTTTAGCTAAAACTGGGACTCCTCCCCATGTGTTGATTATTGGCTCTTCTCGTGCTCTTCGGGGAGTCGATCCGGCTGCACTTTCTCAAGCTTTGGCAACTCAGGGTTATCCCAAAATAGATGTATTTAACTTTGGGATCAATGGTGCTACGGCCCAAGTCGTAGACTTTATTATTCGTCGGGTGTTAGAACCCTCAGAACTACCAAAACTGATTGTTTGGGCAGATGGTTCCCGCGCTTTTAACAGTGGGCGCAAAGATATCACTTTTGCGGCGATCGCTGCATCAGCAGGCTACAAACAAGCATTGCAGAAAGCAATAGCTACAGGTACTACTGATGAATTGCTCAAAGATCCGGCAAATTCATCTAGTGAACAAAAAGCTAAAACCCAAAAACCAGAACTGAGCAGCTATCAGCTAGCCAATCAATGGCTCAATCAAGCTGTAGCCGCTGTTTCTGCTAGCTACTCAAACCGCGATCGGATTAAAGAGTTATTGCAAAAACAACTCAACTCTTTACCTTTGATGAGCGATCGCATTCATGTTAGTACATCGTCTATAAAGTTAAGCAACGATGCTCCAGAAGAAGAGACTTCTCAGCAGTCCGTTGACTTTGATGGTTTCCTCCCTTTGTCTATCCGCTTTCATCCCACTAGGTATTATCAAAAACATCCCAAAGTTACGGGGAATTACGACAACGATTATCAGTCTTTCAAAGTGGAAGGTGAACAAGACACTGCTTTTCAAGCACTGCTTCAGTTTACTCAGACTCGGAAAATTTCTTTAGTATTTGTCAACATGCCCCTAACGGCAGACTATTTAGACCCAGTACGTCAAAAATATGAGCAAGAATTTCAACAATACATGTTACAGATGTCTAACAATCCCAACTTTATTTATCGAGACATAAGTAAACTGTGGACAAAAGTTAACGACTATTTTTCCGATCCTAGTCACCTCAACCGCTATGGAGCTTATGAAGTCTCGAAAAAGCTAGCTCACGATCCAATGATTCCTTGGACTGCAAAGTAGAGAAATCAGGAAGCAAGGAGGTAGGAAAGGCAACAGGGACAAGGAGAATAACTGTTGACAATGACTAATGATTAATGACTAATGACTAAAAAATGAACTTTATATCAATTTTCTACGGGCTATTCTTGCTGAGTGTGCTGGGAATTTACTGGTCTTTGTCAGAACAAAAGTTACGTTTGTGGACATTGCTGATTGCCAGCTTGATATTTTATGGATCTTTAAATGTTCAGTACATACCTCTACTATTAGCACTTACTTTTATTAACTTCCGCTTGGGACTGGAGATTGCTAAAAACACCTCTTCTGGAAAAAATTCTCTTGATGGGCAAATTTATAACGAAGAGTTGTTGTTTTCCCAAGCTGACTGGAATCTACGCCGTTTAAAGCTTTTGTGGCTAGGAGTGATTTTAAATGTTTTACTGTTATTAGGATTTAAATATTTACCTCTGTTGTTAAACGCTGTTTTTCCATTGCCAACAACTTCACAAGAAACAGCTTTTAAATTTATTGCACCTTTGGGAATTTCATTTTTTACTTTTGAATGTATTTCTTATTTAATTGATGTCTATCGTGGTGCGCCTGCTACTAGTCAATTCCTAAAATTTGCAGCTTATAAATTATTCTTTGCTAAACTAATTTCCGGTCCAATTACTCGCTATCACAACCTAGCAACTCAAATCAATACACTACAATTTCCTAGCCCCAACCAAGCTGCTGAGGGACTGTGGTTAATTGCTAGAGGTGCAGTTAAAAAAGGTATACTGGCAGACCATTTAGGAATCTTTGTAGATTTATGTTTTGGCAATCTCCAACGAGCAGGTAGTACAGATCTCTGGCTAGCAACATTTGCCTACGGTTTACAGTTATATTTGGATTTCAATGGTTATGTAGACATTGCCCGAGGTAGTGCGCTGTTATTTGGCTTTGTTTTGCCTGAAAATTTTGACTTTCCTTACTTCAGCACCAGCATTGCAGAATTTTGGCGGCGCTGGCACATGACATTGGGCGATTGGCTGCGTAACTACATTTACTTTCCTTTAGGTGGCTCCCGCAGAGGTTTGACTCGCACCTGCTGGAATTTAATGATCGTGATGATAATTGCTGGTATTTGGCATGGTTCAGCCTGGGGTTTTATTGTTTGGGGCGCATACCACGGGTTAGCCTTGATAGTTCATCGGCTTACAGATGCGCTCAGCGATCGCCATGAGAATCTGGAGCATTTTTGGCAAAAACCTCTAGGCATATTTCTAGCTTGGCTGTTCACCCAACTAATGGTTTTCACTTCTTGGATCTGGTTTCGCTTACCCAATCTCCAAGATTCTGCGTTGGTATTTCGGCACCTATTGGGTTATCCAGCAGATATCCAGTTTGCACAAAAGGTTTATGTAGAAGCTCTGAACATCAGCCAGTCCCAACTTGCTGGGAGATTAGTATTTTTGGCTATGCTGATGACCTTTGCCTATGCTTTCAAGAGTCGGCTCAAGGTAGAATTCAACTGGCCTGTCAAGCTTGTCTTCGTACCTCTTTGCTTCTATGCCGTGTGGTTATTAGCTCCTGAAGGTAGCTTGCCATATATCTATTTCGACTTTTAATGATAACTTCCACATCTGAGCAGGCTGGGCAATACATAAACAAAATTTTTACTTTATATAAGTAATCTTAATCACTAAATGCACAAGATTATGAAAAAATAAATAACATTTTTAACTTAAATTCATGTAGAGTTGAGAAGTATCGGTTGAAGCTTAATTCACCGTAATTCATTTTTCAAGATTAATCGCACTCATAAAACAATGACAACAACCTTACAACGGCGCTCTGGCGCTAACGTATGGGATCGGTTTTGCGAGTGGATCACCAGCACCGAAAACCGGATTTATA
>NZ_MTAV01000135.1 GCF_002154695.1 Nostoc sp. T09
CCAACAAATTTGGGCTTTATCTTCTTAAGTTGACACCAATGGGCATTGCCTTGCCCCTACAATAATCTGTAATCCACTAAAATTTTGAATTAGAATTGACTCTCCATTACTACCCTGACTCACCAATCCAACTCCTCATCGCCTTCTTGGATTGGGGTTGCTAGTCCTTCTTTGATAGATTCTCGCATTCCAGGTATAGATAGCAAGTAAAGAGTCTCCTGAATTGCAGACCAATCTTTTTCTGCAAGCAAAACCGCATTACCCCGTTCACCCTGAATAATCACAGGTTTACCTTGTTCTGCCACTTGATCTATCAGTTCTTGTAAATTATGTTGAGCGTCGTTGACAGGAAGCGAAGACATCATGCTTTTTTAGCTCACGATAACTTTACTTTAGCAGTGATAACCAAAAATAAAGGGTATGCCTCAGCATACCCGCAGCATCATAATTCAACTTAATACTCAGCGCTGATTATGAAGCATTTTGCAATTCAGCCGTGCGTACCGATAGCTGCTGTGTTTGATTACCGCGTTGGACTTTCACCTGCAACACTTGACCAAGGCGACTGTTTTCGACAAAATTCTGTAACTGTTCCGCAGTGGTAATCGCTTGTCCATCAACTTGAACAATTACATCCCCGCGTCGGATACCCGCAGAAGCGGCTGGGGAGTTGGGTACAACTCGCATTACTAGAACACCGTTAACTTCTGGTATTTGAATGGGAGAGTTGGGATCTGTGTTGTTCTGCTTGGCTAGCTGCGGTGTTAAAGATACCATTTGCACGCCTAAATAGGGATGAGCAACTTTACCTTCACGTTGCAGTTGCGCTGCGATCGCTTTTGCTTTATCTATGGGAATAGCAAATCCAATCCCCATCGCGTCAGCACGAATCGCTGTATTAATCCCAATTACTTCACCTGCACCATTTAATAACGGCCCACCAGAGTTACCAGGGTTAATCGCTGCGTCAGTTTGAATGAAATCTAAGCGTTTGTCTGTAATCCCGACTTGGGCGCTGGAACGCTTCAGGGTGCTGACAATGCCCAAAGTTACGGTATTATCAAATCCTAAAGGATTACCAACTGCGATCGCCCAGTCTCCTACCTGTACATTACTAGAAGAACCCAAGGGGGCCACTGGTAAATCATTACCAGCGTTAATTTTAACTACCGCTAAATCTGTAACTTCATCAATACCTTGAACTTTACCGTCGAAGGTGCGACCATCTTTAAGCCGCACTGTTACTCTGTCAGCTTTATCGACTACGTGAGCATTGGTGAGAACTAACCCACTCTTGTCAAGAATGAAACCAGAACCCAGACCGCGTAATTGCTCCCTAGATGGCTGTTGCTGGAAACTGTCACCAAAAAACTGGCGGAAAAAGGGGTCTTCCATAAATGGATCGTTCCGACGAGTAATTGTGCGTTCAGTATCAATCCGTACCACTGCTGGTCCTACACGATTGACGGCTGCTGTCACAAAGCTACTACTACCTATCGCCGCCGAGGTGGGTGATTGTCGTTGAGCAAGCAATTCTGGTGTATTGGCAGTTGCAGGCTTTGGCGCTGGTTCTGCTTGGGAGGGTAACACCCGCAGGGTGGTAAAAGTTAGCACAACTCCTAGAATTATGGCTAAAACATGGGAACTGAGTTGGCGTATAGACCGAGGTAATTTGGGAAATCTCATAAATCACAACCTAAATCTAGAAGCGTAATTTTTACTTAGTCGTGACAAATCTATCTAAAGTTATTTTTACAGAATCGATGAGAATACCTGCGTATTGACGCGAGCACTCTTGTTCAGGTTTCGCCTGCTCCCGTAAGTTGTGTTTTCGGATAGCTCATGAAAGTTAGAAGAATTGGAGGAGATAAATAGTTGACAAATTATGATTTCCTCTCATCGTCTTCATCATTAAATTACTATCTTTAATTTCAACTTACTGTTTAGTTGGGGCATTGCGTAAACTACCTGTAATCAAATTAATTGTATATTTACCTCAAAAGCTATTATGGAGATTACCCCTCGGCAGGTTCGGATTTTACCCAACAATTAATATTTGTGATTTCTCCTCTGTTTCCTGTGCTTTCTCATCCCCCTCATCTCCGTTGTCCCCCTTCCCCTCTAGGCTAGTATCTTAGTTAGACCAGCACTTTGATAACCCATGAACGGATTAAACCGATCCTCTCAAGAATCCTTGCCTACATCCCAGCAAGTAGAACACTCCCACAATCACAGCACAGACCACGAACACGAACATCCAGATCATGCTGTGCAAGGAGACTCGGTTCATCCTCACGTCCATAGTGAAGAGTCTTTACGGCGAATTGTGAATCGACTTGCACGTATAGAAGGGCATATTCGAGGTATAAAAACAATGGTTCAGCAAAATACCCCTTGTCCAGACGTTTTATTGCAAATTGCCGCAGTCAGAGGTGCATTGGATCGGGTAGCGCGAATCGTTTTGGATGAACATTTAACTGAGTGTATTGCCAGAGCCGCACAAGAGGGCAATATTGATACTGAAATTGCACAACTTAAGGCAGCTTTAGATCGGTTTTTGCCTTAGAAAGTAGCAAATTATAAACAATCAACCCTGGTGAATAGAAATCGCCAGGTTTCTTAAATATGAATAAAAGATGTCTCTAACTAACTATAAATTTAACTACTCTTTAATTAGCAATTCCAATAAGCCATTAATTCTTTTCTTGCACGGATTTATGGGTAACATCGATGAATTTGATGAAGCCATAATACTACTATCTGATGATTTTTCTTATTTGACTATTGACCTTCCTGGACATGGCAAAACTCAAGTTTTGGGTAGTGAGGAATGCTATACAGTGCCAAACACTGCTCAGGCTTTAATTAACTTATTAGATGAGTTGCAAATTCCTCAATGCTTTTTAGTTGGCTATTCAATGGGTGGACGATTAGCTTTATACCTTAACCTGCATTTCCCAGAACGTTTTTCTAAAGTTGTATTAGAATCAGCTTCTCCAGGTTTGGCAACAGAAACAGAACGATTAGAACGCATTCAACGCGATTATCAAATAGGTAGAAAATTAATCAGAAGTCTTGAAAACGATGATTTTTCAGCGTTCTTATCAAATTGGTATACTCAGCAGATTTTTGGAAATATCAAAAATCATCCAAAATACGAGTTTATGCTAGAAAGTCGATTGGAAAATCACCCTTTAGAATTGGATAAATCCCTGCGCTTTATGGGTACTGGATATCAACCTTCTTTGTGGGATAAACTCAAAGAAAACAAGAATCCTTTGCTTTTACTTGTTGGGGAATATGATAGAAAATTTAGAGATATTAATCAAAAAATGGCAGATATTTGTGAAAATGCACAGCTAAAAGTCATTAAAAACGCTGGGCATAATATTCACTTTGAAAATACCAGAGAATTTATACACAATCTCAGAATATTTTTACAGCAGGGTACTTCATCAAAAAAACTTTGATTGTTGCTTAGTAAGTACTTAAGCTATTACTACAAATTAATTTTCGCACTCTCTTTTAGTCACATAATGACGGTAGCGAAACATAGCTTCGAGTTGTGCTTGCACTAGCCAACCGCTAATAAATTCTACTGTTTGTGCACCAGGCATGGAAAAAGAAATGGTATCAGTTAATCTAGTTTTACCATTTTCAGCTTCAAATTCATGTCTGTGTACCCAAGACTCAAAAGGCCCAGATATTTGTTCATCGACAAACAGGCGATATTTTTCACATTGAGTGTGACGCGCTAACCAAGTCAAGGGTAATGGGCCGAGAAAAAGACGAAATTCTGTGATAGCACCCACCTCCAGTCCTGCGTCACGGCGCATTACTTTAACTGGTTGCCAAGGTGGAGTTAGCATTTGCAAAATATCTGATCTTTCGTGAAATTTCCAAACTACTTCTGGTGGTGCATTAATCACAGAGGAATGTTTAAAGTGCAGCATGGAAACAGAAACCTAAAATTCAGCTTTCAGATTCGGTATCAATCTCAATATCTAGGGTGTCTTCATCAACCCGTACATACAAAATATTGGGGTTACAGCAAACTTGACAATCTTCTACATAAGATTGCTGTCCCCCAGCACTCAAATCAACAAAGGTTAAGTTTGGTTCACCGCAATAAGCACAGTAATACTCAGCTGTTGTTTGCATTAACTTGTAAGCTACGAATTTAATGGCTGAAGTTCTTTTGGGGATGAGTCAAAATGACTTGTCGCCTCAGCCAAGTGTTTCAGTAGTGTAGACTGTGGTAGAGGCCCTTGCAAGTGATTCCAGGGTAAAACTTGCTCTGTTGACCAATTTGCATGGACGTAGAAATCTAACTCAGGAATTTGACCTTTAAGTTGCTTAAAAGCACGTTTGTAACTGCCTAGGGAATCGCCAAAGTCACGGGTAAGTTCTAAAAGATGGGAGAGTCTGCGATCGCCTCTCGATAACAAAGCTTGGATTATAGACCAATTATAGCTTTCAGGGCGAAACTCTATCCCTTGGGGTTTTAGCTGTTTTTGTAACATTTGCAACCGCTTTTCGGCTTGCGGATTTACTCCAAACCATTGAAATGGTGTGTGTGATTTGGGTACAAAGGTGCTGCATCCCAGTGTTAATCTCAACCCGGGTGCAGCTTTTTTAACAGAGCGCATCATCGCCACAGTTTGCTCTAAATCTTCTGGTTCCTCGCCGGGAATTCCCGCCATTCCGTAGAGTTTCAAACTTGTTAAGCCACCAGCTTTGGCGTTAACTGCGGCTTGGATAATTTCGTCATTATGCAGCTTTTTGTTGATGATGCGGCGTAATTTTTCTGAACCACTTTCTATCGCAATCGTAAGCGATCGCGTGTCACGTTTCGCTAAAGTTTGGGCTAGCTGCACTGTAACTGTATTGGTGCGCACTGAAGCAATGCTTAAACGGACATCATCATATTGAGGCTGACTGATATAATCCAGCAATGTCTCAAACTCTGGATGTTGAGTTACAGAAGCACCCAATAATCCTAGCCGCTTTGTAACTTGCAAGCCTCTTTCAATAGCTGGAATTAACGAACCCTCCAGACTCGCGGTTCTAAATGGCAATGTGAGATAACTAGCTAGACAGAAGCGACACATCTCTGGACAACTTCTTACCACTTCCACCATGTAAATATTTTCCCACGCTGCCTTTTCGGTAACGACAGTGGATGCAGAGAGAATATTTCCCCGGTAAGTCTGCTTTTGCACTATTGCCGGAACTTCTGCGGAAATAGGTTTAATTGACTTTACAGCACCATCTAAGGTTTGATATTCCACTTCATACAAACTCGGAACATAAATTCCAGGTACTTGTGCAAGTGCTTTAAGTTGAGTTTGTCGAGAAGCGTTTCTAACTTCTTTGTACGCCTCAATAAAATCTCCCAGCAGATTTTCTCCATCTCCTAGCAAAATTACATCAAAAAAATCTGCGAAAGGTTCAGGGTTAGCAGTGAGAACTGGACCACCACCAAAAATTATCGGATGATGAGCGTTACGCAAAGATGCGCGAATCGGAATTTCCAAATACTCGAGCAAATTTAAGATATTCACATAATCTAGTTCCCAAGAAATGGAAAATCCTACAATTTCCGGCTTTCTCGGAAGCTGTTCGTGAATATCAGTGAACAGGCGGCTTACCTGCACATCATCACGCATTGCCAAATTTGCCCACACCACCTGATATCCCAAGCTAGTGATTCCCACGCTGTACTCATTAGGAAAGGCGAAAATCACTGGAATAGCATCAGTGTTAGGGGTGTTGGGGGTGAATAGCAGGCGTTCAGCAGAAAATACAGAGGATGTCACAGGCGATCGCTTGGGGGTGTTTATAATAATGCGGGCGAATAAAATTCGCGTCTACACAGACAAAACCCACCTCCGTGGGTTGCAAATTCTGAAGTCCGCTCAGGTAGACTTTGTTTGTGTAGCTTCAGACTTCTAATCTGAGGGGCACGCGGCAGGGTTATCTATATTTCATTTTAAGCGATAGAATTATCAGGTTAAAAAATAATGACACGCTGTTAGCAAGAATAATTGGCAAAGCTTTGAGATAAATGCCATAGATTAACCATAAAAATAAACCACTGCTAAATGTAATCAGCATGACATAAGAAACATCTTTAGCTGACTTTGTTCGCCATGTTTGAAACATTTGTGGCAAGAAAGCAACAGTAGTTAATGTAGCAGCTAGTAGTCCTAAGATTGTAATAAAATCCATTGAATGCACAACTTTACACTAACTTATACTCTAAATCAAAATTTAAAATTAAATTACATAAAAGAAACTTTCATCTATAAGTTTTTTAATAAAGCTCTAACTTTTTAGTTAACACTCATTTTTTGGTTTTTTGAGATAAGACTTAGCCCAGCTATAGCGATGTGAATCTTTTTTCAGCAAGTAATTGGCTGCTTCATGCCGTTTTTCATCATCTTTCGTACTGTTGAGTACTCGCTTAATTTCATCATCTATATCTTCAGTTTTAGCCCCACGTTTGATAGCTTGTTCAAACCAATAATCACCTTTTGGATAGTCACCATTGTCATAGGCAATTGCTCCCATTAAAGTATAAGGTTGATAACTATCTGGATGGCAATCAATAGCTGCTATAGCACATTTTTCGGCATAAAATAAGTTATCTATATCTCTAAAAGCTGCTCCTCTAGTAACCAAAATAGCTGATTTGAGATTACTATTCTTGATTTTTCCTAAGTCCAAGTTAGTAATTTTTAAAGCTTGTTCTGGTTCATTTGCTTTACGCCAATAACTACTAGCATTAGGAATATTCCACTTATGTCCAGTACGTTGCAATTCCTGTTCGTAAAACTCTGCTTCTAGCTTATAATGTGCAAGAGCAATTTTTCCTTCACGAGATAATAGGTTTTGTTCTATAAACTGAATCACTAGCAGAGGGTCTAGTCGTTCTTTTTTCTCAAGTTTTACCATGATTGTATAGAAAGGCTCCATAGGCAATTTAGGCTCTATCAATCCATACTTTCTTTTGAGTACAGCAAAGTGCTTTTGTTGAGCTAATGTAATGATATCTTTACGTCTATTATTTTTCAGCCATGCAATTTCTGAATCATTAAGAAATTCTCCTGAATCTATTTTAGATTTAAGAGTGAAGGCGTATTTTTCATTTGCAATTTCTATAGTCTCAGTCAGCTTGCGTTTTTTCAGAAAGTTTATATCCTGCTCACTCAACTGATTTACGACTTCAAGTCTTGTGAGAATTTTATATAGGTGACTCTTAGGCGATGAATCATTATATTGAGTTGCTTTATATTTAACTTTCAAAATTGTAAATTCTCGGATTTGCTCTAATTTTTGAGCAATAGCAATTGTTTCAATAAGCCCTTGCTTTTCCAGCCAATTAAATTCTGTATAAATTAGCTTTTCATCTGCATCAAGTTTTTGCAAAATTGGATACAGTGGGTTGTATATAGATTTTTCTGGGTATTGAGTGGCTTTATACTTAACCTGTAGTTGAGCAAATTTATCTTCCTTTGCTAACTCTTGTTTATTATAAATTTCTGCTGTTATTAAAAGGTTTTTATTGATTAGCCACTCATACTCGGAATCAATTAGATTTTGTGATGTGTCTATTTTTTCAAGTATATGATATAGTAAATTTTCAATATTTGATTCTTTACTTTGAGTAGCTTTGTACTTAGTTTTAAGTTGTGTAAACTGCTCTATTTCTTGAGCAACTTCTTTTACTTCAAACAACCCACTTGATACTAACCAATTTGAATCATTATCACTTAAGGTAATTCCTGAATCTAGTTTTGCAAGTATAAAATATAAATTACTTGATTGCCATGAAACATCATGTTTTTTAGCCTTAAACTTAGATTTTAATCTATAAAATTCAACTTCTAAAGAAGATAATTCTTTTGCTCTATCTTTTTGCTGTTGTTTAAGAATGTTTATTGTTTCAATAAGTTGATTTGTTGACAACCATTGCAATTCTAAATCACTGATTTTAATTCCAATGTCAGCTTTTCGCAAAATTAAATACAATGGACTAGAAGGTGATGAATCTTCATACTTATTGGCTTGGTACTTGGACTTTAAAGCAGTAAAGTGTTGTAAACAATTTTGAAACTCTATGTCCATGTTGATAGATACCGCGATCGCACTACTTTAATTGTATTATCCGATACTATAACAACACTTAGTAAAAAACAGGAATGGCATAATTACCACCCCACATCAGTAAAATTTGCTGTCAAAAATTGCGTATTACTTATAACACTTTACACTGTGCATGATTACGTAATAAATGGTCGCATAACACCAAAGCAACCATCGCTTCCACCATTGGAACAGCACGAGGTAGCACACAAGGATCGTGTCTTCCTTTGGCTGCTAATAGAGTTTCTTCACCTTCACGAGTTACAGTTTTTTGCTCTTTCCTAATTGTTGCTGTCGGCTTAAACGCAACTCGTAGAATAATATTTTCGCCGTTAGAAATTCCCCCTTGAATTCCACCGGAACGGTTGGTTACAGTGCGAATTTCACCTTGTTCATCTATATAAAATTCGTCGTTATGTTCAATTCCTGTTAACAGGGTTCCTGCAAAACCTGAACCAATTTCAAAACCTTTGCTAGCAGGAAGAGACATTACAGCTTTAGCAATATCTGCTTCTAATTTATCGAATACTGGTTCCCCTAAACCCTTCGGGACATTCCGCGCTACGCATTCTACTACGCCGCCGATGGAATCACCTTGTCTGCCAATTTGCTCAATTAATTCAATCATGCGCTCTGCCGATTCAGCATCGGGACAGCGGACGATGTTATTTTCAACTTGTTCTAAGGTGACAGTATTAGGATCGATAACGCCTTCCAAGTCTTTGATGCGCTTGACGTAACCGATAATTTCCACATTGGCGACTTGACGAAGAATTTTTTTCGCGATCGCACCTGCTGCTACTCGTCCAATTGTCTCACGCGCCGAAGACCTACCTCCACCTTGCCAATTACGAATCCCATATTTGGCATCATAAGTTGCGTCAGCGTGTGAAGGGCGATATGTCTGAGCCATTTCGTCATAATCTTGGGGACGGGTGTCTTTATTGCGCACCAAAATTGCGATCGGCGTTCCTAAGGTTTTTCCTTCAAACACTCCAGATAGGATCTCGCAGGTATCAGCTTCTTTGCGAGGCGTTGTAATTTTACTTTGTCCTGGACGCCTTCTATCTAGTTCTACTTGAATTTCCTCAGCAGAAATTTCCAGTCGCGGTGGACAACCATCAATCACAACTCCCACGCCACCGCCGTGGGATTCACCAAAAGTAGTAATGCGAAATAGATGACCAAAAGTGTTGCCCATGATAGTCGAGGAATAGAATCAGGCTTATGTATTCTACCTATAAGTTCTGATAAAAGTGAATTTTTGCTATACACCTAACCAAACGCCGTAAATCCAGTTAGTACCTCAATGCATTTGTAATTGGATGAACTACAGTTGTTCACAATCAACTATCAAAATGCTGATTTACAGCAGTCTTTATGTATTTAGACCAGGTGCTGATATCTGTATTTCTTTGTTTGCGCCTACCTTCCGGGAAGCCAAGAATGTGGGTGAGACGCCGACCCTACAATAAATTATAGATAGGCTAAGCCAGAAAAATTAGGAAAATTGTGATTGTGGATTTGGGATTGAAAATTGGTAATTATTCCGAGTTTTTAACCTGTTTCCCGTTTTCCATTGTCCAATTATGATATATCAAATCTGAAATTGTATGGATTCTAATCCGGTGCTGTGTGCGGCCATAGCCTCTGTGATTGCCACAAATCCTCAACAGCGAATCACTTTTGCTGAATTTATGGACATGGTGTTATATCACCCTGAACATGGTTACTATTCCAGCAATGCCGTAAAACTTGGGTTTGAGGGTGGTGATTTTTTCACTTCTGTCCACCTTGGCCAAGACTTTGGTGAATTACTAGCGGAACAATTTCTCCAAATGTGGGAGATTTTAGGGCGGCCTGAGACCTTTTGCCTGGTAGAAATGGGAGCAGGTCAAGGATTGTTGGCCTCGCATATCCTCAAGTACTGTCAGCAGCAGTACCCGGATTTTTTCGCTGTTTTAGAATATCTAATTGTCGAGAAATCCCCATCTCTTAGGCAAGAACAGCAGCAACGCTTACAAGATTTTTCTGTACGTTGGTGCAATCTAGAGGAAATACCACTCAATTCCATTACAGGTTGCTTTTTCTCTAATGAATTGGTGGATGCTTTGCCAGTACATCAGTTTATTTTAGAAGCGGGGAAATTGCGAGAAATTTATGTGACAACATCAAAAGAGCAGGGAATTAAGGGAGAAACTGACTCTAGTCTCGCTGCTACTATGTCATCATTTGTGGAAGTCACAGGAGAACTTTCTACTCCCCGATTGGTTGAATATTTGGATTTAGTGGGAATTGATTTTGCTCAAAGTGGTTATACAGATGGCTACCGTAGTGAAATCAATTTAGCGGCTCTAGATTGGTTGAGTATAGTGGCAGACCGCTTGCAGTGCGGGTATGTGTTAACAATTGATTATGGCTACCCTGCCAGTCGTTACTATAACCCCAGGCGATCGCAAGGAACCTTAAAGTGTTATTACCACCATCGCCACCACGACAACCCTTATATCAATATCGGCCAGCAAGATATTACAGCCCATGTTGATTTTACTGCTTTGGAACGATGGGGCGATCGCTGCGGTTTAGATAAAGTGGGTTTTACCCAGCAGGGATTATTTTTGATGGCGTTAGGCTTGGGAAGTCGCATTGCTGCTCTTTCTTACCAAGAACAATCTATTTCGCAGTTGTTGCAGCGCCGAGAGTCACTGCACGAACTCCTCAATCCTCTGGGACTAGGTGGCTTTGGTGTTTTAGTTCAAAGCAAAGGCTTAAAGGGAAAACAACTGTCTCAACCGCTAAAAGGATTGATTGTGCCAGAGTAAAAGTAAGTGAAAAGTTAAAACTCTATTAATGCCGTATTAGTCTCAATAGACTAACGTAACACTGTTACAGTGACAACTAAAAACCTAAGGAAATCAAAAATTATGAGTACCCATGACTTGTTAATGCTAGTGACACTACTCACTCCTGGTATCTTACTGTCAGTTTTAATTCTGGCAACTTTTGCCGCAGGTGGCTAATACCATATCTAGGAGTTAATAGTCAGTAAACAGTTATCAGTAAACAGTTATCTCTGGATACTGATAACTAAATATTCAATTCAAAAGATGGAAACGCGATGTCTAAGACAGGCTTCGCCTACGCTGTACCAAAGGAACATAAACAATGAAGGTGGCATTTCTGGGAACTGGACTGATGGGGCTACCGATGGCTCAAAGGCTATTAGCAGCAAATATAGAGTTAGTTGCCTACAACCGCACCCCAGAAAAATTAGCACCACTACAAGCAGCTGGTGCAGAAATTGCGACACATCCCCGCTATGCAATTCGCGCTGCTGATTGCATAATCCTGATGCTCACAAATGCTGCTGCTATTTATAGTGTGTTGCTTTCAGATACCTCGTGGCGAACTCTCTCAGGACGCACCGTCATCCAAATGGGGACAATTACTCCCACAGAAAGCCAAGAAATTCGAGATTCCGTGGTATCCGCTGGTGGTGAGTATCTAGAAGCGCCAGTTTTAGGAAGTATTCCCGAAGCACAAGCTGGCAAACTAATTGTCATGGTAGGCGCTCACGAAGAGCAATTTCAGCGCCACTTAAATTTACTACAACATTTTGGCCCAGAGCCTCGATTAGTAGGGCCTGTAGGTGCTGCGGCATCCATTAAACTGGCGCTAAATCAACTAATTGCTTCCCTGACAACTAGCTTTTCTCTGAGTCTAGCTTTTGTCCAGCGTCAGAATATTGACGTGGAAGCATTTATGCAAATCCTGCGCGAAAGTACGCTTTACGCTCCTACTTTTGATAAAAAACTGTCACGAATGTTAGATGGCAATTTTGCCAATCCGAATTTTCCCACTAAACATTTGGTGAAAGATACAGACTTATTTATCAATGAAGCTAAAGCGGTTGATTTAGATGTTAGTAGTATTAAAGGTGTCAGGCAAATCTTGCAAGCAGCGATGAAGATGTCCTTCGCTAATGATGATTACTCATCAGTATTTTATGCAATTAAAGCATGGGAAGAAGGACGGTGGGAGTAGCGCGAAATAGTAAGCTGTTAGACATTGAATTGCTAGATTTGTCTAAAAATATGCAATTTTAATGTGTATCAGCTTGCTAATCATGAAATATGAAAGTTTTTTATTAAATTTAAGTACTGTATTTCTATCAATTTAGTGTAGAATTTTGATGGGTAGCAATGTGTATAAACTTTTTGACATGAATTTAAGTTTTTTGAGAAAACATCCACTGCTATTTGTCATAATTATTTGCTTTGGGATTTTTTTTCCTGGTACAGTAGTTGCTGCAAAGTTAAAATTATATTTAGCTGCTCATAACTCTAGTCCATTACAATTAGTAAATTCCCAAGCTATTACTATCGCTGATCAACAAATACCTGTAGATAAATTACTAAAATTGATCCAGCAGCGATTGCTAATTGCACATGATGTGGCCCGTTGGAAATGGAATCATAAACGTCCTATTGAGGATCTAAAGCGTGAACAAGAGTTACTATTGGAAGTTAGGCTACAAGCAAAAAAGTATCGTCTAAAACCCGATATAATTGCAGGATTTTTTCAAGCACAAATAGAAGCAGGAAAACTCATCCAAACAGATGATTTTCAAAACTGGCAAAAGCAAGGAATTAAATCTTTTTCTAACGTGCCAGACTTAAACCAGGCATTAAGACCATCGTTAAATAAATTAAATAAAGAATTTCTCTTTGCTTTAACAGAACTGACTCCTGTTATGGGTTGTCCACAGATCAGGGAATTAATTCATGCACGTTCCCAGGTGATTATTCAAGGACGTGGTATTGATCAACATGTGCAGAGCCTAGCAATTTCACCACTCCTGCAATTTAAAAGTGGTTCTTGCACAGTTGTTTCCAAAGTTGATCGGGCTAGCAACACCCGTAACTAGCTAGATGAGGAGTATGAGAATCATTGGAATCTTCAACATAGAAGTAAATCTTTAGCTCTTTTATAGTCTAAATGTCTTTAGCAACTAAGTATTCTTGAAAAGTAATATGAGAAAAAGAGTAAATACCTCTTGCTCTCTCAACCAATAAACCATTTTGATATTCAATAGACTTTAGAAACCCTTCACTATCAATTTCTTCTAAAAAATCCAAATTTTTTTGGTCCTGAGCTAAGCTACGAATGTATTCGGTAATCTGCTTTTCAATAGCTTCTTGCTTGAAGAAATACTCACCTATTTCCCAATATTTTCTGGCAAGTTCGCTCAATAATTCTTGTGTTTGTCGTCGAGAAAGTTGCTGATAAATCCCATCTCGTTGAATATGACGCTGGTCATCCCATTGTTTAAGCAATATATTCAATGCCTCTTGATAAATTTCAGATTTAATTCTGGTAAAATCTGCTATTTTTTCAAAAAATAAACATAAAAAACTTAATAATAAGGGATTAGTCGCTAGTTCTTTCAGCGATTGATTTTCTTGTAGCTTTTGTAAAAAATCTTGCGCTTTGATCGCTGCTTTTTCCTGAAACCACTTGATTACAAATTCAGTAATCTGTTGGTCATCAAAATCGGCAATTTCTACTTCTGCAAATTGTTCAAAGATATAATTAGCTGCGGCAACTCGGCAGGTAATAACAAAGGAATTAGCATAAAATCGCGTTGTAAACCTGCGAATTTCCTGCACAACTCGGTTAAAATCGGCATCCCTAACTTGATCTAACCCATCTAATAAAACGATTGTATGCCCTTGAGTGAGAAGGGTTAGCGCTGCATTTGGAACAACCCCACAATCTTCAAACTGTTCTGTAATGTACTCTAGTAAGTTTGGTTGCTCTCTAACCTCTGCAAAGTCTTTAAGATCAATAAATATAGGGACGCGATCGCTTCGATACTCACCCAAGTTACACTGAATTGCCAGCCATTTTAAAAATATTGTCTTCCCTATTCCTGGTTTCCCTAAAATCATCAATTTGTCGTAGCGTTCTACGGCTTCTAGGGCTGGCCAGCGCGGTTGTTCTAGAATACCCAAATTAAAACAGTTAAACTTCTTAGGGTTAAAATCCCGTACTATCTCCGCAATATCCAGCCGCCTGCGTCCAGCCACCCGTTCCAAAATATTGACATGAGTGTAGATAGTATCCAGCCTTCTTGGACGTTCCATATCTAGCACCCGGATGACACCACAACGCCTTTGAATGCTGTCATGAACTTTTTCACGGACATTCTGCACCAAACTCTGAATTTGGCTAACGCTGGCTGGCTGTTCTTCATTGGGGAAGGATGAGGAAATGATAATTTCTTCCCAATTCAGGTTGAGCTTTTCGCAAATTGTGACAAAAATGTAGCGGTCAACTGGTTTGCCTTGAAAAAACTTGGTAACTGGCTGACGGCTAATGCCTAGTTCTCCGGCTAACCCTTGCTGTGTCAAGGAATTACGGATCAGGGCAGCTTCGGCTTTACTAATTCCCTTGGCCGATGCCTGAAGCGATCGCCTAGTCATTACCTCTATCTAAAATTATTTTGTGATTTATATAGCTACTTTAGCAAAAAGTCATACACATCTCATGCAAAAGTCATACTTAAATCACTCTCAAGAATGATTGTAAAACATACATGAGAGTGCGAATCTATAGATCTAGGTATTTGACATCTCTTACATGAAGAAGTAAATTATTATGTTAAGTGGTCGGTTTAGGAGGGATTATGAGCGAAATTAACGTCTCAATTGATGCTCCTTCCGGAAAACATGTTATGAAACAAGCACTAGAGCGAATCGCACTAGAATTTCAGGATTATCTCAATTCTCTACAACCTGAGGAGATTAAATGTTTAGCAGAAAGATTGGCTCCTACTCATACTAAGCCAAA
This sequence comes from Nostoc sp. T09, assembly GCF_002154695.1. Classification (GTDB taxonomy): domain Bacteria; phylum Cyanobacteriota; class Cyanobacteriia; order Cyanobacteriales; family Nostocaceae; genus Aulosira. Next base: position 15,001 of record NZ_MTAV01000135.1, read on the forward strand.
GTATTCTCAAGCTGAACTTGACTTTGCTGCCAAACTTGGTGCCGATCAAATCAGTGATGAAGAGCATAGTAAATTAGAACTTGCTGCGCTGACGAGAAATTTTAGGTGGAGACAAGAATTACTTAAATCTTCATTAACAGCACCGCAAGTAGCCGATTTATTGAATACAACCCGTCAGACACCACACGATCGCTTAAAAAAGAATAGCTTAATTGCTGTTCAAGATAACGGAGTCTGGAAATTTCCCATTTGGCAATTCGATCCTGAGGGGCCAGATGGTGTAGTCGCTGGGCTACCAGATGTTTTAAAAGCTCTGAATGTTCCTGCTTTCTCAAAAATAAGTTGGCTGACTCGACCAAACAACGCTTTAAATGGTCTAACCCCTATAGAAGCCTTGAAGTTTGGGCAAATAGATGACGTAATTGCCGAAGCCAGGACTGTAGGAGTTTTGTAGAAGTCTGTTAGACAACAAATCATGCAGAAGAATCAATGCGAGGACGCGGGGAAATTTTCATTCTCCGCGTCCCCTTGTCTTCTTCACAAATATCTCAGTATAAATCCTGGCAACAAATCTACTGATTGATTGACAAAAGTTACAAGAGCTACACTTTTATAGATAAAAATGTCCGGAAACACGTAGCTGACTCTTGAATTTTGCTGTAAATATAGTTTTTATGTACTAGTACAGCACGGCAAAAATCAAGCTACTATTCAGAATATACGAAAAGCCTAAGTAATCAGCTTTTTGCAGTTGACGAAAAGTTTTCAGAAAGGTTAACCCAATCTCAAAAACTTTTCCAGACGATTTTGAATTCCGTACACTAGCACTTGTTGACAGACACCGTAAAAGTCTGGAACATCAAGTATTCCTATTTTGTCAGTCAACCAGATGAGGAGTGATAAAGGTGGTCAAACTAATTGTCCCGCCACCTCGCTTTGGCAGGCCAAAACCAAAATTTTATAGCTTGAAAAAGGGCACGGAACTTTTGCGAATTTTCCGGACAGACTTTGGTACTACTGCGCTGAGCTTTCGGGTGTGGGGTCCACTTTATCGTTTCGATCATCATCGTGGCAACTTTCCCAGTTTTTCCTACGAGCCGCTCGATTATCAACAAGCCATTGATCGAGAACGTGGTATATACTACCTTGCACCAAAACTTTCCAGTTGTCTAGTAGAAGTTTTTGGCGATCTCGGTTGTATAGAAATTACCGACCAACAAATTGCGATCGTTACTGCTACTAGGGATTTAAAATTATTAGATCTACGGGGTACGGGTGCGATGCGGGCTGGTGCGAACGAAGCCACCCTAGCCAAGACAGAAAAGCGTTCCCTGAGTCAAGCTTGGTCGCGCTATTTTTATGAGCAGCCAGCAATTTACACCCAAATTCATGGGTTAATTTATTGCAATGCTCATAATAATGAAGATGCGATCGCTATCTATGAACGTGCAGAACATTTCTTCAACTGTAGACCAGAAAATGTATTACCGCTCAAACACGAATTGTTACGGGGTCCGATTTTAAAAGCAGCAGATGAGAATAATTTAGAAGTCATACCCTATTGGTAATTCTGGTTAACGCAAATGCCCGTAAGGGCGGGAATTTCCCGCCCTTTACTTTACAAGAATTTCTATATCACTATCATTAACTGAATCGTTATAAAAATATGATTGGCAAATCAGATCAAGAGCTAGCTAACAACCAGATTTCTAGGGAAGCAGTGGATTGGTTGCTTAGACGAATCATTCACATCCCTAAAAACTGGTTAATTATTAGTAGTCTTTTTATCCTTCTCAGTACCTTTCAAGTAACTGGCGGTGAAAAATTAACGTTTAAATTTGAAGTAACAAATACAACAGCCGTTTTTTTAGCGCTAATCTGGCTACCATCTCTACTAAAAATAATTGCTTTAACGGGAGGAGCTATCAAGACGCCAGCAGGGGAAATTACTGGCTCTAGTATGATGCCGATGCTACAGTCATTAACTGGCGATACCCTAGGATTTTTGATTGAGCATACTAAGCTAGCAGAAGATGTTGCACCGCCACAACAACAGCTAGAAATGCGGCAAATGCGCCATGAATGGCAGAAAGCTTATGCATCACGGGTGCCTTCGTCGGAAGCACGAAAACAAATTGAGAGCTTAAGCCAACGTTATAAAGAACTCAGAAGTTCCTTACCACGAGGAGCAAAACGCACATTTGAGATGGAGTCTATTGCCGGTAGGATGCGTGCTCTAGCACCAGAAGTGAATTTTTCTGAACAAGATGTAAATAATCTGATCAAATCCAATGATCAAGGTAAGCGATTACTAGGACTTTCTGTAACAGAATGGTCTGGAGATTCGACTTATTTTTATGCAGTACTCAATATCATTAATAGTTCGGAAACAGCCTTTGAGCAGACTTGTGCATTACGAGCTGCGGAGAAGATGGTAACTAAACTCAATGTTCAACAGAAAAAAGACTTGCACTCAGTACTGCTACATCAACGCAATTTCAATGAAGCGGAAAAGTGTTGGATTAGGCCTAATTCTAATCGTTGGGCATTGAGCGATCGCATTTTGACAGCCTTAGAACAATAGCCAATTTACAAAGAAAGGAGAGGGCACAAAGAAAGAAGGATTAATGTTGGGAAATACTAACCCAACAACGCTACAAGCTGAATTTCAAAGTATAGCTCACCGTTGTCTCCAAACGAGCCTACACCCATAATCTACCGCAGGTTCCTGTGTCATTGAGCCGGAAGATTGTTAGTTTTACCTCCCCAGTATTGCCGTAGACCTCACGAATTTTTTGCGTTATCCCTTTGAGAGTGGGGTCAATGAGGTACTGTTCTGTGTCGGGGTTGATGGCAATATGCCAGTTGTAATGTGTCTCGATTAGTTGCGGACACAAGCGCGCAAAAATTGCACGACACCTTATGGCTAGAGCATCACATTGTTCTTGGCGGCGTTTTTTTTTCTTCTGGCGCTACAAGGGATGGTGGCAAGATGCGGGTGCGTCGTGGGTGGGATACTTGTGTCATATCAATATATAGTGCCTGTGAATATTTTTATTATTGCTGGATGGGATGTTAGAGTCTATCCGAGTGATATTCCCAATAAAACGAACGCTGGTCGTGGTTAATCCCTATCGTTTGGCTAAAAGCCATCAGTTCACACGTTCCCTACCTCTACTTTGTAAGTTCAGGAATCAAATCAGATTGCTATAGATACGTCTACAACTTAGGTAAAATTTCTGCTAACATCTGTCCCGGAACTTTTGATAAAGCCAGATTTTGTCCTTGTATTCCTAATTCATTGTGGAAAGCGCGAATTGTTTTCACCACATAAGAAAAGGTTGTTTGATAGGCTTCTGGTTGTTTACTCAATCCATTTAAGGCTTGCAAATGGTTATCTAATGCTGCTTCTAAATGTTGAGAACGTGTTGTTTTATCACCATTAAAATATTTATCTGTAGCAACTTGATAATGGGCAAGTCCTAAGTTATTGTGAGTAGCTAACAAATCAAAACTTAAAGTACTAGCATGAAGTGAGTGAGCCAGGGCTAAGGCTTCTTCGTAAGCAGCGATGCACAATTGCAGATATTTATGCTTATCTTCTTTATTTGTCTGTGATAGATTTGCTAAATGCCAGTAAGCAGTACCAAGGTTATTTTGTGTGGCAGCACAGCCGCTAGGCACAGCCGCGGCTGTGCGATACTTGAGAGCGTCACAATAAACATCAATAGCCATCTGAAGATTGTGCCCTGGTTGCTCGTATTGTGCAAGATTCCAGTAGGCAGTGCCGATGTTGTTTTGAATCATGCCATACTTGAGCGGTTCATTTTCAGGGCTGTAGTGAGCAAGTGCTAGGTTATAAGCTGCGATCGCTTGTTTTAAATTCACTACAGGTTGATTGTATTGCCCTAGGTGCCAGTATGCAGTCCCCAAATTATTCTGACAAGCTGCATACTTTAATGGCTCCATTGCCACTGTACGGTAGCGCAGAGCTTCGTTATAAGCTAAAACTGCTTGCTGCCAACTCTCTGGGGGATTAGAAAAACGAGCTAAATCTCCGTAAGCTGTCCCTAAATTATTTTGCACACGAGCGTAAGTTTCTGGGTGCGTCTGTGGTGATATCAGCTTTAAAGCCAACTTATAAAATTCAATTCCTTGCTCTATATAAGTTTGCCCTTCTTCAGAATTGGGTGGTGTGCGGTATAGCATCCAGTAAAGTGTACCCAAGTCATTCAAGATATCTGGCAGTTGTGGTGAGGTATCATCAAAGGATACTGCCTCTTGGTAGGAAATAATTGCTACCATCAGGTTCTCTAAATTTACCTGCCCTTGTTCAATCCGAAGACGATAAAAGTTTCCTAAACGATGATAAGCGGCTGCTAGTATCTCCCCCGAAGCATTCTGTGAGTGTAATTGTTCAATCTCTACAAGCATGTGCTGCGCTTGCGAAATTTCATCTTCATCTTGAATAATCTTAGTATTAATTGTTGCTAATACTAAATCAGTTAACTCTTTGCTAATATTACTCAAAGATGGCAGTGATGGTAGATTATTTTCGCTGGATCTAACTGGAGCTTGTTCCTGCTTAGTCTCAACTTTCAATAGCTCTATTGGTATAGAGACTTCCTGTGGTTGTCGTCTATGATTTACTCGTGTTTCTGGTTGAAAATCGAAATCATCCTCAAATTTCAGATCGCTTTCCTCTGCTGCTTTTAGTTCTGCCTGAGCGACTGCTTGTTCCAAAATAGATGGTTCAAAATTTTCAAAATCCAGACTTCTAGAGCTAGCAAACCTTTCTGGATAGCCTGCATTGTGGGTCGTTGGTGTCGGTTCTCCCGCGAAGAAAAACACACCTGTACGCCAATCCCAAAACTGTGGTGCTGACTGCTGAATAGCTGATAACCAAGGACGGGGTACCCACAACAGCAAGCTAGATTCTAGGAAGCGGCTGGATTCTTGGGTAGACAAATACTCCTCGCTTAGGCGGAGATAATGTAAAAATAAACGTTGTACCGCTACTGGTTGTCTGGTTAGTAGCTCTACACCAACAATTTGAAATGCAGGTATTGGTAAGGGTCGTCCTGGGGTGTCTTTTGATCCTCCAACAATTGGCGGTGGATAATTAGTTAGCCATTGATTTATCTGCGCTATGGGATTAGGGTCGCTTAAATTTAAACGCAAGGTAGCTAAGCGTGGATAAGCTGGTGTGCTACTTTCCAAGCTATCTTCTGGCTGATATAGCACTTGCCCAACAGGATAAGCCAAGGTAGAATGCAAACGGGCTGCTACTTGGTTTCGCAAGTGTAAATCATCACAAACTGCCAAAAACAGTTGTCTTCGTAAATTCAGACTCAAGGCAAGTTTTAGGCGGTGATATACTTGCCGATTCCAAGCAAAATTATCTGTGTGTGCAGTATCATTCACGCTCATAGTGGCTACAAAGCCAAAACACAGTTTACATTTTCTTCAAGGGTATATCTCAGCAGTCAACCCCTTTGGGGGATTCAAAGCTCAAAATTATCATCCTTATTAAATATATATAATGATACTGCTGGTTAATAGGTTAGGCTTTTTGCCTAACCTATCTCAAGTTTATCTTTTTTTATCTGCATTGAATTTTGCACGCTCCTGACTGAGGTGTAAATCGCAATTTTTGATAAAATCATAAAAAATTTATTTAATTCCGTAATCTCCCAGATAGCTGCTGTAGTTTATCAATATTAGAGATTTTTGCTTATGGGAGAGTATATCCCGTGCCTAAGGGACAGCATACATTTAACATCATCAATTTGGCTCTAGCTGCGATCGGTACAGCAGCAGGTGTTTTTGGTGCAATTTTTGCATACGCTCAAATCACTGCTTGGACTCCTGAGTTACCAGGCTTTAGCTCAAAAGACCGTTTTTCTTGCGCGTTGCAACCCGACACACAAAACGGGGGTGAAGTCTGGACAGTAATGTACCGCAATGACCAGACGAAAAAGCCTTGGTTGAAGATGGTTAATAATTTTGGCGATGAGTGGAATACTCAGAAACGTTGCGATGCTATTGCTCAACGCTTGGAAGGTTTTCGCCAAGATGGTTTAATTGGCTTTAGTCATCGCACTGACCCCAAAACCCTAAACCAATCTGTGATTTGTGCAGTAACAAGGCTTGATCGCAGTACTTGTAATCTTTTGGTAACGCTTAAACCAGGCGTTGATGGTTACGAGTCGCTGCGACGCATGATAGAAGCTAAAAAGAATGGTACGACTGTTGACCAAGGCTCAAATGACTCAAATACTGTCAGTATGTCAGCTACAAGACCAAAATTTATTAGCTTTGAAGACCAGTTAGCTACTGAGGATACAAAAGCTGGAGTATCTGCTAATAAATAATTTCTTGCTTCCATAAATCACTTATAAGAAATCAGATCCCCGACTTTTTGAAAAAGTCGGGGATCTAAACCCTTTTTTGATATTTTGAAATTTGTACCTATGGTGTTCGCCATAACTTAACTAGCAATTCCTTTCGATTGTTGATTGCTTTTTGGTAATTAGGGTCGAATTTAATAGCTTTGTTATAAGATTCAAGTGCTTCATCATTACGTTTTAACAGTTCTAGTGCATAGCCTCGATTATTCCAAGCACTAGCATTATCAGGTTTGAGAGCGATCGCTTTGTCGTAAGATGCTACTGCATCAGAGTAGCGCTGCAATTTTCGTAGGGCAAGACCTCGACCAAGCCAAGCATCAGCATTATCAGGTTTGAGAGCGATCGCTTTGTCGTAAGATGCTACTGCATCCGAATAACGTTGCAATTCATCTAGGGCAAAACCTCGACCATACCAAGCATTAGCATGATCAGGTTTAAGAGCGATCGCTTTGTCATAGGATGCTACAGCATCCGAATAGCGTTGCAATTTTCGTAGGGCAATACCTCGATTATTCCAAGCACCAGCATGATCTGGATTGAGAGTGATCGCTTTGTCGTAGGATGCTACAGCATCAGAGTAGCGTTGCAAGTCATCTAGGGCAATACCTCGGTTATACCAAGCATCAGCATGATCTGGATTGAGAGCGATCGCTTTGTCGTATGCCACTAAAGCATCAGAGTAGCGTTGCAATTCATTTAAGGCAAAACCTCGACCATACCAAGCATCAGCATCATCAGGTTTGAGAGCGATCGCTTTGTCATAAGATGCAATGGCTTCTTTATAGCGCTTAGAAGCCCCTAAATCATTACCTTCATTAACAAAGTCTTGTGCTATCTGACTATCTGTGCGAGCTTCAGCAATATTTGCTACATAAGTATTAATTGGGATACCCCATTTGAATGTACCAACTGCATCGCCAGTTTTGGAACTCGCACCCTTTGTAGACTGCTGTTGTGGTGGGGGATCTTCACCTTTAATCTCAGATGCTCTCGCTAGTTCTATATCAGTACGTCCATGTACAGCTACCACTTCCCCTATTGTATTGATCACAGGCCCGCCACTCATCCCCCCAGCAGTTATTGCTGTGTAGGAAATACCGTAACCCTCGGTTTGGCTGTCAATCAATGAAACTTCCCCAGAGACAAACTGTTTGCCTAAACTAGTACCGGGAAACCCAATTATATAAATTTTGTCTCCTAAATTTACTTTGTCAGAATTTCCTAACTTTAGCGGTTGATAGGGGCAACTTCCAGCATTAGGCTTAAAGGTGATAACAGCTAAATCTTGTTTGTTAAAGCGTTTAACTTCAAAAGATTTCCAGATTTTTTGGTCTTTAGTTTGTAACTGTAATTTTGCACTTGGTAGTACAACATGACGGGCCGTGATTACAGTACAAACTTCTTTTTCACCTAGGATGAAAAACCCTGTTCCATGTCCTGCTTGGTCTGTGTAGTTAATAAATACTACGCTTTCCCCTGCTAGTTTACCAATCTCTCCTGCTGATTTTGGGCTGTTACAACTAGTGAGAAATAAAGTTGCACAGCCATAGGCAACCAACCAACGCCAAGATATCATGTTGCACCACAAATAATGGGAAACATTTGTACTGACTACAATAGCGGTTCTTACTTAAGTGACGTACATTGCTACTAAGAAGGGTTTTGTACTTCCCACAACTGAGAACCGCTATAATTACCCATTCTAGAGTGCTGTATTTAACTTTATAAAACTACCGAACATTTTTTAGTAATTTTTATTTACAAAAAGAGGTAACTGCGTATTCAAAAATATTTATGTCCTTGCGATTGCTTTCTCATTTCGGTAATTCACGCACTCATGACAACTATCTGTGTGTAGCAGCCATTGGAGTGGAGATTTGCCAGAATTCTTTCAGGCTGAATCAATACGGAAGTTTTTTAACGTAGGGTGGGTTAGCGACAGCGTAACCACCATTGTTCCTGGGTTGGTGGTGCGTTAGGCTTAACGCCATAACACACCCTACTGGACTGACACAGCTAATTTAGTGCATTAGGGAAGATAAAATGAACCACCGATGAACACCGATAAAATGGATTTTTTAATGCACCATTTTAGGCGTGTCAGTCTACTACTGGCGTGGCAAGCCTAAATTTGTGCATTAGATTTATTTATTGGAAGGCGCTAAAGCGCAACTACAAACATTTTTTATTGCAACATTTTAGCCTTGCCACGCCACTACGAAAAAATCAGGCTTCTAGAAAATGGAAACCTGAAATCTCAGAAAAATTAAATTTGTATTAAAAACTTTCCGTTCAACTGATGTGGGAGACAGAGAAGGCGACTAGAATCAATCCACCAACCAAAACTGTAGCGGCGATTCCCACAAAAAGATAGGTTCGCTTTTGCCCTGCATTGGGAGGTTCTGCTGCATAAATCTTAGGTTCGCGAGCAAAATTATTGAGAAGACCGCCTTCTTCAGTTGTATAGGGCATGAAGTAATTCCTTGTTCTTATCGTTTTTTTAATTGTTACATAAACTTTATATTACACTTTCACGAAACTTAAAAATTTGTTACATTCTTAAAAAGTCACAGAGAACAGCTAATAGGCAAGAGTCAAAAGTCAAGAATCAATAGTAAGATTTCCATGACTAATGACAAATGATAGATAACTATTTAGTAATAGTGCCTGTGAGTGGTGAACTAGCACTGGCATAATCTTTGATAGGCATTCTGCCAGCCAGGTATGCCAGACGACCGGCGACTGTGGCTAGATTCATAGCCCGTGCCATTGCGGCGGGATTTTTTGCCAGAGCGATCGCACTATTAATTAATAAAGCATCTGCTCCTAATTCCATCGCTTGCGCTGCTTCTGATGGCGAACCAATACCAGCATCTACTACCACTGGTATCCCAGCATTTTCAATAATGATTTGGATGTTGGCGGTTGTCTTCAATCCTTGCCCGGAACCAATGGGCGATGCTAAAGGCATGACTGTGGCACAACCAACTTCTTCTAAGCGCTTAGCTAACATCGGGTCAGCGTTGATATACGGTAATACAGCAAAACCTTCTTTTACCAATTGTTCTGCTGCTTCTAGTGTCCCAATGGGGTCTGGTAGCAAATATTTAGGATCGGGAATGACTTCTAGCTTGACAAAATTATTATCTTCCTGTCCCAACAGTTTTGCCATTTCTCGCCCTAAACGCGCCACTCGAATTGCATCTTCTGCGGTTTGACAACCTGCTGTATTGGGTAACATCCAAATTTTCTGCCAATTCAGTGCTTCGGCTAAACCTTCGTGTCCGGGAGCTTTGGTTTGTACTCGCCGCACTGCTACGGTAACGATTTGGCACTCACTTGCGGTAATACTCTGCTGCATTTCTTCAATGCTGCGATATTTACCAGTACCAGTCATTAAGCGAGATTGAAAGGTTTTGCCAGCAATAGTCAGTGCTGAGTCTTGAGTGTGGAGTAGAGAATTGTCTAAAGCAACAATAGGATGATGCCCATTGGAGAAATTGGCAGAGTGAGTGAGCATGGAGGTAGATTTTTTGGGGAGGAAGCGCGAATAGTGAAAATGAGAAAGTAAGGGGTCTGACTTTTGTTCGGAAATCAAATCGGCAATTAAAGCGGCGGTTACGGGTGCTAGCAAAATGCCATTGCGATAATGACCAACAGCCAAAGTTAAATTTTTACACGGGCTGGTACCCAGAATTGGTAACTCGTCAGGGGTAGCTGGACGAAATCCCCACCAAAATTCCTCTATAGAATAATCCTGCAATTGCGGATAGAGGCGGATAGCTTTTTGCAGTAGGCTTTGAATACCTACGGGGGTGTTGTGAGGAGTAAAACCAACATCTTCGCTAGTCGCGCCAATAATAATCGAGCGATTCCTTCTAGGGACAATGTAAATCTCTTGCCCATACAAAACTCTTGTTAGAGGCAATTCTGGCTCAAATTCTGGCACCCGCACCCGCAGCATTTGCCCTTTTCGCGGACGCACGGGTAAGGGTAATAATTCGTTTGACCAAGCACCTGTGGCTAATACATAATGATCAGCGTGAATTACTCCCATACTGGTTTGCACGCCTAGCACTTTGCCTTGCTGCTGTAAAAATGCTTCGACGCTGATGCCATCTTTGAGTTCAACACCAAGAGCCTCAGCCGCCGTCCACAGAACGCGTGCTAAGGCACGATTGTCTACTTGTCCATCTTCGGGATACCACCAGCCACCAACTACTTCTGCTGCCAATCCAGGCTGATATTGCCCAATTGCTGTTTGATCTAACCAGTAAGCAGGTGATTCACGGGCTGATGGTAGCAAAGCCGCATTTTTCTGGTCTTGCTGTTCGTAAACAGGAGCTAAGATGCCACAGGGCCAGTAACTACTAGATAAACCAGCGAGTTCTTCAAGCTTGCGCGTCCAGTCTGGATATAGAGCACGCGATCGCCAGCATAAAGCATACATGGCTTCATCTGTGATCTTTTCCGCATCTGGTGCTAGCATCCCAGCCGCCGCATGGCTTGCAGCAGCGTTAAAATCACGGCAAAGCACGGTGACATTTGCCCCGCGCAGTTTCAGTTCTACGGCGATCGCCAAGCCAATAACGCCGCCGCCAATAATTAAAATGTCACTAGTCATTAGTCATTAGTCATACATTATTAGCCATTTATCATTAGTACATAACTAACAACTCATAACTAATAACTCATCACTCATAACTTATAACTTATAACTCGCAACCAATGACTAGCAACCTCTACCACAAGGCACGAATCGGTTGTGAGTTTTGATTGTCATCACTAGATTGGGTATCTGTAGATTGAGTGTCCGTGGATTGAGTATCTGTAGTGTTTGTGTCTGAAGAGTTTTCTGTATCTGAAGTTGAGTCGTTAGTCGAGGTATTATTTTGAGCAACGCTGCGTCTGCTTTCAGTTGTAGAATCGTTATTCCTACCCGCAGCTGTACTATTAACATTAATATTAGCTGGGAGAACTTTTGAGGTTCTACCACCGGGAGGAACGCTGGCACTTTGTACGCCCATAGGAAAGTTGATGCCTAGCAATGTACCCAGCAATATCGCCAAGCCTCCAGCCATTAGAATTAGCGGTGTCCATCTACCCATTTTTTTGCTCCTTATTAACCTTACTGTTGTCCACTTTATTTGAGAAATTGCCAAAATTTGACAGATTTTGGTTCTCTGATATTGATTGCCATATAAACCTCAGTCAGTACGTCAGGCTAAACGCAGGTCTGTTGTAGGAGAATGGGAGGAAGCGAACGCTGCGTTTAATTACGCTGATTCGCTGCTGATACTTCGCCTTCTACCTTAACTGTACAGCTACCACATCGCCAACCCAGCGATAATTTATTACCTTAACACCGCTATTTTAGAGTTCAATACTATTGTGCAGCAAAGTTCTTCTTTAGTTGGCTCCGCAATGGACACTATTTGCCTTAGTCTTTGGGTAACATAACCTGCTTTGTTGATCGCATATACTCATTAGATTTGCTCTTTAGCTAGTAGCTTAGGCATTGTTGAATTAGCAAACTGGCTTTTTGTTGTATGTTGGCACATAGCCTTGAAAGTTGTCTCGCAAGTTCCAGTCTTATGACCACAAATCCCTCACCTCAACTTTGGCTCTATGACACTACGCTACGGGATGGTACTCAGCGCGAAGGACTATCAGTGTCTATAGAAGATAAGTTACGCATTGCCAAAAGACTCGATCAACTAGGAATTCCCTTCATTGAAGGTGGTTGGCCTGGCGCCAATCCGAAGGATGTACAATTTTTCTGGCAATTACAGGAAGATCCGCTCAAACAAGCAGAAGTTGTAGCTTTTTGCTCAACACGCCGCCCTAACACCACTGCTGCATCTGAACCGATGCTCCAAGCCATTTTGGCGGCGGGGACACGCTGGGTAACAGTTTTTGGCAAGTCTTGGGATTTACACGTCACAACAGGTCTCAAAACGACTCTAGACGAGAATTTAGCCATGATCCGCGATACGATTGAGTCTCTTTGTGCCCAAGGGCGGCGCGTGATCTACGATGCAGAACATTGGTTTGATGGCTACAAGCAAAATCAGGATTATGCTTTACAGACATTAGAGGCTGCGATCGCAGCTGGTGCTGAATGGCTAGTGCTCTGTGATACTAATGGCGGTACTTTACCCCATGAAGTTAGCCAAATTGTGCAAGCAGTCAACAATCATTTGTCATTGGTCATTTGTCAAGAACTAATGACTAATGACAAAGGACAAAGGACAATACCCCAAATTGGCATTCACACTCATAATGACTCCGATATGGCAGTTGCCAATGCCTTAGCTGCTGTCATGTCCGGGGCGAAGATGGTACAAGGTACAATCAACGGTTACGGTGAACGTTGTGGTAATGCTAACCTCTGTTCGTTAATTCCCAATTTACAATTGAAGTTGGGTTATAGCTGTATAGGTGAAGACGAGCTCGCGCAACTTACAGAAGCCAGCCACTTTGTCAGCGAAGTAGTAAACCTGGCTCCTGATGAACACGCACCCTTTGTCGGGAGGTCAGCATTTGCTCACAAAGGCGGTATTCATGTATCCGCAGTGGAACGCAATCCCCTGACTTACGAACATATTGAGCCAGAACAAGTAGGAAATCGTCGCCGCATTGTAATTTCTGAACAGTCTGGACTCAGCAATGTTTTAGCGAAAGCCCGGACTTTTGGTATCGAATTAGATCAGCATCAACCAGAAGCACGGCAAATTCTGCAACGGATGAAAGACTTGGAGAGTGAAGGATATCAATTTGAAGCCGCCGAAGCCAGTTTTGCACTTTTGATGTACGAAGCTTTGGGAGAACGCCAGCAGTTTTTTGAAATTAAAGGTTTCCAAGTCCACTGCGATTTGATTGAAGGCAAACAAACAAGCAGCGCTCTAGCGACAATTAAAGTAGCTGTCAACGGTCAGAATATTTTGGAGGCTGCGGAAGGTAATGGCCCTGTGGCGGCTTTGGATGCTGCTTTACGCAAGGCTTTGTTAAACTTTTACCCCCAAATAGCAGCTTTTGAGTTAACAGATTATAAAGTGCGTATTCTTAATGGACACACAGGTACAGCAGCCAAAACACGGGCACTGGTAGAATCAGGTAATGGCCATCAACGCTGGACCACCGTAGGAGTTTCGACAAATATTTTGGAGGCTTCCTATCAAGCTGTAGTAGAAGGATTGGAGTATGGTTTGTTGCTGCACTCGCAAACGGAACCCGTATTTATCTCTACCCAGAAGTCGAAAGCTGAAAACACAAGAATTTCTGAGTAAAAGTGTTAGCTGGTCGCCTGCATATCAATCATCCGCAGCCTAATTGCCATTCCCAGATAGAGCATCTTTGATCATTCCCACACCTTAAAAATCTGCTTGGTAATCTGGGGAATACCAAGAAAATTCTACCGCTAGCCACAGTCTGACATCCCAATCACTAATCTGTGCTAGCACTGCTTTTACGCGAAACTATCCCAGGCTTGAGCAACCAATTTGCTGAGCCAGCGCCGTTGCTGTTTATCGAGCATGGGATCGTCGGCTAGCACTTGCGCGGTTAGCTCTTCCAAAGATTGACCCTGCGATCGCACAATTTTAATAACTCCGGCGATCGCAGATGCAACTAGTTCTTCATCAACAGGTCTTTGTTGCAGGGCAACAATGTCTTGGGGGCTGTCTGGGATGGGATAATTCATGGCGTGGGTTTACAGAAATTCAGAATGAACAATATGTTTGACAAATTATTAAAATTTCTTTACCAAATCTTTATGCAACTGATAGGGCGGAGTTTAGCGTATTTCATACCTTCTTGAAATCTGTCTTAGTGAGTAGATTTAGCGGAGACGTCAGAAACCAATGAAAGAAATACTTTATTTAGAAATTCCGACTCCAAATACGGCTGCTGTATGCGGTTGGCTGCAAGAAGAATTTCAACCGGGAACTGGTGAAAAAATAATCACTCCAGACGGATTTCGCCTCAGAGTAACTGCTGAAACTACAACTGCTGGGATGGCTATTTCCGAAAATTTACCGAGGGAACTTTCAATATTTGTCTGGTCGGTGCAGCGAACTACTTATTTAAAAGTGTTCCGTTGGGCAGATAAACCCTTTCCCCAAGAAGGGCAAATCATACACCGCCTGATTGCTGACATCAGAAGCCGCTTTCCTCTTAACTACCCTGAACCCCCAGCAATTGATTTATCCCAACAATCGATTTTTGAAGCCCTAGCACCCTATTACCCCCTTACAGTCAAATATTTTCAGAAAATGCCCAATGGGGAATACGACTTAAAACGAGCCTATTGGTGGGAGCAACGATGGCGTGAAGGTGTACGCAATCCGCAGCAGCCCCGTCAGGTGGTGTTCTCAAATAGCAGGGGCGCAGGGGCACAGGGAAGCAGGGGAGATAAGAAAGTAGTGTCTTCCTCATCTCTCTCATCCCCTACCTACGACATCATCTACATTGGCGGCGCGTTAGGTGCCATTCATGCAGCTGTTATGGCGAAATTGGGATATAAAGTCCTACTAGTGGAACGAATGCCCTTTGGGCGGATGAACCGGGAATGGAATATTTCTCGTGATGAACTCCAAAGCTTAGTTAATTTAGGTTTGGTGACTAATAGCGAACTAGAAACTGTGATTGCGCGCGAGTATAAAGACGGGTTTAATAAATTTTTTGATGGTAATAATCCAGCTAAATTGCGATCGCCTGTTTTGCATACTCCTACAGTTTTAAATATCGCTCTCGACTCTGATAAATGGCTGCAAATGTGCGGTCAAAAGATGCGCGCCGCAGGTGGTGAAATTTGGGATGAAACAGAGTTTTTGCGTGCAGATATTGACCAATCTCAAGTTTTAATTACTGTCAAGCATTTACCTAGTCAACAAGAAAAGCAAGTAAGCGGACGACTGCTAGTAGATGCGATGGGTACAGCCTCCCCAATTGCTTGGCAATTAAATGGTGGTCGGGCTTTTGATAGCGTATGTCCTACAGTGGGGGCAGTAATTGACAAGGGATTTGAAGCCCAAGTCTGGGATTCGCAGTATGGAGACGTTCTCTACAGCCACGGGGATATTTCTCGTGGGAGACAATTAATTTGGGAATTGTTTCCCGGAATCGAAGAAGAATTAACAATTTATTTGTTTCATTACCACGAAGTCCATCCGCAAAATCCTGGTTCCTTGTTAGAGATGTACGAGGACTTTTTCACGATTTTGCCAGAGTATCGGCGGTGCGATGTAGATAAACTGGTATGGAAAAAACCGACCTTCGGCTATATACCAGGGCATTTTAGTGTAGGAAGTAGCGATCGCACAGTTGCTTTTGACCGCTTAATTGCGATTGGTGACGCCGCATCACTCCAGTCTCCCCTTGTCTTTACTGGCTTTGGTTCCCTAGTACGCAACTTAGAACGCCTAACAAAACTTTTGGATACCGCCCTTAAGCATAACCTGTTGAGTTTCCGCCACTTAAACCGAATTCGTGCCTACCAAAGTAACGTTTCTGTGACTTGGCTATTTTCTAAAGGCATGATGGTGCCAACAGGTAAATTTTTGCCACCCCAAAGAATCAACTCTATGCTCAATACCTTCTTTGGGCTATTGGCAGATGAACCCCCAGAGGTAGCAGATAATTTCATTAAGGATCGGTGCGATTGGTTAACCTTTAACCGCCTAGCAATCAAAGCAGCAGGTAAAAACCCTGCCCTGCTATTGTGGATTTGGGAACTTGCCGGACCGAGGGATTTAGTAAGATGGCTTGGCAATTATTTTAACTTTAGTCGTCATGCCCTCGTCAGTGCTGTGCTAAGTGGTTGGTTTCCCCGGTTTCTCAATCAAATAAGTCCTTGGCTGGAACCCCGCAATCCGTCACTGTGGTTGCAACTATTAGCTATTAACTACGCTATCACCGCAGGTAAACCGCGATCGCCAAATCAGCTAGTAAAAGTCAACAAAGAAGACACAATTCAAAAATCAGAAGCGAGAATTCTCAATTAGTCATTGGTCATTGGTCATTGGTCATTGGACTCTTGACCCTTGACCCTTGAACGCCAGTTGCTACCCTACGGGAAACCCGCGCAGTGCACTGGCTCCCCTTGACTACTGATTTTTCTGACGAAAATTTGGTAACTCCACAGATGCCAAAGACTTGCGCCCCTTGGGTGGACGTTTGGGATAAATTACTGGTGAGGGTGATTTATTGTCGGTATTAGAGTCATCAGATGAATCTTGACCTACATCTGCCAAAGGCAAATCAACCTGACTCAATTGAGAAATTTCTGACCAATAGTCTTCATTTTCTACTGTTACAGTTGTTTGAGCGATCGGTGAAGTTGGGGACGCTGATGATTTGTTAGCTGATGAAGCGTTATTTACTACCCAACTGATAGAGGAATTGATTTCGTTTGCATACTGCGTTTCCGTTACAGCGTTTGGTTCTTCATCATCTACAACAGTTGTTGCCGAAGTTTCCCAAATAGATACATCATCATCAGCTTGATTGCTATCTACATCTGGCTCAATAGCGGATAGTGAAGATATAGATGCTGGCTGAGAGGCGAAAAACATTTGGATGAGGTTATCGATTTGCTCATCAATGTTTGATGACCCTAAAGCTGAAACTACTTCAGCCTGAGTAGGAGAATCGTCAATGATCTGGGATGACTCTAAAAGTGGAACGGCTTCTGGTAAAGTATCTGGTTGTGCTGGGGTTGACTTGTCTTCCCGGCCTGGCCAATCCCAAGGCGAGGATGGAGTAGTAGGAGGTTCAGTTTTATGATGTGAGGGTTGTGCTGAAGATTCCTTCCGGGAAGTATCTAAATTATCAGTTAAAGATTCTGGTTCTGCTGACCAAGGTTTAATTGGCTGTGCATTAGGAAACAAAGACCGAGCTTTTTTTGAGAATCTTGATTGCTTAGTATTTTTATCGCGGGGATGACTTGCAGTATCTTCTAAGGAATCGTCACCAGGGACAGGTGTCTCCAAACACTTTTCCAGAGCCGCTTTAAATTGTAGTGTCTGGCGTTGTTGCCGCATTAGCCTAGTACGCAACTCTCGACAGGAAGTTTCTGACTGCAATAGCTGTTGAGACTGTTCACCATAGTTAGTTTGCAGTAGCGAACATTCCCTCTCTAATTGGGCAAGGCGTTGTTGGCTAATTTGTAACTGTGCTTTATAAGTTTCAATGAAAATTTCTTGACGCTGAACGTTTTGTACAGCAGTTTCTAATTGTTGGAATAAAGATTTTATTTGTTCTTGAGCTGCGGCCAGTTCCTGAGTTTGTTGGTTGAGCATTGACTCGGTGACGCTAGCGCGTTTTTTCTGCCACTGCACAGCCTTTTCTGAGCCAGCTAAGTCATCTTTGAGTTTTTCTACCTGTTCATACAAGCCATTGTTAGCTGAACGCAATTCTTCATTCAATGTCAGCAGTTTCTGAAATTCAGAATCTATCAAGGCTTGCTTTTTAATATCAGGTTCAGCAACCCAGTCCTGCTTAGTTGCATCTATTGGGATATCTGGAACTTGAGTTTCACGCTGTTCGTCTTTTGCTGGCTGAAGAAGTGGCAATTTTTGAATTGCCATATTGTCATGAGGCACAACAGCATAAAACGGACAATTCGCCTGCTCTTGTTGTGGCGAATTAGCAGAATTTAAGGATTCACTAAAAGCCCCATTGTTTGAGGGTTCAGCTTCATTCATCACTCTTGACCCACCTGCTTAAAATTGTTCAGCAGTGCTGGCATTAGCATTGCTTATCGATTGTGTCCGAATCGGCATTGACGCGAGTAGCTGGGGGAAACCTGAGAAGTCCCTGGCTGTAGCCGTGGGGAGAGTTACTCTAGAAGCCAAGTGTAGCTGCTCCTCCAGCATGAGTAATTAATCATTGATTTCAGTGTTCCCCATTTTGCATCTAGAACTGATGACGTTATAACATTACAAGGTTCTTCCCCGCCAACATGAGGATGACGGGAAAACCAGTTCAGATGCTGATTACAGGTGCGATCCTGCTTGATTTTAATCAATAGTTATTAAGTAATAACTGACTTGCACGAAGTCATGCACTAGGGAAGTTTTAGCACTGTATCTAATTTAGCAAACAGCCTGCCCTCAGCTGCAAATAATCTGAGAAATCGGGAAAGCGGTGCAGGAAGGTGAGAATTTGAGTTGTTAGGGCAGCCAATGAGGAGCGAATCCGTCAAGGGGAAGCTTCTCTGGCTTAATTTGTTAGGGCAGCCAATGAGGAGCGAATCCGTCAAGGGGAAGCTTCTCTGGCTTAATTTCAACAGTAGTAGTATCAGCGATGGGCATTAGAGGCATTAACCATAGGCTACTAGTAGCGATCGCTTCTCCATCATCAGTTTTTAAAGGACTGTTAGATACTGGTGCAGTAGGTGGCTGGGCTACTACTTGGTCAAATAATAAGCCTAAACCATCTGGCGACAGACTCATTTGCACATTTCGCTGCGCGATGGGCAGTACCAACAGTGGTTTCTGTTGTGCCGTTTTCAGATCGATTGCTACTAAATAAGGCTGTTCTATGTATTGTTCTTTAGATACTAACTGTGTTAGCAAGCAATAAAGGGTGGGAGAGGACGGATCAAATTGGCAATTGAGAATTTCGCCTGTTGTTTTTAACAAGGGTTTTTGAATCCCTTGGTTAGTCACTAAAAATAAATCTCGCGTGTAATCTGTATTAAACTTGACCATTGCTGCTTGCGAGCCATCTTTAGAGAAAGCTTGAACTAACCCAAACTGCGGTAAAAAGTCTAAGGGTTTACTAGCATCCCCCACAAGAGGTAGAATTGCGGCTCCCTGTCCTTGGGCAACTGCCACAGCTTTACTATCAGGTGTAATCATAAAATCTCCCCCAGGTTGACTTTTTAGGGGTTTAGCAGTGGGTTTTTCTCCAGATGTATCGCTAACTGTTGACATCACCCACAGCCCAAACTCGCCGGGATTAGATTTGTTTCCTCGCTGGATGACAATTGTTTGCCCATCTGGCGATAAGTCAAATTTGAGGTTTTGGTAGTCTTTACTGTCTAAAATTAGGTCAACTCTACCTGGGGCTTGTGCTTGTTCACTAGCTTGGCTAGCAATACCTGTTGTGACTGTGTATAGCTGACCCGAAAGTAAGTCTTGGTTTTTACTAGTGCGAGCCGAAAATAAAATTTTCTCCCCATCTGGAAATGGCTCAAAGTCCATAACAATCAAATCTTTGGGGGTAAGTACCTTTTTTTGCTCTTGGGTCAAGTTGTAGAGAATTAACTGCCCCTGTTCTTCTGGATTAACTCCTATATAAAGAATGGCGCGATCGCGCGTGCGAAAGTTACCTGTAAAAGCCTGAACTCCCCTGTTTTTGCCTTCTTTCCGGGCAAATTGGTCTTTCGCTCCCTGCAACTGGACTTTATAATTCGTGCCGTAGGGTGCGGGTGTCAAAAGTGTATAAACCATCCGCCGCCCTGCCCAACTTACTTTCCCGGCTAGAGGCGGCTCAATTTTCAAGTTATCCTCTACACTTTTCGTGTCCATTGGGCGGCTAAAGGTCAGAGTGAAGGATACATCTTCTGAGCCAATTTGCTGGTTCTGCCAGGTGAAGTTGCGTACCCTTGGCTTTACTGCATCACCTTGCCAGATCACCAACCCAATCAGCAAACTCAGCAACAGCATCAATGCGATCGCCACGCGATCGAGTGGTTGGATAAATGCTTTAGATTTAGTCATTACAGGTGTCCGTTGTTAGTTGTCAGTTGTCATTGGTCAGTGGTAAATACTAATGACTAATGACCAATGACTAATAAACATAAGGATTTTTGGGTTGGGGAATATTCTTTAGGGAATTAGCAGCGATAGTGAGTTGGCGTTTACCTGAGAGAGTTTCTGTGATCATTTGTCCTTCTACTTCCAGCCAAGTATCCGCTGGGTATTGATTGCTGGTGTTTGGAAGTTTTACGGGTAATCCTGCGGGATAGGCGTCTGCGGCGCAGCAAGTGATGACAAATCTGGCCAAGAACAAATATTCTTTTCCTAGTTCTGGTGGGTGAATCACAAATCCCTGCACCTTGACTTTTTGTCCAGTATATGCATCCGGCTCTGGATAGACATTGAGTGTGCGTACCCAATCTACGAGCGATCGCTCCTCTGGGCGAATGGTAGCCCGAAATGCTTGAGGTTGGGCGCGTGTTGCAGCGACTAACTCTGTCACACCACGGTCGAGGGCGGTTTGGCTGGCAAAGACACGGGGGGTAATTGTTAATCCTAAAATTGCTGCGGTTAACATCAAAGCACTACCCCAACCAGGAGGAAATAAAGTTAAATGCTGGGGGTTGGGTGCCTCATCTCGAGGTCGTCGCTGCCAAAGTTGCCCAGCCTTGAAAAAACCCACAATTAACAAACCAATAGCACCCAAAATTGCTAACCAAAAATAATCGGGGTGAATCAATAAGTTCAATTTGCCACTCACCCAATATTTTAAGATTAAAACTCCCCAAGCTATGATTGCCCAAACATCCAGCCAAGGCATTAACAGATTTCGGAGTTTGGATTTGGGATTTGGGTTGGAATTTAGGGGTAAAGAGTCATTTGTCATTTGTCATTTGTCCTTTGTCATTGGACTCTGGCCTATTGCTTATTGCTTCTTGTAGGGGCGAGTTTAATCGATAGATCTCATTGCCAACTGAATATTTCATAAAACCCGTCCCTACTGACTTTTGACTAATTAATTTACAGAACGTGCAAATTCAAGAATAAGGTAAACAGAAATGTTAGTAACCCTGCTAAAGCAAATAGATAAAATAAAGCCTTTGCTTTGAAAATTGATAACATCAAACCAATACCTTTGATATCAATCATCGGACCAAAGACTAGAAAAGCTAACAGGGAACCACTAGTAAAAGTCGAGGCGAAAGAAAGGGCAAAGAATGAATCGACTGTAGAACAAATTGACACTGCTGCTGCTAATATCAGCATGGCCACAATTGAACTAATTGGGCCAGCACCCAGACTGAGAATTACTTCCCTTGGTGCTAGCACTTGAATTGTAGCTGCGATCGCACTTCCGAGAACCATTACTCCGCCTAATTCCCGTAGTTCTTGAACGATATTATCTACTACCAAACGCAGTTTATCTGAGAGGGGTTTATTACCAGGAGATGATGGGGTGGTTCCTGGGATTAAATTACTATCTATTCGCGTAGTTAAGCTAGCTTTTCCTCCCAGTAAATAAGTTCCAGACTTCAACAAAGTAGAACCTGTTGTATCCTGTTGTGTTTGATAACGTCGTCCACGGCGTGTCGGTTCAGTCTGTGCTGGGGGATTAAACTTGAGGTAACGAGCGATCGCTGGTTGGACAATGGGACTCAAGTCTTTTTGAAAACTAAAAACAAAACCAACAATTGTCGCGATCAGTAAAGAAAATACGACGCGTAATACCACTATTTCTGGCTGATCTCGAAACGCCGTCCAAGTTGCCCAAATCACAATCGGGTTAATTGTTGGCGCTGCTAGCAAAAAACCAATTGCCACTGGTGTGGGTACTCCCTGCATCAGCAAGCGCCGCGCCACCGGCACATTACCGCACTCACACACCGGAAACAAGAAGCCGATTGTGCTACCAAATAAAGCTCCTAATAGTGGATTTTTGGGCATTTTTTCTACCAGTTTGCGCTCATCTACAAAAAATAGCAGCACACTGGAGAATAAAACTCCCAGAAGCAAAAAAGGCATCGCCTCGACTAGCAGACTCAGAAATAGGGTGAAACCATTGTTCAGTTGATTCATGGGTGTCGCAGTCAAAAGCGGTTTGGAGTTTTTAGATTATGCCTAGTCATTCTATCGAAATGGGGATCAAAAGCAGATGGAGGCAATTTAAGCTCATTTAAGCCAAAAGTTGATCTGGGGTTTATACTAGCGCTTCCGCACTAAAAAGCCATAGTTGCTTAAAGTTAATTATGTTTACTTGGGTGGATATACTGACAATTACCATTCTTAAGAATATCTGTCTTGTTAAATGGTTCCAATTATATAGGGTAATCACCTAATGTACTATATTTAATTCCCTATGTTTATACTTACTGCAATTTTGTTAGTTAGTGTGTTGACTTCCACGCATTTTTATAAAGGTTTCACAGTTTTTAAACATTTGGGGAGCAATGTTATTAGCCAGCGATCCTGAATTTTCTTAATTTTTAGCAACATTTCATCCTAGAGCCAGTTGCTAGACAAATATTTAACATAATACGTTCCGTAGTGCTGAGTTACTGTAGCTCAAGTTAGGTATTGAACAAAGGCGAGCAGAGGCTAAAATGTTAGCTTATTGATTGCCAGATTTTATACAAAGTTAAGAGTCTCCAGTGCCACAAGATTTCAGTTCCCAAATATCACCACCACTTTTATCTCAGGGTAGCGATCGCGATCTCGGTTTAGAGTCAACTCTCCAGGAACTGTCAATGTACAACTTCCAAGTGGAACTTAGCTGTACCGCTATAGAAGTTGCACGAATTTTTGAAAAGTACCCTTTGCTACCAGGCGCAATCTTACGAGAACAGGGAAAGTTCATCGGGATGATTTCGCGGCGACGACTGCTAGAATTTTGGATTCGTCCCTACGGAAAAGAGTTGTTTTTCCGAGAACCATTGAGTATGCTCTACAGCTATGCACGCACATCAATTTTGCAGCTTCCAGATACGACACCAGTTTTGACAGCGATGCAACTTACCTTAAGGCGATCGCCTGAACTTGTAGCAGAACCGGTGGTGGTACAAACTGCATCTGATACTTATAAATTGTTAGATATATACGAACTGAATCTTGCTTCTTGGCAAATTCGCGGCATAGAAACTCAAGTGCGCTATGAACGCAGCCAAACCCAAATGATTCAAAATGATAAAATGGCGAGTTTGGGACGTTTAGTAGATGGAGTGGCACACGAAATTTTAGACCCCGTGAATTTTATTTGGGGTAACTTAACTTATATCTCTAACTATAGCCAGGACTTGCTCAAACTTATAGCAGCTTATGACCAAGAGTCATCTGGTACTTTCAATTACATCAATAATCTTAAAGAAGAGATTGAATTT
The DNA here is from genome assembly GCF_002154695.1 of Nostoc sp. T09. Taxonomy (GTDB): domain Bacteria; phylum Cyanobacteriota; class Cyanobacteriia; order Cyanobacteriales; family Nostocaceae; genus Aulosira. The sequence goes on from NZ_MTAV01000135.1 coordinate 38,491, forward strand.
GAATTTTTAGAAGAAGATTTGTCAAAAGCCCTACTTAGTATACGTACTGGGGCTGAAAGATTAAAAAAACTCGTCACTAGTTTACAAAACTTCTGTCATATCGATGACGTTTATCCCAAGCCAGGAGATTTACACGCTTGTCTAGATAGTATTGTCTTATTAATTAATAGTCGGATTCAAGGAGAAATTGAGATAGTTAGAAACTATGGACACTTGCCACCAGTTTATTGCTTTATGGGGCAATTGAGCCAAGTATTAATGAATATTTTTAGTGAATCTATAGATAGCTTGCTGAATGAGATCGTGCGGCATCAGTTTCATCCAGAAAATACAAACAGTATTGACAAACCACGAATTGAGATTACTACAAAAATTATTTCCCAGGAAGCAACTAAATCAGGAGCGCCAGATTCTCGCTGGATTTCTATTTGCATTGCTGACAATGGTCCTGGTATGTCTCAGCAGTTACAACAGCAAATTATTGAATCTTTCTCGATGGAGAAAAGGGCTGATAAAACAACTAGTTTAGCTGTGAGTTATCGAATTGTTACTGCCAAACATGGAGGTAAATTAAAATTGCGATCGCAACTTGGCCAGGGTACTGAATTTGAAATCTTATTACCCTTGCTGTAATTAAACTGGGAAACAATACTCTTTGATAAAGATAGGATTAGCGATCGCACCTTAGATTAGCGATAAGTTCACTATCTCATAGTTTGTTGATCAACTATGGGCGATCGCTAGAGTTTGCTCTGGTTACATCTTGGCAATTTTTGGTGCTAGATGCGAAAGCTCATGACATTTATCAGCTTAACCATCATATCTATTTGGATCTTTTTTCTCCTTTTTTTTATCAGGATCTTTTTTGGGTTTCTTAGCTTCTCTGTTACCCTTTTGTTCTTTCGACATTATTTTTCTCCAAATAAATTAATGAGTAAAATGGCTAGATTGCCAATCAGGTATTTTCCAGTCCAGATATCTTCAAATTACAGAATGTCCCAAAAGTGCAGAAAGCCGTGACCAGAAAATACTTCAATTAAGATGATGGCTAAAAACCCAATCATTGCTAGGCGACCGTTCAAAATTTCCACCTGAGGAGTAAAACCTCCAAACCAAGCATTGCGTTGCTCTGAATTCAACTGTTTTACTTTTGTTGTGTTTGGCATCAATATGACTCCAAATTTTTCAATTTCTTGTAGGCTTTAGTCTCGAATAAATCAAAGATTTTGCGAGGCTATTAACAGAAAGCTATAGCCGCAAAAGATTATTACCTTACTGCATAGCAGCGATTATGAAGTCGAAGTAAGAATTAACTTCACTAACATCTTCAGCAGACATCATGGAAGTGGCAAAGTTCTTCATCGCACGGATACTTTCAGCAACGGCTTCAATCGGAGTACCAAGAGATTTGTACATTTCGCGGACACCAATAACACCAATCTCTTGAATCGGCGTGGCATCACCAACTACGATACTATAAGTTACCAAGCGCAGGTAGTAATCCATGTCCCGCAGACAAGTCGCAGTCATTTCCTGTCCGTAGGCGTTACCACCAGGCGAGACAATATCTGGACGCTTTTGAAATAGTTGGTTCCCAGATTGCTTAATAATGCGCTCGCGGTTCTCTGTTAAAACTTTGGCAAGGCGCAGACGACGGCCACCATTTGTGCTAAAGTCTTTAATCTGTTCTGTCTCCCCAGGTGTGAGATAGCGAGCTTCAGAGTCTGCATTTAAAATTGACTTCATGATTAAACTCATTAACAGCCTCCTCCAAAAAAATAAAATTATATTTGCTTGCTCAGAATTCCATAAAGCTGCTTCACTAGTAAGCTGAGAAAAAAGCTGCTAGTGAAAGTTTCAGTTACTTTTGATTAAGGCTTAGAAGCCTAGACGCTAAAATAGTGCTTATAGTCATCAGCAAAATAATCTGCATCTCAACCAACAAGCAAATTTTTTCATCTAATAACTAAAGTAATTGGCAAAATTCAAAAAACTAATTTGCTGAAATTAAATTGTCTTTGTGCATTCCAGCATTGGATATTTTTGTATCACTTAGATTAAGCCTGTGATATTTTTTCTTCTCAGGTTCAACCAATTTAGATTGGCACTACCTAAATTTGAATTGTTCAAATTTGATCCAGTAAAGTTTACTTCCCTGAAATTGGCTTTAATTAGGCTTATTTTTCTCAAATCCGCTTGCCTAAAATTTCTTTTACTGGCTGCATATAAATTCAAAATTTCCTTGGCATCCAAATTGGCTGCCTCGCAACGTGTAGCGTTATCGCTTTTGTCTACCTTTGATTGTATGTCATAATCTGCAATTTTGCTCAAATTGCAGATTCATATAAACTGACTGCTCAAATATTCGTCTATATTAAGATTCTAGAAGACCACCGAATTTTTTTAGCTGCACAGGTTGCTTACACATATTTAAAGAAAAAATATGTTTGAGAGTTCAAGCTAAAACACTTGTTTACTATGCTTATGGCGGTCTTCTAATTTTATCAAAATTACATTATTTACAATGTCGCTTGCAGTAAATTTTCCCCACGTTGGTAAATTTCTCTGGCATAGTCAGTCCAAGTACCGTGTCCCCAATAACGAAAGCAACTAGTTTGCAGTAATAAGTTATGTAGAAGAAGATTGCGGTAACTGGATTGTCTAGTTATCGATTCTGCTGTTGAATTAACTAATAATTTATCCACCTTTTCATGGAATGAACTACTTAATTGATACATCGGAGAGAGAACATTTTCGTATCCTTTCACCCAACTTATGTGATTAGTCCATGAAGCTCCATCTAGATGAAAATTGGGGTTAGTTTGCTTTAATTCTAGAATGGCATTCTCTACAGCTTCAGGTTGAGCATTATCAGGTGAAACTCGCTCCCAAATATAATGTTGTCCTGCTGGCTGACAAGTGGGATAATCTTCAGCTTTACAGCCAGCAGCTTCTATTAATTCCATATATTCTGTACCACACATTCCGACTACGCCTGCTTTTCCACCACCATGATTCACCATATCCCACCAAGCTTGTTTGAAAGCGCTGGGAAATTCATTCATCATCACACCCCCATTTTCTCCATCTCCTATTTGGCTGACAATTGGAGGTACTAATGCATTTCCTACTTGTTGTTTAGATAGGGTTTTGGCTTCATAATAAGGTTGCATCTGAGCAACTAATTTAGTGTCAGAACCTTGGGTTTTAATTAAAGCGGTAATGCTAATTGTCTCACCTTGAGAATTACGGGCAATTAGACGGTGTGGTAAATGTTTGTAGCTAAGAGGTTGTCCGCTAATTGTTTCTACAGAATGTTCTTGAACCAGTAGCCAACGATATCCACATTCTTTGAGTGCCTTGACAAATTCAAATAGAGTATCAGGATGATTTGGCAAGTGCATTTCTGGTGGAGAAAATCCTTTAACTCGGGCTAATGCTTCCCAACCAAAAATTGCGGCAAAATACTGTTGCCATGCCACGATTTGCAATTTAATGTCTGCTATGGGAGTGGAAGGAATCACAGCATGACTCCACATTGTCCCCAGCCACTCTACATAAGGTTGATAGGTGGGATCGCAAGTGATGCGCTTGAGGTTATCTATAATGTCACTGCGTCCCATTTGCCTGAGTCCCCAAAAAAGATTACCAGAGTAATCCAACATGACGCGAGGATTGCAACCTTGACTGACGAGTTCGGGAATGAAATCTCCCATGCGGCTGTAACAATAGGCAAAAGGCCCGGCATTGTGATTATCACCTTCGCCTGGATGATCAAACATATATTGCAGATTGCTAATCAATCCACCATCATACCCAGCAGGTATAGTTGGCTGGTGCATATGTAAGGCGATCGCAAATCCAGCGTTAATATCTTCTAAACGGAGATTTGTTTTTGGTAAAAATACTGGTGCATCATGGTTCACTACCGAGAGAACCTCTGTTTCCCAACCAGAAATATTCGGTAAGCCATCTATAATTTCGGGCAAAGCGGGGAGAGTATGAGGCAATGTCAGCATTTCTGGTTGCTCCGAAACGAGGTATATCTTAATTCTCTAGATCCCCGACTTCTTGTAGACACCCGGAGGGTGGCTTCCCGAAGGGTAGAAGTCGGGGATCTCCAGCAGTTATCTCCTGTATTCTACTTACGTGCAGATACAAAAGAAACCATGTTTCTCGATAAAAGCAAATCGCGTGTTATCAGGCTAAGTTTTTGGGTAAGTGTGCTCAGTAGGTTAGGCTGTTTGCTTCTAAAAGCTGGCGGAGTTGCCATTTGTAAAATCGGCTCTAACAACCAAGGTACAAGGCGCTGACACCAAACAGCCAGATGACTTTGCCATCCAACTAAAATTTCTGGTGAATCTCTTTGCAACCCAGCTACAAAAGTTTGTGCGACTTGCTGGGGAGTCGTCGGTATCACCCAGCGAAATAATTGAAAGCCTCGCACCATGTCTGTGTCTGTGAGCGAAGGCAGTAATGCTTGCACTTGAATATTGTATGGCGCTAGTTCCTGGCGTAAGGCTTGCGTAAATCCTAAAATTGCAAACTTGGTAGCTGAATAAGTTGCCATTGTGGGTGCAGCTATTTTACCCATCAAGCTGGACACATTGACAATTGTTCCTTGTCTGTGGTTCGCCATACGTCGAGCCACCAGACTAGTTAGGTTGTACATCCCCAATAGATTTATGGAGATTTCTTCTTGAACTTGGGGAAGTTTAGATTGCAAAAACGAATTTTGGTATGCTACTCCCGCACAATTAACCAGTAAATGAATCGGGCCATAATTGCGCCAAAGTTGAGCAACAGCGATATTTACTTCAATTGTTTGAGTTAAATCTATCGGTACGATTGTAGCGGCTGTTCCCATCGCCTCGATTTGGGCGGCTACTTCCGCTAACTTTTGGCGATCGCGTGCCAATAATATCACACGCTTGATGCCTTGCTGTGCTAGTTCGAGAGCGATCGCACGCCCAATGCCACGAGAAGCCCCAGTAATTAAGGCAACCTTACCTTGAATCTTCATGAGTTTTTACCTCCAAAATCTTCAGTCTTACCGCGTTCTCGCATCCGGAGGGTAAGACAAATTAGTAATCGTAATTCAAATCAAAACTAAGCCTTTCACAAGGAGATATTTCTGCGTTAATCTACAATCCCTCATTTTCTCTAAACAGCAGAAATTTCTCACTTTCTATCGAAAACTCAACCATTTCCTCAATTGGCTGAATGGATATAGCTCATAGGTTTTTACATCTCCTTCATCAGAGCATTCACCAGCTAGTTGTCATACACACGTTAACAATTTAATCAAGGTATGGCAACATTTATTAATAAGCATTTCTTAATACTTGTTTACAACCAGTATATATATAGGCAAGATTTTTGGGATAAGTTTTGATTAATACTACTTGAGCAATATAGAAATTTCTTGACAATCGGTGTAAATTGCTGGCATTAATTCAATAAAATCAGCTATTTAGCCCCAATTGTGACAGCTTGCGTCATCGCTTAGACATTAACTGTACATATAGTTTTGGAAACATCGCAGTAATGATTTATGTCAGCAAATTTACTAAATCCAAGTAATGAATACTCCCAGCCATGCCATTCTCAATCTGGTTGTTTTCAGCCAACAAATGCGCAATCAGGCAAGCCACGCAATTTTTCTGGGCGCAATCTTGCCTGATGTACCAATATTTGTGTTTTACTTCTTGATGAAGTTCGTGTATCGTCTGCCGTCACATCAGATTTGGTCAGAGGTTTACTATCAGCCCTTTTGGCAAGCAATTATCAGTACTTTTCACTCCATTCCTCTAGCACTGATTGGGGTAATAATTGCCCATGTTCTCAATTGGCAAGTCATAGAAGTTGGGTTTATTAGTATGGTGCTGCACTCACTTTTAGATTTACCAGTCCACAACAACGATGCCCATCGGCACTTTTTTCCCTTTAGCGATTACCGTTTTATCAGCCCCATTTCTTACTGGGATCGCAACCATTACGGCGGGATCGTAGCTTTTGTAGAAATTTCATTAGTGTTGATGGCAAGTATATATCTGTTTCCCACCATGCGCTCATACTGGAGTAAAGGACTATTATTAGCAGTCAATCTATTTTACTGGGGCGCATATTTCAGGTTTTATCTGATTAAAAAAATATTCAATTTGTTGTAATGTATAGCAAATTCGCGGTACGTTATATCATGTTCGCTTGAAGACTTATCATTAGGGCTGACGCAAAGACGCGGTGAGCAGTCCGTTGCGGAGGTTCCCTCCGTTGAAGGAACTGCAAACCCGGAGGAGGACGCGGAGATTTTAATAATAAGTGATTATCCGAACTTGATATTAGTAGACTTCATCATGCGTACCTACATCAACTAAGACTATTGCCTCTTCTTCCATATCCTCAAACTTCTGAAAATAGAAGACAATCCGAAAGTCATATTCCACAGAGCAAGACCAGAGATCTTGAAGTTCGCCTTGCAGCTTGTGGGTTTTGAGGGTAGGGGAAAATGGATCAATCTCAAGCAGACTTAGGGTTGTTAAAACTTTGGCTTGAAGTTGAGGACGATTTTTACAACGGCGTTTAAGGGCACGGCGAAAACTTTCATCGAAAATTAACACCCTCATTCCTCATCCCCAAATACACTAGCCATCAGTTCAGTGGCGGTACCTCTCTGAGCAGTGCCATTGCTGACGGCTTGCATTGTTACCTTAGCGTTCTGAGCAATTTCTTGGCGGCGTTTAGCAATGCGGCGTTTGTAAATCAAGTCAAATAGTATATCTTGCTCATCTTCTGAGAGAGCTTCCACGGACTCAATAATTGCTTGCAAAGTAGGGAGTTGAGACATAGATGAATAACATAGTCTAAATCTCATTATAAAGAATAGCTTTCAACTTCCTTGTTATCTACGGACGGATACTTTGGTGAACTAAACCAAGTGTCTGCAAAGCCGCCCAAAGGATTGCCTTGGGAACCCGCAAGGGCGCAGTGGCTCCCCTCATCCCCCTCACGGCGACGGAGTAGGAGTTGGTTTTGGTGCTGGTACTGTTGGTTGGGGATCTAAGCCATTCAATGCTTGTTTTAACTGCTCTGTTGTCAAGGACTGTAAAATACTGAGATTGAGAGGAGCCTGACTAATGTACTGGGCATAGGATGGCTGCAAATATGAGCGGTATTCGGAGCGATTTAAAAGATGGGTATCTAAGAAAGCTAGACTTAAGGCTTTGATATAAGAATAAGCAGGCGCACGGTTTGGTCCTAGCAATGCCTCTGGTACAGGTAACACATCATTGTTAGCAGTTGGTTCAGCGATCGCACTAAAGTGTGTAGCATTTTCGATTAAAACTAAGTATTTGTTGGGGTTAGGCAGCCAAGTAAAAGGGTAAATCTGTTCAGCTACTGGTGGGGCAAAAATATCTTCACTACCTGCTACTAGCATTGTCGGTACTTGAATTTGACTCACTCCACTTTCACCTAAGACCGAACTATCAATCGGATTAATCGCCATCACAGCCTTAATGCGAGGGTCTTGAAGCGGATAATTTGCTACAGGTAACTCATAGGCGCGACACTGCAAAAATACTGATACATTCAAAGTTCTATTAGGATTGCAATCGCGGCGCAGTTTGTCAAAGTTAATCTTTGCTCCACCCAAAGCCAAAACAGTATAACCACCGAAGGAATGACCAATCGCTCCAATTTGTTGGAAATTGAGTTTACCTCGGAGATTAGGATCAGTCCTATCTAACTGCTGGAGTTGATCGAGTACAAACTTAACATCTAAAGGTCGGTTAAGAAATTCTTGTGCTTCTGGCGGCCCAGCCAAGCCGGAAAAGTATAGCTGAAAGCGTTCAGCATTACTACCAGGATGTTCCAATACAGCAACGGCAAAACCGTGAGATGCTAAATGTTCAGCTAAGTATACGAAGGCATAGCGGTCTGAAGCGACACCATGAGAAATTACAACTAGAGGAAAGGGAGGTTTAGGTGTATCTCCTGTGGTTTGCGATGATGTTTGCGGCACATAGACATCAACTGGTAGACTGCGATTCCGGGAATTGTCATTGAGTTTTAGGCTAGTGATCTGCCATCTGAAAGTTCCCGGCGATCGCAAATCTGGCTGTTGGGTGAAGTCAACCTTGGCATTAGTAGTTTCTGCACTCGTCTGTTGTTTGATAGACGCAAAAATTTGATCTTTGGCTTTGCCCAACTCTAACAAGCTATTAACTATCTGTAGCCCCTCAGAAAAATTCAACCGCAAACTTTCGCTAGGGTATTTACGCAACAAATTTACAACTGTTAAGCCCTCTGGATCGGCCGCAGATAAAATTAAAGCAGCACGGATCGCATAAAAACCATTCTGCCGAGAGTCGGTAAGCAGCAATTCTCCTAAACGTCGCACTACCGCCTCACCTAAAGGTGAGTAGGTAAATTGAGAGACTAAAACAGGAGTGATAGCAAATCTTTGTTGCAGTAGTTGCCGTAATTGAGCAAGTTGTTGAGGAGTAGCACGACTGGCGTAAAATCCTAATTCACTGTTGATTTTGCCTTCCTTGGCAAACTTTTCCAGAGATTCAGCAGATAAAGAAAACTCCCCAAAGGGAGGGTAAAAAAAACTAATACGCTCGGCTCCCAGTCCAGGCGTTGCAGTCAAAATCGTAGACAATATACCTAAACTGAGGTATTTCAGAAATTTTTTCATCAGCAAAACCCGCTGTTTACCCCGTCCACACAAATTTGGGCGGCGAGGAAAGCGGGGCGGGATCTGTGCCGCTTTCCTGTTTACCTACTTTAGATATATCAAATGAGCTATTACTGCACATATATCTAATAGGTTATCCTACAAAAATTGCTGAATTTTTACCTTAAATTTTGCAATTTTTTCGTTATTGATGAAACTTTTTTAACCAGACAAATACTGTTTATCAGCCTTAGATTTAGGTCTAAGGCTGAGAGATTTTTTCAAGCTTTTAAAACCACATGGAAGGAATTTAAATAACCATTAATGGTTTTAGCTAAAGTCTGCCGCTGTTTTCTTGTGGTTATAGCCATTACTTGATATAAGCGCCCTTGAGCAAAATACATTCTGCTTTTAGTAACTTTGCCACCAGAATTGACATACTCAATTTCTTTACCAGGATGACCATTGGTACTACGAATATCTCGTTGGCTAATTAAATTACTTTTCGTAGTTTTTAAAGCTATATCCCTGGCATTATTAAGTACTGCTTGAGGGTTCGCCATTTGACCATAACTGTAAGGAAAATCGTTGTAAGCAACTACATAAGCTACTTCCTGTTTTGGTGGTTGAGCTATAAATAGTTCTAAATTGATTTCCCCCATGTAGGTTTTTTGGGCTTGGGTATTCCTTTTGGGCATTCCTGGCATCAAAACACTAAAGCGTCCATCTGGGCCAGTGAACAACTTCCATTGTGGCTGCACTGGTTGAGTAACCTTTGGTTTAGCTTGAGTAACCTTTGGTTTGGGTTGACGTGCATCAACCAGTAAAGATCCGCTGCATACAAGTGTGGCAGCAAGTAGGGGCAATAAAACTTTGATTGTCATAGTTTTGGCTTTTGATGATGCTGATATCACCGATGCCAGCTGTTATAACCTAGCAGCATACAAAGCAGCACCAATTAGCCCAACTTGTTGATTGAGAATAATATACACCGGTATTTCTTCGAGGAGGGAACGCATCCTTCCTTTTTGGGTGAAATTTAATAGGAAACTACCCTGTTGCATTAAAGGCAAGATTTTAGGAGCGATGCCACCAGCAATATATAGTCCGCCGTAAGGTAGAAGTTTGATGGCAAGATTTCCGGCTTCTGCACCATAAACCTCTACAAACAGTTGCATGGTTTGTTCACAAAGGCGATCGCGTCCTTGTAGTGCAGCAGTGCCAATAATCGCACCAGGATCGACGCTTTTCTCTGCTTTTCCTGCTTCTTCTTCCCAGATTCTAACGATGTGGGCAATATCGGGTGATTCAGCAGCAATTTTTTGATCGCGTAAAAATTGGTAAATTGAGACAATTCCCTGACCTGAAACGACTCTTTCTACAGAAACGCGTTGGATATCATGTTTATCCATCAGGTATTTCATCAGCCGAAACTCTAACTCGGTACGCGCGGCAAAGTCGGCGTGTCCGCCCTCTGAAGGAAAGACATGATAGTGTTCTCCTTGCTTGATTAAAAATCCTTGCCCTAAGCCAGTGCCAGCACCAATAATGGCAATAGGCGCTTCGAGTTTAGGTTTCCCAGCTTGTAAAGTCAGCAAATTTTTGTTGTTTAAGCCGAAAATACCGTAGCCAACGGCAGTAAAGTCATTGATCAGGGAAACAGAGGCAATCCCCAATTCTTGTTGTAGACGTTCGCTATCTAAATACCAAGCTAAATTGGTCAGCTTGGCAGTATTGTTAACTATTGGACCGGCGATCGCAAAGCAAGCCTTTTGCGGTGTCAATGCCTTAGCTTTGGCTAGAAACTGCTGAACTATTGGCACTAAATCGGGAAAGTCCTGGCTGTGATAACTTTCCTCGTAAATATTGCGTAACAGATGCGAATCTGAGGTTTCATGAAATCCTGGTGAATCTGTGGTTTCAGACAACCGCAGAATAGTTTTCGTACCGCCAATATCTCCCGCTAGTAATAATGTCATAAAATTTATCAGTAATTTAGTGACTTTCTCAGTACATGGCAATGTATCTAGATTAGCGGAAGCCAGGATTTAAAATCTCTATCAGGGATTCAAACAAATCGAATTACTTCTTCTACCTCGACTAGATGAGAAGTATCCCCTTTAAGTTCTAATAACCATTCTGAGTCTTGAAGCACTACTTTGACTAAAGAACATAAAGAAGCCTTCACTTCCATTTTGGCAATTTCGCCTACTAATCCCATAGCCGCGCCTAGCACAGAAGCGCCATGACCTACCAACAGGATATTAGCGGGGTAGAATTCAGTCGCTAGACATCTAGCTGTTTGCCCAGAACGTCCCCGTACTTGTGCTTGTGTTTCGGGATATTTGGCTGCAATATGCGGAGTATAGGTAAGATCAATTCTGGGAAATAATTCTGCTAAAGCTGGAGTTGAGAGTCTTTCGGGTTCTTCTGTCATCCAAGCGGGATTTAGCCATTCGCTCAAACCAGTTTCTAATTTAATCCGTAGATCTAGTACTTCTGCAACTGCGTTCGCTGTTTGTACAGTTCGCAGAAAGGGAGAAGCAAAAATATGGCTGATTTTCTCTTTTTTCAGGCGGTTAGCTAGCTGCTTTGCTTGAATGAAACCATCCTCAGATAAAGGTGGATCGTAGCGTCTTTCAGCGGTGAGAAACCAATCAGGGTTAACAAAATCGAGGCGGTTGGCGTGTCTTGCGATCCAGATGATTTGACTCATGGCTTTGATTATTCAGGCAAATATAATTCGCAACAGAAGTTGACACCCAAAAACTGGGCTACAAATCTAAATATATGATAAATATTGTAATGTTTTGTAAAAAGTTAATTAACTTGGCGGAATATCAAACGTATATCAATTTTTCTTACGCAAAAACACAGCATAGAAGGAAAAAACCAATTTTAATTTCCACGTAGTAGTATTAGCCTGCAATGTTAGCGTCTTTAAAAGCTCCGTCACAATCAATCGATAAAATAATTGTGTGCCCCCAAAATAGATCGCCATCATCATAGTAAAGGTTGGCGCTACCGTTGGAATTAAAGTGGACTTCTTCCAGCTTTATCAGTTTCATGAAAGTTGGGCAGTCAATTTCATCACCATCATTCCAGGTATGATTGTATAGGTCGAGAAGTTGGTTGGCTGCACACCGACGAAGGTTGACTTCTTGTTTTTGAATTCGGGTGAAAGAATGAGAAGCACGTTCGATAACAGCAGATGTTTCTACATCCTCAATGTCAACACTCAAATTGACAATATTTCCAGGGGTAATTTCAACTTTACTAGACCAGCAATCGAGGTCGCTATCCCAAACTAATTCACCTAAAACTTCATTTTTTATTGTTTTTTTAGACATTACTAGTTTCTGATTAGCCTATAACTTTAACCATGCAAATAACTGTTCTACAGTCAATTGCAGGTTAGAAACTAAATTAGGAACTGGTAAGATTTCCTCTTCTGCTTGTAAAAGTTCTGGTTGCTGTTTTGGGGGATAGACTAAAACAGACTTTTCATCTGGATCGATCAGCCAACCTAAACTAGTACTATATTTTAGACAATGCAAAATATTTCCAGTTACTTTAGTCTGACTTTGATCGGGTGAGAGAATCTCAATTGTCCAGTCTGGATGGGTTTCAAAGACATTCGCTACATCTCCATTTGCATCTACAGGAATTCTTTCCCAAGCAAATACAGCGACATCAGGTACAATTGAATGTCCGCCAAAGGTACAGCGTAATTCTGGAAAGGCTAGAGCAATTTTTTGAGGCTTGACTAAAGCATTGATATAACTAAATAATTGACATCGAAGTCTACTATGCTTTCCCTGTGGCATAGGTTTTTGAATAATTTGCCCATTGATATATTCACTAGCTGGCTTAGTTTCTGGCAGTTTTAAAAACTCTTCTAAAGTTAGAGGTTTGGTTGGTAACTGTACCATATACTCGTACCGCTTAAACTACTATACAGATGTCATACTAATTCTATGTGAAGTTGCGCTATCTCGCCCTCAGGCTAGAAGCCTGGGGCTACTTCAACAAAGCCCACCTACGTGGGCTAATTAAGCGCATCTTCATTGAGAAACGGTATCATTTATTTACGAAACTCATCCCAAAGCTCAAAGAATCTATCGAATGCTTCTGCTTCAGATTTAGTTTCAGTTATGACGAATATATACCAACATATAGAATTACCCATAGAATAATTTTTGCATAACCAATTATTAAAATCTTTTTCCAACTTCCGATTAAATTGTTCTGATTCAGGAATATTATGTTCAATAACCGCCATTTCATAACCTAGCAGCAAAGACCATAAAGCCGATAAAGATTTTCTGCCAAGATACAAACCTGGTCGTGAACGTACTATTTCAAGGAAACTTTCAAATGTTGAATACTTGAACAAAGTAGACACAATTCTAATTACCTCAGAGGTGGCATCTAGACGAATCGATTACAAATGGCTTGGTACAAAATATGATACTAACCCAAATAAGCTTTTTTAACTCGCTCATCAGTAATTAATTGTGATGCTGCACCCGTTAAAGTAATAGAACCTGCTTCTAAAACATATCCTCTATCGGCAATTTGTAGAGCTAAGTTAGCGTTTTGTTCAACTAATAAAATAGTTACGCCCGTAGCGCGAAGATTTTCAATAATAGTAAAAATTTCTCGGACGATCGCAGGTGCTAAACCTAAGCTAGGTTCATCTAAAAGTAATAGTTGTGGTCTACTCATTAAAGCACGAGCGATCGCTAACATTTGTTGTTCGCCACCACTGAGAGTTCCTGCTAGTTGATTGCGTCTTTGGGATAAACGCGGAAATAGCTCATATTGATGCTCAATATCTGCTTTAATTTCTTTTTGATCGTTGCGAATATAAGCACCTAATAACAAATTATCTAAAACTGTTTGTCTAGCTAATACTCTCCGTCCTTCAGGAGAATGGGCGATACCAAGTTTAACCACCTCATAAGCTTGACGGCGAGTAATATTCCGTCCACTGTAGATAATTTGTCCACTTCTAGGATTAACTATTTTGGATATAGCCCGGAGAGTAGTAGTTTTACCAGCACCGTTAGCACCAATTAAAGTTACTACCTCGCCTTTTTTAATGATTAAATTAATCTTTTTTAGAGCTTGAATACCGCCATAATTCACATCAAGGTCTTGAACCTCTAAAATCGTAAAATCTTCTTTATCAGTTAAATATCGGCGTTCATCGGCGTTCATCGGCGGTTAAAATCCTCATCCACTTCCCAAATAAGCTGCAATTACGGCGGGATCGTCCCTAACAACGGCGGGTTCACCCAAAGCGATTAATTGTCCAAAATCTAAAACAGCAATGCGATCACACAATCCCATAACTAAGGGTACATGATGCTCAATCAGTACGATCGTTAAGTTAAAGCGCTCCCTAAGACTGCGAATAAATTCGCTGAGATACTGTTTTTCGCTGGGGTTCATCCCCGCAGCTGGTTCATCAAGGAGTAAAATCTGCGGTTCCAAGGCTAATGCGCGGGCGATTTCTAAGCGTCGTTGATCGCCGTAAGCAAAATTTTTGGCTTTTTCTTCAGCGCGATCGCTCAATCCCACCAGTTCTAATAATTCTAAAGCTTTTTTTCTACTTTTAGATTCTTCAATAGGTGCTGGTGGTAATTTTAAAACTCCTTTAATCATATTACTTTTGGTATGCAAATGCCCGCCTATGATGACATTTTCTAACGCCGATAATTCACCAAACAGGCGAATATTTTGAAAGGTACGAGCGATACCTAAACCAGCAATTTTATAAGGACGTAATTGCGAAATATTTATACCTTTATAAATTAATTTACCATCAGAAGGTGGAATTAAGGCTGTGATCAAATTAAATAAAGTTGTTTTCCCTGCACCATTAGGGCCAATTAGCCCGAAAATTTCATGCTTTTTGACTGCAAAAGATACATTATTTACAGCCACTAAACCACCAAACCTACGAGTCAAGGATTTTGCTTCTAAGACAATATTATTTTCTGCAATAATTTCAGACATTGTTTAGCGTAATTGTAATTCACAAGTTGCAGGTAGTTCATCAACTAACCAATTCCCGACACGGAATTTAGGGTTATCAACTCCAGTTTTAATCAGCACAATTCTGGATGACTGCGGACACTTCCAGCTTTGAGACTCAGGTGTTGCTGAGTAAAGATATTCATAAAGTTTAACTTCAAAAGCATATCTGCTATCTGATATTTTTTTACCAGAATTAATTTCAAAAGCTGCATGACTGGGGCTGGATGTACCAGATATATAACTAGCTAGCTCATCATTAGATATTTTCTTTTTAAGTGCAGGAGAAACAAAAGTTACTCCTTCTGTAACATTTCTGGTTTTCCAGGCATATAAAAATTTATCTGCTGTAAATAATGCCCTTACATAATCGGGATTGGCTGAAGTATTGGCAACAGGTTTAACTGGTTGAGCCTGGGTTGTGGTGCATAAGAATAGTAAAGCGATCGCAGCTATTAATAAGGCTTTTAGTTTATGGAGTTTTTTAAATTTTTTCATACTTGCTTATTTTTTACTTTGCGTTTTTTGAAGACATCCGGTGTTACCAGACCTTGAGGAAAAAATATAGTTCCCACTACAATTAGTAATCCAAAAATAATTAATCTTCCGTCACGCAAAAATTGTGCTACCCAATTAGGTAATCCACCTGTATCGGCTAAGCTGCGTAAGATTTCTGGTAAGGCTGTAAATACCATTCCTCCTACTATCGAACCTAAAAAAGTTCTAGAACCACCAATTAAGACAAAAGTTAAGTAGATAATACTCGCATCAAAAGTACCTTGACGAGCATTCCAAGTATTGAGAAAGTGAGCGCTAATTGCCCCCACAACGCCTGCAAGGATTGCCCCTAATGTAAATGCTAAAACTTTGTAGTAAGTGGGATTAATACCCATTGCACCTGCGGCTAATTCATCTTCACGAATAGCAGTAAATGCTCTACCTACCTTAATGCGTTCTAAACGGTAAAACAATACCATTGCAATTATAAGTAATGGCAAAGCAATCCATAAATATTCGATTTGAGTTTGGAAGGGTTGAGGAATGCCAAAAATCCCAACAGCACCGCCTGTAATTTCCAAATTGAGGGAGAGAACTCGCAGAACTTCTACAAAAGCAATAGTAGCGATCGCTAAATAAATTCCTCGTAACCGTAATGTCGGAATCCCTATGACTGCACCCAATAAACCGGACACTACACCAGCAATTACCATCTCGATTAATAACAGCGGAATCGGAAAAAAACTACTGCTAGATGTAAAAACTTTTGTAGATAGAATGGCGGCAATATAACCACCTAAAGCATAAAATCCGGGGCTTGCCAAAGATAGTTGTCCAGCCATCAATGGTAAGTAAAGTGATAGCCCCAATAATGCCCCTAATACCATAGAGACAATTAGCGAACCGTAAGTAGAGACAAATTCAGACATTTTAAAACATTGTGATGAGGCTGAATAAAGTTAACGTTTAAGCTGTTAATATTTGCTCTGCTGTCAATGTCAATTCGGGAAAAGTTACAGACAATATCCTGTCAGAACCTCTAAATTGACTGCGTTGGTATTTTCCATTAGCATCTAATAGAAAAACAAATACAGTTGGAACTTTGGGATTGCCTAAATATTCTCTTAGTCCTATTGCTAAGTAATCTACAATCCAATACTCTGTGATACCTAAACGTTGATATTCGTCCAATTTATCAATATAGTCATCTTCCCAATTAGTTGATGTCACTTCTACAGCTAACTGGATAGGTTCTTCAAGCGCAGAGTAAGCAGCACGATTTGATCGCCACATATCTCTATCTATGACACTGACATCAGGCTTGCGTCCTTGTTCTACGCCTTCAGCAGTTTTAGTTTTAAATACTGCTGTGTTATTGACAACATAATTTAAATTTAGTCGCCTGATTTCATCATTGAAAGCAAATAAAAGCAAGTTAGCAACATCATCATGATTTCTTGTTGAACGCACTTCTACAATTTCTCCATCTACAAGTTCATAAAAACCTTCTTCTGGGCACTGTTCAAGAAACTGATCAAAAGTTAATTTCTGTTTAGTAAATGTCGTCATATAATCTTTAAACCTTCTGAATAAATCGTCTTCCTAGCAAACCTTGGGGTCTAACTAATAGCATGACAAACAAAATTGCAAATGCTACAGCGTCTTTATAACCAGAGTATTCACCAGGTACAAATGCTTCCACTAATCCAATTAATAAACCTCCTAGCACTGCACCAGGAATACTACCCAAACCACCTAAGACAATCACTGCTAAACCTCTTAAACCAAAAGCAATGCCAAAATATGGCCCAGCAATACTGACGCTAGAAGCCACTAAAGTTCCCGCCAAACCTGCTAAAAAACTGCTGATGAAAAATGTCAGCACAATAAAGCCATCGGTGTTAATTCCTAACAAACTGGCGGTAGTTGGATCTTCTGCGATCGCCTGCATTGCCTTGCCATATTTAGTGCTATTGATAAAATAGGTAAGGATTGCTACAAATATCACAGAGACAGCAAAAATTACTATCTGCACGCTACGGATGGGGATTGGATTCTCTGGACTACCAAAGTTAATCGAAGCTGGTAAATTTCCGTAAGCGCCTGCGGGAAAGGTGTAACTTTCTGCACCTACTAAATATTGGATGAGGTTAACAATTACTACCGCCACACCTAAGCTGGAAACCACCGTCAGCAAGGGGTCAGATCCTTTACGGCGTAGAGGTTGGAAAGCAATCCGTTCCATAGCTATGCCAACCAATCCGGCTAGACTGCTGCCTAAAATTAAGGCGATCGCAAATGGTAATTTTATAGGTAGTGTGGCATTAGCCAGCAAGCCATTAAATCCAAAAGTCCCGCCCATGAGTGCATAGGTGAAATATGCACCCAGCGTAAAAACTGCCCCATGAGCTAAATTAATAATGCCCAAAATCGAATAAACGAGGGTGTATCCCAAGGCAAAAATTGCATAAACGCTGCCAATAGATAGCCCATTTAAGAATTGTTGCAGAAACAGATTTATATCCATATAGCAACTATTTTAAAAATGCGAATTTACCTTGACTACCATCTTTGTCCATTTTGATTTGAGCTACATAAAAATCTTTTTGGACAACCTCACCGACGGGAGTAAACCCAATTTCGCCTAAAGGTGTATTATATTTTCCAGCTAGTAGCTGTTTGTTTAATTCATTCCTTAATTGTGGCAGTGCTAATTTGTTGACTTTGGTTTTTTTATCTAAAGCTTGGAGTGCTTCTACATAAACTTGAACTGCGGCAAAAGCTTGAGCGCTAAACTGTGGTGGTTCTTTCTTGTATTGGTCAGTATAGATTTTACGAAATGTCGAGTTAATTTCGCCTGGATGTTCTGGGCTGTAAGCTTGAGCAATCAGTACACCATCACAAAGTGCTTTGCATACTGGCAAAATGTTGGAAGTGTTCATACCATTACCACCAACAATTAAGCCTTTATAACCCAGTTCCCGTAGTTGTCTGACCAAGTTACCACCATCAGCAGCCAAACCAGAAATAATTACTAAATCTGGTTTAAGATTAATCGCATTTGTAGCTTGGCTTTGGAAATCTGTATCACTAGTTTGGAACTTTTGTACTGTTAATAATTCCAAACCCTGATCCTTCACAGTTTTCTGAAAAATCTCTGTCTCTGATTTACTAAAAGCATCATTTTGAGCAAAGAAAACAGCAACTTTTTTAATTTTGGGGTTCTGCTTGAGTGCTGCTTTAACTGAATTAGGCGCGACAATAGAAACTGGTGCAGAAACACGAGCTACGTAATCACCAATCTCCGGAATCTTGTTAGCAGTATTTGATGCTCCCAGCACTGGTACTTTAGCACGGTCAGCAACAGGGTCAGCACTAAAAGCTTGCTGTGACAAAGTTGGTCCCACAATACCGACAACTTTATCTTTATTAATTAAACTTTGAAAGGCATTAATTGCTCCATTTTCATCACCGCTAGTGTCTTGAAATACTAATTTAATTGGAGTACCGTTAATACCACCTTTATCATTAAAATATTTCTCAGCGATTTTGGCTCCAGCAACTTGTTCTTGACCAAGTAAAGCTACGTTACTAGTTTGGGCAAAAGCAATACCTATAGGAATTACACCAGATGTATTCGTTGTGGAGGTATTGTTATTTGTAGCCTGATTTTGGGCATTATTGCCTACATTCGACCCAGTGTTAGCTCCACCACAGGCTGTTAGCACCATAGTCAAAGTGGCAAAAAATGTAGTTGTTAGCGCAGCGGATTTTTTCATGGCTGAAAGATAATCTATTTCTGGAATCATCTTTATTTGACCACAGACAGATGCAGATTCCAAGTAGTTATGTATGCCTAAAGTTTGATGAACAAAGTTTGGCGATCGCTTTTTTGATATTAGTGGCGATCGCACGATTGTCACATTGGTAATTTACCAGGAATTACGCAAAAATCACCAAAAACCTTAATTTATCGAACCGCCAAAACGCCAAGAACGCCAAGAATTCGTAGAGTGTGCGTAAGTCTTATTTGCTATTCTTTTTAGAACAATTTTTCTTTAACCACACTCATGGGTTTTTGGCTATCCTCATGCTCTTCATAAAAACCTGCCACTTCCGCTAAGGTATATAGGGGCCTTTGCTTAACTTCTTCATAAATGCGCCCAATATATTCACCCAAAATGCCAATACTAAATAGTTGTACTGCTCCTAAAAAGAAAATAACCATCATGATAATGGCCATTCCTGTTAAGGGAGAATGAGGTACAAAAAGTCGCCAGTACAAAACCAGCACACACATGAACAATGAAACTATCGCGGCTAAAAATCCCATGTAAGTTGAAAGCCGCAACGGTACTTTAGAAAAAGAAACCAATCCATTAATTGCCAGTGCTAGAGATTTACGAAATGTATATTTCACATCCCCTGCAAAACGCGGATCTCGCTCAAATTTAATAGCTATTTGATTAAAACCAACCCAAGCTCGCAATCCCCGAATGTAGCGGTTGCGCTCTGACATTGCATTCAGGACGTCTACAACTTTACGATCTAATAAGCAAAAATCCCCCGTGTCTGTGGGAATATCTACATCTGCCAGATTTTTGAGAATCCGATAAAAAGCATAGGCTGTGAAGCGCTTAAACCAACCTTCTTGACGACGTTGGATGCGTTGGGCATAAACGATTTGATATCCTTGTCGCCATTTCTCTACCATGTCTGGAATCAATTCTGGTGGATCTTGTAAATCGGCATCCAGAATCACAACCACCTGTCCCCGAACAAAATTTAGCCCTGCTGTTACAGCAATTTGATGACCAAAATTCCGCGCCAGACTTAAGTAAACCACACGCGGATCTTTTTGATGCAATTCTCGCATCATTTGTAAAGAGCGATCGCGGCTACCATCATTCACTAAACACAACTCTACCGGACCATCCATCCGATTCATCACCAGGGAAATCCGGCGATACATTTCTTCAATAGTTTCTTCTTCGTTGTAGATCGGTACGATAAAAGAGTATTTAGGTAGCATGATTATCTTAAGGTTTGCGACGAAAGGGAAAACTGCGATGACGGCGATACCAGGTAGATCCAGCCACTAATATTCCTAGCAATGCCAAAGCACCAACCAATGGCATAACCTCTCCGGTACGGATTGCTTTTAAGCCAGAACTACCTAATAAAACAAATGGTAATACTCCTGGAACTGTTCCTAAAATCGTGCCAATCAAGTAATCTTTGAAGCTCACTGATGTCAAACCGGCAGCAAAATTTACCAAACCATAGGGCATAATTGGCACTAGGCGAATGGCAAACATATAAAATACTCCTCCTTGCTGCACTTCCGCATCAATCGCTTGCCAACGTCCTGCTAGTCTTTTAGCAACGGCTTCATGTCCAACTGTCCGTGCAAATATAAAAGAAGCGATCGCAGCCACAATCGCAGCAACACTTGTCCAAAATGTACCCAGCCAAGGACCAAAAATCGCTCCTCCGGTTAAATTCAGCGCCGTAGAAGGTAAAACTAGAATGGTTGCTACTACATAAATCACAATATAAGTAACGGGTGCCCAAATGCCAGAGTTTTTCAACCACGACTGAATTAAATCTGGATTAATTCCTCCTAAAAAATATCCTGTCAATATCGTTGCCACCAGGCAAACTAAAAACAATAAGATAAAACTGGTTTTAAAATTTAGCATAAATACATTAATGCTAGTACAGCTTGGCGTAAATTAATCTACCATTCAAGACAGTGTAAAAGTATGAAACCAGATTTTTGTGATTTTTGACTTTCTCTTTAAGCATAGGTATTCCCGTATTAGCAGTACTAAGGTTATAATTTGGAACCTACTTCAAAGTATCAAATTCAGAAAACTGTTTTTGATTCAGTGATGTAATTGCTAAGACTAAAATACTAAGTGTGATCCCTAAAACAGCATAGCTTGGTAGTGCCAATATAGTCACTTTCAGGATGTAGGGTAACTCGCCTGCTTTCCATTTCCAATTATTTGCTAGAGGGATGAGCACCCAATCATGAATGAAGCCTGTTTGCACTAGTAAGCAACAAACACCTACTAACCAAGCAGACATTCTTTTCCATGCAAATACTTCATACCTGATCTGAAACAGCAAATCATTGAGCAAGTAAACCACAGCAGGTATTAACATCACAGAACTAGTTTGCTGTGAATAATTCATGCCAATACTCAAGCATGAAATTAATACAATTTCCGATAGATAAATATTTTTTGACCAGCCGATTTGTGATTGTTGTTTGTACCAATACCAACCCACATAACCAAATGTTAGCAGCACAATTAAATTAGATAAAAGCTTTGCAATGAATTGGTTATTAGGGAAAAATCTAGGGCCAATGACCTTTAAATCAATGCGACTCATCGAAAGATATGGGCTATTTGACGGATCATTTATCCAGATTGAAAATCCCCGCGCAGCATCAGGTAGAAATTCTGTTACGGAATTGCCTGTCAATAATAGGCCTATAAATATCAGAAAACTTGATGTAATAACACAGAGAAAAACTAGAGTAAATCTTCTTTTTAGAAGAAAATACAAAACGAATAAAGCAGCTAACGTTGGTTTACAAACGGCAACGCCCAAAAAAATTCCTGCTGGAATATCTTGATTTTTCTTAGCCAAGATAAACATCCATAAAACCAGAGCTGCAATGAAAATAGCAAGGTTCCCAACTTGAAGATCACGAATTACTCCATAAATTAACGCAACTGCGATCATGCAAATTGTCCTAAAAGCCCGCGAGCGTGATTCCAACAGGATATCTGCTCCCCATAAAATCAACCCGATTGTTACCAAATGCATGACAGTCCAGATGGTGAATGCAGTATTGATCGAAAAATAACCCAGAAACCAGATAATAGGAATAATATTCGGTGGATAGACAAACGGTGGAATGCTCCCACAAGCTTTTGTTAAATTACAGAACCATTCACTAAAAATCTCGGGTTTAAAAGGGCTTAAATGCTCGTGAGCTAATTTACTTGCCACATAAAACCATTTAAAATCCCAAAAAGGTGGCTCTGGATAAGTCGCAAATAAATGAACAAGCCAACCTGTATAAATAAGAAGCCTTGTAACAATTAATACGACAAAAGCTTGAATTATAAAGTTAACAATAGGTTTATGCAAAAATTGCCCTAGCTGTTTAATAAAAGGGTATTGTAAAAATAACGAATTATTCCAGCCTTGCTTTTCATCATCTAGCCGCCAATTACTTTTAAGAACTAAAGCTACTGCAATTAATATAATTAGATTCCAAAATCCTAAACTGATCATAGGAATTGAATAATTAGGTTTTTTCTTCACTAATACAGTAATAAATATTTATACATAAGTCATCAGGAAAATTACTGGCTAGTTTATAAACGTTTGCTGTTCATTAACTTCTATTTGCGCAAAGTTAAGTAATTACGGTAATTGGCTGTGTCTGAACCACTTGTGGCTTGATACTCCCAATAATGCTGCATTGCTTATATCCCAAAGCTTGAAGTGCAGCTAAACAACTATTAGCTTGTGCTTTTGGAATAGCAGCTAATAAACCGCCAGATGTTTGTGGGTCAAATAACAAGGGATACTTGGGCTGAGACTCAACTGCCATTAGATTATGAATATAACTTGATGCTTGTAAATTATCTGAATGCAGGGAGCTAAAAATTCCTGCTTCTAATGTGTTGGTTGCGCCAGTTAATACTGGTATAGCGTCAAGTTGTAATTCCACTGCAACACCAGATGCTTGCACCATTTCCATCAAGTGACCTAATAAACCAAAGCCTGTGACATCAGTACAAGCTGTTACTCCATGTTGCAATAAACATATAGCAGCAGCTTGATTTGACAACAGCATTGACTCAACAGCGCCATCAATCCAACGACCTTTAGCTTGGCGACGCATATCAGCAGCAAATAAAGTTCCGGTTCCCAGTGCTTTGGTTAAAATCAGGACTTGTCCGGGTTGCATACCGCCTTTACGCAACAACTTGTGGGGATTGACAACACCGTTGCAAGTTAAGCCAAAAGCTAGTTCTGTACCTTCACTGGTATGTCCGCCAATCAGAGGTGCGCCTGCTTGATTAACTACTTTGACAGCACCCGATAATAATTGGTAGAGAGTTTCGCTGACTTTCTCTGGTGCAGCGTAGGGAATAGAAGCGATCGCTAATGTACTATGAGGCACAGCCCCCATTGCAAAAATATCACTCAAGCAATGATTGGCGCTAATTTGCCCAAAAATATAAGGGTCATTAATTAAAGCCGGAAAATAATCTAGCGTCTGCACCATCAATTGACCAGTTGATATCTGCACTACTGCTGCATCATCTGGTGCTTCTAAACCAATGATGATATCTTTTCTAACTTCTCTAATAGGCTGTTCTTGCTGAATGCGGTACAGAACGCTTTGTAAAATGTTACTGCTAACTTTAGAACCACATCCAGCACAACGTATTTGAGTGCTGAGTGAGTGAGGAGTTGAATTTTGAGAATTTTGCTTCATTTCTGGCAGGTTATGGAAGCGTTCCATAAAGCGGCGGTCAATCCAATCTTTCCAGCGCCACAATAGTTTATGAGGTGGTAAAGTGAATGCACCTTTTGTTGCGATCGCCTGTCCATGTCCTGTACCAATTAAACTTAGATATTTTTTTTGTGGTTTGTACGGTTTGAGAGGTTTACCTAATAAATACCTTCGCAAGTTCTCAAACAAAGGCTTACCTTGTCGCACAGCAAATACCCCAGCTTTTGGACGAGGATGATTGACGATTGTCGCAATGTCACCTGCGGCGAATACATGGGGGTGAGTTTGCGATTGTAATGTGTCCTGTACCAAAATAAAGCCTTGCTCATCAGTCCTCAGCCCCGTCTTTTGTAACCACTGAGGTGCAGCTGCTTGGGTTACCCAAAAAATTTTGTTGCACTCTACTGTCAACCCAGATTCACATTTAATTTGCAATACCTCTTGATTTCCCTTCTGTGTAAGAGGCGCGACTTGACAGACAGTTTCTCCTAAATGTAGTTTTATACCCTGGTTCATGAGAATTTGCTTAACTTGCTGCCCCACTGATGGATGATGCTTGGGCATCAGTTGGCGATCGCGCTGGAATAAATGAATTTCCCAAGCCCCTGAATTCTGTAAAATTTGCTGTAAGTGTGCTTGCATTGACAGCGCCAATTCTACACCGCCTGTACCACCACCTGCGATCGCAATGCTAATCGGTTCTTGAGGATTTTCTCTTACAGTTTTCAATAATTGATACCAATGTTGCAGTAATTTTGACACTGGTTTTGCTGGAATTACATATTCTGCCGCCTCTGATACAGATATTGGAGTTGGAGTGCTGCCAATATCAACGGACAGCACATCAAAATCGACAGCAGGACGGTTAGCACAAATTACTTTATTATTTTTTAAATCCAGATCAATAACTTGATCAATGTATAACTGTGCTTGGGCAAATTTGGCTAATGGTCGTAAGTCTATATGACATTCATCGTGACTGTAAAAACCAGCAATATGTCCTGGCAACATTCCTGAATAAGGTGTATCTGAATTTGTAGTTATCAAGGTCAAACGCACACCAGGCAGAGGTTTCATACCAAACATCCTCAGCACAATTGCATGGCTGTGACCGCCACCAATCAGTACTAAATCTTTCAATATTGGCTCTTTATCTTGCTGCATCTGGACACTTTAGTAAAATGTTGGTTTATCTATTGTGAGCGCATAAGTCACGTCATTAAAATCTTCGTTTATGTGATTTATTTCTCTGACTACTATATATTACTGATTATTGCTAAACAAAGTATAAAGAGTACTTGCATTGATTAATGGTATACTTACTTAGTATTTAGATTGGTGTTTTTGTAGTAAGTAACATCTAATTATTAAAAATAATTTTGGGTATGTTCAAAGTAGTTACAAGTGCTTACGATACGGCAAAAAATTACATCCCTAGAAAGATAATAATTTTAGAAAAAATCTATCTAGCGATATTTGCTAACCAGAAAAAATTAGAACTTATTCCAAATTATTCTTATACACAAAGCTTGAAACTAGCAATTGAACAGCTTGAACGCCAAAATAGAGAAATCAATCTGGCTGTATTTGATGATTTAGCCCAAATCGCCCAGAAAGAGCCAAAATTCCATTGGAAAATCATGGAAGCTCTCACAAATTTTGTCCGAAATAATGTTCCTTATCAGCCTCAAGAAGAAGTTAACGAAAACCCAGCATTAACAATTCGTGCTGATATTCAAGCAGCCCTAACGCTTATCGCCAAAAGAAATGCTCAACAAGATATAGAAAGTAACCAACTGGATTTGAGCCGCACAGACATTAGAGGAGCTAACCTCTCTGGGGCAAATTTAGAGCAGACAAACCTTTATCAAACTAATCTTGCAGGAGCAAACCTTTGTAGTGCCAATCTGCATGGAGCAATCCTCACTGCGGCTAACCTTTCTGGAGCTAACCTCTCTGGCGCTAACCTCAAAGAGGCAATTTTGAGTGCAGCTAATCTCTCTGGTGCAAACCTTTCTGGAGCTAATTTAAATCGCGCAAGCTTATATAGAGCAAAGCTAGATGGAGCAATTCTCAATGATGCCATACTCAATGAGGCAAACTTGAGGGAGATAGAATTTTCTGGAGTAAATATACCAAGAACTCAACTTGGTGATGCCTAAGAAATTTAAAATTTTGCCTAAACTTTAAATAAAAACTGAATTAAATCAAGTATTTTAGCTATTAAGTGGTTGCAAAGTAGACGATCGCATAATTGGCCTATTGCTTAATATCTAACTCCTTAAGTAATAGTAGGATCAATTAAGCCTTATGATACATATACAAATTTTAAGCTAAATGCTATACTCTTAAACCTCAGAATATAAGTAATAATCCTGAGTAGTGAGGAATATTTCTGCTATGTCTGCTAAGAAGACAGGCGTACTCTTGAATTGGTTGATAGTGATAACAGTTATATTTGCTCTCTTATTGACTGTCATTGTCTTTGCGTTTTCCAATATTCGGGAGTTGTCAATTCCACAACAAATAGAATATGGAATTCAAGCATTAGCGACGACAGCAATAATTTTTTCAGGATTAGGGTTGATTGCTAATGCTTACTATGGAGCCAAGCGTGCCCAAGCTTTACATAAAAGTGCGATCGCTGCTGAAAAAAATATTGAACTTAGCATCCAAAATGCCAAACTATCTCAAGATAAGCTAATTGCAGAACGGTTTATGACAGCAATTGCACAGCTTGGGCACGAGAAGACTGAAACCCGCACAGGTGCAATTTATGCTTTAGAAAGAGTCGCGCAGGAATTTCCCGAAGAACACTGGACAATCATGGAAATTCTCACTGCTTTTGTGCGTGAGAATACCCCTATCTATGAAGGTAAAGCAAGGCAAGAAGATGTAGCACCCATAGATTTGCGTACACAGCAGTTAGATCGGAATTTCCATGAAGAATCACCAAAAATTCGTACAGATATTCAAGTAGCTCTGACAGTTATCGGTAGGCGTAATTATCTGGAAGACAAGGTAAATCAGAAACTAGATTTACGCAATATAGATATTAAACGGGCAGACTTGCTAGGAGCTAACTTAGAAGGAATGGATTTGCGAGGCTCTGACCTGTGTGGTGCAGATTTGCGTGGAGCTGCTTTAGCAGGTACAGACCTGAGTGGTGCCAAGCTCTCAGGGACTATTCTTTATGAAGCCAATTTACTCAAAGCAAACCTGCGTGGAGCCGACCTGCAAGGGGCAAATCTTAATCGAGCCAATTTGTCTGCGGCTAACCTGCGGGGAGCTAACCTTACAGGAGCGAGTCTGCGTGTAGCTAACTTGCAAGGGGCAAATCTTTATAAAGCCAACTTACAACAAGCAACCTTAAAAGTTGCCAACCTTTCTGGAGCGAAGTTATTTCTCGCTAACTTGCAAGGAGCAAAGCTTGGTAAAGCTAACTTATACCTTACAGGTCTGATTGGAGCTAACCTACAAGGAGCTAACTTAAATGGAGCCAACCTACAAGGGGCTAACTTGAACGCAGCTAAACTCCAGCAGACAGAAATATTTTTTGCCAACCTCTCCGAAGCCAGCCTAGCGGAAGCTGATTTGCATCGAGCAAACCTTATAGGAGCAAATCTTTCTAGAGCAATCCTCTATGAAGCCAACCTCCACGGGGCAAATCTGATGGGAGCTAACTTCTTTGGGACAAATCTCTGTGATGTCAATTTAGAAGGGGCAATTTTGACAGGTGCTAAAAATTTAGAATTACAACAAATTACAGCAGCAGTTGGCGATCGCACAACTCGTCTACCCGATTATGTCGAAACCCCAATTCACTGGCGGCAACCTGGTTAACGTAACTCCGCATCAATTAGTTATCAGGATGCATCTTGCCATTTGCAAACAAAAGGTATACTTTATACTGAACTTCCCCGTAGTAATTGGGAACTTCAAAAATAATCTTAAATATATGTCTGATAACAATACAGACACTCTTAAAGGTTGGTTGATAATTTTAGCAGTTATATTTATTCTATTTTTAGCGGCTGTTGTATTTATATTTTTATTTTCTGATTTTGCATTTTTCAATACTCAAGGGTTATCAATAAAGCAAAGGTTAGATTATAGAACTAAAGCTTTAACACGTTCCTAGATAGATGCTCTCTACAAGCAGCAAACCTTCAGGGCGATAAAAATCAACATCACAGCAGATTCAATTAGCAATAGGCGATCGCACAACTCGTCTAGCAGATGATATACAAGCCCCATCGCATTGGCGATAGTTCTGCATACTATTGATCAGCAAACACTCAATACTAACTCCTTTCTGTGGAAAGGGGTTTTATTTTGCAAAATTATAGTAGTTACTGTTATTTGTAAGTAAATCTATATAGATTTTTTTGACAACAAATTGATTAGTTAATTAAGTCCGTGTTTTTACTGTACTAAAAGAGAACTACAAATAATAGTATAGATAAGCTAAATTACATAAGGAGTCAGAGATGAAGACTAATTATATGTCTTTATTCAAGACAGATGGACTCACTAGTTTCTTCATATATATAACAGCTATATTTAGCTTTTCTTTTAGTTTAAATTATTTCTTATTTTTTAATTTTCCCTTGCTGTCAAATCATCAAAAAATTGCAGCTATCACTCAAGTAATAACATTAATTGCTATATTTTCTTGGGTAATAGCAATCAGTATCAATGCCTACTATACCTCTAAACTCTCTCTAGCAATGGATCGAATTGAAATAGCACAAATTTTCTCGGATGTTATGGAGCATGATAAAAAAATAGAAATTGATATCAAATATACAGAGCAAAAAACAGAAAATTTAGTTACAGAAAGGTTTTATCAAGCTATCGAACATCTAGGCAATGAAAAAATAGAAACACGGTTTGCTGCGATATATGCACTAGAAAGAATTGCCAGAGATTGCCCCAAAAATCATTGGACAATTATGGAAATCCTTGCTGCTTTTATTAGAGAAAATGCCTCTACACAGGATAAAGGCGAGGATAATTTACCAGAAAAAATTCCTACAGATATTCAAACAGCCCTGACCGTAATTGGCAGACGCAATACACTGCATGATTTGGCAAATAAAAAATTAGATTTACGCGATATAGATATCAGTGGCGCTGATCTGATGGAAGCCAATCTTGCTGGAGCCATTTTAATTGGAGCCAATTTACAATGGGTAAACTTGATAGGAGCTAATCTATCTGAGGCAAACTTAACAGAAACAAATCTCTGTGGGGCAGTTCTTTATGAAGCAAACTTGCAAAAAGCGATACTCCCAGAAGCTAATCTGCAAGAAGCTGTTTTGAGAAAAGTTAATTTATCTAAAGCAGTACTGTATGAAGCTGACTTGCAAGGTGCAATTCTTTATGATGCCAACTTACAAGGAGCGAGCCTTTATAACGCTAATTTAGAAGAAGCTATTCTTTGCGACACTAATTTAGAAGGAGCAAATTTAGAGGGAAGCAACCTATTAGGAGCAAACCTGATTGGTAGTAACTTGCAAGGTGCAAAACTGATTGGAGCTAACTTAGAAGGTGTATTATTCAGCACAGCTAACCTACAGCAAGCTAACCTCTATGAAGCTAATTTAGAGCAAGCAAATTTCTATGAAGCTAACCTACAAGATGCAATCCTAACAGGTACTAACTTAAATCAGGCAATTCTTCAAAAAGCTAGAATTTTTGGAGCCGATATGACTAGATGTGAAAACTTAGAATCACAGCAGCTTGAATTAGCGTTTGGCGATCGCACAACTCTTCTGCCAGCAAATCTTGAAATACCTGAACATTGGTGCCAACACATAGCTGATCTTTCAGTCTCAGAAGCCGAAACTTGAATGTGCTTTTAAAGGAAATTCTCCTCTAAGCAAGTAGATAGCAAACGAAGGTATATTGCTGATTTCACAGGCTGACTTGTACATTCCTTTTAGAGGAATTACAGTAGGGTAGCGCTACACTTGCCATCAGAAGGAAGGATCGTGTTTATAGTCCCAACACTTATGATTACGCCAGGTTCTATTACTGTTTTCACATTGAAATTGGTCGTCTATGCCTGGAATTGAAGTCGGATAGCGATTAGTAAAAATTGAATTTCCATCGATATAGGAGAATAGTACAAGGGCAGTATTAAAGCCACAAGCCAGTACTATGATGGCAAATACAATTAATAAAAGAAGTTTGCGAATTTTTTTGAAATAAAACTGGCTTTTTTCCCCATCTGAGCGCTCGTACATAACTATTTTCGATTTTCTAAATAGCAGCAACAAACAGTACTATAAAATTCAAATGCTAGAAAAACGATAAGTCAGTCTTTGTATCTTTATAATCGGTAAGCTTTTGTCAGTAAATTTATCAATTTAAAAATAATGAGATTGCAATTAATTATTTCCTCTGGTCATTGTGCCACGTAATTGTCTATGAAAATCATGAATTAATCTTTATATTTATTCAAAAAAATATCTAAAATTTTTAATTAAGCTTTGTATATAAACTCTTTAGCAAATATTTTGTTATTTTAATTAAAGAATATGTAGTTTTTAGATATAGATAACTTAAATTTAAGGTACACTACCCTCGGAGATCGCGAATATTCCAGGGTATGATCGCATGATTGACTTATATACCTTCACCACACCTAACGGGCGTAAAGCTTCCATTATGTTGGAAGAAGTAGAATTGCCTTATAATGTCCACAAAATCGACATCACAAAACAAGAGCAATTTGCACCCGAATATATAGCAATTAATCCGAATAGTAAAATTCCAGCGATTGTTGACCAAGAAACCGATATCAAAGTTTTTGAATCCGGTGCTATTCTCATTTACTTAGCAGAAAAAACAGCTAAATTACTACCAACTGACAAAAAAGACCGCTTTCAAGTGTTGGAGTGGCTAATGTTCCAAATGGCGGGTGTAGGGCCAATGTTTGGACAACTCAATCACTTTAAAAGGTTCGCACCAGAAAAGATTCCCTATGCCATTGAACGTTATGAAAAGGAAACCCTACGAATTTATAGCGTTTTGGATCAACAATTGGCAAACAATGAATTTATCTGCGGTGACTATTCGATTGCAGATGTTGCAACTTATCCTTGGATGGCAATTTATCAAATGCAAGGTTTAACCTTAGACAATCATCCAAATCTTAAAAGGTGGGTTGAAACTGTAGGACAGCGTCCAGCCGTGCAACGTGGAATGCTCGTGCCTTAAGCAGAATAGAAGATAAGGGAGATAAATACTATTATTTAATCTCCCAACCCAAATTAACCTAATATTCTGATTAATTTAAATAACCTTGAATTATAAAATGTCAAAATGTTTTGACTACAGATGCGATCGCTAATCTAAATTACTGAGATATAGGTAGAGTACCTTGTAGTATCAAAAATTATTTTTTCTTGGCAATAACGCTTTGGTCTTTATCTTCCATTTGTAACAGTTCAGGAATAGTTACAAAGCGGTAACCTTCCTTGCGAAATTTGGCAATAATTTCTGGTAAAGCTTGCACAGTTCTTGAGCGATTACCTCCGCCATCATGCATCAGCACAATACCACCAGGCTTAGACTTCCTGAACACATTATTGATTAACCTTGGTACAGCAGGACGTGAGTAATCTACAGAGTCAGATGACCATAGAATAATAGCGTATTTACTATTTCTAGCGTAATCAGCCACTCCATTGTGCATAAATCCCCCTGGTGGGCGAAATAAATTTGTTTTAACTCCGGTAATCTGATTAATTAAGTCTGCTGTGTGGTCAATTTCATAAGCTGCTGTCTGTGGATTCATGAATTGATACCAATGATGCCAAGTATGATTGCCAATTACGTGACCTTCGGCATTTTCTCGTTTCAATAAGTTTGGATAATTTTTTACGTTCTGCCCAATAACAAAAAATGTAGCTTTGATATTATTTTTTTTGAGAATATTTAGCACTTGAGTGGTACTTTCAGGCCAAGGACCATCATCAAATGTGAGAGCAATTACTTTCTCAGATGAAGTGAGTTTTGCCGCCTCAATTGTTGCTCTTTGAAAACGTGATGGTACAACATAAGATAAGCCCTTTACTTGTGCTTGTTGCTGTAAAATTGTGAGCATTGTCTCCTTGAATTCCTCAAGACGCTGCTGAATTCCGTCGGAGTCAGCTGTATCATGATGTTGTCTACTCTGTGCTGCTGAAAGTTTTGGTTTGATAAGTGTTAGCAAACCAAAACTAAAACTAACGATCAATATAAGCAGCGTAATTAATATTTTTTGTGAATAGAGAAAAGATTTATTTTTTTGCATTTATATCTCCATAAATAGTCATCTATATTTTGAGCATTTTTTTCACTTTTATCAGCCTTGGCTGACAAGCCATAGGATAATTGGTGTGCTTGTTTCAAATGTAGACACCTGACTTTGAAAACCTACCTTACTCAAGAGACCAGCTAATATCTATAAATAAAACTTTCATCTGAAAATTTGTGGAACATGGGGTGTATAAGTTATTTATTTATCTGTAAAAGCCAGGTACAGGCACCTTATTAAAAGGAATAAATTTAGATAGGTTAAATATTGCACGTCTTATTGACGAAGTTATCACAAACTTATGGCGAAGATATGACCTAATTAAGTGACGACGGTATAGGACAGACCTTTTAATAAAACTAGCGATCGCCTTTAAAACTTGGGTAAAATTCTCTTGAGCTTCCCAAGTAGCAAAAAGCTAACTTTCGCATAGGAAAAATTGGTGAAGATAAGGAGGACATTAGGGAAATCTTGTAGAGGTTTCTTCCTCGCTTTCCCTTGTCCTCCTGGCAACAGAGTTATTCTAAAAAACTACACTTGTTAGATCTCGCATCTTTGCTGCTTATTTTTCGTCATTGATTAACTCAATCCTGGGCAAAGGCAATGTGTCAGCTTCATCCAGGTCCTCAGCAGCAATCTTATCTGGGCCTGTTTGCTGTAATGCTTGCAACAATGCCAAACTATGGTTCAATAATGCTTCTAAATCGATGCCAGCATAATCTAACGGGTAGCGTCGCAGACGATTGCTGCCTTCTCCCAGTAGAATTACAGCACCTCGCCAGTTATGATTACCCAAATGATAAAGCGCTACAGCAATTTGTAGTATCCCTTGATAGAAGCTTTTTTCCGGCTCGCTGGCTTCAATCCACAAAGCCTCTAAAGTGTCATGACAGGCGTAGAACTGTCCAGAATTGAACTGTTCTACACCTTGCCAAAACTCTTGGGGCATAGTTTCATTCATGCCATGCTTTCTCGTACTTCTTTGATTGCTTCTAAAGTGATTTCTTGCTTGTCTCCTGAAAACTCGTTGTCTGGGGTGAGAAACAGCATACAATGGCATTCTTTGCGTTCTCTCATTGGCACACAAGGACAGTTCCAATAGGTGGCGTGTACCTCAGCTTCTTTATCTTCATAGTGGCGGCAAGGACACAAAGGCGCACCAAGTTCGTCTTTATGTTTGGCTAGCCCTTCGATCACAACTGCCGTCACAGAAGGTTCAGAACAGAAGTAGGTTCCAGTACGCTTGGCGTATTGTTCAGAAAAATGCCGCATTGCCTCTAGGCTTTTATCGCTGGATTTTGTATTAACTTCTGATGACATCATTAGATCGGCCACTCATAATTTAAACATTTCTTTGCATTGTACATCAGCCTCATAGGGCTATTAGTGGGTGTTTTTCCCCAACCTGATTTTTTAAAATTGACTAACATTTGCTCTAAGGCTTGTATGTCTGGGTTACTGGGATCAAAAAGAATCTGAGTAATCAGAAAAGCTTAACTTGCGGCATATATTAAAATTTTGTACAAATTAAACTTGCAACCCCTACTTAACGCCATGATTTTTGCAGTTGAGGTTGCAGTGCTTGCTCACTTTGGACAATGATGCCAGGATAATCCCGATTAACTCCTACTGGTTCTGCTGGTGAAGAGGTATTCTGCCACAAAATCCAGCGACTGCCTGAAGCTAAGGAAGAGAGGCTGAGAGGGTTTTGAGTCAGCCAAATCAAAGGGTACTCTTCCAGGATAGGTCTGTTAGCATCTTCTTGGGCTGTAGTTGCTGCTAAGGCTTCTTGAACTATGCGATCGCCTTTGACTAAACCTGTAGATGCTGTCCACAGTTGTACCTGCATATTTTGACGCTGGGCATAAAAATACAGTGATGCGGCGGCGATTACGGCTTGTTCAAAATTTTCTGCGTCCCAGTTAGCTGCACTGTCCAGGGCAATAATTATCTCCTGCCCACTGGTAACAATTTCTAGCTCCCGTACTCGTAATTCCCCGTAGCGGGCGCTGGTACGCCAGTGAACCATACGGATCGGGTCACCTAGACGGTAAGGACGTAGCGATCGCACCAGCCCTGTTGTCTCTGTCTGTTGGGGTCGGCCACGCAGGTGACTGGTATAGCTTTCTTCTTGCCCCATTTCATCAACTAGGGGGCAGTAAGTCATGGGTAACACACTAGGATAGACAATCGCTGTGGCAGCACATTCACGCTGACGGCGACACCAGAACAATCCTAAAGGCGCACCACTGACCAGTTCGACTGTATGCCAGCGATAGACACCCCGGCGCTGGGTTGGTTGGTAGTATACCCAACGATGATGGTCTTGGGGAGGAATTGTTTCTATTGCCTTTTGTACTGGTTTGCCCAAAACGAAGGGCAACATATCCTCGACTTGCAGCAAGTTAACAGGCTGCTGTGTCTGATTGTGGATTTCTATTTCTACAGTTAGTTCATCTCCGGCGGTCACAGGCTGGATGGGACGGCGTTTGACAGTCAAACCTACAAGCGATCGCGGTGGTAAGATAGCTGCTACAGTCAACAGGGCAAAGCTGACTCCGCTAATAGCATATAGCCAACCAGCCATTGTATTGATAGCAGCCCCAAAAAAACAGATAGCTATTCCTGCTAGAACCCAACCGCTGTATGCAGGGGCACAAGCGCGGGTTTGTAACCAGTTATTGGTGGGTGTGATGATTTTCATAATTTCCTTTCTAGCCCAACCATGCCTGAAATTCATAGAAATTCATGGTTTCACTAAAGAATTGGTGAAGACCATTTCAAAAGCAAAAATATTACTTAAGTATGTTGTAGATTGAAAATCTAAGTAAGTATACGGTTGACTTAAGTAGAATCGGTTAATCTATTAGTTTGGGTAACCGACTAGTTTTTGTGTCTAGGCTAAGTTTAACCGTTGCTTTTTACCTGATATTTGCGACAGGAAGCACTAATGGAAAACACGCTGACATCTGAGTTTCTTATTCCCCAACTACCACCACCACCTCCTCCCCCTTTTCAAGCACAGAAAAAGGTGGTCTCCATTCAAAAGATGGTAAGCGATGCTCATATCCAGCAAGCCAGTGATATTCATATTCGCGTTGGAGAGTTGCCTCGATTCCGGATTCGCGGTCAGATGGAGGTTTATGAGTTAGGAGAAGTAGTAACGCCAAAAATATTTGAGGCGTACTTAAGCGAGATTCTGACCCCATCTGGAAAACAGCGATTTGCAGAAACTAAAGAACTGGATACGGCAATTGTTTATCCGGGATTTTTGCGCTGTCGTGTCAACTGTTTTGATAGCTTAACTGGGGGTGCAATGGTACTGCGGTTAATTACACTGCATGTTCCAACCATTGATAATTTAGGGCTACCATCCATTCTTAAAAATATTACTAATAAAAAACAAGGATTAATCTTAGTTACAGGTCCGACTGGATCGGGAAAGTCCACCACAATAGCGGCAATGATTCGCTATCTTAACGAGACAGCACAAAAACATATCATCACTATTGAAGACCCAATTGAATATGTTCATACCTCCCAAAGTTGCTTAATCAGCCAACGTGAAGTAGGTTTGCATACCCATGATTTTCATGATGCTTTGCGGTCGGTATTGCGAGAAGATCCAGATGTAATTGTAGTTGGAGAAATGCGCGATCGCATGACTGTTGATACAGCTATTAAAGCTGCACAAACTGGTCATTTAGTATTGGGAACTCTCCACTCTAAAGATACGATTAGCGCAATTAATCGCTTACTCAATCTCTATAATCCTGATGAGCAAGCAATCATGCGTGTGCAAATTCTTGATTCTCTGGTCGCTATTATTAATTTTCAATAACATTAAAAGTAATATTTCTTAATACGAATTTAATTCGACTGTTAATTCTTATACCATTTTGAAAAAAGCGACAGATGAGTAGAGGCACGGCACCCACAATCTTTTGGTATATCAAATTATCTTACTGACGCCGTGCCCCTACAAAGAATTTATCTATCGCAAACATTATTTGAATTGGTATTACAAATGCAATAGATCTATTTTCTTAAAAAAACGTAATTCTACTGAATAGTTTTGTTTAAAAAACCTCTTTAAAAGTTGGTAAATTAGTTGCATTATTCAAAATAAATCAAAAACAAAAAGCCCACATATGTGGGCTTTCTAAACTTAATTCAGTTATGGCTTTACTTAGCGTTTAACCAATTTCTTCGACATCTTCCGTAGGCGAATCGATTTGGGTGTAACTTCCACCAATTCATCTGGGCCAATGTATTCCAAAGCACGTTCTAGACTCATGTCGATCGGTGCTTGCAGTTGTACTAGTTCATCGCCACCAGCAGCCCGGTGGTTGGTTAACTGCTTGGTTTTACAGATATTTAGTTCCAAGTCTTGCGGACGATTGTGTTCTCCCACAATCATACCTCTGTAAACCTTTGTACCAGGAGTAATAAAGAATGCTCCTCTATCTTCAGCGTTTTTCATGGCGTAGAAGGTAGAAACGCCTTCTTCAAAGGAGATTAAAACGCCTTTGTTACGGGCTTCAATGTCGCCACTGAGTTGACGGTAGTCCAAGAAGCTGTGGTTCATGATGCCTTCACCACGAGTCATCCGCATGAATTCACCACGGAAACCAATCAAGCCACGGGCGGGAATAACAAACTCTAACTGGGTGCGATCGCCACTACCTGGTTGCATATCTTGCATTTCGCCTTTGCGTTGTCCCAGGCGTTCAATACAGCTACCCACAGCATCAGCAGGAATGTCTAACACTAAAAGTTCGTAAGGTTCACAAGGTTGACCGTTGACTTCGCGGTAAATTACCTGTGGCTGAGATACCTGAAACTCGAAACCTTCCCGACGCATGGTTTCAATTAAGATACCCAAGTGGAGTTCTCCACGACCGGAAACTAGGAATTTATCGGGAGAATCGGTTTCTTCAACCCGCAAAGCAACGTTGGTTTCGAGTTCACGCAATAAGCGATCGCGCACTTGTCTTGATGTCACCAACTTACCTTCTTGACCTGCAAAAGGCGAATCATTCACCCAGAAGGTCATTTGCAAGGTTGGTTCATCCACTTTAATGAGTGGCAAAGCTTGCGGTTCATTCGGATCGGTAATTGTTTCCCCAATGTAAGCATCAGCGAAACCAGCCACCGCCACGATATAACCTGCGGTCGCTTCTTCCATTTCCACCCGTTTCAAGCCTTCAAAGCCCATCAACTTAGTGATTTTGGATTTGACAACTGTGCCATTTTCTGTAATTAGAGCCGCTTGCTGTCCAGCACGGATAGTGCCGTTGTGAATTCTGCCAATTACAATCCGTCCCAGGTATTCAGAATAATCTAGGGTTGTGACTTGCAATTGCAGGGGCTTGTTGATATCGCCTACTGGTGGTGGAACGTGTTGCAGAATCGCATTAAACAGAGGTTGCATATCTACCGCTTCTGCTTCCATGCTTTCTTTGGCATAACCTCCCATACCGGAGGCAAACAGATAGGTAAAATCACACTGGTCTTCATCTGCTCCTAATTCCAAGAACAGATCCAACACTTTATCAACAGCAACGTGGGGGTCAGCTTGGCCACGGTCAATTTTGTTGACAACAACGATGGGGCGCAAACCTTTTTCCAAAGCTTTTTTCAGTACAAAGCGTGTTTGGGGCATAGGCCCTTCGTTGGCATCGACAATCAGGAGACATCCGTCTACCATGCCAAGTACTCGTTCAACTTCACCGCCAAAGTCAGCGTGTCCAGGAGTATCGACAATATTGATTAGGGTGTCTTTATATCTAACCGCTGTGTTTTTAGACAGAATTGTAATTCCCCGTTCTCGTTCCAGGGCGTTGGAGTCCATGACGCAATCCGGAACGTCTTCACCTTCTCGGAAAATGCCGGATTGTTTGAGGAGTGCATCAACCAGGGTGGTTTTGCCGTGGTCAACGTGGGCAATAATGGCGACGTTACGAATTGGGAGCGTCATAGAAACTTTTGGTGAACTCTAGAAAGGGTTTTTAGATGTACATCTTAATGCTAGGATGCCAGGCTGTTTTAACAGAATTGAGGATAAAGTACAAACTCTGTAAAGAAGCTTTAACAATTCTAGCGTAATCGTCACAATTCCGGGGCATTTTACATCTTTTTCCCAGCCATAAAATTAGGCAGGCTGGATTGTGTATTTAGCTTTTGAATATTTACTCAGTAATAATTCTCGTGATTTAAAAGTAAGTAGATTTTTATGACAGTAGTAATTACCCTTTAACTTCTGAGTATGGAAAAGTTAGGCTAACAGACAATTATTTACCGATGTGCCAAAATTGACAGCATAAGTTCGATATTTTTAATTATGGTTTGGGCATCAGGACAGCAGTTGCAGGGCGGTAAATACACAATTGAAAAAGAATTGGGTGAAGGTGGCTTTGGTATAACTTACCGCGCTAGAGGTAACAATGGGCGCTTCGTAGTTATCAAAACCCTGAATGATAAAGTTCAACGCCGCCCCGACTTTGACAAGTTTCAGCAAGACTTTCTTAATGAGGCGATAAAACTAGCTAAATGCAATCATCCCCATATTGTGCAAATTGATGAGGTAATCCATGAGAATACCATATGGTGCATTGTTATGGAATACATAGATGGGGAAAATTTAGCCCATCGAGTTGAGCATCAAGGTATTTTGCCAGAGGCGGAAGCATTACGATACATTCAACAGATTGGTGAGGCGCTAACTGTAGTTCACAATAATGGTTTGCTGCATCGGGATGTGAAACCGCAAAATATTATGTTGCGTGGTGGTAAATCAGAAGCGGTATTAATTGATTTTGGGATTGCGCGGGAATTTTCTCAGAATTTGACTCAGACTCATACACAAATGGTAACTGATGCGTTTTCGCCAATTGAGCAATATGACAAGCGCGCAAAACGAGGTGCTTTTACAGATGTTTATGCTTTGGCTGCAACACTGTATTCTTTGTTAACTGGAGAAATACCAACAATCGCTCCAATCAGAGCAATTGGTACGCTGTTAGAAGAACCAAAAAGTATTAATTCTAGTCTCAGTGAAAGAGTTAATCTGGCAATTCTCAAGGGTATGGAGGTAAATCTAGAAAATCGCCCTCAGTCCATTAAGGAGTGGCTTTCACTTTTGAATATTCACAGTCTTAAAAGTGCTAATGTCAACTTTCCTACTATCAAAATTGTTAATTCTCAATCAACAGACCATATTATCAAGGAATTTTCTGGTCATGTAGACTATGACAGCCTCAAGGCCGGATTACTCATACATCACAAAGATCATCGAAAAGATCCTACATTGCACTATCACATAACTATCTCTAACACTCACGCGTTTAACTTTGGTGGAAACGGATTTGCTGTATTTCCAATTCCACACAAGGCTAAAACAGCAAGAAATGTAAAATTCTTAGATAGAAAGGAAGTGCTTGATCGATGCTTAATTGCTTATGAACTCTTTAAGGACTGGCATTATGGGGTTTTAGGATGGAATTGTGAGCACTTCGCTAGGTTGGTAACAACAGATGAAGCTATTAGCTATCAAGTAAAAAAGTCACCTTTAGCATTTTTAAATAACAATGGTTATCACCCATTAGCAAAGGAAATGATGGATAAAGCCTGTAAGAGTGCAAATTTATAATGACTTTTTTAAAAGCAACGTAAACCCAGCTACAACCTCTTCACCACTCAAAGTTGCTGTCGCTGGATATTGAGTAATTGAACCATCTTGACGATACACTAAAGCTTGCTGATGTTGACGGTCAATTAACCATCCTAAACGCACACCATTAGCAATATATTCTGCCATTTTGGCTTTGAGTTTCTCCAGGCTGTCATTTTGAGAACGAATTTCAATCACAAAGTCGGGTGCTAAATTAATAAACTGATCTTCTTGCTCATCCCACTTTTCTGGTAAGCGTCCTTTAGCTACAAAAGCCGCATCAGGAGAACGCACAGCAGTATTTGGTAATTTAAAACCTGTACTTGAACTGAAAACTTCACCTAGATCCTGACT
The DNA here is from genome assembly GCF_002154695.1 of Nostoc sp. T09. Lineage (GTDB taxonomy): Bacteria > Cyanobacteriota > Cyanobacteriia > Cyanobacteriales > Nostocaceae > Aulosira. The sequence goes on from NZ_MTAV01000135.1 coordinate 78,596, forward strand.
TTCTACCCAATTTAACAAATAAGCTCCGGCTTTGATTTCTCGATTACCAGAAATTCCTCCAGTTGGTGGCATAGTTTCTATTGTTCCATCAGCATTACGTTCAAACCGCAGTTCTGGGTTTTGCGAACTCATCAGCATTAATTGGTCATCTGTCACAGTATAGAAAGACTGCAACATTACTCTTTCGCTGTTCATAATGCTAGGGCAAGCTTGATAGACACTTTAATTTTAAGCTGAATATCCTACACGGCATGTTCAGCAACTTGACGGTTTGCTTGATGCGATCGCCCAATTTTTCCGCTACAGTGCGATCAATAAAACTTTTTAAAATACAATGCTTTCCGAACGCTTTACCGCAGCCCTCACCTACGCTACCGAACTCCACGCCAAGCAATTACGTAAAGGTTCTGGTATCCCCTACATTGCTCATTTATTAGGTGTTGCCAGTATTGCTTTAGAATACGGCGCAAATGAAGATGAAGCGATCGCCGCCCTTTTACACGATGCGATTGAAGACCAAGGCGGTGCAGCAACTAGAGAAGAAATTCGCCGCCGTTTTGGAGACAATGTTACAGCAATTGTCGATGGTTGTACTGATGCCGACACTACACCCAAACCGCCTTGGCGACAGCGCAAAGAAGCATATATTGCTCATCTTCCCACGGCATCTTCATCAGTGCTGCTGGTGTCAGCCGCGGATAAACTTTATAACGCCCGGTCAATTCTCAAAGATTACCGCGTGTTAAACGATTCACTTTGGCAATGCTTTCAGGGAGGTAAAGAAGGTACTCTTTGGTACTATCGGACAGTTGTCGATACCTTCAAGAGTATCGGGTCACCTGCAATTGCGGAAGAATTGGAACGGGTGGTGTTAGAGTTAGAAGCTTTGGTATTCCACAAAAATGAAGCTGAAGGATGAAGCTGGGAAAATTTCATACTTCATACTTCATACTTTTTTACGCACAACTGTAACAGGGGTAACAGTCCTTTTTTTGCTAGCGGAACATACTACTTACTGAACTATCTTCGTGAATCCGCCAGATGGTTTCTCCGAGTAGGTTAGCCACTGAAAGCACTACCAGTTGCGGAAAACGATTGCTTTCTGGTATGGGAATGGTATTAATGACAATCACTTCCTCAAACAAGCCACTAGACAAGCGCTCAACGGCTGGTGGAGAGAACACCGCATGAGTTGCACAGGCATATACCTGACGCGCCCCTTCTTCACGCAGTAACCTTGCTCCAGCGGCAATTGTGCCCCCAGTGTCAATCATATCGTCCACTAGTACTGCCGTTTTACCCCTGACATCACCAATTACATTCAAGACTTCGGCGACATTGTGAGCTTGGCGACGTTTATCAATAATCGCTAGGGGAGCATCGTTCAGTTTCTTCGCAAATGCTCTTGCCCGGGCTACACCACCAACATCAGGAGAAACAACTACTAGATCTGACAGTTGCTTACTCGTCAGATAATCTAGTAAAACTGGTGACCCATAAACATGGTCAAAAGGTATGTCGAAATATCCCTGAATCTGGGCTGAGTGTAAATCCATTGCCAGAACACGGTTGGCACCTGCTTGAGTGATCAGGTTAGCAACCAATTTAGCAGTGATTGATTCTCGTCCTGCCGTTTTCCGGTCAGCGCGGGCATAACCATAGTAAGGAATTACCGCTGTCACCTGGCGTGCAGAAGCCCGCCGACAGGCGTCAATCATAATCAGCAATTCCATTAAATGATCGTTCACAGGTTGACAACTTGGTTGGATGAGATAAACATCACAACCCCGAATCGATTCCTGGATTTGAATATACAGTTCGCCGTCCGCAAACCTTTTACGGATCATGGGACCTAAGTCCATGCCCAGGTAACGAGCGACTTCTTGAGACAGTTGTACATTGGCAGAGCCAGAAAACAGCCGCAGGCGATTATTTTCATTCAGTCCTGTTGCAGATGGCTGCAATTTGGACAAAGTTGCAGAACTGAGCACAGCAGATCCTCGATGTGCATTCATGGCAATCTTAACATCAGCAATTTAGCAAATTTAACCGGAATAGTGTAAAAAAATATCTGTAAAAGTTAAAACATTTCTCCTAAAAATTATGATTTGCTAATTTTTGAGTAAGTTTGGTAAACAAACCACTGATAGCTTAACTGAACAACAACTATATTAACTAGGCCCATTATTCGGATTTTTTGCTGTGTAGAATAAAAACACCAGCTTTCCGAGGTTGGTTTGGGAGATTGCTGCTTTTACGCACCTATTGTTGTGGCTGAGAATAAACTTTTTACAGTTTCAGCGAAATTACTCCGGGATATTATATAGTCGCACCCTAATAAAAAAACATCAAAGAAGCAGGCAAATGTTTTATGATACAATCTGCAAATTTGGTTTATTAATTGGTAATAAATTACACAATAAAATCCTCAGAATATCGAATACGCTACGCAGAAGCCAGCTTTTAAGTGTCTAAAAATACAATATGAATACAGGCTTTTGAGACATTTTCATCTGGTTAGTTATTTCTGCCGCACTGTACTATAGTAGTCCGATTCGATTCATCAAGTTACTTGTGTGGTGCGCTTCTCTGCGAGACGCTGCGCGTTCGCGCAGCGCCAGCGCGATAGGCAGGCAATAAGCAATACTGTTATGGAATATTAAACAGTAGGTCGTTTTTTTTTCAAAAATCATCACAGATTCCTATACTATTAATGACTGCTTTGTAATATTCACAGTCACACGCTAGCAACTTTAGCTTGTGTTTTTCTCAGATGGTTCACACTTAGGTACTGAGAAAAGAGTGTATAAATAAAGTTGAGATAGTATTAATCAGGCTGGTAGGGAAGTTCAAGCTTACCCTACAGGAGGTTGGCTAACAGAAGTTGACGACGCGCCATGTATTGCATAGCTAAGCAGGTTGAGGAAAGTTTTCTGGGTTGGCAAACTCTGTACAAAATGGATGAAGCAGAGTGCCGTTACCATAACTACCTATAAGCTAGGGTAGAATATCGCCGCAAGTAAATGTTGTCACTGCTTAGACCGATCTTTGTGGAGACTTCCTTCTCAGTTAGTTGCCATAACACTTAATTATTCGATTATGCAACCACCTATTACAGTTGGCACTGTCTTACAAAACCGTTACCGGATTATTCAGATTCTTGGACAAGGGGGATTTGGCAGAACCTATCTTGCAGAAGACCAAAGGCGTTTTGATGAACTTTGTGCAATTAAAGAATTAATTCCCATAACAATTGGAACCTCTGTCTGGGAAAAGACACAAGAACTTTTCCACCGAGAAGCGGCGATTTTATATCAAATAGAGCATCCGCAAGTGCCGAAATTCCGGGAAAGATTTGAACAAGATCAGCGCTTGTTTTTGGTAGAAGACTATATTGCAGGTAAAACCTACCGAACCATACTATCGGAACGCCAAGCTGTTAATCAAACTTTGACAGAACAAGAAGTAGTACAGTTGATGCTTTCCTTACTGCCTGTATTGGAGCATATTCACAGTCGAGGAATTATTCACCGAGATATCTCACCAGAAAATATCATTTTACGAGATAGTGATGCTAAACCAGTATTAATTGACTTTGGGGTAGTTAAAGAACTCGCAACTCGAATGCAATCCCCAAATAGCACTGCGCCAGTCACCACTGTAGGCAAATTAGGTTATTCTCCTAGTGAACAAATGCAAACAGGGCAAGCTTATCCTAATAGCGATTTGTATTCACTAGCAGTCACAGCGATAGTTCTGCTAACTGGTCGAGAACCCTCAGAATTATTTAATGACAATCAACTAACTTGGAATTGGCAACAATGGGCCAGAGTTAATCCCAAATTTGCCCAAGTTATTAATCGGATGTTGAATTATAGACCAAGCGATCGCTATCAAAGTGCTGCTGAGGTCATCCAAGCATTACAAGCAGTTGGTCAAACTAATGTCCCTCACCCTAATGTCTCCAATATACAGACAGTTGCTGTTGGTGGTGGTCGTCAGCCGAACCCAGCACCATCGCCTTCGCCTAATAGGCCTGCACCTGCCATTCCACCAAACAATCATAGCTCTGTCTTAGATAACCCTTTAGCAATTGGGGCAATTGGCAGTGCAGTAGTTATCTTAGCAGGAGTTGGTTCATGGGCGTTGGTGAGTTCTATTCGCAGCCAGTCCCAAGCACCACAAGAAACACCAGGACAAACTTTCCCTTCACCAGTGATTTCTGGTGGCAATACATTAACACCTACACCTACACCTACTAATACTGAACCTGTTGTCTTGAGTAAGCGCCTCAATTTTGGAGCATCCAATACAGCTATAGTAGAAAATACGCTTAAAGAAAATCAAATAGTTCAGTACAGTTTTTCTGGGCAAAAAGGGCAAAAATTAGCTACAGTTCTTCAGCAAGGTACTGGCATTGTTCTTTCAGTTTTAGATGCTAGGAAACAACCAATTGATAATCTGGCTAATCAAGTTCAATCCTATGAAGGCAGATTGCCTGTGACTGGTAGATATACCATTCAATTAAGTCTAGAACCAGGAATTGCCGAGAGTGATTACAGTCTCAATGTTGCATTAGAAAAACTAGTTAGGGATACACCTACTTCTACACCAACTCCTACGCTGACACTTACCCCAACCCCAACACCAACTCTTACACAGACACCTATACCTACTTCTACACCAACCCCAACACCAACTCTTACACAGACACCCATCCTCATTCCTACACCAACCCCAACTCCTACTTCTAATGAGCAACCAAATAACATACCTAATCCAATTACTAGCCCAGGAACTTAAATATCAATGTAGTATTTAAAGACAGTAATTTAGAGTTTTGAATTATCTATAAAATTATGTGGGTCACATATGGAGAAGGAGGCAAGTTATAGGTGAATTCCAGATTATTTCTATTGCCCGTCCAAAGAAACAGCGGCAGTAGCTACTAAGATAATGTAAGGGCAGCACAGCTAAATCCCAGATTATATATTTATTTCGGAGTTAGCAAAACAAAGCAGTTTTACTAGTAAAGGTCTGCTTCAATTGGCTAAACCCAAAATATTGACAATTAGTGAGTATTTGAAAACTATTAGCTTGATTTAAGAAGGAGATAATAAAAATAAATTACAATAATTGTTATTTATTAAAAGTTTGCAGATTTTAACTAATAAATTAGTTGTAAAAAAACATAATTTTAACTATTATAAACAATAAGTATACAAGCTAATAACTGACTCTTCTAAAAGAAATTGTTGAATACACTACTAATTACTGGCACTGATACTGAGGCTGGCAAAACTGTTTTAACAACAGCGTTAGCAGCCTATTGGCGAAAGTACTTTCCTCAGCGTAATTGGGGAATTATGAAACCGATTCAATCGGGAGAAGGCGATCGCGAATGGTATCAAAAGCTGTTTTCCCTGAAGCAAACGGCGGAAGAAATTACACCGTTGTACTTTCAAGCACCGCTAGCACCTCCGATCGCCGCCGCCAAAGAAAATCGCCGAGTAGATTTATCTGTAGTCTGGCAAGCTTTGTCTAACTTGCGATCGCGTCGCGATTTCGTCCTAGTAGAATCTTTAGGGGGCTTAGGCTCACCAATTACTGAAGAATTGACAGTAGCAGATTTAGCAGGAGATTGGCATTTACCAACAGTTTTAGTAGTGCCAGTGAAGTTAGGAGCGATCGCTCATGCAGTGGCTAATGTAGCATTAGCTAGACAAGCACGGGTAAATCTCAAAGGGATTGTTCTTAACTGCGTACAACCGCGTTCGGATGCAGAAATAGCGGACTTAACGCCACTAGATTTGATTCAATCACTCACCAACATCCCCGTTTTAGGCTGCTTACCTCATCTAGATAACCTGGCTGATTTGGATAAACTAGCGCAAGTAGCCTCAGATTTAGATTTAGGGATTATTCCAGAAATCTCTGCTTTTCATAGTTAGGGGAAATATTACTATGATGACGCGGAGATTGATTTGAATTTTGAATTTCCCGTAGGGGTTGACTTCGCTTGCAGTAAGTATTGCAGAATGTCACACTGGAAACATAGCCTAAGTTAGCTGTGTTTACCTAAGCTTTTCTTCACAATGGTTTCCATCTTCCCAAATCCTGCTTCTGTTGACTTATCTCACGTCCGGCTCTCGATTCGCTCATTACAAGCTCAACTGGTAGAATGGCGGCGGCAATTGCATCAAAAACCAGAGTTGGGTTTTAAAGAAAAACTCACAGCCGAGTTTATTTCACAGAAGTTACAAGCATGGGGAATTGAGCATCAAACTGGTATTGCTCAAACTGGCATTGTTGCGATTATCAAAGGTAACAAACTCGCTAGCGAAAAGGTTTTGGCAATTCGGGCAGATATGGATGCTTTGCCAATTCAAGAACTTAATGAAGTGCCTTATTGCTCCCAGCATGATGGAGTAATGCACGCTTGCGGACATGATGGACATACAGCGATCGCATTAGGTACAGCTTACTATCTACAACAGCATCGTGAGGATTTTGGCGGCACTGCCAAAATTATCTTCCAGCCAGCAGAAGAAGGGCCGGGAGGTGCAAAACCGATGATTGAGGCTGGGGTACTGAAAAACCCTGATGTGGATGCCATTATTGGGTTACACCTGTGGAATAATTTGCCCCTGGGGACAGTGGGTGTCCGGGCTGGTGCATTGATGGCAGCTGTAGAATTATTCCAATGTACAATTTTGGGCAAAGGCGGACACGGCGCAATACCACATCAAACTGTAGATTCGATTGTAGTTGCAGCCCAGATTGTCAATGCCTTACAAACCATCGTGGCACGTAACGTGAATCCAATTGATTCAGCTGTTGTGACTATAGGCGCGTTACATGCTGGCACAGCACACAATGTGATTGCTGATACAGCAAATATGAAAGGAACAGTTCGGTATTTTAACCCAGCTTTTGCAGGCTTTTTTAAACAGCGTATTGAGCAGATAATTGCTGGAGTGTGCCAAAGTCATGGTGCAAGTTATGACTTTGAATATGTGTCACTTTATCCCCCAGTAATTAATCATGCAGGTATCGCAGAATTAGTGCGATCGGTTGCAGTAGAAGTGGTAGAAACCCCTGTAGGTATAGTGCCAGAATGCCAAACGATGGGTGGTGAAGATATGTCCTTCTTCTTACAAGAAGTTCCTGGCTGTTATTTCTTCCTTGGTTCTGCTAATCCTGCAAAAGACTTGGCTTATCCTCATCATCATCCCCGGTTTGATTTTGATGAAACTGCATTACCAATGGGTGTAGAAATATTTATTAGGTGCGTGGAGAAGTTTTTAAATTAAGCCAATTGAAGCCTTACCGAATGGAGTTCGCACGCCAGTTGTTCATCGCACTGGCTTGACTATACAAACCAAGCCCATCTCCGTGGGCTAATGAAAAACTAAGGTATTGAAACTTGTGAAGTTATTAGGACTTAATCCCTAACTTTTTTTCACTAAATATCATGGCTTCCCAATCCTTAAATCCATCTATTATTGCTGCACTAGGAGACTTTGAAAAATCCAATGCCCCTAGTGTGTGGGCTAATTTGGATAAAAAGCAAGTGCTGGCGGAAATTAAAATTCGCCTCAACGATCCATTTCAAGTTAACCAAGGGGGACAACCATTTTGCGGACCAGCATCAATTTTGTTTGAACTGATTCGCAAACAACCACTGAGATATGTGCAAATTTGCCGTAGCTTGTTTGAAACTGGCAGTTTTCAAGGGCAAACTAAACGTATTCAAGCTACAGAAAGATTGCGGCGAAGTCAAGGTAGACTGCGGATGAGTCAAGCAGATTGGATGGTATTGGCAACATTACGGGAGTCAGAAAATCTCATTTTCCCTGTTGAACCAGATGCACCTGATATTCTCCGCAATTTGGCTGGGATGACGAAATCTTGGGAAATTAAAGGCTGGACGAGTGAAGTTTTAAGCTATCGCCAAGTCAAGTACATCCATACATATATATATGGTGAAACTGAAGCTTTGAATACAGCGGCACAAGTTATCGCCTCTGGTGGTGTAGCTTTTGCTTTAATTACCGCTGAAGGTTTACTTGGCAGTGGTGATAAACCCTTTTTGCCTTACCCCAATCATTGGATAACTATATTAGGGAATATCTCAACCCAAAGGGGTTTATTGTGGTCAAATGATACGGGACGTTTCAACATGGATGTTTATTCTTGGGAGAATAAATATCACATCGACTTGGGTAAAGGTCCTTTTGAGGATTATTTTTGGGGTGTGGTATTGGGTTCAATGTAATTATGCTGGCTGATTATAGGATTCTCGCTTGATTGTGAAGCTAGACATTAACCCCTCAGCCTGGAAGCCTTGTCATTACCCACATATTTTGAATATCCTGCTTCTTCATCATCCCGTTTTGGAATTGACACCACCAAGGCTAATAGTTAAAGTTTACTGAACTAGACTAACATGACAAAAAACTACGGTTTTAAAGGTAGATGCAGTTTAGCAGTCATATTTGATGTGTGAAATTAGTCCCAGAGGTAAGCATTAGGCAAGAAATAAGACGACAGCGTGGTAGTGCTTAAAGGGCAAGTGTCGGGAATTTTTTCACTAATCAAACCTGATTACTATATAAATATCACTCTCCAAAGATAGAGTTAGCGTAAATTGCCAGTTGCGATCGGTTTTTCAAATTCAAACGATTGAATAGGTGGGTGACGTGAGTTTTAACCGTACCTTCGGAAATATAAAGTTTCTCGGCAATTTCACGGTTAGTTGCACCTATACCAATCAAGCGCAAAACATCTTGTTCTCGATTAGTAAGAGCAGTTAAGTTCTGCTGTGGTGTTTTCTCTTGGCTAACTGACGCTGAAGCTGGTACTTTGGCAAGCATTTTTTCCAATAGCCCTGGTCCCATTTGGGTATAACCCTTATGCACAAACCGAATCGCCTGCGCCAGTTCCTCAGATGGCATATCTTTTAGTAGATAACCTTTAGCTCCTGCTTTCATTGCCTCGGCAATATTTTGATCGTCATCAAAGGTGGTTAAGACTAATACTTTAATAGTGGGAAAGCGATCGCAGATAATGCGTGTAGCAGCTTTGCCATCCATTACAGGCATTTGAATATCCATCAAAACAAGATCGGGTTGCAAAACTGTAGCTTGCTCAATAGCAGTTTCACCATTATCAGCAGTTCCGACTACTTGCAAGTCTGACTCCAAATTGAGCATAACTTTGATTCCCTCGCGGATCAGAGCTTGGTCTTCTACGAGTAATACACGAATCATAATGGACACCTCAGAAGAACTAAAAAGTTAGATAAAAGCGCCTTTTAAAGCAGTTGTAACTCTATCGTGGTTTGTAATGCACCTTAAAGTATTATCTTCAACTGCAACATGAACAATTTCTGAAGTGGCACTCAACAGCCTCTATGCCTTTGCTATGGATAATTCGAGTGGTCAAGCAGTAGAGAGACTGTCAGCGGCTCTATGACGAAAGTTTTAGATATATATACCTATGGTATCAACGAAGGTCTTAGATAAGTTAGCTATTTTGCAGAGTTGGGATTCAAGACGTTTTTCAGATGTTTATTCCTGGCAGCCATCCTACTATGAATACAGTTAGAACAAACAAAACAGAGGGCAACAAACAAAGCAATAAAAAATTTGTTTTACCTCGATTCTAACTAACTCTAAATCATACAAATAAAGGAGTCAAAATCATGTCAGTTGAAAATCAAGCCGCTATCGAATTATCTGAACAAGAATTAGATGTAGTTGCAGGTGGTGCAGATATTTTGTTTGATACTACAAATTTCAAGTCCGACACTTTACTAGTTGCACAAAATACCCAGTCTGGACCTGGCGGTAGTTCGACAACTTCCACAGTAGCAAAACAAAAAATCAATACTAGTGCTGTTCACTTTATTGGATTAGGTCTCTAACTCTCAAGAGTA
>NZ_MTAV01000136.1 GCF_002154695.1 Nostoc sp. T09
ATCTACTTCCTCTAATAAATGCAGTCGGAACTTCAAGACAGAATTGCTCTGGATCACAGCTGGGGCAAAAATGTCTGTCATGTATCTACGAAAAGCTTCCACACTCACAGCATGAGACTTCTTCACCATGACGTGGAATTTAACCACACCCAATTTTCCGTTGGGATCTCCTGAAGGGATGCTATCAATATAGGTTTTGGAATTGCCAGAATTAGTTATGTAACCAATTGCTTTGCTGAATATATTACGTTCATCATCCATGAGAATGGCGGCAGATTTGAACCAGATATCGCGTTCAGCTTCTGACTCAAAGGTTAATTCGGCAATTGCCGGAAATCGTTCTTCTTCAGTACAGGTGTAATCTACGCCGACAGTTGTTGGCCAAATGCCAGCTTCATTTTGAGCCAGGTGAAACTGCCAATATTGATACTGTCCTGGAAGACGGGCACAGACAGGGCCATGCACGTTTTTCCAATAGTTATTGAAAAGTTCTAGGGAAATACCTTTGCGTTTCCACAAACACAAGTAAAAAGCTACCTTGCCTTTTTGATCGCGGGTTGAGTAATCGATTCTTCTGATTGCTGTTGTCATTGCTTTTTTTTTTACTTCAAAAATTTCATTAAGGATACCGAAGCAGCCTGGGGCTTGATTGAATCCCGTATAAACGCAGATGAACAAAAGAATTTCTGTGATTTCCTCGTAAGTAGCTCCCTGTGTGAGAGCTATATTCACATGTGCTGTAAAAGGATTACTGGGGCCTTTGTGATTTTGGTTGACAATATCAACTGCCATCTTTTGATCAATTATTGACGGCCACCTTACAGTAATTGATCTGCTGCATTGCTGCTTGCTGAAGTTGTACTGCTTCTGCTGGTGAAGTTTCTGGATATAAATAGGTACAGGTGAAAAACATCTGGTTTCTTACCGTAGCAACTCCGATGAAACGCTCATTTTTCAGGTGTGTTGCTATAGCAGGCCCATAAATTGCCTGTAGTTGGATATTGCCAAACTGTTGAGGAATATTTAAACGCCCCAGATTAGAAACTAAAACCTCATGACTATACCCATCATCGAAGGCTTGCTTGACTTGATTGGGACTAGGATTCGTAGCTAAGAAAGCTTGGCTTGCAGTAACTTTTTGGGCTATTTTATCGAGTGCCATTTGCTCATGAAGTTGAGATTTGAGCGATCGCGCAATATCCCACAATGTTAAATCAGGGGTAATGTCATGTGTCGTCAGTCCCACCGAAGCATAATAGCCACAATCCTCTACAATCAAAGGTGCGAGGTGGCGGCGGATATCAATAGGCGATAGACACTTGAGATTGTACTGTTGACCGCTATTTTGAGAAACGGCCAGTAGAAAAGCCGCACAAATAGCAGCATGGACAGAAGTTTGCTCTTGACGACACCGAGAAATAAGCAAGGCAGTTTCTTCTGACGATAGTGACCAAGTTAGTAAGCGAACAGTTTGATCTTCGGGCAATATCTCTGCCTTTGGACTCGTAGAATCGTTAACAGTAGATGGCGACGATTCATTATTACTGTTTTCTGGACTTGGCAGACTGGGGCTTTTCGCAGCCTTCTCCAGAATTAACTCTTCATAACCAGGACGCAGTGGTAAAATTTGCATTTCACTATCAGGTGTACCAACAGCTTGCAAAATATCTCGCAGCAGGTAAACAGATGACAACCCATCTGAAATCGAGTGTTGAGTGGTAACAATTATTTCTGAAACCTCAGGAGAATGGACAAGTACCACCCGTAGCAAAGGTGCTTGACTCCAATCAAATGGTTGAGTAAGTTCTTTTTCAACTTCTTTGACCCAATCTTGCTCTCTGATTCTTTGTACAACCCGCAAAGGAATTTTAGCCACATCTTCTTTAAACCAAGGTTGTCCAGATGCATCAGTAACAATGCACACTCTTAGTAATGGATGCCGTTGCTGAAGAGCAACAAGTGCCTGTTCTAATTGACTAATACTAAATTCTCCAGTTATCTGTGCAGTGACTACAAAATGAAATGGTGCCACCTGGTCATATAACCAAAAACTGTGTTCTCCTGTACTTAGAGGGCGATGCATAAGTAAATAAACTCCATATGTAAGTTAAGTAATTATTAGACTCAGTTAAATTTGCTTTTAAGATGTTAATAAAAGCCCTAGAGTGTGTCTGCTTGACTCAAAACCAAAGACTTTTTATTTAAAATCACTAGTGATTTAACTAGCTACTAAAGTTGTAAATTATTCAATTCTTGTTTTACTGAGTATTGATAACCTTGATATTTATAAATATATTTCCTTTATCTGTAAGTGTCGTTACAGTAGTTGTCTGGAATTAGAAACATGGAAAAGTCAGTTAATGTCAGACATTATTTTAAAAATATAAAATAATGCTTGAGTACTAAAATCACGTCATTTTTTCAAACCTTCAAATTTACTAGAGCATTACTTAAAACTTCACAAGTTTAAAGATGTCTGGAAAAGTCAGGTATGATTACTAAGTAAGAGTGAAACGTAAAAAGATGAGCCTGGAACTAAAGGTCTCTGTTGTAAATGCTGCGTTATTTGAGCGTTTTGGTAGATATCTAAGTGATGTCGAAACGTCGATTATTGTTGGTTCGCTTCAAAAGCAGACTTATGAAGAGATTGCCCAAAGTTCTGGTTATTCTGAAAGTTATGTCAGGCGTGATGCTGGGCCCAAGCTTTGGAAGGTGCTATCAGAAGCACTGGGAGAGGAAGTCAGTAAAAATAACTTGCAAGCAGCATTAGAGCGAAGATTGCAGTTACAACAACAGATGGAAAAAAGTTGTGATTCCAACTCTGGGACTGCAAACTCAGAACTAAAAACTCAAGACTTACCTAAATCGCATCAAGATTGGGGTGAAGCGGTTGATGTTTCATTTTTCTATGGTCGCCAAAGTGAACTTGCAACCCTCAAACAGTGGATTGTGCAAGACCAATGTCGATTGGTTGCACTGTTAGGTATGGGTGGAATTGGTAAGAGTGCTTGTAGTGTGAAGCTAGCTCAACTTCTGCAAGCAGAGTTCGAGTTGATTATCTGGCGGAGTCTACGTAACGCACCTCCTTTAGAAACTTTGTTAACTGAATTAGTAGTGTTTTTATCCCAGCAACAGGAAACAAAAGCAGATATAGGACGATTGGTTCATTACTTGCGTAGTCAGCGTTGTCTGGTGATTTTAGACAATATGGAAACGATTTTGGATGCACAGCAAGCTGGACAATATCAGTCAGGGTATGAGGGGTATGGTGAACTGCTGCGCCTGGTAGGAGAGACTAAACACCAGAGTTGTTTAATATTGACCAGTCGAGAAAAGCCAGGCGAAATTGCCACCTTAGAAGGAGCAGAACTGGCAGTGCGATCGCTAAAATTAGAAGGTTCACAGGAAGTAGCACAGTCTTTATTGCAAGCAAAGAGATTGGTGGGGAATGAAGCACAAAAGCAGACATTGTGCGATCGCTACGGTAACAGTCCTCTAGCCACCAAGATAGTTGCAACCTCGATTCAAGAGTTATTTGATGGTGACATCAGCGAATTTCAAAAACAAGACACAATTATTTTTAACGGCATTCGGCGTCTGTTGGATCAACAGTTTGAGCGACTATCACCGTTAGAGCAAACCATTATGTATTGGTTAGCAATTAATCGAGAGTGGACAACGATCGCCGAATTAGAAGCAGACATTGTTGGGGCTGTGTCTAAAAGAAGTATTTTGGAGGGCTTGGAGTCTTTAAGTAGGCGATCGCTTCTAGAGAAGAAATCTAGTAGCTACACTCAACAACCTGTAGTCATGGAATACGTTACTGACCGATTGATTGAGCAGATTGCTAACGAATTACTCACAAAAAAGCTCTCATTATTCCTCAGCCATGCCTTAATTAAGACAACAGCTAAAGATTACGTGCGCTCAAGTCAAGTTCGAGTGATTTTGCAACCCGTTGTTGAACTATTTAAGAGAGTATTTAGCTCAAATTTCATCCTCAAGCAGCAAATTCAAGCAATTACAGAGTTACTGCGACAGCCAGAAAACAGACTATCTGGTTACGGTGGCGGAAATCTGATCAATCTTTGCCGTTATTTGCAAATGGATTTAACAAACTCTGATTTTTCTGATTTAACAATTTGGCACGCCGATCTCCAAGGAATAGATTTACATCGAGTCAGCTTTGCCCGCTCTGATATAGCTAAGTCTACTTTTACTCAAGCTTTTAGCGTTGCTACAAGTGTAGCATTTAGCCCGAATGGGGAAATTTTAGCGATCGCAGATGGTACAGGGCAAATTAACCTCTGGCAAATTCTTGGCAGCAAGGGACTTACAGTAGAAATCAGCCAACCACTTTTAACTCTCAAAGAACATCAAGCTTGGATTTGGTCAGTTAGTTTTAGTCCTGATGGGCAAACAATCGCTAGCGCCAGCGAAGACCAAACTCTTAGGCTTTGGGATGTCAGCACAGGTGAGAGCTTAAAAATTTTACATGGTCATACTGGCATGGTATCGTCAGTTACCTTTAGCCCTGATGGTCAGACAGTTGCAAGTGGTAGTGCCGATTTAACAGTGAGGTTATGGGATGTAAACACAGGTCAATGTTTGAAAATTCTCTGCGGACATAACCATCAAGTACGCACAGTTGCCTTTAGCCCTGATGGTCAAACAATTGCTAGTGCTAGTGACGACCAAACTATCAGACTTTGGCAAGTCAGCACAGGAGAACTTTTGAGAGTTTTGCCAGGGCACACCAGTCCGGTATGGGCGATCGCCTTTCACCCTGATGGTAAAATGCTTGCCAGTGGTAGCCACGATCAAACTGTTAGGCTCTGGGATATCAACACAGGTCAATGCCTGAAAACTTTACAGGGACACAACAGCATGGTGTGGTCAGTCGCCTTTCACCCCAATGGGCAACTCCTGGCGAGTGGCAGTGGAGATTCAACTGTTAGACTCTGGGATACTGACACGGGTCAATGTCCAAAAATTCTGCAGGGACACAACAGCATGGTGTGGTCAGTTGCTTTCCACCCCAATGGGCAAATCCTGGCGAGTGGTAGCGAAGATCGCACTGTGAAACTGTGGGATTTGCATAGTCACCAAGCTTTAAGAACATTTCAAGGATATGCAAATCAGATTTGGTCAGTTGCCTTTAGTCCCGATCAGCAAATCCTTGCTAGTGGCAGTACCGATTCTTTAAGGCTCTGGGATATCAACACAGGTGAATGTCTCAAAACTTTACAAGGGCACACAAGTTGGGTGACATCTGTTGCCTTTAGTCTGGATGGGCAAACCCTTGCTAGTAGCAGTTGCGATCGCACCATTCGCATCTGGGCTTTAGATACGAGTGAATGTCTCAAAACTTTAAAGGGGCATACAAGTTGGGTGTCAGGAGTTGCTTTCAGCCCTGTTGAACAGATTCTTGCCAGTGGTAGTTTTGACACAACTATTAAAATATGGAGTATTGATGACGGTAGATGCATTAATACTTTGCAGGAACATACAAGTTTCGTATGGTCAACCGCTTTTAGCCCCAATGGACAAACTCTTGCTAGTAGTAGCTTTGATAAAACTATCAGACTGTGGGACATCCATGATGGTAAATGTCTGAAAGTTTTGCAAGGGCATACTAACTGGGTCTGGTCAGTAGCTTTCAGTCCTGATGGGCAAACTTTGGCTAGTAGCAGTGCTGACCACAGCATTAAACTGTGGGATGCTAACACAGGTCAATGTTTGAAAACTCTACAAGAGCATACCAACCAAGTTTTTCAAGTCAAGTTTAGCCCAGACAATCAAACACTTGTCAGTTGCAGTACTGACCGCACAATCAAACTATGGAATGTTAATTCGGGTCAATGCCTTGTAACCTTACACGGTCACACAAATCAGATCCGTTGTGTTGCTTTCAATACCAATGGACAAATCGTTGCTAGTGGTAGTGCTGATGATACTATTAAAATTTGGGATTGGAAGAGGGGTGAATGTTTGAAAACCCTCAAGGCTGACCTACCCTACCAAGAGATGAATATTACTAGTGTTACAGGTTTAACCGCAGCCCAAAAAGCAACTTTGAAAGCTTTAGGAGCGATTGAACAATAGACTCATCCATGAATAGCCAATGCTTGCCAAAAGCGAGTGTTAGAGATTCAACCTTAACAGCGATTGGACGAAGACCAGTACCGTAGGCGATCGCACAAAAGATGGCTTCTATTAACTTTGAGGGCGGCTGTAAATCTGCGATCGCCCTGGATACCTACCCCCTTCTCCTTATACCCTTACACCCAGCCTTTGCACTTGGGTTTCATCTTTTCTTCGTGGCATTCTTTTCTAGTAACCTATCCCACACAACTTTCTGGCACGGTCTGGGCAAGCGTGACACATTGGCTCGCAGCAAGCAAAATATCCTAGGGATTGCCCAGGCAGATGAGCGACAGGACGTTGAGTTGTTGAGGAAGCGATCGCCTAGTATCTCAATAAGGCTAACCCTGCAACTCCCAAGGAGTCATAAGAGGCAAGTTTGAAACCATTAAAAATTTGGTGTAAAAGTGCCATGCAAACCATAAGGGACGTGATGCTTTAAGTGCAGGCGAGCTATAGGTCCTTGGTTGAGACATTTTCCATCCAAAATCACAACATCAGTGCGGTGGTAGGCGGCATCATACACCAGAGTGATAACCCAACCATCATCCTCTGCTAAGGGTGTAGGGCGTGGTACAAAAACAGGTTCTCCCACAAAACCCCTGGGAGCCGCACTCCAAAACTCTTGCTGTCCCGATTCTGGGTTGATTTTCAGTATGGCTTGCAGAGGCGCATTGCCCCCAGCTTGATGAGCAGCACCTAAAAAAATCCAGCGATGGGGTTGTCCAATTCGTTCAGGAGAGACTTGGGGAAATTCTACACACCGAGGATCAATTAGCTCCCGCCTAGCAGTTTTCTGACTTAAATTCAGGTGAAACCGCCACAGTTGACCAGGAGGTAATTGCTCAAAGTCAGTATTATCTGGATAACCACGCTTGTGGTCAAGACCAACATAGTCTTGATAGCAAACGGAGTCTACAATTATCTCATCTCCTTGTTCAAAGGCATTGCTGTGATGAAAAACAAAGCAAGAATCAGTTTCTAAAACTTGCATAGCTTCTCCTTTGCGGCGAGGAATTATCCAGACTCGCGTAGGTCGATTTGCTTGAAGTTGAATACACTCTGCTGGGCCTCGGAAGCCGAAAACGTAGGGAAAGGGATTGAAGGATACCGGAGGCTGAAAAAACAGGCAATAGTTAGGAGTAATTGCAAAGTCATGGATAAAGAGAAAGCCTGGAACTCGATGTGTCAAATGTTGAACTACAGTTCCAGTGATATCCAGTTCATAAGTATGAATTTTCGATATTAGACCAGCATTAATAGCAAACGCAACCAAACGGGAAGCTTGAGCGGAGTTACCTAGATCAATCTTCGGATGAGCAGCAATAGGAGACCCTTTACGAAGCAAACCATCAAAAGTTTCAATCCCTAAAGTCTCTAGAGTTCTTGGGTTGAGGCGGTAAGGAGTTGCGGCTTCCCACAGAGTCAGCAGCTTTTCTCCCCAATATATTACTTGCGTATTGGCAATATTTTTTAGCCGCAAATCAAAGGCATTAGCTAACCAACCACCTGGTTTTTGTGTGCCAAATACGCCTCGGTAAAGCATACGTTTAGCAGTGCGTTCTGCCAGATAACCCTCAGTTTCGATAAATCGATTACGAAAATGGGCTTGTCCTTGGAAAAAAGTAATGGCGCAAATCATACCATCTCCATCCCAAGGATGATGGAGTTGCTGACCATTCACATCTAGCAATCCAGGGCCATTGCGAAATAACGTACCATTCAGTTCTGGTGGAATTTCTCCCTCAATATCATCAATTAAGTAGTCAAACTCTTGCTGAAGAGAACGCGCCCCTCCCTTCCAATCTTCAAAAGTGTAAGGTCTAGGTTGTTTTGAAGAAAAATCTGTTTGTACTGAGTTTGTCTGTTTATTCATTATTCAATACTTTGTGAAAATCGATAGACTCAGATCCCCGACTTCTTCAAGAAGTCGGGGATCTTGTTTTTTACTCGTCTTTAGGTAACAAAAATTCCTCAAATTTATCCTCTAAAGTCTGCTTAGTAAATTCAGGAAAAACTATGTCATTAAACAATTCTTGAACTGCTTTGCATTTCTTCTCAATCAAATGTTGATAATCTTTTTTTACTGATTCTTCTCGTTTGTGACGGCGTTCCTCTGCTGAACAGTGCTGCTGACGAATATTAGGTAGCCAAGTGGAGTGTATTGTCATGGCAAGATTCAAAGGTTTCTGGTTTGAATCTGAACTAACACTCAGCCGATAAATTGGTTTATTCTTTAAATCATCAGCATGGAAAATCCAAAACTCATCTGTAGCACGGTCAGATTGGCTAGGGTCTGGGTCTAACATCACCGCACACACAATGAAGCCATGAATCGACTCATCTATGTCTTCAGGACAGGGAAGAGAACTGGGAATAAATTGCGTTGAACTGACATAAGTTCCAGAAGGGAATTGATAATAATCAACAATTTCCATCTGCTGTGTATCTAAACGCAATAGAGTAATTGGTTTATTTTCCTTTGCCTTTGGTAATTGTTCAACCGGAACAACTCTACGTGGATCTGCTTTATAAGCATCATAGATACGCTGAGGTATCAGTTCCCATGTAAATCCTAGAGATAACCAGTAAATATTTTTAACTTCTTGGGTTGTTTCTGTTAGTGAATCACGGTTGAGTTCACGATGAGTATATAAAGATAGCGCCCAGGTTGATTGAATATCTTGAACAGTTTTGCAACTTTCTATTTTTCCTGTTTCGCCATCAACCACATATCGCCCGAGAGAACCTAAATCAGTTGAACCAACCATCATTCCCTCTAAGTCTTCACGAAATGGTTTTCCTGGGACAGACGTATCATGACGCGTAATCCATTCTGTAACGTCCCAACCGTTCACATGACCAACGTGAAGTATAATTTTTTTATTTTCAGGATTAATATAGTCAGCCGTAAAATGCGAAATTTCTCTAGGTAATGTCACCTTTTGAACTTTGATTGTTGTTCGATTATCAGGTAAATCTTCTATAGAATATCCTATATTTCCTCTATCTAAATGTTCGCGATTCACAATATATAAGTTGGCAAAAGGAAGAGGCTTAATTGCCTGGAGAAAGACGGCATAAATCCAACTACCTATTGAATAAGTTCTATTAAATTTCCACAATCTTAAAAATCCAAACAGAAAAGGAGTAAATATTTGTGAAAACTCCATTTTAAAAGCGATATCAGCAAGAATAATATATTTCTCGGTTATTGCTAATTGATGAAGAGATTGGTCAACTAGTACTGGCTCACCATCAGGCAGTACCAATCGCCAACGCTCCATAGTAGGCTGTAACCCTTTTTGCTCGTCTGCAAATCTATAACGAATTAAATGAGTAAAACGTCCTAATTCCTGCTTGGGATTAAATTTTATTTGCAACAAGGCGTAGAATAATTTGACTACTTTGCGGAACCAATTACTATCTAATACCCAGTTGACAGGTTCTTTAAATTTGCCATTGTAACCTGTTGAATAATTGGTCGTAAATAGCTCATCTTGCTTACCATTTGAGCTATTGCAATCCGTAACATAATGGGCTGAACTAATGTAAGTCTCAAAAATATTAATCCATGTAAGCCTAGAAATAACCGGAAAAATGCCGCACCATTCTTCAGTGGAACCTACTGATTCTAATAGTTCCATACTGTCTGGATCAAGTTGGTAGGCGCGACCCGCATCCATTGTTAATAAAAGATGATCTCTAGTCTTTAAAAAAGCTGTATTTAATTGATTCCTCGATCCCAAAACAATACTATAACGACTAGGTCCACCATTACGGAAGGCTGAGAAGTAGGAGAAACACTTATATTTTTTAACAAACTTTGAAAGTATTTTGTTTTTAAAAGGGGTAAATGGTATAGGTTCTATCGCATAATCTCCTAGATAGAACTGCGTAGCAGGATCTGCATAGTAGCAAGGAGTTTTAGCGATTCTGGTTTTGAGTATTGCTTTGCCATCTTCAAAGCCCAAACGATACACCATCCCATCGCCTGTATAAAGTTGAGTTCCATCTTCTTGAGGTTTCTTTTCAGACTGAAACAAAGCCCCAACTATGAAAGCATAGCCATGCAAACCTGGTGGTAATTCGGCTAATTGTAGCTCGGCTAGGGGAATAATTTCATTTTGTCCATCTTTTTTTTCTTGTTTACGAATTTCCAGATGCCAACAGCCCTCATGACGGCTGGTTTTAATGACAGATTTCGGAATATGAAAACTCTTAGAAGATTGTGGAGTTGAACTAAAATTTTTATTCATCTAAATGTCTCTATCAAAAAAATAAATTAAATCTTTAATTAATTTACTAAGGTAAAAAGAATAATTCTATTTTTTATTGCAATAAGAATATTCAGCAAATTAAATCCCCATAATACTTGAGGAACTTTAACATTGCTAGCGTGAAGAAGAAAAATAGTTTTAATATTTGCAAACCTGATTAATGTAAATTAGCATACAGGACTTTATAACTTTATTAAGGAACTCTAAAGAATATAGCCATACAGCACAAAACTAGACTGCACCCAGTTCTTTTAACATTGCTAACTGAGCCTGAGTCAAACCACTAGCACCTGTAATTTTCATTCGTTCGTATGGTCTTTTGGCTTTCAGTATCCGAAGACCATTTCCCGATTGCATATCCCATAGTCTAATTGTTTCATCCTCACTAGCACTAGCCAGGATTAAGCCATCTTGAGAGAAACTGACTGACCATACCCAATTTGAGTGACCACAGAGAGTATTGAGACAACTTCCTTTCTCAATATTCCAAATTTTCACAGTTTGGTCGCAGGAGGCGCTAGCAATCTTTTGACTATCTGGACTAAAGCTAACAGCCATTACCCAGCTAGTATGTCCTTTCAATGTCTGCAAACACTCGCCTGTAGTGACATCCCAGATTTTGACTGTTTGATCGAGACTGGGGCTAGCAAGTAAGCTACCATCAGGACTAAATGCGATCGCTCCTACTCTACCTGAGTGTCCTTTTAATAATTTGATACATCGGTTTTCTTGCACATCCCAAAGCCTGATGGTACTGTCATCACTCCCACTGGCTAAAATCCCTCCTTGAGGGCTAAAAGCTACCGCCGCTACTCGGTCTGTATGTTCATGTAAAGTTAGCCGACATTCACCAAGGCTGAGATCCCATATTTTCACGGTATGGTCGAAACTGCTACTAGCTAGTAGCTTGCCATCAGGACTAAATGCCAGAGACCAAACTTCATCTGTATGCCCGATGAATGTATAACTGCATTTACCACTCTTGAGATCCCAAAGTTTGATTGTGGCATCTTGGCTACCCCCCGCAACTATTTCCAAATTTGGGTGAAAAACCACGGCTGGTAAACCTTGAGAGTACGCTTTAAACTCGTGCAGACATTCACCGCTTTTCGTGTCCCAAATTCTCAAGGTATTATCTTTGTGTCCGCTGGCTAGCATTTGAGCATTGGGACTAAAAGTTACGGACTTAACCCAGTTAGTATATCCGTGGATGCAAGCAATACACTTGCCGTTACTAACTTGCCATAGTCTAATAGTTTGGTCCTCACTGGCACTGGCAAGAGTTTGGTTGTCTGGATTAAAGGCTATACCCCAGATTTGATGATTGTGACCTTTGAGAGTGTGAAGGCATTCTCCAGTCTCCACATCCCAAATACGGATGGTTTGGTCTGCACCACAACTGGCAACTAGCCGATTGTCCGTACTCCACATTGCTCTCCATACCCATCCGGTGTGACCTTGAAGAATTCTTAAACACTGATAATTTTCAGCACTCCAAATTCTCACCGTGCTATCACAGCTTGCACTAACTAACAACTTTCCATTTGGACTGAAGTGAGCTGCTCCAACCCAGTTTTCATGATCCGTAATTGTATAAAGGCATTCTCCAGTCTCAACATCCCAAATTTTGATCAGCTTGTCAAAGCCACTGCTGACCAATCGTTTACCATCGGGACTAAAATGAACAGATGTCACACTAGCGTTGTGTCCATGCAGAATTTTTAGACAACAGCCTTCTGATACTTGCCAAATCCTAATGCTTAGGTCACTACTGACACTAGCGAGCATTGAACCATCCGGGCTAAAAGCAACTGCATACACACTGCCTGTATGCTCGTCTAAGGTATGCAAACATCGACCGGACTCTAGCTGCCATACTTTAATTGTTGAATCTTCGCTAGCACTAGCAAGTAACTGTCCATTAGGGCTAAAGGCAATCCTGCGTACCCAATTGCTATGTCCGCGCAAGGTTAAAAGACGTTGCTGATCTGCAACTTGCCATAAATGAATTTCACAATTGGCATTACCACTTGCTAGGGTTTTACCATCAGGACTGAAAGCAATTGAAATTACCCCACTGAAAGATTGAGTGAAAGTAGATTTGGAAAAATAGCAGTGAGAAAAATTGACATCTTGTAAATTGACATCTTGTAAATATGCTTGACAAATAGTGAGATGAGAAAAATCAAATTTACTGAAATTCGCTTGAATTTGTCTCAGAAGATTCAGGATATTGCCAGCTGCATATCCAGAATGGGTTAAAGCCTCTTGTTTCAATCTTTTGAGAACTTGCTGCAATTGAACCTGAATTTGGTTGCAACTACCCAGAGCTAACATCAAACTATCAATAACTGGACTCAGGATGAGACGAATTTGTGCTTGTCTGAGATAGTCTTTACTCTGGGCTTTAATTAGGGCATAATTTCTCAAAAGTTCATGGTCTTGATTGACGATTTCCTTATAGGTGAAAGCTACTAATTGATCGGTAACGTATTCCATCAAGACAGGTTGAAGCGTAAAGCGATCGCCTGTACGCTCTAGGGGAAGCTTGCGTTGCAGTACTCCCAAAGTTGCAGGTAGTGCGGCTTTAGCAGTTGATAACATCAAATCTTCCCGTAACTGAGCTAAGGTCACTGGCTCCCGATTGATTGCTAACCAGTACAGCACCTCACAGCAAGCTGCGGGGAGCCTTTGGAAGTGCCAAGATAAAAGTTCTTGCAAGTCGTGAAATACTGGTTTACCTTCTTTTAAAAAATCGGCAATACTGCCAAAAAATACTTCTAGGATGTGTTTGCCAACTAGTTGCAGTGCTAAAGGATTGCCATTATAAAGCTGAATTAACTCCCGCCAGTCGTCTTCACTAGCTGTAAAATCGCCAAGCTCTGCAATAATCTGTTTTCCAGCTTCAATATCCAACCCCTGTAACATCAGAGAGCGCACTGGACGAGTTGGCCCATCCATTAAAATGAGTTCTTGGGGTTTTTCGCGGCTTGTGAGCAGTAAGCAACTTTGATGAGGGACTTCCCCAATTTGTTTAATTAACTGTCCATAATCTTCATAGTCAGCTAGATACCGACCGATGGGATCTCCGGCTTGTAGAAGCGTTTCAGCGTTATCTAGGATTAGGAGACATCGGTGGGTTCTCAGATATTGGAGCAACAAAGAAATGCGTTGGCTAATTGTGTCTGGTAGTGTTATCTGCTGCTGCCTGGAAAGTACTTTAATTAAATCGGCAAGTAAGTCAGACAGGGGAGGAGCATTGAGAAGCGATCGCCAAATCACAAACTCAAACTCATCTTGGATACCCTTGGCTAACTGAAGTGATAAGTCTGTTTTGCCAATCCCACCCAATCCAAGTTTCAGAGAAAGATGAGTTTTGCCAATACCACGCATTCCCACAATTGCCACACATCGAGTGCGATCGCGAATAATCCAATTCTCCAATAGCTCTAGTTCTTCTGTGCGACCAAAGAACACTGGTACATCAGGAGCATCTCCCCAGTCTGCATGGGAATTGGAGGGTTGTTGATTGAGAGCCGAGGAGGCGGTTGTATTATTTTGCTGTTGTACGCTTCGTTTTAATACTCCGTGCAGGTTATTCTTGGTAACTTTTTCACCTAAAGCTTGAGAGAGCGATCGCCATAGTTCGGAACCAACATCTTTGATGTGACCAGGGTCGTAATCTGACTCTACAGCCATGTCTAAGTATGTTCGTCCTTCCCAAGACTGACGAAAGACAATATCTTGAACTTTTGTTAAGCGTCCCCGTTTCAATACTTGCTCGACTAGTGCGATCGCTTCTTCAATTGTCATTCAGCACGTAAAAATACTTGGTTAACTATGATATTCGCACTATAGTTTTTGCTATTTTAATAAGTTTACGTAAATTTACTAACAAGATCCGACTTTCTCCTGACCTTTTCTGACCTTTCAACTGTAATTTCAATAGTATAATTTGCCGAGGGAAAGTTTCAGCCGAAGAATCTGAGCCAATTATCTTCCCACCCAACAAAGCAGCCGAATATGAAAAATGCAAATAGCCTTGGTAACAAATTAATTGTAAAGTCTTCTTTAATTCTTGACCCGACACAGTTAATTCCCGTAGAACAAGCTTTATTTTTAGCACAGGAAAACTTACAAACTTTTACCAGTGAGCCTGATTTTGGTCAAAAGATGGCGATCGCTTTTGGCGAGGGTGCTAATGTTGACTCATTGAGAACGGCGTGGTCAGCAAATGATTTCAGTGATTTTCCTGAGATAGAAATTCGAGATGCAGCAGATATCAATGGGGCTAATGGAGCTTTTGCGGCTGCTACGAATAAGATTTATCTATCACAGGAATTTATCATAAATAATCAGGGAGATGTAGGAGCGATCGCTCGTGTTTTACTGGAAGAATTTGGTCATTGGGTTGATACCCAAATTAATACCACTGATGCACCTGGTGATGAAGGGGATATTTTTGCGGCTTTTGTACGTGGAGAGACACTAAATGAAAGCCAGCTACAGGTGCTAAGAGTAGAGGACGACTCAGCAACAGTCAATCTTGATGGAAATTTAGTTGAGCTGGAACAAGCAGTATCCTATTTCGTGGTTGATATTGCTGCGCGAGGTCAGGGAAATGACTATGTTAACGTCTTAAATGGCAGGAATCATAAGGTTTTAGGCACATCTCAAGATAATTTGATTCTGGTTAATACTGGTACTGACTTGGTCTATGGAAGAGGAGGTAATGACACCATTGGAGGTGGAATAAACCATGATGCTCTTTATGGTGGTGATGGAAATGATATTGTTGCTGGAAATGGTGGCAATGATGTCATAGATGGTGGAGGCGGAAAGGACACCCTAGCTGGTGGCGGAGGTGATGATATCTACCGCATTTCACTGGGTTCTAATAGCGCTGGTACGATTATTAACGATTGGGGTAACCATCAAAATCCATTAGGTTTAGTTGATGGAGGAGGAGATGATACTCTCGTAATTTATCAAGAAGCTTTTCAAGAGAACCCGACACAAGACGGCGACTATTTTTTCGCTAAAGAGAACTACCAAACGGAAGTACAAATACTTAATAACAAACTACAAGCAGAATTAATTGGTAGTCAAAGAGATGGAACTACATTAGTCATTGATTTAAACAAAGATGGCGTTATTAATGTAGATCAAGATCTAAGTATTTTATACTTCTACAATGAAGACGGTAGTCCTGGGATTGGCTATATTGAAAATATAGGATATATCGCTGTTAACGATCCACCTGTAGCTGTTGAGGATAGTTTCTCAGTAGATGAAGACAATCAATTAGAAGATAATATTCTTACTAAT